>NZ_CP064653.1:2056533-2742044 GCF_015711015.1 Methylomonas sp. LL1
TCGCCGGTGAGGAAGCCACGGTCGTCAGCCATTTTTACCCGGATAGCCGCCTGCTATTGCGCCGGGATGCATCGGAAACCAATCTCCGCAAGGCCGGGCGCGGGTTTCGGCGCCTGCACATCGCCAGCCATGGCAGTTTTCAGGCCGAAGCCCCGCTGGACTCGGGCCTTCATCTTGCGAAGGACGGCGAGAACGATGGCGTGCTCACCGTTGGCGAACTTTATGGAATGGACTTGGATGCCGAACTGGTTACGCTATCGGCCTGCGAAACGGGACTAGGCAAGATCGCGAGTGGCGACGATGTTGTGGGCCTTGGCCGAGGCTTCTTGTATGCCGGAGCCCGTGCTATCGTTTCGAGCCTATGGAGAGTTGACGACAAGGCAACCGGGGAATTGATGCAGGCCTTCTATCGCAATCTAGCCCAACATGACAAAGTCGAAGCGCTGCGCCAGGCTCAACTGTCGACCCGCGCTCAATTTCCGCACCCGTTCTTCTGGGCAGCCTTCCAGCTAACCGGGAGAGCCAACTAACTCGCGCAGCACATCCGCACAGAGCAGCTCATCGAGTTCGTATCACTCTTTGGGTGATGTCACTGGTTTTGGCTGGATTTTTTGGACAATAAAAAACCCGCTAAGCCTTGCGGCTAGCGGGTTTTTAAATTTCTTTGGACTACCTAAGAAAGGTAGGTGGTACGAGGGTCGGAATCGAAAATATATATAAGTATTTGTTTTATATATAAATATATAACACCTTGTTGACCTGTATCACTAATCGTATCACTCGACCTAATTGTAACTGTGTTCTATGCCATGCGTTAAGACGAAACTCCTTGCTAATTCTGATAGCCAAAGCGGCAACAATTTTAGGTTGATTTGCCTAAACAAACCCGATCAGAATCCAGGCCCGCAAAAAACCGTTAAACTTTGCCAATTACCGCCAATCACTTTTAATGTAAGCCATTGATGTGTAATTGGATTTGTTTTTTATCGATGTGCCTGTGTTGATTCAACAAAAAGCAGTGAATCGCCGTAACTATTTGAATCAAAAATGAATTTTTATTTCTAGTCGGCTTGTAAACTGAAATTTCACTTCTAAAACGTGCATTTTCCGCCATATTTTTACAGATGGCGTAATTTCCCAGTTATTTATCGATCATGCAATTTTCGGCAAAAACACCCATTTTTAAGCGTTTTTCATGCCGTTTCTATGGCTTTCTCATTAATCGTACATAATGTTGTTTCATTTTGAGACTTCAGCGCACAAATTTGGTGCAAAAACTGCGCGGGCGAGGAGGAGTGATTTTTGCCCGGCGGTCCGTCTTTGGCTGTACCGTGGCCGGTCGGCGTCAGTCAAGCCGCAACGGCCAGAGGATTCAACAGCACCGCATCCTTCAAATGGTCCGGCGCCAGGTGGGCGTAACGCATAGTCATGCTGATGTCCGCATGACCTAGGATTTTCTGCAGGCTCAGGATATTGCCGCCGTTCATAACGAAGTGACTGGCGAAGGAATGGCGCAAGATATGGGTTGATTGACCGCGCTGGAATATGATCTCGGTATGCTTCGCCGCTCGCCTGAATGACCCAATGCAGTTAGTGAATAGTCGATCGTCCGGATTCATGTAACCGGCGTACTGATCAAGGGCATGAAAGAACACGGGATCCAGCGGCACGGTTCTGGTTTTCTTGGACTTGGTGAACTCGAATGTGATTCGGCCATCGCGCAATTGCTTGCGCTTCAACTTTTCGGCCTCGCTCCATCTGGCACCGGTGCGCAAACAGATTTGAGTCACCCACCAAGTGCTTAGGTTTTGCGCATGTATCCTGATCGACTCGAGCAACTCGTCAATCTGCGACCGGCTCAAATAGTTCAACTGCCGTTCCTGTATTTTGAAGAAATCCACGTCACAGATTGGCGAATGGTAAGTAATAACCTTGAGCTTCTTCAACTTGTTGAACACCGCTGCCAAATAGCCGTGCAAGTTATTGAATGTTTTGAAGCAAACCGTATCGCCTTCGAAGGTTTTTTCATAGCGATATTTCAGAAACTGCTCGGCGGTTAACTGGCTGGCCACTGGATTTTTTAAATCGGTGGCCATTTGCAACAATGCCCGCCGCCGGCGTTCGCTGTCTGCCAGGTTAATGCCGTGGTACATGAACCAACTCTCGATCAATTCTTTCAGCGTGCGGCCATCCATCGCTTGTTCGTAATTGACGCGGTGCTCGGCCAGATAATTACGCTCGAACAATTCGGCTTCCTCTTTGGAAGCAAAGCCCGTGCGCCGGGTTCTCGGCATTCCCTTGCGGTCGATCTGCACGCGCCAGGTACCGTCACTGTCTTGTTTCGCGGCCATAACACACCTATCAATTAAAAAAATTCAACACTGCCGGTTGTGTGCGAAGACATTGGCCGGATTGGATTGGTTTTGTCTGATTTTTTCAATTTGTCTCCAAACTAGGTCAATTCTATTGATTGATAGCGGCGACCAAACACCATGGTCGCCGCAAATAACTATATAATCCCGCCACCAATAAATTAAGCGGCCTCGCCTTCGATCAGACCGGCGACATATTCCCGCGACGCTTGCAGACCGGGTAAACCATTGCTTTCGGCAAATACAACAGGCAATAACTGTTCGCAAATAACCCGATAGGTTTTGGTTTTGAATTGTTCTTTCTGTTCGTAATTAAAACCTTCATAGTTGCCTTCAACAGCAATGATAGACATCACCAAGCGTTTGATCGATTCGCCGGCCCGAGAAACCAACTCGACGGTAGAGTCCTCCACCAGCTCAACAATCAGCAAATCATTGCAGCGCTGCAAGGCGCTACGCAAACCCGCCAGTTCGGATTGAAAAATAGACAGCTCCCGGGTTTCATCATCAAGACCTTGTTGCAGTGTCGGCAATTCCGCTTTCAATTCGGATAAATGTTGCCTTTGCTCCTTGTACTGATCGCCGGTTAATGTCGGCCTCTTGAGTTTTGAATTTGAAGCGCTTAATTGATCCTCGCGTTCAAGCGTTGCCGTGATGGTTTCAATCGTGGCTTTTGTTTCCGCGATTCGGTGTTTTAAGTTTGCCGCCTGCTGGTTTTTATCCGCAATTTTGCTTTCAGCGGCTTTTATGTCCGACTTCAGCCGGACATATTCTTTAATTTGTTCAGGGTTCATAAAAATACTCAATTAAATTTTTAATGATGCTGCACAGTTGCCCGTGCAGCATGGTTGTGTAGCGGTTTAAGGGTTACACCAAATGTTCGTAAGGATTGGCGATAGTATTCAGCAACTGTTCCGCCAAATCCGCCCCTTCCTTGAACAACTCGATATGTTTAATATCCGGCTCGATGTCGCTTATCGCAAACAGACTACCCTTGACGTCCTCAACCTCCTTCTTGAGCTCACTGGCTTTTTCGCGAGACATGTTTAATCCGGCGGCATTAATCTTTTTGACTATTCCGGTCAGTTTTTTACTCGTCTCCGAAAGGAATTCGTTTCGATTTTTGTCCATGATTTGTACCTAATAATTTATTAAAGAAAACTCCGGCTTTGAACTGTCCGGACCAGCCTCCTCAAGCCCGTGCCGTCAGCGTTAAATCGCCAAGTTACCGTTCATCGAATCCGGAACGCTGTCTATCGTAAGATCGACCGGTTTAGCACCCAGTGCCGCGCGCGTAGGATCGTCTAGCGACCAAATAAGCCAACCCTGATTGCGCCGGACATCGCCGTTGTTTCTCGCCGAGTAGCCCAATGGATCGGAGTTCTTGGTGTAATAGCCTTCCAGGTTCAATTCGTCGACGATGGCCTCCAGATTGTCGACAACGAATTGACGAATCGTGTTGGTGATTTTTGGCCGCGGGTACATGACCAGGCGCGCGCGGTCGAATTCGGCCTCGAGGCCTTGGGCGCGCAACTGGGTCAGCGGCGTATTTTCTGGTAATACGGTTAAAGCCATTTTCATTCTCCAAATTAGTTACAAATGCCGACCGTTGTTTCCTACGGCCGGTTAAGCCTCCTCAAGCCCAAGCGCTACAATCGAATTTATTCGCGGTTTCCACCAGTTGGTTCATAAACAGGTCTGTATCCAGGTACGCCGGCAAAACATTGGCCGTTTAGGTGGTTGGGTATTACACCTTCCATCGCGTCTTCCGGATCGTCGGAGGCAATGAGCGGCGGCGCCGGCAAATCCCACAGCAACACGTTGTTAATGCGCTTCTCGTTGCTTTCAACCACCAAAGCCTGAGCAATCTCCGGCAAGTTGGCCGTCACAAACAAAGCCAGCGATTTTTTCATCTTGTGCCTTGGCCAAACCCTAATCCGGTTATGGTGTAAATCGGCGTCGTAGCCTTGCCGGCGCAATTCCGCCAATGGGTTAATGGTGTTTGTCATTTTCAAATCCTCAATTGGTTTTTGATAAATGACCTTTAAACAGTGGTCGTCTGCCTCCTCAAGCCGGCCATGCAAATGTGTTTAGCAATTCACCTCCACCATGAAAGCGGTTTCTCCTCAAAAAGCCGCCAAAATAAAAAAAACAAAAAAAAGTCGATTTTTGCCATCCCAACTGTACCACCACGCCGCAAGCCACGAATGGCGCGGCTTACAGCCGGTGCAGTTGCCTGGATAGCTGCTATACCAACTACCCCAGCTACACCACTTTTAAGCGAATTATCGGCTTTTGGTTTAGTTGGTATAGATACGGTATAGTTAATTAAATATTTGCTGTACCACTTAAGACACTGAAATAGCGCGGTTTTTTGTTGGTGGTACAGTTGGTACAGCAAAAAACGGCATTTTGAAATTTTCACGACTCCAAGGCCTCTTCGGGTACATCCAACATTTTGGCGAATTGCTGTACCAGTACCGCCTTGTCCGGTAATTCGTAAAACTTGCCGTTTCCTCGATCTGAACGACCATGCACCTCTATCCCCAATTTCGCCATGGTGCGACCGGTAAGATTTGCCGCTGCGGCCTTGGTGACTTTCTCGCCTTCTTCCACGCTCCAGGCTATAAAGTCATCGATCAACTCGGTTGCATGAATACGCGCCCGACCGCCGAAAGGTTCGGCTTGGGTAATCTGGTTGTAGAAGAACTGGTTAACGCCGCACAGATTACCCAGCTTCTCGGCGATTAATGCCGCCGTTTGTGGGCAGGAATACGGGTTAAAGTCGTCTATGTTGACGATTAGCAAGTAGTTCAACAATTTTGCCGGGCCGTCGTTCTCGATCCAGGCCCAAAGCCTTTTGAAATAGGCCGCGTCCTGGGCGTATCTGTCGGATGGCTCCAGCACCAAATAACGCCGCTCGCGTATGCCTGCATTCAACACCTTGGCGTGATTGCTGGCGAATATCAGCCTGCAATAGTTAGGCAAAGGTTCGATCTCCAACCCCTTGCGTTCCATGTTGACCGTGGTTTCCGAGATAATGCCTTTCAAGCGGTCGGCCACGTGCTTATCGGTCAAATCCACTTCGTCGGCAAAGATCAATAGTCGATTGGCCACCGTGCTATTAAACCGTCCGGCAATCGCATAGGCGCCATTGGTCTTGTTGCCGTGGGCTCCCAAGATTCTTAGCAACGGCTCGGCCATGGTACCTTTGCCGGTGCCTTCCACCGATTTCAACACGACGGCCACGCTGGGTTTGATGTCCGGCTTTTGGAATAGGTGCGCCATCCAGCCAATCAGGTAACGGTAAGACGGTTCATGACCGGAACACATCACATGCTTGAGGTGATCCAGGTATGGCGACACATCGCCGGCCATGGGCTTAACCTGCAAGCCTCTGAAAAAGTTCAATGCGTCCGGCGGGCATTTTTGTGGATCCGGAAAAAACCCGGTACCGCCCAGCTTGATGTTTTTGCCTGGCCACTCAAGCCAAGCCTGGCCCCGGTTCTTGCCGCTGATTTTTTTCTCGTGCAGGAATTTTTTCTTAAACTCTGCCGGCGATTCAAAGGTGAATACTTGCCCCTGCACCTGGCAGTAACGGCGGCCGACAATCACGTTTTTACCGCCAAGCATGGCATGACAGTACAGCTCGTTCATGTTGGCGAGTTCGAGCACATCGTCCGGCGTAATAGGGTCACCGTTCGCCCAGTTTGCGACCGGGGGTTGGTTCGATTGGGCGCTGACTTGATGCATACCGGCCGGCTTGGTTGCCGGCGCCGCTGTCGTCTTGGCTTGCGCCTGGGCTTGATTGCCGCGTGGATCGACCGAATCCCGGTCGAGATCGATAACCGGTTTTCGTTTTGGCGGCAATTCGCCCTCCGCCGCCAGCATGGCAAACAGGTCTTCGGTTGGTTTGTCGTGGGAACCGTCCATCAAACCGCGCCTCCCGCTGCAATCACGTCGTTCCAGTCGGCTCCGGCTTGCTCAGGAATCAAATACTTGCCGCCGACAGCCAGCGCGGCTTTGCGCGCGGCCGCTTGGCCGGTGCCGCTCTCGTCGTTGTCGCCAGCGATAATAATTTCCGCATCCGGAAACAAGCGCCGTGTAACCAGTGCGACCGGTTCCAGGTTGCCGGCGTCCATGGCCACCATGACGAATACGCCCAGCTCTTCATGCAGACTGGCGCCAGTGGCCCAACCTTCGCAAATCACAACCTTGTCGGCACCGGTAGCGCTGCCGATCACCGAAAAACAGCCTTTCTTTTTGCCGCCGGCAAGAAATCGCTTATTGCCGGCGGCGTCGATAAATTGCAGGTTAACCGGTTCGCGAGACTCGTTGTAGAGCAGTATTACCAACGCTTCATTGTAATGCCGCACTTGAAAGGGCTTAACACCTTTTTTGATCAAATAGCCGTGGTGCCGGGTACTGGGTATAGGATTGGCCTTATGCCAAATGGCCCGGGCTTTTTCAGCGGCTGCTTTCTGGCGTTGGTGGCGTTCTCGCTGCCGCTTTTTGCGCTCGGTTTCGATCTGCCTACGTTCGGATGGGGTCAGGGTTCTACGTTCGCCCGCTAAAGAACCGGTTTTCTTGATCGACCTTGGGAAATACTCAAAATACCAAGACGGATTGCCGTCAGCGTGGATGAGGTAGGAAATGTTTAGCGTGCCCACCTTGTCACCTTCGGCGTGAGCCCGGTGCAACACGCCATCGGCTATTAGTTTGTCGTCTGTCTCAACGCCATGCGCGGCCATATCGGCGCGAACGGCGTCAATTAAATCGTTTATATTCATTGCATTAGCTCCTTGCGAACCCTGCAAAAAGCTTCTAAACTGTCTTCGGTTTTTGAATAGAAGCTTGATTGATAAATGGCCGGCGGGCTCCTCAACTCCGCCGGCTTTTTTATGCGCGTTACCTTGGCGTATTCCTATGGAATGACTCGACAACGGCCGCAACGTCCAAAAGTTCGTGTTGCACCGCTTGCAGCGCGTAATACACCGAATCGTCACTCGGCCGGCCTTCGTCGCCGTCGGTCGCAAAGCTGTTGGATAACATTGTCACGACGGCCACGGCTTTGTTGATCGACATGTTCACCGTGTCCAATAATCCAAGCGTGCCGTGCTCGAGGCCGATGGGCGACAGCCGGTGACCGAAGTCGGCCGATCCAGCCATGGCGCCGATAAATGAGTTTTCCACTTCTGTGTCGTCCGGACGGCCCTCACCGACCAGCCAATCGACCGCCGCGACTAAATAGGCGGAGCGCTGACAAAGCCCCCATAGCCACGGACGAGTAAACCGGCCGCAACGGTTAGGCGATGCGCCTATCTTGGCTAGATGGTCCGTTAATGCCCTCATGCGCAGACCTACTTCGGAAAACGACGACCTATCGATTAACGGGCAGTAATCAAACTGCTCCACTTCGCGCCCGTATTGTTCGGCAAACATCTGGCCCAGCATTTCATCGAACAGGTTGGCGGCCGAATAAAACTGATCGAGCGCCGCCGCTGCCGTGGGTTCCGATAAAGTCGCCCAGATGAAGGACAACTCGACAAACTGGTTGCTGAGACTGTGGGCGGCGGTCAGTATTTGGGGGATAGCGGTTTTGGCGTGCTTTGAATTAATCATTGACGGCCTCCGGTTTGGTTTGTGTGGTGATGGCAAGTCCTTTTGTCATTGAAAAGTCCATCAACTCTTCCTGGATCGCGGCCATGTTGGCGGCAATGGGTTCAACCAGCCACGCCAACTCGCTGATTTCGTGATTTGTACTGTTGGTCAACAAATAATCTAATGCCTTTAGGCGCTGGATTTCGTCCTGCAAGCGCTCCAGTCGGTAATTGATATGGCTAATGATGCGCGCCGAATCGTCGGTGATAAAGACTTGGTTTTTCGTTTTTTCAGTCATGTCTCAACCCTCCAGAATGGCTTTGATTTGCTGTTCGATCGCATAAAGCGCGTTGTCGTCCCAGCCGGGAACGTGGCGAATGTGCAGGACCTGGTGAAACAAGCGGAAGGCTTCCGCGTCCAGGTTGATCAGCTCGAACAGTGAATGACGGAAAGGGACGTTTTTACGGTAGGCGCTTAATAAAGCGTCAGCCAGAAATCGGCCCGACTCGCCTGGTTGGCTAACGCGCTTGATCAGCAAATCGGCCTCGAGCGGCATTGGTTGCAGGCCCAGCTCTTCGGCTTGGCGTTTCATGTAACCGGCCAGGGTCCACGTTTTTGGACGACTCTCGACGCCACCGGCACTCGGTACCAAGTAAATCGTGGCGGGTTTGTCCTGAACAGGTTTGACTGCTGCGGCCTTGGCTTGATCACGCGCGGTTTGGCAGGCGTCGGCGATTTCCTGGCAAACAATCTGCAAGCAAACGAGTGACGATCCGCGAAGATGATCGATGTTGATTTCGTACAGCACGGACTCGATACACATGTCGAGGCTTTCGCGTTTGCGCTTGATCGTTTCAGCCAAATCTTGGCGGCGGGCTTGTGCTTGGGTGGATTCTGGGCGGATTTCGCCTATAAATTGGGTGTTCATAACGCGGTAACTCCTTTGGTGATGGAATAACCGCCACTGATAGTTTCGACGCTATCGGGTGACGGACTGAAAACGGGGTCGAAAACTGCCCAAAGGTGCAGCCAGCGCCGAACGCTGCCCGTAATCAGTCCGCCATAACAGAAAAGACACGGCATAACGCCATGCTGAATGACAGACATAAAAAAGCCGCTAAGGTCTGCGGCGATTTTTTCGCCTTTGGTTCTAACCAGGTTTCGACGCCCGGTGCTGGATGTGCCAGCGGTCAAAAGAATAGCTCTGCTGTTTTTGCGTGTCAAGAAAACAATCACGCTACACCGCCAAGTTTTTCGATCAATGCGCGAATGTCTTCGACTCGCCAAGCAGTTGTTCGCTCGGATATTTTTACCGGTGCCGGATATGTTCCATCCTTAACTCGATTCAAAAACGTAGTCCGACCAACAGGAATCAGCGGGGGGATTTTTTTCTTTTTATCCCCAACTATCGACCATATCCGGAGGAAACCGGTTTCAGGTAGTTTGTGTGTTGTTGTGGCCATGCCTTTGCACCCCGATGATGCTTGTTATACATGGCTGCATGATGATGGAATTAGCAAAAATAACTAGAACGACAGCTAGCTGATGTCCTGATTTATTTATAGTTTCTTCAATAAATTTCTTGTGTATCCAAATGATAAATTAACTTTTTTTGATATTTCATCAGCCGCGTTTTCTTTATTTAGTTTTAGCCTATCCTCATTGTCTCGATAATATTTAATTGCCGCTTCTTTTCTCGTTGGCGGATGTTTTATATGTCTAAATTTACCGCCTTTGCTTCTTATGGTTCTGTCTCCAGTAGCAAAGTGACAAAAACCATAATAAGACCCAATGTAATAATTGGCATCGATTAGCGCTTTCATGGCTAAATCCATTCGGCCTTGTGCGTAGTTGTATCCGGACTTCAAGGCATAAAAAAACGCTATAGACAGTATCAAATCGTCGTCACTCGAGTCTGACTCAGTTAGCGCGTCATTTAGGCATTTATCAAGGTCTTGTCCGGTTGATTCGTGCGCAATAGCCGCACCGTGAGCAAGGTTCAAGTAAATTTCAAATATTCTATTAATTTCAGATTCAAGCGCTTGGCCGTCTAATTTATTTCCGATCTCAAATCTAACTGAGTTTTGAATATCGCAAATACTGTCAGTAAAACAGGCTCGAAAGTCTTCAACCGGTTTGTAATATCTTAAATTTGTAGATTCCAAAAAAATTCACTCCGTCCAAGTGAAAGTCGTCCAAGAAGGGTTAACCGGAAACAGGTGGACGAAACCCGCTTATTGCCCGCTAAAGCTATCCGGTTGATTCGATTATAAACAAACTGCGCTGAATACCGCCAATTATTGATCCGGAAACAGCCGCTTGAAGTCTGCTTCCAGATTGGCCGGCCGGTCACCAAATTGCCGCCAATATTCGCAAAGGCCTATGATGATTTTCATGTCGGTATGGCCACACTCGAGCATGATCTTCAGCAGTTCCAGGGTTGGCATGACTTGGGCGGCAACGGGTAACGCTGGCTTACCCGAGCCGGCCGACGGGTTGAATTGACGGCGGCATAACATGCCGTTACGCGTCAAGTTTGGTAAAGTTTCTAACCTCACCCATTCGTCCGGAACGCTCATATGACTGTTTATTGCCCGAACTGCCACCAAAAAGCCCGCATCACTTCCCGCAACAATATGAACGATGAAAAAACCGTGGCCGATTTGTATTGCAGTTGCACCAATAAGGATTGCTACGCTACGTTTGTCACCACGCTGGGGTTCAAGCACTACCTTAACCCGCCGCTCCAATCGACCATGCAACTGGCGGTCAATTTGTTAAGCACGCTCAGCAAAGCCGAACGCCTGGCGCTACTGAAGGGTGCGATTGATTGAACCGGTTAAAACATCAATTAGGCGCTTTGCTCCTAATTTATGGCGGTGTATTATAGTCCGTCAAGGTTCAACGAAATACGATAAGCGGCGATAACGTCCGCCTAATACTGGAGCAAATTATATGGCAAGCAAGGTAAAGGACACGCCGGTACTTCATGGCAAAGATGCCCAACGTTTTAACCAGAAAATGCGTGAAGCCACTCAAAAAGCTATCTCGAAACAAGAATATGACCGCATGATGGCGGTTTTCAAAAGTGTTCGCATTGTCGAAAGCTAACATATGGATGGTTTGGAGTTTGTCCGACTCGGTATTGACGACGAGCGGGATCCATCCTTTGATTGCGGTGATCCTGATTTAAACGAGTTCTTTCTCGAAGATTCAAAAGCCAATTGCCGTGAATTATTGGCTGTTACCTATGCTTGGCGGCTGCAGGATAAAACCATAGCCTATTTCAGCGTTTCTAACGACGCCATCACCAGCCAAGACGTTGATAACTTCAATCGCTTTCGTCGCATGCTACCGAATAGAAAGCGCTACAAAACCATGCCAGCAGTAAAAATCGGCCGTTTTGCCGTCCATAAGGACTATAAAAAGCAAAAATATGGCTCGAAGATTATGGACTTCATCAAGATTTGGTTTGTCACCGGCAATAAAACCGGCTGCCGGTTTGTCATCGTCGACGCCTTAAACAAGGATGATGTTTTGCCCTTCTATGAAAATAACGGATTTTCATATCTCACCCAAAAAGACAAGTCGGACCATACCCGGCTGATGTATTTTGACCTTATGCAAATTGCTCATGCTGTTTGAATAAGACCAAGATAGTCGGCCCGTTATTGCTCTAGCCGGATGCGCTTGTCCAAGCCAAATACGCGGCGCTGTTGCACTGTTGCAAGGCATGCCGCCGGATTGATGCCACCAACCGGCCGGACATTCCATTATGCCTGACCTTGCGCGAGCCGCTGCCTTTTCTTGCGGCATGCCGGGCTACATGTGATCGCTGTTTTAATGCCCTCGAAACACTTGCCGCAAACCGCGCATCTGTGCGAATACAATGGCCGGCTATATGACATGTTGATGGTCTTGTCGTGAGTGGCCGTTCGACCGCGCGGCGCTTCCGCAATATCGGACAAGCGCTTTACCCGCGTTTCATGATATTGGTCATCGTGTACTTTCACTATTTCCATACGCCCTCCTAAATGTCACAGTATCTTAGCACCAAGATACTGTGACAGCAAAAATAAATCAAATCAGTTTTCGGGGTAAAAAAGAAGTAACCAAATAAAGATTTGTGGTGGATTAGTGCCGGGTCGAATGCTGGGTTTAATGGTCTGTAAGCCTTGGTAGTGCTGACTGTGCTGGGTATGCTGGGTTATTAATTCTATAAAAAACTGTTTTCCAGGCCGGGTTATGCCTGGCGTGGGAACTGGATTACTTGCGCACCGGTTTTCAATGCGTCCAAGTAATCGGCCCAGGCTTGCATCATCCGCCGGCGTTCGTCCAGGTATTGTGCGCGGTTATAGGCTGCGCGTACCTGATCCTTGGGCATGTGGCACAGTTGACGCTCGATCGCATCCGGCGACCAGCCTTGTTCGTTGAGTAAGGTCGATGCGGTGGTTCTGAAACCGTGGGCGCTCATCTCGTCGCTTTGGTATCCAAGGGTTTTTAGCGCGGTGCGGATCGTACCGTCTGACATGGGCCTGCCGTCGCCGCGGCTTGAAGGGAATACGTATCGTCCGGTACCGGTTAGCGGCTTGATGGCTTCCAAAATCTCCACCGCTTGGCGCGATAACGGGACAATGTGTTGCGTTTCGGTTTTGGTGACAAAGTAGCGCCATTCCTTGGCTATCAAGTCGATGTCCTTCCATTCCATTTGGCGAATTTCGCCCGGACGCTGAAACAAATATGGCGAGAGTCTTAATGCGCATTGCACAACAAACGTGCCTTGATAGCAGGAGATGTCCCGCAGTAATTGGCCAACTTCCTTGGGCTCAGTGACGGCCGCGTTGTGTTTTACTTTTTGTGCCGGTATTTGAGCGCCTACCGCTTGAGCCGGATCGTAGTCTGTATAGCCGTGGGCGATGGCATAGGAAAAAGCGCCGCTAATGTCTGAGCGCACACGGTGCGAGGTTTCCAGTTGGTTTTTAATGATTAGCGGCCGCACGATGGCGAAAACATCCGGCGACTTCACTTCGCCGATAAGCTTTTGACCAATTGCCGGAAATACATACAGCTCGAATCGGCGAAGTTTCTTTTGTTGGGTAATGTAGCGGACGGTGTGAGCAGTTGACGCCAACCAATCTCGTGTAACGTATTCGAAGCTGTTGATCAGCGGAAGCCCGGCATCAAGGCGTATTTGAGCCTCGACGGCCTGTTGGTTGTCGGCCTTTTCCTGTTTACGCGTTGCGCTGGGATCGATGCCGTTGGCAACTTGCTCGCGGGCTGCTTCGGCTTTGCGCCTGGCGCTTTCGAGTGATGTCTCCGGATAAGAGCCAAAACCAAGCCGATTTTGCTTGCCCCCAAACCGGTAAATAAATCGCCAAAGCTTTGATCCGTTGGTTTTGACGAGCAACGCCAGACATTCGCCGTCATTGATGGTGTAGTCTTTGTCTTTAGGCTTTGCAGCCCTGTAGACCGTGTCTTTATTGAGATTTTTAGCCATTGAGTGACACCAAAAGTGATACGCAGTGATACGGTTAATCTTAAATTTACCGCGTATCACTAAACGTGTCACTGTTTTGGGTGTATGTCACTGCATTTTGTTGAACTTCTTTGAACAATAAAAAACCCGCTAAGCCTTGAGGCTTGCGGGTTTTAATACTTCTTTGCACGTCTCCGTACACATGTTTGGTACCGAGGGTCGGAATCGAACCGACACTCCCGAAGGAACCGGATTTTGAATCCGGCGCGTCTACCAGTTTCACCACCCCGGCAAAGAAAGTGGGCATTATAAAGACCTAAATAAGTTTTGCCAAGTATTTTTTTACGATCAGGCCGCCAACACTACCGCTTTGAGTTTTTTCATGGCATTTTGCTCCAGCTGTCGAATGCGCTCGGCGGACACCTGGTAACGGTCAGCCAACTCGTGCAGCGTGGCTTTCTGCTCCATTAACCAGCGGCTAGCCAGAATATCCCGGCTTCTGTCGTCCAACTCGGACATGGCGTTCATCAGCAGGTCTTCCTTTCTATCCTGCCAATCGCTGTTTTCCAACAGCAAGGCCGGATCGGCATTTTGCTGTTCCAGATAGGCAATCGGAGCAACGCTGCCGTCTTCGCTATCATCATCCAGGCCCGGTTCCAATCCGATATCGCGGCCATCCAGGCGCCTTTCCATTTCAAAAACGGTTTTGACGTCGACATCCAGATTCTCGGCTATCGCTTCAGCATCATCCGGCGACAAATAACTCAAATCTTTTTTCATTTTACGTAAATTAAAGAACAGTTTGCGTTGAGCCTTGGTGGTTGCAACCTTGACGATGCGCCAATTCTTAATCACGTATTCGTGTATCTCGGCCTTGATCCAATGCACCGCAAACGATACCAGCCGCACGCCCATGTCGGGATCGAAGCGTTTTACCGCTTTCATCAAGCCGATATTGCCTTCTTGCACGATGTCCGCCAGCGGCAATCCGTAACCCGAATAACCACGCGCCACATGAGCTACAAAGCGGAGATTGGACATGACCAGTTCGCGGGCGGCATTAATGTCGCCTTCGTCGCGATAACGCACGGCCAGTTCGTATTCATGCTCGGAGGACAATTTGGGCATGCGCGCAACCAGACTCAAATAACTGTCGAAAGTCCCAACCGACAAATTGATCGGCAAAGCCAACATATTGTTCATAGCACCCTCTACTTCGATGTAAAAATTTGGATGACCGAATTCTAGCACTCGACAACAAAGAGTGCTAATAAATTAGAAAAATCTTTTCGAACAGCGGCTTAGCCCCAATCACCTGGCGATTTCGTTGAATTGAACGGATTGGCTATACCTTTACGAAATCGAGCCAAACTCGTTAAAATGCTTCAACGGCGATCATCCATCGCACCCTTCACTCATTTCAAACCATTAGCCATTAATCATGTCCAGCAGCGAAAGCCCCGTACAATCCAACTTTATCCGTCACATTATTGCCGAGGACTTGGCAATCAATAAAAATGACGGCAAAGTCGCCACTCGCTTTCCACCGGAACCCAACGGCTATCTACACATCGGCCACGCCAAATCCATCTGCCTAAACTTTACCTTGGCCGCTGAAAACAACGGCACCTGTAATCTGCGTTTCGACGACACCAATCCGGAGAAGGAAAGCGTCGAATACATGGAGTCGATCGAGCGCGACGTGGCCTGGCTGGGTTTCAAATGGGCCGGCAAATACCATGCCTCGGATTATTTCGAGCAGTTGTTCGATTACGCGGTCCAACTGATCAAACAAGGCGATGCCTATGTCGACAGTTCCAGCCCCGAGCAGATGCGCGCCGACCGCGGCACCTTGACCGAAGCCGGCAAGGCAAGCGCCGACCGTAGCCGTTCGATCGAAGACAACCTGGATTTATTCCAACGCATGCGCGCCGGCGAATTCGCCGATGGCCAATATGTACTGCGAGCCAAGATCGACATGGCCTCGCCCAACATGAACATGCGCGATCCAACCATTTACCGTATCCGTAGGGTCCATCATCATCGCACCGGCGATGCTTGGTGCATCTATCCGATGTACGATTACACCCACTGCTTGTCCGACATGTTGGAAGGCATCACCCATTCGATTTGCACGTTGGAATTTGAGGATCATCGTCCACTGTACGACTGGGTACTGGATACCTTGAAAACCCCTTGCCACCCGCAGCAAATCGAATTCGCCCGCCTACAACTGGAATACACCATCGTCAGCAAGCGCAAGTTGTTGCAACTGGTCACCGAAAAACACGTCACGGGTTGGGACGACCCGCGCATGCCGACCATCTCGGGCCTGCGTCGAGCCGGATTCACCCCGGAAGCGATCCGCGATTTTTGCGAGCGCATCGGCGTCACCAAGAACGATTCCTGGATCGAAATGGCGGTGCTGGAAAACTGCATCCGCGAAGACCTGAACGAACGCGCGACACGGGCTATGGCGGTACTGCGGCCGTTGCGAGTCGTGATCAGCAACTGGGAAGACGGCAAAACCGAAACCTACCAAATCGCCAACCATCCGCAAAAACCGGAGATGGGTAGCCGCGAAGTGCCTTTCTCGAAAGTCATACTGATAGAACAAGACGATTTCGCGGAAAATCCGCCCAAGGGTTACAAACGTCTGGTACCCGGCGGTGAAGTACGCTTGCGCGGCTCCTATGTCATCCAATGCAATGAGGTGGTAAAAGACGACGCCGGCAACGTGATCGAATTGCACTGCAGCTACGACCCGGCCACCTTGGGTAAAAATCCGGAAGGCCGCAAAGTCAAGGGCGTGATTCACTGGGTATCGGAACAACATTCACTGCCGGCCGAACTGCGGCTTTATGATCGCCTGTTCAGCCACGCCAACCCGGACACGCTGGATAACTTTCTGGATGCCTTGAATCCGAATTCGCTGGAAGTATTAAACGATTGCCGCATCGAAGCCAGTTTGGTTAATGCGACACCGGATATCCGCTATCAATTCGAGCGTACCGGCTATTTCTGCCTGGACAGTGTCGACAGCATGCCCGGCAAACCGGTGTTCAACCGTACCGTCACGCTACGCGACAGCTGGGGCCAATAGCAACGCCATGCAGGTTTCAGCCAGCCTGATTCAGCATCTGCGGCAAGTCAACGGACATCCACTGAGCAACCACCGCCTTACCGGCGTCGGCGGTGGCGATATCAACGCCGCTTACCGGCTACAAGCCGATGGCGTCGATTGGTTTATCAAATTGAACCGCGCCAGCCTGCTGGGCATGTTCGAAGCCGAAGCCGCCGGCTTACGGGAGTTGGATTCGCTGCAACAGGTGCGAGTACCGCGCGTAGTGTTATACGGCACGCGTGAAAATCAGGCTTATCTGGTACTGGAATATATCGAACTGGGAGCTTTACGCGGCGACAGCGCCGCCCGCTTTGGACAACAACTCGCCAATCTGCATCGGCAACCTCGGGATTTTTTCGGCTGGCCTATCGACAACACCATAGGCTCGACCCCGCAACATAACACGCGCCATGCCGACTGGCCGACTTTCTGGCGCCAACAGCGGCTAGGCAAGCAACTGGAATTTGCCGCGGACAACGGCTTCACCGGCGCCCTGCAAGACAAGGGCCGCAAACTGCTGGAACAAATTCCGGCGTTTTTTACCACTTATCAACCACAACCGGCATTGCTGCATGGCGACCTGTGGGGCGGCAATGCGGCAAGCGACAAGCAAGACAATCCGGTGATGTTCGATCCGGCCTGTTATTACGGCGACCGAGAGACCGATATCGCGATGACCGAATTATTCGGCGGTTTCGGCCAAGATTTCCAGGCCGCCTATCGGCACGAATACCCGCTCGACCCCGGCTATCAAACCCGTAAAACCCTGTACAACCTGTACCACATCCTCAACCATCTGAATTTGTTCGGCGGCGGCTACCTAGGCCAAGCCAATAGCATGATAGAACGGCTTTTGTCGGAATTGAACTAGCCATTGCCCTCAATGTAACCTGGCTTATTTTCAAATGGCGATTAGCTTGTACCCATTCCTAAAACCAAAACTATCGTTTGCTGAGTGGACTTGTTCTGAGCGAAGCCAAAATAGCCGAAGCGAATAGTTGGCTTCGACTCCGCTCAGTCAATGACTGTTTTTTGGAGTGCGGTGAATTTATTACCATAAACCACCTTTGGAGAGTTTCGGCCACGATTGCCGAACGATAATCGATAACCCTCTCTCAACAATCACCCAAAAACGTTATAGTAATCACAATTTAATTTCATACTATACTTTGACCCCGGACAAATGGCGTGTTAGCAACATTAGGGATTAACCTGAAGTGGTTCCAAATATCAATCAACAACATCGGAAGACGCGGGATGTATCGGGCAAGGTTTCATTAACCATAGTTCCTTGCCTTGGACCCACGATAAAGGAAATGGCATGAGCAAAGACCGATCGCTTGATTATGACGGCTTGGACGGCATACTACAGCCGGCTGGCGTGGTCGAACCCAAATCCGTCTGGTACCGATCGGGCTGGAGCTTGACCTTTGTCTCGGCTGTTTTAGTCGGTCTCTATTTATTCCGGGAAAAGACACCCATGCCCGCCATTAGCCTGGAGCATACCAGCCCTACCGCTGCCGTACCCTCCAACCAAGCCCCGCCAATAACCGCCGCTCCGGTTTTAAATCATACGGCCGTGCCGGCAGCTGAAACCCTTACCGAAGCGGCCGCCAACCCGCCGGCATCGGCATCGCCAGCACCAATCGAAACCGGCGCGGCTGAATCTGCGCCCGTGACAGAGACGGCGGCGGCAACAGCCGCCGACATCACGCCGCCCCCGGCACCATCCGGCAACTTATTTAGCGTCTATTTCAAATTCGCCTCCAAGAAGCCGAATCCATTAACGCCCAACGAACTCGGCAATTTGGTCAGCGCCGCCAACCGTTGCCCCAACCTGATCAAACTAACCGGACATACTTGCAGTTTAGGCTCGGATGCCGGCAATCAAGAACTGGGGCTGACAAGAGCCAAGGCTTTAAAAAAACTGTTGCTAGCCAACGGCATCCCGGCGCAACGAATAGTCATCGCATCCGAAGGCATGCGCAAACCCGCCGCCGCCAACGACAGCCAAGCCGGACAGGCTTTGAATCGCCGGGCAGAACTGTCTTGCCTGGATCAATAATCGAACACTAGAGGATAGAAGTCATGTTACAAAACACCAAATCAGACTACCAGATTGCTCAACAGCAAATTCTCGATGGCATTATTTCCGGAGAGTTCGAGATCGAAAACCGCAAGGATTTGGGTCCCATGATACCGATACGGCTTTTCCAAGCCCTGCGCATGGTGGCTTTGGGCTCGAACGTGGAAGACATACTGGGACAAGGCGCGCCGTCATTGGTCTATCATTCCGGCCAGAGTCTGGGCTTGGCCATGGGCCAAATCGCGGCCGCCAATATCGACAGGGATCTGGAAACCTATGTCGGAAAAATCAAGTTATTATGCCGACAACTCAGCATCGGCCTGGTCGTGCCGGACAAGGTCGATTTGGACGCCGGCATGCTCGAATTGCGGGTCGACGAATGCGTTTCCTGCGCCGGCATCCACAACGTATCGGCGCCGATTTGCCATTTCGAGGCCGGCATGGTCGGAGGCATCGTCAAAACCTTTTTCAAGCGCAATGTGAAGGCGACCGAAACCAAATGCAATGCACTGGGCGATAAAACCTGTTTAATACGCGTCGATTTATTGTAACCGGGCACACCCAAACACGTTTTCAGGAGTACCTTATGAGCAACATCCTTCAGCTCGATGTCCGCAAATCCCAATCGACCGAGATTGATTCCATCCTACGCAACCTGATGAGCTTACAAGGCGTCACGGCCGCGGCCATCGTCGATGGCGACGGTTTTGTCACCCATATACACCGGGATTCGGAGATCAATACCGATGCCATCGGCGCCTCGGTCCAAGTCGTGTTCGGCGCGGCGGCCAAAGCGGCGCAGCATGTCGGCCATCATGTGACTAATCTGGTGATTTGCGAAAATACCGAAGGCTATATTCTGTCCACGCCGATAGAAGCGGGCTTCATGCTGGCCTTGGTCACCCAACGCGATGCCCTGCTGGGCCGGGTCCGATTTGAATTGAAAGAAACCATTCCGGTATTGAAAAAACTGTTTGCCAGTTACCTATCAAACTAAAACCTCAACCCATACTTTCCTATGCATTGGTTAGAATCGCAATTGGCCGAACTCAATCGACTGGCCGATGCCTACGTTTTGGCGCGGCGGCAATCGTCGGCCGACATCATCAACATCAGCGAAACGACACGCTTAAAACGCAGTCAATTTATCGATGCGGTACAAGCCTTGGTCAATAATGTCGGCAAAATCAAAGGTATTAGCGCTTGCGCCGCTTACCACGACGGTCTGATTCTGGCCCAATCGGACAAGGCGCCCAACATGGAAGCGTTCGGCGCGCTGGTCCAGGACAGTATCCGCACCGCGCAACAAGGCGCCGAAGAATTGGATTTGGGGGCAATTGAACAGATCGTGATCGTCGGAACCAGCAACAAGGTGGCGATGCTCAGCGTCGGCCCGCTGATTTTATCTATTTCCAGCCCTAAACATATCAATTTGGCCTTGGCACTGAGTCAGGGCGCTTAAGGCTTGCATGGGCCGAAATAATCCGTTTCGGCATGATACGGATTCCAACCTATCCTCTCCTCAAGGCATGCGGCCCAGCCGCAAGCTAAGGAAAGCCCCCTAACCACCTCAAGCCGGTGGTTTTAGCATATCCTCCACCGGCAAATCCATGTTAGAGTTGCCTCGCTAGCCCCATAGCCTATTGGTAGACATGATTTTTTAGGCAAAAAAACATAACGACCACTTGACACTCATGCCGACGCTAACCCAAAAAACGATATTGATTGTTGACGACTCCCCGGAAAACCTAACCGTTCTCGGCGAATTGCTGAATCCGCTCTACCGGGTATTGGTAGCCACTTCCGGCCAAAAAGCCCTGCGTATCGCCGACGCCACGGTTCCTGATCTAGTGTTGCTGGATGTAATGATGCCGGACATGGACGGTTACCAGGTCTTCGAGCAATTGCACGCCAATCCGCTGACCAACCATATCCCAGTGATATTCGTCACGGCGATGGACAGCACCGAGGCCGAGTTGCGCGGCCTGGACGTGGGAGCGGTGGATTACATCACCAAACCGATCGTGCCGCCCATCGTGCTGGCTCGCATCCGCACCCAACTGGAACTGAAACAAGCGCGCGACCGTCTGGCCGACCAGAATGCCTGGCTGGAAGCCGAAATCGCCAAACGCATGATGGAAAACACCCTAATCCAGGAAGTCAGCATCCGGGCGCTGGCGCATCTGGCCGAAACCCGCGACCCGGAAACCGGCAATCACATCCTGCGCACCCAAGGCTATGTCCAGCAATTGGCCTTGATACTGCAAAACCACCCACGCTTCTCAACCACGCTGACGGACCATTACATCCAGTTGTTGACGCGCTCGGCACCGCTGCACGACATCGGCAAGGTCGGCATTCCCGATTATATTCTGCAAAAACCGGGGCCACTTAATCCGGAAGAATGGGAAATCATGAAAACCCATGCCTATATCGGCGCCGTGGCCATCGAAGAAGCCGAAAAGGATGTGGAAAGACCGGTGGAATTTTTGATTTTGGCCAAGGAAATCGCCCATTGGCATCACGAAAAATGGGATGGGACAGGCTATCCGGATAGCCTGTCCGGCGAAGCCATTCCGGTTTCGGCCCGCATCATGGCGCTGGCGGATGTATTCGACGCCTTGATTTCGCGCCGCGTTTACAAGGAGGCCATGCCGTCCGAGGCAGTGCGGGACATCATTGCCGCCGGCCGAAACCAACATTTCGACCCCGACATGGTCGACGCCTTCCTGGCCCATTACCCGGTTTTTTGCGATATTGCCGATCGCCATCGCGATCCGATAGTGGAATAAGCGCATGATTCCGGCCGCATCAAACCCACTATGCGGGATTATCGCCAATATTACCTACCCCCAAGGAGCGCTGGCATGACTATTCGCACCGACAGCGCTGGCCGTGCCCGGCGCGCGGCACCTTACCCCACACTATCCTGAACCCGCCCGCCGCCATGCCAGCCAACCCGATCAACGACCAAGCGGAACCGTCGGACCGTGGCCGAATCCTGCTCGTGGTCCTGGTGTATGTGTTATTCGCGGCCGGCTGGATATTATTATCGGACAAATGCATACGCATCCTGTTCAGCGACCCGGACCAAATCATCCTGGCCAGCACACTGAAAGGCTGGCTGTTCGTCGCTATCACCGCATTGTTGCTGTATGACCTGATGCGGCGCTGGTTCGGCGGCCATTCCGAAGCCAAATTCAGCCCAACCACCCATTCGCGCCAACTGAAACTGCTGTTCGCGTTTTTGGCAACCGGCATACTCGCACTGGCCGCCGCTGGCATTACCCATACCTTTGCGAATAACAAGTCCAGGGAAATCGCCCGATTGCAAGCCATCGCCGAGCTGAAGTCGCGCCAGATAGCCGATTGGCTGAGTGAGCGGCATGACGATGCCGAATTTATCCGGGCCAACGAGACCCTGGCCGAATATTACCTGAATTGGCAAGCATCGGGTGATACCGATAGCGGCCAACGCCTACAAGCACACTTGGAAAAATATCGGAAAATCCAAGGATTCCATGCCGTGACCCTACTCGATCCAAACGGCGATAAATTGTGGGGCAGCGCCGAGTCGCCGCAAACGGTCGCCCCCGAGTTGCAAGCCGCCGCGCGGCTGGCCGGCACCCGACAGCAGGTTCTGCATGTCGGACTATACCGAGGAGTGTCCGGGCGCCCGCGGCTGGATTTCATCGCGCCACTGGCGTCGGTGTCCGGCTCCGCGCCACTGGTGGTTTTGCACGTTGATCCGCATGACTGGTTATTCCCTACCCTGCAAAACTGGCCTGCGCCCAGCGTCAGCGGTGAAACCTTAATATTCCGGCGCGATGGCGACCAGATACTCTATCTCAACGAATTACGCCATCGACAAAACACAACAGCGACATTGCGGCTACCCATCTTGGACAGAAAACTACTGGCCGCCCAAGCAGTACAGCACGGCGAAATCCGGCCGGGTGACGCCCTGGAAGGCCTGGATTATCGCGGCGAACCGGTGATCGGCGTGACGCAAGCCGTCCCCGGCAGCGACTGGTTTCTGACCGCCAAACTTGACCGGTCCGAACTCTACGCCGAAGCCATCGACGATGCCGACTGGATCGGTTTTAGCGGCTTACTGATTCTGCTGATCACCGGCGCCGGTTTCCAGCTGTTGAAGCAGAACCAAAGGCTGGCTTTGGCCCAAGCCCTGCAGCAATCACAGGCGGAACGCATACGGGAGATGAATTTGCTGACGGCTATCGTCGACAGCTCGAACGACAGTATTTTCGCCAAGGATTTAGCCGGACGTTTCGTGCTGTTCAACCGAGCGGCCGCCGATATGGTCGGCAAGCCGGCCGAGGCGGTATTGGGCCAGAACGAATACGCTATCTTCCCGGCCGAACAGGCCGATCAGCTGCTCGCCAACGAACGTATCGCGCTTGCGGATAACCGTATTCTTACCAATGAAGAAACCCTCGGCACACCCCACGGTGAAAAAACCTTCCTGACCAGCAAGGGGCCGTTGCACGACGCCGACGGCAACATCATCGGCCTGTTCGGCATTTGCCGCGACATCAGCGAACGCATACGCGCGGAACAAGCTCTGCGCGAAAGCGAAAACCGCTTCCGGGCCTTGGTGGAACAATCGCTGGCCGGCATCTATATCATTCAGGATAATAACTTACGTTATGTCAATCCGACCTTCGCCGGCATTTTCGGCTATGCCGCGCCGGAGGATTTGATCGACCGGGTGCCGGTCGCCGAACTGGTCAGCCCGGAATACCGCGAACAGACGCTGGAAAACATACGCAGGCTGATCGACGGCGAACTGTCCGAGATCATGCATTTCATCGTTGTGGCCTTGCGCCGAGATGGCCGGCGTATTGACATCGAGGCGCACGGCTCGACTATCGACTATCAAGGCCGGCCGGCGGTGATCGGCCAAGTCCTCGACATCAGCGAACGTAAACAGGCGGAATTGAGCTTGCGTCAAAACCAGGCATTCAAACACGCCATTCTCGATTCGGTCAGCGCCTCGATTGCCGTGCTGGATAAACAAGGCGTGATTATCGCTGTCAACCAACCCTGGAAACGCTTTGCCGAGGAAAACGGGCTTTACGCCGGCCAACCGGCCGCTCAAACCGGAATAGGCATGAATTACCTGGAAATCTGCCGGCATAGCATCGGCTTCTCATCGGAGGGCGCGCAGGCGGCCAGGGATGGTATCTTAGCGGTACTGGAAGCTCGGCTGCCCCAGTTCAGTCTCGAGTATCCCTGCCATTCGCCGACCCGACAACGCTGGTTCGTGATGCACGCTACCCCATTGAACATCGCCGAGGGCGGTGTTGTGATCAGCCATTCCGACATCACCGCCCGCAAAACCGCCGAAGAAACATTGAAGTATCAGGCCGAGGAATTGTCGCGCCACAATGCCGAACTGGAACGTTTCAATCGTCTGATGACGGGACGCGAGCTGGACATGATAGCCTTGAAACAACGGATCAACGCCCTATCCCGCCAACTGGGCCGGGAAGCACCTTACCCGCTGGCTTTTCTGGATGACCAGGCCCAACCCTCTAGTCGAGAAGACGGCGCATGATTGGCTTCCTACCACAGGCCCCGTGTCCAGTGTTCCTCACTAATCAGGCCGCCGCCACGGCTATTTTTTGGAGCAGCCAATGATGATCGACCAACTCAACCTGTTGTTTGCGGTGAAGGATTACATCCCTCACGGCTATTGCCTGAGCTGGTCGCCGAACCTGGTCATGATTTACGCGATCAGTGACCTGTTGATTTTTATAGCGTATTTTTCGATGCCGCTGGCATTGGCCTATTTCGCGCGGCGGCGCGCGGACTTCCCCTACCAATGGCTGCTGTGGCTGTTTGCCGCGTTTATCATGGCTTGCGGCACGACCCATCTGATGGGGGCTATTGTGCTGTGGACGCCGCTATATGGCCTGGACGCCCTGCTGAGAGCGGCCACCGCGCTGCTATCGGTCATCACCGCCGCCGTGCTGTGGCCCTTGCTGCCGCATGCATTGAAACTGCCCAGCCCCGCTCAATTGCGGCTAATCAACCAAGATCTGCAAAGCGAAATCGCCGAACGCCGCCGGATCGAGGAAGAATTGAGAATAGCCAAGGCCGCCGCCGAGGAAGGTCTGCTGCGGCAGCGGATGCTAATGGCCGCCATTGTCGAGTCTTCCCAAGATGCCATCATCGGCAAGACCCTGGACAATATCGGTACCAGCTGGAATCGGGCTGCTGAACGGATTTTCGGTTACTCGGCGGATGAGATGATAGGCCGCTCCCTGCTCTGCCTGATAGCGCCGGAACAGCACGACGACGAACAACAGCGGCTGGACAGCATAAGGCGCGGTGAATCGATCAATCAATTGGAAACCCAACTGATCCGCAAAAACGGTAACCGGATAGACGTGTCCGTCACTCTGTCGCCGATTCTGGACCTCGCCGGCCAGGTGGTCGGTGCATCGCAAATCGTCAGGGACATCACCGAGCAAAAACGGGTGGCGGCCCAAATCCGGGAACTGAATGCCAATCTCGAACAAAAGGTCAACCTACGCACGCTCGAACTCAGCGCGGCAAATCGCGAACTGGACAGCTTCGCCTATGCGGTGTCTCACGATTTGCGCGCGCCGCTGCGAGCCATGAGCGGATTCAGCCGAGCCCTGATCGAGGATTACGGCGACAGCTTACAGGGCGAATCCAGGGTTTATCTGCAACAAATCGACCTGGCCAGCCGCAAGATGGGCGAATTGATTGACGGCCTGTTGACGCTTTCACGCGGCACGCGCGGCGAGTTGCGGCATGATGCATTGGACATTTCCTTAATGTCGCAACACCTGCTGGCCGAACTGGCCAAAAACGAGCCCGAACGCCAGGTATCGATCGAGGTGGAGAGCGGATTACAGGCTTATGGCGATGCTCGCATGCTGGAAGTGGTGATGGCCAATCTACTGAGCAATGCCTGGAAATACACTGCGGGGACCGATCCGGCCATGATACGGGTCCATGCCGAGCAACGCGATGGAGTGCGCCACTTTTGCGTGGCCGACAACGGCGCCGGTTTCGATATGGCGCACGCCAACCGCCTGTTTCAGCCCTTTCAGCGTCTGCACCGGCAGGATGAATTCCCCGGCATCGGTATCGGCCTGGCCACCGTGCAACGCATCATAAACCGGCACGGCGGCGGCATATCGGCGCGGGGCGAAGCGGGCAAGGGCGCGGTATTCTGTTTTACCTTGCCCGAACAGCGCCCGGAATCGGCGCGAGACCAATAGGATTTAACAATGAATAGCAAAACCCTGCTGTTGGTGGAAGACAATCCCCAGGATGAAATGCTGACCTTGCGTGCCTTGCGCAAAGCCGGCCTGGCCAACAAAATCGAGGTGGCGCGAGACGGCCAACAGGCGCTGGATTATCTATTCCGGCTCGGCGAATTTACCGACCGGGACGGTCCCGATCTACCCACCCTGGTGTTACTCGACATCGGCCTGCCTCGGCTGTCCGGCCTGGAAGTGCTGGAACGCCTGCGCGCCGATAGCCGCACCGCATTACTGCCGGTGGTGATACTCACGTCTTCCGATGAGGAACGCGACCGCCTGCAATGCTATGAAATTGGCGCCAACAGCTTCGTGCGCAAACCGGTGGACTTCGCCGAATTCGCCGAAACCGTCACGCGCCTGGGCGTGTACTGGCTGCTGACGAACGAACCCGCGCCGGCGCGCTGAAACCACGATGAACGCCCCACTCAAGCTGCTGATCATTGAAGATGTCCCGGCCGACTTTCTGTTGCTGGAGCGGCATTTTCGCCACTGCGGCCAGGACGCCGAATGCCGGCGGGTGGAAAACGATATGGAGCTGAAAGCCGCGCTTCAAAACGGCCCATGGGATGCGGTGCTGTCCGACTATAACGTACCCGGCATGGATTTTCCCGCCAGCTTGCAACAAATCCGGCAGTTCAACCCCGATTTGCCGGTAATTTTGGTCTCGGGCAGCGTCGGCGAGGAAACTGCGGTCGAACTATTGCACCTAGGGATTAGCGATTTTGTGCTGAAGGACAATCTAACCCGCCTATTACCCGCCATCGCGCGCGGCATGGACGAGGCCAACGAACGGCGCGCGCGCAAGGAGGCCGAAGCCGCCCTGCGCAAGAGCCAAACAGCCGCCCTCGAAGAGCAACGCCAGGCCCGCATTGCGGCCCTCAACCTGATGGAAGATGCGGTCGCGGCCAGGGCCAGCGCCGAAGCCGCGCATGTCGAACTGCAAGAGTCGGAAGCCAAATACCGATTGCTGGCCGAAAACGCCTCCGAGTGCATCTTCTGGATAGATCCCGACGGTAACCTCAAGTACCTGTCGCCGGCCTGCGCCCGGCTTTACCTGCGGAACATTGAAGATTTTCTAGCCGATCCCTGTTTAATGGCCGACGTCATCCATCCGGACGACAGAGCCACCTATCTTCACCACCTGATTTGTCTTGATCCCAATGAAGGAGAACTGGAACTCCGCATCATGCGCGAAGACGGTCGCCACGTCTGGATCAGCCATCATTGCAAACCCATCTTCGACACTAGCGGCGAATATCTGGGACGACGCGGCGTAAACCGGGATATTACTCAGCGCAAGCAAATCGAGCAGGAGCTACGCGATAGCGAAGAACGCTTCCGGGTAGCCACCGAAAACATCCGCGATGCCTTTATCATGGTTGATGGCATAGAGGGCAAAATCGTACTGTGGAA
Organism: Methylomonas sp. LL1; assembly: GCF_015711015.1. Classification (NCBI taxonomy): domain Bacteria; kingdom Pseudomonadati; phylum Pseudomonadota; class Gammaproteobacteria; order Methylococcales; family Methylococcaceae; genus Methylomonas; species Methylomonas sp. LL1. Next base: position 2,083,928 of record NZ_CP064653.1, read on the forward strand.
CCCGGCAGCCACAACTATGTTTGGCTACAGCAGCCGAGAGGCATTGGGACAGCCGATACACGCACTCCTTGCCCCGCCGCGTTTCCATGCGGCGGCAGCGGCCGGTATGGCACATTTCGCTAACACGGGTGAAGGCCCGGTAATTGCCCGCACCCTGGAACTGCCGGCCCTGCACAAAAACGGCACAGAATTTTCGATCGAACTCTCGCTGTCGGCGACCTTGCTTGGTGGCCAATGGCATGCCGCTGGCGTGATCCGCGACATCACAGAACGCAAAAAAACCGAGGATCAACTACGTAAACTGGCCCAAGTGGTCGAGCAAAGCCCGGAAAGCATCGTCATTACCGATCAAAACGGTGTGATCGAATACGTCAACGAAGTCTTTCTGCGCAATTCGGGTTACAGCCGCGAGGAAATCATCGGCCAAAATCCACGCATTCTCAAATCCGGCAAGACCTCGCCGGAAACGCATCGGGCATTTTGGGACGCCATGCTGCGCGGCGAAATCTGGAAGGGCGAATTCGTCAACAGGCGCAAGGACGGCAGCGAATACGTGGAATTCGCCATCGTGACTCCGATCCGCCAGGCCGATGGCACCATCAGCCATTACGCGGCGGTCAAGGAAAACATCACCGAAAAAAAACGCATCGGCGAGGAACTGGACAGACACCGTCATCACCTGGAGGAACTGGTAGCGAGCCGCACCGCCGAACTGGAGGCGGCCCGGGCGCAGGCGGACGCCGCCAATCAGGCCAAAAGCTCCTTTCTGGCCAATATGAGCCATGAAATTCGGACCCCGATGAATGCGATCATCGGCCTGACCTATCTGTTGCGGCAAAGCCCGTTGAACAAAGACCAGCGCGAACGTCTGGAAAAAATCGACATGGCCGCCGAACATTTGTTGGCCATCATCAATGACATTCTGGATTTATCGAAAATAGACGCCGGTTGCCTGGAACTGGAACAAACCGACTTTGCCCTGGAAACCATACTGGACCATATACGCTCGCTGATTGCCGACAAGGCTCAAGCCAAGGGTCTGAGCATCGAAGTGGATAGCGGCGGTGTTCCGCTCTGGCTGCGCGGCGATCCGACCCGGCTGCGTCAGGCCATGCTGAATTATGTCAGCAACGCGCTCAAATTCACCAAGGAAGGCAGCATTTGGCTGCGCGCCAAATTACTGGCCGAAACCGACGCGGGTTTATTGATACGGTTTGAAGTTCAGGACACCGGCATCGGCATCGCCCCGGAAAGTTTGCCCATGCTGTTTACCGCCTTTGCCCAGGCCGATGTTTCCATCACTCGCCAATACGGCGGCACCGGCTTGGGACTAGCCATCACCCGCAATCTGGCAAATATGATGGGCGGCGACGCGGGCGTGGAAAGTACGCCAAGCCATGGCAGCACGTTCTGGTTTACCGCCAAGTTACAGCGCGGCCATGGCGTCATACCCAGCGCATCCTGGGGGAAATCGGCCAACGCCGAAGCCATGCTGCGCCGGCATTTTACCGGCGCTCGGTTACTGTTGGCGGAAGACAACCCCATCAACCGGGAAGTGGCGCTGGAATTGTTGCACGGCGCTGGTCTGTCGGTGGATACCGCCGAAAACGGCCGGATTGCGTTGGAAAAGGTGCTGTCAAATAGTTACGATCTGGTCCTGATGGACGTACAAATGCCGGAAATGGACGGTTTGACCGCTACCCGGGCACTACGCTCCCGGCCGGATTTCGCGCCCTTGCCGATTTTGGCCATGACCGCCAATGCCTTCGACGACGATAGGCATGCTTGCCTGGATGCCGGCATGAACGACTTTGTCGCCAAACCGGTCAATCCCGAACAACTCTACGAGACGGTTTTGCGTTGGCTATCCGCCGACGACCGCCAGCGCTTAGCGGTGGATAGGTTTGACTCCGCCGAGCTATTATCGCCTCCTCCGGTTCCGGCCCAAGCCTTCAACCTACCCGGCGTGGATGTCACGGCCGGCCTAGGGGCCGTCAAGGGCAATAGCGCTAAATATCGCCACCTGCTGCGCATATTCGCCGAATCCCACGCCGAAGACATGAAACAGGTACAGGCTTTTCTGATCGACGGCAATATCGCGGATGCACATCGCCTGGCGCACAATCTAAAAGGCGTTTCCGCTACATTGGGCGCTCGCACGGTTTCCGATCTGGCCGCGCGCTTGGATAACGCCTTTCGCCGGGAGGCCAGCGTTGCCGAGCGCTCGGAACTGGCTAGCTTATGCGATCACGAGCTGACGCAACTGGTACAAGCCATTTTGGCCTTGCCCGTCGAAGCCGAACCCATGGAGCAGACCGATATAGGCGACATCGATCCGGAACGCTTGCGGCGGACCCTGGCCGAGCTGGAAAAACTGCTGGCCGAAAACAACGCCCTCGCCAGTAATTTAGCCAGGGACTCGGCCAATCTGCTGCGAACCAGACTGGGCAAGCGTTATAGCGAATTTTCTCGCCAAATCGATATATTCGATTATGAAACCGCGCTGGAGACCCTACGCGGCGCCAGCGACCGGACGGATTCGGAAGGATAGGGAATTTATATTCCCCCTCGCCCACCTTGGAGGTTATTACGGCATTCGCCCTCGTTTTAGCGTCATGTCAGATCTCCCAAAACGCATTATCTTCAAAATAAAAAGCTTCGCTTGCGGGCGCTTCAATAACCAGATCGGTTAGGAAGATCGGTTTTTGAATACCGTAGCCTTGAACGTAATCGACGCCAATCTGCCGGAGAATCTCTCGAATTTCATTGTTCTCGACATATTCGGCTATGGTTTTCAAACCCAAGGAATGGGCAATTTCGTTCATGGATTTTACGATGGCAATGTCGGCTTTGTTATTGGCAATATCTTTAACAAAAGCGCCGTCAATTTTTAGATAATCAACGCTCAGGTTTTTCAAATAAGAATAGGACGAATAACCCGAGCCGAAATCATCCAGCGAGAATTTACAGCCAAACTGCTTGATGGCCTGGATAAAACGTTTGGTAAAAGCCAAGCTTTCGGCCGCCACCGTTTCGGTGATTTCAAAGGTAATTTTGTCGAGCGGTATAGTCGAGGAGGCTAGAAAATCCCTCAAAAACTCCAAAAATTCTTCACTATTAATCGATTGTCCGGACAGGTTGATCGAGAATCCGTCCATATTAATAAAATCCTGCCTATTTTGCTCTATCCAAATGAATACATTTCTGATGATCCATTCATCGATTTCCGGCATCCGTTTGCAGCGCTCAACCGCCGGAATGAAATGATCGGGAGGAATGATATTATCGGCGTCGTCTCTTACCCCGAGCAAAATTTCATAATGTTGATGAGTCTGTCTGGTTTGATCGACCGGCGCAATCCTCTGACAACGAATAAATAACCGATTTTGGGATAACACATTATCGATATGCCCTATCCATTCATACAATTTATTTTGCCGTTTCAAACTCTCGTCATCGGAGTTAAACATCAACACATGATTCGGTCCGGAATGCTCGGCCGACAGGCTGGCGGTGTCGGCTTGCTGAAGTAATTGATGAATATCGTAACAATTATCTCCAAATGCGACCAAGCCCAAGCTGACACCAATCGGAAAACTCTTTTCCAGCCATTCAAAATGTGAGTCATTAATCAGCTTTATCAATTGTTTGCAGAATTGATAACCTTCATCGGCGCTACAGTGCTTGAATAACACGGCAAAAGACTGATCTCCAATCCGAGCGGCGATATTATCGGTTTTTAATTGCTCGACGATGATCCGCGATATACGTTTTATCAGTTGCGCGCCGCCGACTAGCCCGCAAATACTGGTTATCACTCGAAAATCCAATACTTCCATGTGACATAGCATGTGCTGCGAATTACTCAGTTTAGGCAGTTCGTTTCTCAGTTGCTTGACGAATTCATCCTTGGTAAAGAGATCGGTTTCGTGGTCGTGAGTCGCATTGTGAACCAACTTTTCATGCATATTCTGCAACATGATATTGGTGGCGCGATCCACCACCGGAATATCCAGATTATCCATTTTATTGGCCGCGCCACTGCGGAAACGCTCGGCCAGTTCGATATTATTAAGCTCCATCTTATTCAAGCCATCACGATTAACGAAAACGTAAACCCGTAGAAAAGTCCCCTTCCACACCAGTTTCATCGGCTCGAAGCCTTGGGGGCCGGACAGCATCATCAGCCAGTCGCCGACCTGTAATTGTTCGACCTGAGCCCAACTACCATCGGATAACTCGGTCAGCGTTCGTTCATTCGAATTGAGCGGCGGAATTTTGACCGTTCTAACCGGACTTCTGACTTTCGGCGTACCCACGCCCAACAACAAGGCCGTCAATTCCTCGATAATTGTTTTACGTTCCGTGACACTGGTACAAACCGAAACCAAATTCTCCCCGAAAAACTCGATGGTCTTTTGGATGCTGCCGGACTGGATTTTAACCACCGAATCCTGCTCGTACAGCCAAAAAAACAAGTCATCGAGTGCCTTCCAATATTTTCGATATTCGTCCGGTTTTGTGTCTTTATTCAGTTCAGCCATCACCAACAGATGTTGCCAACCGGCCTTCAACAAAGCCGGAATGACGGTGGGAACGGCTTTGCCGGCAATACGCTTATCGACTTCATTCTGTACCGAGCAGCGCGCCATTTCCAGTTTTTGCCGGCCATCATAAACTTCGACAATATGTTTGATATTCGAGTCTATCGATTTGCTAACCTGCTGGGTCAGCCCATCCAATTCTTGCCCGACCTCGGTAAATATATTGGGGTTTGCATTAGATTCCCGCGCTATGCGCGAAATAATTTTATCCAGGGTATTTTTGATATTGATATTCTTGATGACCCGATTGCTTTTTACCATGGGATCCAAAAAAGCCAGCTGATTCAATATCTTTCTAGCCGGATGGCTATCCGACTCTAAAAAATCGCTACCCTGAAACGGCAAGGACAGTAGCGACAAGTGAATACTGTCCAAATAGGATTTAATTTCGACCGAGAATGCCAAATCATTGAATAGGGTTTCAAAAAACTTACCATATATTTCCAGATGCCGAATATCATCACTAGAGAGTAGGTTTGCTTTATTGCCTAGACTTTCCAAATTATCCTGTAATTGCTTTTGCAGCGCGGTCGAATCCAGATGGATAGGCCCGCCGTCACCCATCGCATGTTGTATATTTGAAATAGCCGCGACAATCTGATCGGATGAAATCGCCGGATAGGATGAAGCTGACACCAGCGCCTTATCATTCGACAAACTCTTCTTGATCAGCTCCAGGGAACTGGTATCCATTTCATTCAATATATCGAGCAATTTTCCGGCGATTTGCGTGACAGGCGGCCTGTTATTCCGCTCCGAATAATCCGGCTCATGCGCCTGTTGCTCCGGTAAATGCCGGTTACCCTGGATTCTAATATTTTGGTTTTCGGGCGGTAAATCTTGGGGTTTATACGTGTTTTTATCCGATTCCGTAGGCAATGGTTGCCGTGTTTTTTCAGCGGATTCCTGCTTGGATAAAACCGATTCGACTTGCTCATACAAGTTAATCAAGCTGTTGAACAGTGTTTTACCGAAACAACGGTAAACAACTTTATAAAGGTTGGCGTCAAACTCTTGCCGCAGTATGATTTCACGAAAACAATTACATAATACCGCCGGACTAATGGGATTATTGACCGTGAATGTCGATAGGCCGAACACCCGGCTTAACGCCCTGATCAATTGATTGATTTGATCTTCAAAATGGTTGGATAGCGCTCTGACGATCTCCGACATATTCAACCAGTCTTCAAAATCCTCCTTATCAACCAGCGACAGAGGCATGTCAACGCTGAGAATATCTTCCTTTTTATCTTCAGACTCGGAAATATAATCGACCTGTGAAACCACCAAACTACAAAATTCGCTGATGACGGATTCCCGGCCCTGCTTTAGGGTTGTGATGAAATCGTCGAACGCGGAACGGTTGGCAAAATATTGAGCGTGTTCGTTGGCGTTTTCCAAGTCTTCAACGATATACACATAAAAACGCATCATCAGTGAAGGCAATTGATCGACCAATATTTTTTTCAATGCATTTTTGGAATTCTGCTGTTTTATTGTATTGGGCGACGACCTACGTTTATCCCGCAGCAGGATTTTGGTGCCGTTATCCACTGCCTTGATTAAGGCATTCAGTAAAGCATCCGGCATGTGTTCAAATTCGACCCCTAGGCCGGTAGACGTGACATGGACTATTTTGGCGTCGATTTCGAAGTTTTCCGGCGCGTAACCAGTATTAATAGAGAATTGGATTCTGGCCGCTTTAACCGGCGGAATTTGGAGGTCCGCTTGTTTAAAGCCGAGGTAAAAACCACCGTCACAAAAATCCAGAATGAAACAGGGAAACGAGACCGAATCATTAAATCGTAATGTGGCCTCGATTTCTATTGCATAGCGAATATGGCGGCGGCGTTTGCTTTTTTTGATGTTGCTTAACATAAACCGGTAACGATATGAATCACGGCAGGCCTTCTGTTTCCCGTACTGGATAGTGGATCAAGATCAACAATCCGCGCATTACATCCGGTTGCCGCAAACAGCGAAGTCCGGCTGGAATATACTCCGCCGACCGGCCATGGTAGCTGTCCTTTAGCAATTGCAGCGTCTAACGTCAACATCCACTCTTCGTTTCCATGTTACACCTTGTATCGGCATTCTACAATTTAAGCCGACCGATCAATCGGCTTGGCAACAATGGGGTCTGGTTTATCGCATCAAGCGCTTGAGAAGCACATTCGCTACCAGTGCGAGTCGCCAATCATCCAATATTTTTTCCGGCTTTGCCGCCACAATTCGATCTGCCATGACTCAACGTTGGTTTTTACGCTGATGGCACCATCTTCGGCGCTGTTAAAACTCCTAATTTTGCGCTTGCGATAACGCTGCATGACCTGACGATGCGGAAATCCGAAGCGGTTCAGGTAACCCGAGGAGATCAACACCAGTTGCGGGTCAACCTGCTTTAAAAACCGGCTGCTGGACGAAGTCTTGCTGCCGTGATGCGGCGCAATCAATATCGAGCTAGCCAGTTCTTGGCCATATTGCTCGACCAATCGGCTTTCTACCGTTTGCCCGATGTCGCCCGTCAGCAGCAGATTGAACCTGGCGTTGCCGACTTTAATCACGCAGGAATTGTCATTACCGTCATCCGATAAACTGTCGCCCGGCCAAAGCACCTTGAAATCGACGCCATCCCATTGCCAAGTCTGGCCGGCTTTGCAGTAGCGGCCTCCGTCCTGCTCCGCCCATTGCGCCACGCTGCTGTAAACACCCCCTACCGGTATGCCAGCCATCAGCGCGGCCGCGCCCCCGCTATGATCGTTATCGCCATGACTGATCACCAAGGTATCGATAGTATTTATGCCTTGATAACGGCAATACGGCAGAATCACCGATTCGCCCATGTCCGCTTGCTCCGAATACCTTGCGCCGGTGTCGAACACCAGCGTGTGGTGTTCGGTCCGCACCACGGCGGCCAGCCCCTGCCCCACATCCAGCAGTGTCAACCAAAACTGGCCCGGCTTCGGCCTGTCGCCGGCAACGAAAATCAGCGGCGCAAACAAAACGGGACTCAAATAGCGGGCAGGCATACCCTTGGGCGCCAGCAGCAATAAGACGCCGACAGCGGCAAACCCAAGCGCATACCAAGGCGGGTGCGGACAAGCCACGGTTGCCAGCGGCCAGGCCGCCATTTGCCATAAGAGCCATTCCAGACACTGCAACAACCTGTCGATCGGCCATAACAGCAAAGCGGCACCGTCCACGGAAAACAGCGCTACGCCGGCCGCCAATAACGCTGCCGGCGTGACCAGTAAACCGATCACGGGCACGGCTATCCAGTTAGCCAATGGTGAAATCAAGGAAGTCTGCTGGAAAAACAAGATTAACAGCGGCGCCAGCCCCACCGCCATCGCAAAATGCAGCTTCGATACTTTGCGCCAATAGCTTTCCCGACCCAGCCTGCCCGACGATATATAAATCAACACAGCCACCGCCGCGAATGACAACCAAAATCCCACCGCCAACACGGCCAGCGGATCGAACAACACCACGGCCAGCAAGGCTAGCATCAATACCCGAACAGGCGCGGTATTGCGCTGGCGGACAATCGCGTACAAACCCACCGTCAACATCAGCATTGCACGCTGAGTCGGAATAGAAAAACCGGCCAGCGCCACATAACCAATAGACACCCACCAGGCCATCACGGCCGCGACATTCTGCGGCGATAGCGTTAGCCCTCCGACCCAAGCCCATACACGGCGGATGCCGAAATAGACCAACCCGGCAATCAAACTGATATGGGAGCCGGAAATCACCATCAAATGCACGATGCCGGTCGCCCTATACACATCCCATTGCCGCCGGCTGATCAAATCCTGACTACCCAGGGTCAAGGCCTTGATCACCCCAAGTTGAGTACCCTCGGGCAAGGCCTGATCCAGCCTATCGGACAAACTCTGCCGGACCGAGGCCACATAGCGTAAAAACGCGAAAGGCGGATCAATTGGCCGGGCAAGCGGCAGGGGTCTAACATAACCCGTGGCGCCTATATGATTGGCAAATAACCAGGCTTCGTAGTCAAAGCCGCCCGGATTACTCAAGCCATGCGGTTGTTTCAACCTGACCGTCAGCTCCCATGCCTGGCCGGCCTTGATCGACATCCCCGGCTCGTACCAGTTCAAACGTAACTTGGCGGGCACACTCTCGTCAGCCCGAGTCACGATAAAATCAAAGCTAACCCTGTTGTCCTGCTGTTTCGGCAAAGTAGAGACATAGCCGCGCACCCGTACATCCCGACCTTGCAAGCCATCGGCCAACCTATCCGTCACCCGCCATTCAGCATAAACGCCCGCCCACAGCATACCCAGCAACAAAATCCAGCCCAGCCGCGCGCGCCGATACAACAGCCACGCCGCCATCAACACTAATACCCCCCATTCCGAAAGACTGGGTAATCTGGACCATTGTTGAACCAGCCCGATACCGATCACAAAAGCCAAAACGCCTACGCTCATCAGTTTGTCCTGTCCAAGCCATTCGCCAAATCCACTAACTTGGCAAGGATTTTGCCGATCGTGTATCTCCCCTGTAAACTGGCGTTAAAATCCCGCTGATACTTGGCATTGCTATCCATATTTTTTCCTTCATGTTTTTCGACTATCGCCGTTTGTTTACCCGGAGCGTTTGGCTCCAATGCCATCTATATTTGGCCCTGGTTTTTGGTTTGTTGTTTGGGTTAATCGGGCTCAGCGGTAGCCTGAGTATTTACCGGGAGGAAATCGACTCGTTGTTGAATCCGGAACTGGTGATAGCTCCCACGCAAGGCCCAGTATTATCGCTGGACAAGATTTTGACCCAGATTCGCAAGGCCCATCCAAACCGACATGGAGCCTGGACCTTGGAATTACCGCGTTCCGAACAAGGCACGATCACCGCTTGGTTCGAAAAACCGCGCGAAAGCGTCGACAAGTTTTACGCACCGTTGATGGTGGCGGTAAATCCCTACACCGGCGAAGTCGTCGGCAGCCGATTCTGGGGACAAACCCTAGGCACTTGGCTGTTGGATATGCATACCCATTTACAACTGGAAAACAGCGGCCGTAACTTGGTTGCGATTCTGGCCGTGTTATTGTCGATTTCGGTCGCCAGCGGTTTGTATTTATGGTGGCCGGGGCGGGCTAGGCTGACTCAAGCGTTTAAAATACGCCAGGATGCCGGCCTGATGCGTTTTCTGATGGATTTGCACCGCCTGCTGGGCTTGTTGAGCGCCCTATTTTTACTGTTGCTGGCCTTTACCGGTTTTCATCTAGCCTATCCCAAACTGCTGGAAAGTCTGACGGCTTCGGCCGGCATGGGCCACGGCGACGAAGGTCCGAATATCCGCAGCACCGCAATACCCAATGATAGGCCCGTCGGCATTGCCGAAGCGGTGTTGATAGCGCGAGGCCTGTTTCCCAGCTCGGAAGTGCGGAGGATTACCACCCCGACCGGTGATTTGGGTACTTATCGCATCAATCTACGCCAGCGCCAAGAACTGAATCAACACCACCCGTTTACCACGGTCTGGGTGGATCGTTGGAGCGGTCAGATTCGTGGCGTGAATAATCCCAGCCAGTTTTCCGCCGGACAGACCTTTACCACCTGGCAATGGCCATTACATACCGGTGAAGCCTTCGGCGCCAACAGCCGTCCGATCTGGTTTATCATGGGCCTGATGCCGCTAACACTCTGGCTGAGCGGAGTCTGCCACTGGTTATCCCGCAAGGGATTGATCCGCGATAGACCGCTGGATTTGATCACGCCGTTACGCTCCACAAGCCGCCTTTTGTGGCAACGCGGATTTTACTACGCTAACCAAGCCGGGCGAGTCCTTTATCCGCTGTTGTTAGCCGCCCTCGGCTCACTCGCCGCATGGTGGGCGGACGTTAAAAATAGACCGCGCTAACACTTGCTTACCTTGCTTGCAGCTGGCATAAATAACCCATAATTTTGAACCATCAGGAGATTGTCCATGAAAAATGCCCTATTGATCATCACTGCCGGCATTATCGGCGCAACGACCCCCGCTAATGCCGGTTCACTCAGTAACGGCAAATGGTCGCCCACCGGTTGCGGCAACGTACCGCAAGCGCCGATGATGGATAATAGCAATATCGAAGCCTTCAACAAAAGTATCCTAGCCTTCAACGACTGGCAACAACAATCCAGAACCTACTTCGAGTGCCTGATCAAGGAAGCCAACACCGACAATCAATTGATTGCCGAGAGCGCCAACAAGGAACAAGAAAAATACCGCGCGCAACTGGAGAAATTCAGCGCGGAAGCCAAGGCGATGGGTGATGCGCTGGAGCAAAAATAACGCGGCAGCCCGAATAACGGCCCAATAAAACCTGTTAGAATCCGAGGCCAAGATGATGTTGACCTTTAGCTGGGTAACGAAATGCCAAAAAAAATAATAAAAAAGTACTTCCCCGATCCGGAAAAAATCAAATCCATCAAAAGCCTGCGTTTTTTGGGTGATCGCTTGCACGACCCTAATTTATGGCATTTGAACCGGCGCTCGGTGTCGCTGGCTTTTGCGGTTGGATTGTTTTTTGCTTGGGTGCCAACCCCGACCCAAATGGCCATGGCTGCTGCTGCGGCGCTGTATGTACGCGCCAATCTACCGGTTTCGGTGGCGCTGGTCTGGATTACCAACCCCATCACCATGCCGCCTTTATTTTATTTTGCCTATAGGCTAGGCATCTGGCTATTGGACACGCCTCATTTCGACGGCGATTTTTCACTGGATACGGTATTCTCCAGCATGGCCGATATTGGCGGTCCGTTTTTGTTCGGCTGCCTAGTATTGGGCATCATCTGTTCCGGTCTAGGCTATTTTGGCATGAAGCTGTTCTGGCGCTTTCACGTGATCTACCACTGGGAAATCCGAAAAAAAGCTAGAGTTAAAGCCTGAAAAGGCGGATGTATGATTAAGTCTGTTGCATCGGCGGAGCCGATACAGAAAATGGCACTGCGTCGGTGATCGAAAACGAGTACCGAGATTTTCATAACGCCGCGATTGGGATTGCCTTCCCCAAACCGCGGCATAATAAGCCAACTTAATCGACTGCCTTTAAGCGAACGGACTTTCCAGGACGATGGTTTCGTTACGATCCGGACCGGTAGACAATATAGTGACCTTCACCCCCACTAACGCCTCAATGCGGGCGATATAAGCCCTGGCATTTTCCGGCAACTGTTCAAACTCGGTAATGCCGGCCGTGGTGCCGGGCCAGCCCGGCATTTCCTCAATGACCGCTTCGCAAGCTTCGTACTGATCGGCTCCCAACGGAGCGATTTCGGTGACTTGCCCATTGATTTTATACGCGGTGCAAATGCCGATTTTATCCATGCCGTCCAGCACATCCAACTTGGTCAGGCAGATACCGCTCAGGCTATTCAATTGCGCGGACTTGCGCATCGAGACCGCGTCGAACCAGCCGCAACGGCGTTTACGGCCGGTGGTTGCGCCGAATTCATGACCCTTGACACCCAAGTGCTCGCCGTAACCGTCATCCAGCTCGGTCGGGAAAGGCCCATTTCCAACCCGGGTGGAATAAGCCTTGGTGATACCCAGCACATAATCGATGTCCAAGGGGCCAACTCCGGCGCCGGTGGCCGCGCCACCCGCGGTCGTGTTGGATGAAGTCACATACGGATAAGTCCCGTGATCGATGTCGAGCAAGGCGCCTTGCGCGCCCTCGAACAAAATATTGCAACCTTGTTGCTGAAAAGCATGCAATTCCTCGCCAACATCGGTCAGCATAGGCTTGATCTGCTCGCCCAATGCCAGCGTATTTTTCAGGATTTGGTCATAATCGACCGGCTCGGCCCGATAATAATTCACCAGCATGAAGTTGTGGTATTCGACCAATTCCTTCAGGCGTTTGGCGAACTCTTCGCCGTTACGCAAATCGCCGGCCCGCAAGCCGCGTCTGGCCACCTTGTCTTCATAAGCCGGGCCTATGCCGCGCCCCGTCGTGCCGATGGCTTTGCTGCCACGGGCTTTCTCCCTGGCCTGATCGATGGCGACATGCACCGGCAAAATCAAGGCGCAGGCTTCGCTGATCTTCAGGCGATTCCTGACCGGAACGCCGGATTTTTCCAGAATACCGATTTCCTTCATCAAGGCTTCCGGACACAGCACGACGCCGTTGCCTATCATGCATTGCACGCCTTCGCGCAACACGCCCGATGGAATCAGGTGTAATACGGTTTTTTCGCCATTAATGACCAGCGTGTGGCCGGCGTTGTGACCACCTTGAAAACGTACCACGGCCGCTGCCTGTTCGGTCAGCAGATCGACCAATTTACCCTTGCCTTCGTCACCCCATTGCGTGCCGATCACAACAACATTTTTTCCCATATATTTTCCAACCTTAAATGAATGCTTTAACGACTAACCAATGGTTTGACAAGCCACTGTTGACCTTGCTTTTCGAGTACGGCATTACATGCCAGATGTTCGGCCTCGCCTTGTTGTTCGGGTAATTGCCGTATCACTCGCACACCTGACGCGCGTAAATCCCTGATTGTTTCAGATAAATCGTGGTCGTCCAGCGCCGGCGCAAAAACGCTTTGCCTTTCGGTATCGGACTTGCCATCCAACAACGAAACCAGAACTTTCAAATCCGCGCTAAAACCGGTCGCGGGTCTGGCCCGGCCGAACACGGCGCCGATATTGTCATAACGTCCACCGCGGGCTATTTCCCGACCCACCGAGGGTACGAAAGCGGCAAAAACCATGCCGGTGTGATAGTGATAACCGCGCAGCTCGGCCAAATCGAAACTGACGGTCAACGACGGATAATCGCGCTGCAATTTACCGGCAATATTTTGTAGATCTTGTAATGCGGTTTCGATGCCGCCGTTACCGGCGCCCAGCAATGTCGCGGCTTTAGTCAAGACCTCGACCCCGCCGTTCAATTTCGGCAAGGCATTGAAAATAGACTTAAAATTATCGCCAATCGCAAATCCTTCCACCAATTCGCTCAGTTCGGTTCGTGCCTTGCGTTGCAACACATCGAACAATTCGGCTTCTTGCTGTTGATTCAAACCGGCCTGTTCCACCAGCGTCCGGTAAATACCGACATGACCCATGTCCAGATGCACGTTTTGTACGCCACTGATGGCCAACATTTCCAGCATCAATTGAATCACTTCGTAATCGCTTTCGATCCCGGCATGGCCGTAGAGCTCGGCGCCGATTTGCATCGGGCTGCGGGTTTTTTCCAGCGGATCGCCCAAGGTATGCAAGGTGGTACCGACATAGCACAGACGAGTCGGCCATTCATGTTTCAGATTATGCGCATCGATCCGGGCGACTTGCGGCGTCATGTCGGCCCGCACACCCAACATTTCACCGCTGAGCTGGTCGGTGAGCTTGAAGGTTTGCAAATCCAGATCGTGCCCGGAGCCGGTCAGTAGCGAATCCAGAAAATCCACGAACGGTGGAATCACCAGTTGGTAACCCCAACAATCGAAAGTATCGAGCAGGTTGCGGCGCAGGCGCTCCAGATAAGCGGCCTGCTCCGGCAACACTTCGGTAATGCCTTCCGGTAACAACCAGGAGTCTTTTTTTTGCATTTTCTCTGTCCCAATCGCAGAAAACGCCCCACGGAGCGGAGCGTTTTTAAACTGCGTGTCGAATGATATGACTTATTTCTGCTGCTTGAAGAATTTGAAGAAATCCGAATCGGGTTCCAGCACCATGATATTGCCGGATTTACCCAGGCTTTGTTTATACGCAATCATGCTGCGGTAGAACGCATAAAAATCGGTGTCTTCGCTATAGGTTTTGGCAAAAATTTCGGCCGCCTTGGCATCGCCGCCACCGCGTAATACTTCGGAATCGCGGTAGGCATTCGCCAGAATGATCTCGCGCTGCTTGTCGGCATCGGCCCTGATCCGCTCGGCGGCTTCGGAACCTTGCGAGCGAAACTCGCGGGCTACTCGCGCCCGCTCGGCTTCCATCCGCTGATACACCGAAGTACTGACTTCGTTCGGCAAGTCGATGCGTTTAACCTGAACATCGACGATATTGATGCCCAGCTTCAGCGCATGCGGTGAAACATTGGTGATCAATGCCTCGCGGATAGCGCTACGGTCGGTGGAAACCAGCTGCTTGATCTCGCGCTTGCTGAATTCGCTACGGAAGGCATCCTTGATGATCTGATCCAAGCGGATATTGGCTTGATTGGCATCGCCAGCCACCGAGGTATAAAAGGTTTTGACATCGGCGATCCGCCATTTGACGAACGAATCCACGATGACGTTTTTCTTCTCCGCGGTCAGGAAGCGTTCGGGGGTTGAATCCATGGTCAGGATGCGCGCATCGAACTTCTTGACGTTGTTGATAAACGGTAATTTGAAATGTATGCCCGGCTTGAAATCCACGCCGACGATTTCACCCAGCTGAAACTTGATGGCCCGCTCGGTCTCGGCAACGGTAAACACCGACATGGCTAACACGATTATCACTGCGCCAACGGCGACTACTATTTTATTTCCCATCTCAGCGTCCTCTCACATCGCGTTCACGGCTTGAAGCACGGCTATCGGTCTTCAATTCTTTGGCGGGCGGCGCGACAACCGACGCGGGTTCGTGATTGACCGGAGCAACCGGCGCCTCATCTGCCGCTCGATTGGTCAGCTTGTCCAACGGTAAATACATGATGTTATTCCCCCCCTTGACGTCAACCAACACATTGTTGGAGCGCTCCAATACCGATTCCATCGCTTCGATATACATGCGTTGCTTGGTCACCGCCGGGGCTTTTTTGTATTCGGTCATTAATTGAGCAAACCGGCTGACATCACCATTGGCTTGAGCAATGACTTTTTCCTTGTAACCTTCGGATTCCTGCACAATACGCGAGGCCGCGCCACGGGCTTTCGGCACCACGTCGTTGGAATAGGCCTCTGCTTCGTTGATCAGACGCTGCTTGTCTTCGCGGGCTCTGATGGCATCCTCGAACGCGCCTTGTACTTGCTCGGGCGGCTGCGCATCCTGCAAGTTGACACTGGTCACCAAAATCCCGGTTTTATAGGCATCCATCACGGATTGAATCTCCGATTTGATCGCCAACACGATGTCGCTGCGGCCCTCGGTCAACACGAAGTCCATGTTGCTTGCGCCTATCACGCCGCGCTCGACGCTCTCGGTAACTTGTTTCAAGGTGGAATTGGGATCCAGCACATTGAACGCATAATCCTTTGCATCCTTGACCTGATATTGCACGGCCAGACGCACGTCGACGATATTCTCATCCTTGGTCAACATCATGGCTTCCTTGGGCACCGAACCCATGGCCTGCCCACTACCGGAACGATAACCGACTTCGATAAAGCGTTGCTGTTCGACATTGATCACTTGCACTTGCTCGATCGGCGCCGGGATATGCCAGTTCAGGCCGGGCGTGGTGGTATCGACATAGGCACCGAACCGGGTAACCACGCCGCGCGTGCCCTCGTCCACGGTATAGAATCCGCTTAAACTCCACAGAACCACGGCGCCGACCGCCAGATAACCCACGGCTCTCATCGCAGAACCGTCGGACGAACCGCCTCCGGAACCGCCGCCAAAAATACCGCCCAATTTATCCTGTAATGAACGAATCACTTCGTCCAGATCGGGCGGACTGTTTTTATCATTTCGACCACTCCAGGGGTCTTTTTTATCACCACCGGGCTCATTCCAGGACATACCAAACACTCCAATTGGATTGTAAACTCTAACTCGTTTGCCAAGGCGCAAACACCGCCCTGCCTTACAGCGCGACAAAGTCGGCCATTCTATCGTAAATTCTCGATTTCCGGGCAATTAACTAGGTTGCCTGCCCTGATTCAAAGCGCAATTAGGCCACTTCTTCGGCCTTGATGTCCTTCAGCAATCCTAGATGTTTTTTATCGATTTCTATCGTCAACTCGCAATCACCATGGTCATTGACGCTTTCATCGATAAATCGCACCAAACCAAACCATTTGGCTTTCAGGCCGGCTTGATCGGCGGACAAATAGCACTTTCTGATGACCTTGCTGCCGAGGAAAAATTCAGTCAAGGCTTGCTGTAACAATTCGCAACCGTCTCCTGTTTGCGCGCAAATCCAGACACTGACCGGCTTACCGCCGGCATCGTAATCGATATGCGGAGAGACGCCTTCCAGTAAATCGATTTTATTGAACACCCTCAGTTGCGGTATTTTGCCGGCATCAATATCCTCCAACACTTGATTGACCTGAAAGATGGTATCGTCCCTATCTTCGGCGTGCGCATCGATCACATGCAGCAATAGGTCGGCTTCACTGGCTTCCTGCAAGGTCGAGCGAAACGCCGCCACCAATTCGTGCGGCAAATGCCTGATGAACCCAACCGTGTCCGCCAGAATGACCTCGCCGCTATTGCCTAAAGGCAGATGCCGTAAAGTAGGATCCAAGGTGGCGAATAATTGATCGGCCACATAAATGTCGGCGCCGGTCAGCGTATTGAACAAGGTCGACTTACCCGCATTGGTGTAGCCCACCAAGGATACTGCCGGAATTTCGGCCTTTTTGCGCTTGCCGCGGCCTTGATGGCGCTGCTTTTGAACTTTTTCCAGCCGTTGCTGGATCTGTTTGATCCGCACGGCCAGTAAGCGGCGGTCGGTTTCCAACTGGGTCTCGCCCGGGCCGCGCAAGCCGATGCCACCTTTCTGCCTTTCCAAATGAGTCCAGCCGCGAATCAAACGGGTCGACAAATGCTTGAGCTGAGCCAGCTCGACTTGCAACTTGCCTTCGAAGGTTTGCGCGCGCTGGGCAAAAATATCCAGAATCAGGCCGTTTCTGTCCACTACCCGCACTTCCAGGGCTTTTTCCAGATTGCGCTCCTGGCTGGGTGATAAAGGATGGTTGACGATGACGATATCCGCTTCATGCTCGGCAATGGCCGATTTCAACTCATCTAGCTTGCCTATACCGACGAAGTATTTGGGATCGGGCCGATGGCGACTGCCGGTGACAACATGGATAGGCTGTGCGCCAGCCGACTTGGTAAGTTCTTTCAGCTCGTCGAGGTCTTCTTGCCCGACTTGCAAATTCAGGTGAACGAGAATGGCTCGCTCACCCGCATCAGGACGTTCAAACAAACAATAACCTCTTAATTATCGTCACTGGTATCGGTATCGCGATGCATGGTGACATTTTTGCTGGGCACGATGGTGGATATCGCATGCTTATAAACCATTTGATTGACGGTATTTTTCAACATCACCACGTATTGATCGAAGGAATCCACCCGGCCTTGCAATTTGATGCCGTTGACCAGAAAAATCGACACAGGGGTATGCTCTTTTCTAAGGGCATTCAAAAAACTGTCCTGCAAGTTTTGCGCTTTTGACATCCTCTTTCTCCTTATTATTGTTCAGGCTGCGGCTATACATTACCTGCTATACCTGCTGATTTCAACACACTGCAACCGGGGATTAGCCACCGAGTCTAAATTAAGATTGTGGCTGGTTAATCAATTTTCAAGTAAAAACCCGATTTACTCCAAATTCGGTATGAATTTGCCATGCCAACCGAATCGATATTGATTGAACCAAGCCGAAAAAATTCCCCGAAAAAGTCCGGAAAAACTAAAACATTTAAATCATTGCGGATAGCGCAATATCGGCTTGGTCAAGATAGCGAAAAAGCAAACCCACGTTTCAAAAAAAATTGATCCGTGGGCGTGACTATTCGCGGCTTTGGCAACCGCGTTAGCCGATTTTTTTGTACTTAATCCGATGCGGATTGTCGGCATCCGTGCCCAAACGGCGATGACGGTCGGCTTCGTAATCGGCATAGTTGCCTTCAAACCATACTACCTCGCTATCGCCTTCGAACGCCAACATATGCGTGGCAATCCTATCCAGGAACCAGCGGTCATGCGAGATCACCACCGCGCAACCGGGGAATGCCAGCAAGGCTTCTTCCAGGGCTCGCAAGGTCTCAACGTCCAGGTCGTTGGTCGGTTCGTCGAGCAGCAACACGTTGCCGCCGCTTTTCAACAGCTTGGCCAGATGCACGCGGTTGCGTTCGCCGCCGGAGAGTTCGCCGATGCGTTTTTGTTGATCCCCGCCCTTGAAGTTGAAGCGGCCGATATAAGCCCTCGATGGCGTCTCGTACTTGCCGACCGTGATCATATCCAGACCGTCGGAGATTTCTTCCCAAACCGTCTTGTTGTCGTCCATGTCGTCGCGCAACTGATCGACATAAGCCATCTGTACGGTTTGGCCTATGATGATTTCGCCGGAATCGGGTTTTTCGACGCCGGCCATCATTCGGAACAACGTGGTCTTACCGGCGCCGTTGGGGCCGATGATGCCGACGATGCCGCCCGGCGGCAGCTTGAATTCGAGATTATTGATCAACAGCCGGTCGCCGAAGCCTTTGCTGATGTTATTGGCCTCAATCACCACATCGCCCAGGCGCGGTCCGGGTGGAATATAGATTTCCTGGGTTTCGTTACGTTTTTGAGTCTCGACCGAGGACAATTCCTCGAAGCGGGCCAGACGCGACTTGCTCTTGGCATGGCGGCCTTTCTGATTGGAGCGCACCCATTCCAGCTCGGCTTTCATGGCTTTCTGGCGGGAGGACTCCTGTTTCTCCTCCAGTTCCAGACGTTTTTCCTTCTGCTCCAGCCAGGACGAATAGTTGCCTTCCCACGGAATACCCATGCCGCGGTCCAGTTCCAGTATCCAGCCGGCGACGTTGTCGAGGAAGTAACGGTCGTGAGTCACCGCCACCACGGTACCTGGATAATCGTGCAGGAAACGTTCCAGCCAGGCTACCGATTCGGCGTCCAAATGGTTGGTCGGTTCGTCCAGCAGCAGCATGTCGGGTTTGGACAGCAGCAGGCGGCATAGGGCGACACGGCGCTTTTCACCGCCGGACAATTTGGTGACGTCGGCATCCCAATCCGGCAATCGCAAGGCGTCGGCGGCGACTTCCAGCGTGCGTTCCAGATTGTGGCCGTCGCAGGCATTGATAATGTCTTCGAGTTTGGCCTGCTCGGCGGCCAGCGCATCGAAATCGGCCTCGGGATCGGCATAAGCCGCGTACACCGCGTCGAGCCTAGCCAGCACATCCTTGATTTCGGCGACGGCTTCTTCGATATTGCCGCGCACGGTTTTGTTGGGATCGAGCTGCGGCTCCTGCGGCAAATAGCCAATCTTGGTACCTTTTAGCGGAATCGCTTCACCTTCGATTTCGGTGTCGATACCGGCCATGATCCGCAGCAGCGTCGACTTACCCGAGCCGTTTAGACCCAATACGCCGATCTTGGCGCCCGGAAAAAACGACAGGGAAATATTTTTGAGGATATGTTTTTTGGGCGGCACTACCTTGCCGACCCGGTTCATCGAGAAAATATATTGCGCCATTGTCTTTCTGCTGAAGAAGATAAAGCAGCATTATACCGTGGCCCGCTGAAATACAAGGTTGTAATTTCTTCCGCGTAACATTTACCAATGAACGGCTCGAAGAACCAAGCCTTTCGCAACGTTCTCCCGACGATAGGACAATTCCTGGGAGCTTTAGGCGGCATGATTCTCGAATGCCTCGGCTTGATATGATTATCCGGCGCTTTATCGAGACTTGGGTTTGACTGAATCGGCGCGGATACGGAAAAATGCGCGATCCTCTTTTAGAATATGCTCGGCAATCAGTTCGTGAACTAAAAACTGAAACAGTTCGCCGATTGCCAGACTACCCTCGCGAAAGCGGTTCAGCAGAACATTGGCCCGCTCGGCAAGCTGCCGATGGCTGGCCGCGTGTTTCCTGGAGCCTGGTAAGTCAATCTCGGAGAAGATAGCTTCCTCGGTTTTAAAATGTTGGCTTATATCAGCCATCAACCCCTCTATCATCGCTATCACCCGATCCGCCGGCGATTCCGATAGTATTGCCGCAAGCAGGTCATTGGCGCGATGAAACAGCGCGCGGTGTTGCTCGTCGATCCGCGCATGGCCGCATTCATAGTCCTCATGCCAAGCCAATTTCATATAATTGGTAGAGATATTGGCCCGAGCATGCCATACCGTTTCGGATGCCATCCGGACCTGATTGCGGCCGCTATTCTTGGCCAGATAAAGTGCATCGTCGGCCTGTTTCAATAGCGTTTCGATGTCGGTCGGTTCGCCGGTCAACGGGGCGACGCCGATCGAGACGGTGACCCGCAGCAGCGCGCCGGCCTCGGATTGCATAATAGTGTCGGCGGCCGCCAACCTCAAACGCTCGGCGGCTTCCCTTGCCTCGCCAACATCGGTCTCCGGCAGAATCACGGCGAACTCCTCCCCGCCCAGGCGGCCGATAATATCGACCTCGCGCAAGGTACGCCGCAGTATGGCCGCGAATCGTTGCAGCACTCTGTCGCCGGTTTTGTGGCCGTGATTGTCGTTGACCGCCTTGAAGTGGTCGATATCGAACATCAACAACGAGAACGGTTTACGGTAGCGCAGGGCGCGAGCCAATTCCGCTTCCGCCAACTCGATGAAATAGCGCCGATTGGCCAGTTCGGTGAGAAAATCGGTGTGTGCCTGTCGCTCGAGTTCGTCTTGGGCCTGATGGTGCTCGATGGCGATGCTGGCGAGATTGGCGGCATAACCGATACGCTGGAGATCGCCGTCATCGGGCTCTTGCGGTTGGCGATGATAAATGGCGAAGGTGCCTAACAGCCGGCCTTTCGAAGACAGGACTGGCTCGGACCAGCAAGACTCGAGTTCCGCTTGGGCCGCAAGCGCCGTATATGGCGCCCAATAAGGATGAGTCTTAATGTCGGCGACAACGACCCGTTGTTTGGTAAATGCGGCAGTCCCGCAGGAACCGACACCATCGCCGATTTCCAAGCCGTCGACGGCTTGGTTATAGAAATCCGGCAAGCTGGGCGCCGCGCCGGTTCGCAGGTGCCGGCCGTCGCGATCCAGCAACAGGATGGAGCAGATCATGCCGTGGTCTTCCGCTTCCACGCCGCAAACAATGTCATTCAATATTTGTTGCAACGGAGCGCCGGTGGCAATCAATTCCAGTGTCGAATTGCGTTCATGGTCGCGCTGCTCGGCGAGCCAGCGATCGGTGATGTCGCTAAAGTTGACCAAGCGCCGGCCTCCGACCCAAGACACTGTAATGATGACATAGCGAATAGAGCCGTCCTTACAGACAATGGGCGCTTCGAGCGTCGGCGACTTGGTGCCGGCATCCCTGGCGGCCGCGACTCTGCCAGCCCAGTTAGCGACAACTTCGTTGCGGAACTTTTCATCCGGATAGGCGAGCCGGTACCAATCCTCAACGGTCGGAATGTCCTCCATTTCGTAGCCGAACAGTTCGGTAAATTTTTGATTGATGTATTCCACTTTACCGTCGGCGCGCGACCAACCAACGCCGACCGGCGAGGAATCGAGAATGGCTTGCAGTTGAGTCTGACTGGCGCGCAAGGCGTCTTCGGTCCACTGCCGTTCCGCGACTTCGGCCGAAAGCTGGCTGTTTTTCGCCGCCAACTCGGCGGTACGCTGATCGACGCGTTGCGCGAGTTCCCGATTCAAGTCGGCCAAACGCTGTTCGGCTTCGTGTTGGCGCAGGCGGGTAAGTCCGTTCTCGGCTAGCATCCGCGCCAGCTGCACGTAAAATGCCATGATAGGCTCGATACGCTCCCTGGGGACGACTGGCACCTTGCGTATCGCCGTCAGATAGCTCTCCTCGTCGAAGCCGCATTCTTGAGCTTGGCGGCGGAAGAATTCCATGTCTGGCGGTTCGTGCAGCAGTTGGCCGAAGTATAGCGTTGCCAGCTGCCGGCCTTCGATGACGATGGGGGTGGCGTAGTCTATCAAACCATTCCCGCAAGCGGAGCCGACAAAGGAACCCTCGCCGAGATGCTCGCTCAGGTAGTTATTACTCTCCAGGCAACGGGCGTTGCTGCAAGGATTGGTGCGATGAAAATCCGTGCAGGCTTCCTGCCAGCCAATCGCGCTGATGATATTGTTGTCGGCATCGACCAGCCCGTGCAGAATGCCGGTCGCTTGGTAAAACGACTTCAACATGCCGCGGAAGGCTTCGATGTCGACTAGATCGGTGAAACGATAATCCATGACGGTTCAGGCGCGGCTAAAGCTCGGAGGGAATGGTAGATTATCCGAGCTAAAGGCAAACACATCCAGAAAAACATTATTTATCGGTTTAACGCCCGATAGGCAACAACCTTCTAATCGCGATTCAAAGCCGCCGCCGCGTCCTGTTCGTGGCCGGCTAGATGCGCGTCGCGCGGCGGCAACACGTCGGCGACCACCTCCAAA
Organism: Methylomonas sp. LL1; assembly: GCF_015711015.1. Taxonomy (NCBI): domain Bacteria; kingdom Pseudomonadati; phylum Pseudomonadota; class Gammaproteobacteria; order Methylococcales; family Methylococcaceae; genus Methylomonas; species Methylomonas sp. LL1. The sequence goes on from NZ_CP064653.1 coordinate 2,106,819, forward strand.
CGCTTCCAGGCCGGCGCCGGCGTTTCGCAATGCGATTTCGGCACGAATACCGATTCTTCCTCCAAGATCATTTTATGAATATAACGCGGACAATTGGGAAACATTTCCCGTATTTGTACCCGCACGATCAACTGCGCTTCCGGCCATTCCGCCAACAACGGATCGTCATCCTGAATAAACGCGCCGCCGTTGACCCGCAACCGGGCCTGGCGTTGAAAATCGACGAACAACAAGCTGACGTGGCGACTGACCAACACATTACCCGCCGACAAATACATGCCGCTGCCGTCGTAGAGCGGAAACGCCAGGGTTTGTTCGTCCAACACTTTGACCAGACCGACGCTGCCGCCTTTATAAGAACAGTCGGGGCGCCCCTCGCTATCGACGGTGGCCAGAAAGAACATGTTTTGCGCTTCGATAAAGGCTTTGTCTTCCGGGCTGATTTGCGGACTGACGATGGCCTCCGCCAAACGATCGGCCAGTGGCCGGGTTTCAAAACGGTCTTGTAACCGTCGGCTGCCTTCGTGGTAAAAATCGGTCATCGTATACTCCAACTATTGATTAATGTGTGCCGCTCAAGCCGCTTGCTATCAAAACGCTAGCGGCCCGTTTGGCGTGTTCGGCCGCCCCGGAATGACGCTGCATTTGCTCGGAAACGATCGCGCCCTCGACCAGCAGACTCAATTGCAACGCCAGACTATCCGGCGCCGCAATACCGCACTGTGCGGCCAGATCGCTGATATAGCCTCTAAATCGATCGTAAAACTCCGCCGACACCCGATGCACCGGATTGCCTTCCAGCGGAAATTCCGCCGCCGCATTGATGAAGGCACAACCGCGATACTCCGGAATTTCCAGCCATTCGCCGATCACATCAAAAATCGCCAACAGTTTGTCCTCGGCTTGATTCGCCTTGCTTTCGACCCGATCAACGAACCAAGCAGTGAAATCCGCGTCCCGCTTGCGCAGAAAGGCAAGAACCAAATCGTCCTTGGAGGGAAAGTGCTTATACAGCGTCATTTTATTGGAACCCGCCAGCGTGGCAATGGCATCGACGCCCGTGGCCTTGATGCCTTGACTATAAAAAAGCTCGGAAGCGGCTTGCAGGATACGGTCTCGCGGCTTGTTTTCCATTCTGAACGGTAAGATAAAAGCAGATTGACAGTATACTGAGCGGTAAGTAACATTACAACTTACTGACTAGTAAGTTTATTTTTGGTCAGTACATTATTTTTAGCCAACAATAATAAAGAGGCGTTATGGAAGTTTTATTAATAGGCGCAGTCGCTTGCATGGCTGCACTGATACTATCAGCCTGGCTGATGACATTTGCCCGTTGGTTTCCGATCGAAGGTATCGATGGCAAGTTTTTGGTCGACTACAAAACCATGATCAGGGCTCATGTCGATTATGCACTGATGGCCTTGTTCAATTTAGGCTTTTACGGTGTCGGCATCGAATTGCCGGTTATTGCTTGTTGGTGCGTGGCAATAGGCGGCTTTGCCAATCCGACGGTTTTCGTGATTGCGGCTTTTGATCCCGATTTCTGGAATAAAACCCAATGGAAAATTTATTCGGCCTTGAGCTTTGTGGTCACGACCATTGGTTTTGTTGGGGTGGGGGTAGCGCTACTGAAACATGCTTTGTAACTAATGAATGTGATAAGGGGGCCGCGCCGGAAGCATCCATCTTCGTGGACGGAAAATCGCTTTCCGGCAGCATCCGGGCTCCGCGGGAACAAGCTGGACAGCCGATAGGCGTGAATGATTGCATAGCGCCACCTTGGGCACAGTAGGTGGCGCTACCGGGGCGTATCATTTTAACGACGGGCCGTACCGGTATTAGATCAATAGTCGCGTTGGCGACTCATCTGTGTATGATTATGCTCTTTGAGAATTGGGACAAAGCCCAGGGCAATCGCGCTATGTAGCTTCTGTCCCAAAAAGTAACTTGAAGCGATAGTTGTCGTTTAGACAGGCCCGCAGTTTACGGCGCTTCAAGCTATCTTTAGTTGGACCGTTGTTCCTGAGCAGATTCAAGGCCATCCGTCGCATCAATGCCAGATTTTCGGCGGAATGATCAGTTCTGGCTCGATTGGCGTCTTCGCCAAATTGCACATCCAACACCCAGTGCTGTGAGTTTTCAATCGCCCAATGTTGTCGGACACCTTTGGCAAAGCGCGACAAATCGGTAAATGAGCACAAATAGTAACGATGCTCGACCGAGGTTTTATCGCCGATGATGCGCGTTGATTCAACCCTTCCAACGGCTTGTAGTCCGGCCCAGTCTGGCTTTTGCGTCAGCCAATCAATCTGGGTACTCAAGCTATAGCGGCGTATTTCGATGCGCCCGTGACTTTTGTCGATCGTTTCATGGATGGGTAATCGACTTTGGGCATTTTCCGTATCCAGCCAGAGTCGAACGTCTTCGCAAAGCAAGGCGTGATTATCCTTGAGAGCCAACACATAATCGGCTTGCGCCGCGACGATGGTTTGGGTAATGGCTTTTTGGCAGCCCATGGCATCAATCGAGATCAAGGCGCCTTGAATATCCAACATCGACAACAAATCCGGAATGGCCGTGATTTCGTTAGTTTTTTCGCCGACCGCTTGCTGCGCTAATACCCAGCGCGCTTCAGCGGCAAAAGCACTCATCAAATGCACGGCTTTATCCCCTTCACGACTGCCGCGCAGGGTTTTACCATCCAAACAAACTTGCTGACCCGAAAGGCTGGGCAAGGCCGCCCGCACCCAACACTGAAAGGCATCCGCAAAGGCTTTGGGATTCAATCGCCCAAATACATCGCTCAAGGTATCGTGCGAGGGAATGCCGTTCGGTAGTGCCAGAAATGTCCTAAGCCAATCTTCTTTTTCTTCGGCAAACTCTTCCATGCCTACCCAGTCTTCAATGCCACTCAACACCGCGCACAATACAATCATGACAATATCGCCGAGGTTGTGCAGCTTGTTTTTGGTTTCGCGCCGCGGGTCTTCAAGATTAGCCAAATAGGGCATTGGATCAGGTAACATCTGCGTTTTGGGGCAAATCACTATATTAAACGATAGGATCGGGCAAGTGCTACATAGCGCGATTGCCCTGGGACAAAGCCATGATCATTGGTAAAATGAAACTCAATCCGTTCCGAAGCCAATTACGCCGGCCGCACCCATTGCAGTTGCTTCCGGTGCAGACTTCGGTTCACTTTTCGCCGCAATCTTAGAGACTGAATGCGGCACGAATTCGACATTCTTTCACCTGATGGCAATCTGATCGATATTCATTGCCATCGGCAGACACCAGCCGGCCATGTGCAAATCGTCAGCCTGGATACGATGGAATTTGCCGCTGGCCCATGGACTCCATCACCGGATCTCATCGCGCCATCCAACAACGAGTCGGCCGCGAAAACCTTACTGGTTGATCATGAATCCCGCCGGTATTTTAGTCTCGGCATCCACCCCTGGTTCATCGAACGTCAGGATAGGAATCTGGCTTTGCAAACCTTGGCCAACGCCAGCCAGAACCCCAAGCTGCTGGCAATAGGCGAATGCGGATTGGATAAATGCATCGCCACGCCGATGAGCCTACAGATCGAAGTATTTACTCGGCAAATCGAATGCGCCGAACATATCGGCAAGCCGCTGATCATTCATTGCGTGAAGGCGTTTAATGAATTGATTCAAATAAAAAAAAACTGTAAAGCAGGGCCGGCATGGATAATTCACGGTTTCAACGCCAATCCGGTGCTGGCCGAGCAGCTGATAAATCAAGGCTGTTATCTGTCCTTGGGCAGGGCCTTACTAAATCCTCGCGGCAAGGCCGGCCAAGTGCTAACTAGGATGCCTCTCGATCGTTTGTTTCTGGAAACCGACGCCGCCGAGGATACACAAATTGGTGCAATCTATGCCGCGGCGGCTAAAATTGTCGGCCTTGACATCGCAACCCTGCAAGAACAAATCCACGGCAATTTTAAAAGAGTATTTCTAAATGACTGATTTAAGCTGGCTATCCCGCACCGAACTGCTGATCGGCAAGGCCAAACTGGACAAACTACAAGCATCGCATGTACTGGTGGTGGGCATGGGCGGGGTCGGTTCGTTCGCCGCCGAATTCATCTGCCGGGCCGGTGTCGGCCAAATGACCATCGTCGACGGCGACGTGGTCGATCCCAGCAACCGTAATCGGCAACTGCCGGCGCTGGCCACCACGCATGGGCAATCGAAAGCCGATGTAATGGGCGAGCGTTTATTAGCGATCAACCCCGATTTAAAACTGACCATCAGGCACGAATTCATCACCCCCGATAGCGCCGATGACCTGTTGAGCCGGCATTACGATTACGTGGTCGACGCCATCGACAGCCTGACGCCCAAAATTACATTGATTCGCGCCGCCAAGTCCCGCAAGATGAAAATCATCAGCTCGATGGGCGCCGGCGGCAAGCTCGATCCCACCCACTTAAAAGTGGTGGATATTTCCAAGACTTATAACTGCCCGTTCGCCCAGTTCATCCGGATACGCCTACGCAAACATGGCATCAGTCGCGGCGTCAAAGTGGTGTTTTCACCGGAAGTGGTGAACAAGGATTCGCTGATGTTTACCGACGGCAGCAATTACAAAAAATCCGCCTATGGCACGATTTCCTATTTGCCGGCGGCATTCGGCGGAGTCTGCGCCTCGGTGGTGATCCGTAATTTAATTCATGACCCGGCGACACACCACGCGTCAGATTCGCTTCCCACTTCCTCCGGCGAACCCGCGACTAGCGAATATTCGGAACAACATCATGAGTAAACCTAACACCCCACTACATTCCGGACCGATTCAGCTAAATCTGATCAATAGCACGCGTTTACAAACATTGCGAAATCAATCCAGCGGCGCCGGTCAAGATCCGCATCGACAGTCCGCATTCAAAAATGTCGGCCATCCGGATCATGAAGAAGACGCTCAAACCGCAAGGTTACGGCAACGCATCGATCAGCGAGTCATTGAAATACTGTCGCAATTACCGGCGGGCAAACAACGCAGTTTGTTCAAGCTCCGCTTCGGCCTGGAGTTAGATGAACTGAAGCAGTTGCCTATCCGACAAGCCGCCGAGATTTTGAAAATCAAACCCGACCGGCCATGACCGCGAGTCGTCCCAAATATAACCCTCCACGACTTTCTCCAAAGCAGCCTCATTCGTTTACCCCTGTGCGGTTAAAAGCCCGACAACGCAAACTGCCGCCATCACAACAAAACATCACTCAAAATTTTTTCAATTTAGCTTAATTTAATTTTATTTTCTTGACTTAGATCACAGAACAGGCTCTATAATCTAACCCAAAGAATCCGCCGCCATTTGCCGCTAGCGGCCCCTCCTTTCTATAGAACGTGGATATTGCAATGAAACCAATATCGATCAACAAAGAAAGCCAATATGTCTTCAATCACTGCACCAAGTATCTAGCCAGAAGTAACGACGATCCCCGGCATAACTTCGGCCAGTTTACCGATAATGATCCGGCTGCAAAAATCTGTGAATCCTGGCGTTTCCCGATTATCGACAGCTATAGCGATGGCATTGATTTTGAAGTGGGATACGGATTTAATGCGGTGACCTTTATTTATCCTGACTTCGACAAATCAGTCGGCAAAGTCGCTGTAATCGGCGATTTTGCCAATTTATACGAGCCGCTGCCGCTAAGCCGGGTTGGAGACAGCTGCTACCATGCCTTGACCCTGGTCATTCCGAAGGGCCGGGTGCATAACTACCAATTTCTGGTGGATGGCAACATCAGGCTGGACCCCATCAATCCGCAAACCGCCACCCTGGAAAACGGTAAGACTTGGTCGCGCTTTTTCACCGAATCCTGCACCGTCCCGCTTTCCTTCGAACGTTGGGAAATGGTATTGCTGGACCGGTTGACCGACCATATTCTGCCTTTTCGCACCGCCGAGGGCGAAAATTTTCTGACTCGCTTTTATGAGTCGCTGGATAGATCGGCCAAGAACACCCAATTTGCCCATGCTTACCGCCTTGATCAATCCGTCGGCGCCGTCAATTTTATCGACAAGCTGCTGGCCCGCTCGGAACGGCATTTTCTGGATGATTATCATATTTGCCTCGACATCATCGACAACGTACTACGCATGCGTAACCCGGTCACCGAAATTGCGGCGATGCCGAGAGACATGTTTGTCGATATTTACAACGACATGGCATCGGGCGTCGTCCCGGGCTGGAATTATGCCCGCTATTCCGACCCGCGTTTTTTTCTGAAACTATTGCGACGCCACACCCTTACCGGCGCTTTTGCCCATCCTAAATACGGCGGCAACAGCGCCGCATCCGGTTGGGCTTATCTGGCTGAACGCTACAGCGACCCCGTCACCGGCACAACGTTATTCGATTGGCGACGCGCCATTGAAAAACCGCTGGGCGACGCGCCTGATTATCACGGCTAGACTCTCAACACATCACCGAGGTGTAACGATGGAAGAAGAATTTGACGTCATCATAATCGGCAGTGGCGCGGGCGGGGCTCCGGTGGCGCACACCTTGGTCAACGCCGGCAAGTCCGTATTGATTTTGGAAAAAGGCCCATTGTTCTTAGCGCAATACCAAGACAGCTCCGGACTCTCGGATTTTAAACGGGACGAATTGTTTGCGACCGGTTCCGAAAAACGTATCACCCTTGCCGGCGTCGCCAACCAAGGCGAATCGTATTTCTCCAGCCATGTCGAACCGGACCTGAATGACGAACCGCACATCTATCAAAGCTTCGACGGTCAAGACCGGGCGACGCTAGAAGGCTATACCGCGCAGGTAGTCGGCGGCGGCACTCAGCTTTATGGCGCGGTGTCCCTGCGTTTCACCGAAACCGATTTTCGTTTGGGCAGTTTTAACCGCAACCGTGCCGATATTCTGAACGATCCCAACGACGACATCCGTCGGGAAGCGCCGGATTGGCCCATCACTTACGCTGATTTAGAGCCTTACTACACCAAAACCGAAGCTCTGATCGGCATCAACGGCACCCGGCAAAACCAGAAAAAGTTTTTCTCGGCCGATAATTATCAAACACCCTATCCGCCGAATCCAATCAGCCAATACGTGGAAATCGGCATGGATGCCCTATCGTTGCCGCGCTATCGAACTCCATTGGCCGTGATTACCCAGGATCACGCCCCCAGTGGCCGTAAGATGGAAACCCAATTATCCCAGCCCGCCAAAACCGGCTATGTCAATCGCTACGGCGATCCGATGGGCTATAAATCCAACACCTGGGTTGCGTTATTGAGCCCGATCAAAAGCAAGGACAATTTCGAAATACGCTGCAATTGCGTGGTGACTCATGTCGAGAATCAGGGCAGCCGCGTAAACCGGGTGTTGTATCGCGATCCATGCGGCGAACAGAAAGCCGTGAAAGGCAAGGTTGTGGTCATTGCCTGCTCGGCGATCGAGTCAATCCGCTTGCTAATGTTGACGGCACGCGAAAATTCGGATTTTGCCGCTCGCATCAATCCGAATGGTCTGTTGGGCAAGTATTTTTTGACCCACTGTTTTGGCGGCGCAGAAACAGTCATGCCGGAGCGGTTCGATAAGTCCATTTCTCTGGACAGTGACTGGGCCACCGATGCCTTTGCCACCGAAGAGTTCATCCTCGACCAAGGCTTATGGGCCGGCGGCGCGGTGTATAACAATACCTCCGACCAAGCCCTGCCGATTTCCCTGGCGCGCACCCACGGCAGTCAGGATATCGATACTATCTGGAAAGCATTTGTCGAAGATACTCGGTTGACCGGTGCCGAAATGATGAAATTTTTTGACACTGATTTTGGCACTCGTTTATCGGTCAGTTTCATGGCCAATCAGGTGCCGTTAATAACCAATCGAATCGAACTGCATCCTAGCGTGGTCGACAAATGGAATCGGCCCTGTGCCCATATCATCAAGGACTGGCATGTGCATGATAAATACATGATGGATACCTTGGCCGAGCAATGCCGAAAAATACTGGCCTTCGGCGGCGATAACGGCATGGGTAATTACAAGGTCGAAGGATTCGGCGGCGTCTACATGGCCGAAAACGCCCGCGCCCGCATCGCCAATCACATCCTTGGCGGCGCGCGTTTCGGCACCTCGCAGGCCAATTCGGTGCTGGATCCGGATTGCCGGGCCTGGGGATTCGACAATCTGTATGTCACGGACGGCTCGTTCATGCCGACTTCGGGCAGCGCAAATCCGACTCATACTATTCAGGCCAACGCTTTCCGCGTGGCGGATAAAATTCTTGAGGTGATCTAAATGGATTCCCGATTCAATAAAATTTTTACCGATCCTGAAAACAGCATTTTTAGGGTCGTATTTTTTCCCGATCGTATCTACCATGCCCAATACCTGAATGCCACCCGCAGCCTGCGTTATCGCTATAACGTCCAGGAAGTGCGTAGCGTTGTGGATATCACGATTTTGAAGGGCGAAGTATATTTTGACGGTCTGTTTTATAGTAATTTTTTACGAATCGAGTACCGAGGCAGTCGCCTGGTCGAGTTGGCCAGGGAAAACAACCGCTTCCTACGCGATGAATTATTGGCATTCGTCCGGCTATTGCCAACTGACGCCGGCTTGAATGCGGAAGCGACGGTGAAGCTGCATTACTGTCCTTGGATAGCTGCCTATCAAGCAGAAATCTGGCAAACTCTGGAAGCGCCGGAAAACAACCAACATGATTTTCAAATATTGGATTTGATGGGAAAAAACAAAGACATCACCCGGATTTCGGCATTCAACCCGGCATTGGAGGACATCAAAGGATTGAAGCGCATCGAAATCGCCTTCCGCGAGAACGACAGAGACTTACCGTTCGGCTACCCGATCAACAACCCGGTTTGGGACAACAATTACCAACGATCCCATCAGCAACCGAACGTCACGACTCCCAGCAGTGATGCCAATACGGTCAGCGACATGAATTATTTAATCGATTTCCAACGCGGCTGGTTCCTGCAAGCGGACGACGTAGCCCCGGTGCGCTACCGTAATGCATTGATGGAGGAGGATAATCCGGATCGTGCCAATGACAACATCATCGAAATGCGCTGGATATTGCAACGGGAGTTAGGCGGAAATCTGGTATTTTTCCACGAAGTCACCATTCCGCCCGGCAAAACCGAAGGGACTCACCAACATATTGGCAGCGAGGAACTCTACTACATCGTATCCGGTGAAGGCATAGCCTACATGGGCGAAAATGACGACCCGGCCCTGACGAATTTACCGACAGTGGAGCGCTCGATATTCGGACTGGACAAGCGGAACTGTAAAGAAATTCAGATCAAACCCGGCAGCGTGATTTTCACCAAAAGCGGCGGCATCCACGGCATCCGCAATCCGGGTAGCAAACCGCTTAAATTTGTCGCTTTTCTTTACCAAAGCAGCTAAGCCAACACACCTACCCTAACGCGGATCACCGACCATGCAAATTCTTCATACAGACAGCATATTCCAAGTCCCTCCCGGCACCAGCCCCGACTACAATCGCGGCAATTCGCTGCTGAAATTGATGGGCTTAATGGAAAGAACGCAATTGGCGGCGGAACGAGAGTTCTATCTGACCGAACATTTGCAATACTTATTTCCCTACGACTTCCTGGAACTCTATGGTCCGGCCGGTTCGGACGGCAATATAACCGCTCCGGAACAGCAAGATAATAAGGAAGACTTCCAAAAACAAAATATTCGCGATTTTCGCGCCACCGATACCTCGCTGCTCAGAGGCTGGGTTGCCGTCGGCGATACCGTCATTCCCTTCGTTCGTATCAGTTACCGCAGCGGTCCCGATTCGCTGCTGTCGCAAGCAGCCAATCATAACCTCGGCGCCAATATCAAGCTGTACCTGCGCGTTGGCAATCTCCAGACCAGCCAATACATTGTGGTTCCCTATAACGAAGTAAGCGACTCCTACGCAGTTGAATTATGGGGCTTTTCCGGACCCAATTTGCGGAACTTGTTGGACGCAAAGGGAAGGGACGCGTTCGACCGCGGCGAATTGATAGCCCGTGGCGATTTAATCAAGGGAACGCTGGCCGACTTTAACCGGAATGGCCTGGATAACCGGAATATGTTCGATGTCAGCCCCGACAATTCCATGCATCCGATCAAACCCTTGCATCTCGAACTGGCATGGACCAGCAACGACGAAAGCGCATGGGACTCAAAATCCGGGGCCAATTATCAATACGAATTCAGCATGATTCTGCGCGGCTGGGACAACTTTTTAGGAGTCGGCATCAGCCCGAATCCGCATGGTGGAGTCGGTTTTCTGGAATTTAGGAACTTGCTGTCGAACTATTTCGCTTATTCAAACAGCAGGGAATTGGAACGAAAGCTTGAACCCTGGAACTTCGACGCGCACGGGCGTAAGGACCACAACAATATCACCGAAAAATTCATGGCGGTTGATTACATGGACCTACATATCATGAAACCCAATTGCGGGATTGGCTTACATCGGCACCGGGATAATCAGGAAATCTTCCTAATGATGGAAGGTTCCGGCTTTATGGTCGTCGGCGACTGGGCCAAACCGGACAACCGGGAACGTTGTTTTGAAATCAGAACCCTTAGGGCCGGCCATTTTGCCATGTTGAAAGGCGGCAATTTACACGGTTTGATGAACCCGAGCGATGAAGATCTTTCGTTATTCATGTTCGGGGGTTATGACTAGCCAATCGCGGCTAGCTCGTCCCCTATCCTCCCTTTTGCCATGGCACGAGGGACTGAAATGGAGAATATCATGCAAAAATCAATTTATTTTTGGTTGCTCGGACTCCTTTTCATCAGTCACGGCGTCCTAGCCAACCCTTGGAATGGCAAGGTGGTGTTCCAGGGCTTTTGGTGGGGGGCCGAGAATCAAAACTACCCTCAGGATTGGTACACCTACCTGGCCAAACTCGCCCCCCGCTTACGCGATATGGGCTTTGACGGTATCTGGATTCCGTCGCCCAGCAAAGGCTGGCAAGGCAGTAATGATATGGGCTATGGCATCTACGATCATTACGATCTGGGCGACAAGAATCAAAAAAACACGGTCGCCACCCGTTTTGGCAGTAAAGACAGTTTGCTACGCTTTATTGCCGTCGCTCATGCAAACGGCCTGGATGTCTATCCCGACGTTGTGCTGAACCATGTCATCGGCGGAGACTTTGACACCAATGCCCCCGGCGATAAATATAAAAAATTTCGCTTAGTCGGCTATGCGGGCCAGCAAAGCGGACGCTGGCCCAAGGACCATTGGAATTTCCATCCCAATCCCGATCACGACTGTAACAGTGGCGACATTTGCGGCACCTTGCTCGGTGCGGACATCTGTTTTCTTGGCAACCAACAGGGTGGCGGCGGCAACGGTCAATATATGCTGGATAAAGCCAGGGAATGGCTAGTTTGGTTCAAAAAACAGACGGATGCCGACGGATTCCGCCTGGATGCCGTCAAGCATTTTCCGGCCTTTGTGGTCGAGGATGTCCTTTATAACGCCATGGGGCCAGGCAACAACTATTTCTGTGCCGGTGAGTTTGTTTCGGGCGCCAACCAACTGGATCAATGGGCCGACGCTACCCAAAACCGATGCGGCACCTTCGACTTTTCCTTACGCAACGGTCTGGCGGCCATGGTCGATGGCGGCGGTTTTTTTGATATGAGTTCCCTACCCGATATGCAGCAAAAAAACCGTTTAAAAACCTCGCCTTTCCTGAATAATCATGACACCTGGAAGGGCGCGTTCTGGGATTCGGCCACCACTTCGTCCACTCAACATGATGACAGAAGCGGCGATTGGCGCCAAAGCAACGATGAAATTTTACCGACTATCGACCCGGACAACCCGAGGTCGCAAATCGCCTATGCCGCTGCGTTTTCAGTAGACGGCAGTCCAACCGTCTATTTCGAGGACTTGTTCGTCAATTACGGCCCCAATCGTTTCAAAGCCGACCCTGCGGCGATAGCAGCACGCGATTATCTGGTCAACATCATCTGGGCGCATCAAAAACTGGATTTTAAAGACGCCGCCTACAAGGTCCGCTATCGCAACTCGGCGGACTTGCTGGTGATCGAGCGCAGTGGCAAGGCCTTGATAGGCTTAAACGACAGCGGCACCGAGACGCTAAACGCCTGGGTGCAAACGGATTTCGGCACACAAGTTACCCTGCATAATTACACTGCTTCCGACAGTGGCGACCTCCGCACCAACCAGGATGGCTGGGTTCAAGTCAGTGTTCCGCCGATGAGCTACGCCATTTGGGCGCCAACCGGTGTTGTAGGCGGCTTTGCTCCAGCCTCGCGCCGAACTACGCAGGAATTCCAAATGGATGATGATTTGGGCGATTCCAGCCCGAATTCACCCGGTTATGGCGGAAAATTATGCAGCGGTGGTTTGCGTACTGGTGGCGCGGTATGGGCCGCGGCAAATACTAATATTAAGGTAGAGCTATATACAGAGAGCCAACAAAATGCCGAAATTTCTGTCTTCCTACCCGACAATAACGGTCAACCACAAACCACTCAAGGCAGCCAAACCCAGCAAGGCAATGCCACCAATTCCAGCCCGTTAACGTTGGCATTTAATACGGATCGCGAGGGCTATCACCGAATATCTGCCCACTTAAGTGGGAGCAATTCAGCCTGCGTGAAGGGATTTTTAAAAGTCAACTATCAAGCCCCCTCCACCTCGGATAAGTTTTGATTACCAGCCCAAACCCTTTTCTTAAGCCGCGCCGAGATTGTGAATTAACGACGTATATCCCCAAATTCGGCAACTGAACAGGCTGTTCGCTTAATACGCCCGTATGAAGCGAACAACCAAACTGGCTTATAATGTCACGCTTGCCGACTAACCGGCTTATTTAATAACGGTCTCGTTACCCCCATGCCAATTTCAAACCCCAACCAATGTATACCGTAGAACCCAATCAGGATTATCGCGATCAAAGCCTGCGCCACAATACCGAACTTTCCAGAGAAGAACTCAAGTCCGATGCCACCAAACATTATGATGAGTGCTATCGGGACTATCTGTTCGCCTGGTGCAACCGGGACAATTTAGCGCTGCATTATGGTTATTGGGATGAAACCAAACCTTACGACCAGCATCGGGCCTTATTGAACAAAAACCAGGTTTTATATGAAAAAGCCGGCATTCAACCCGGCGATAAAGTCTTGGATGCGGGTTGCGGTATTGGCGGCAGCAGCATCTGGATGGCCAAACACTATCATAATCAAGTGACCGGCATCACCATCAGCGCCAAGCAAGCCGACTATGCCGGCCAGCATGCGCGCAGGCATGGAGTTTCGGAATTGGTCAACTTTGAAGTGGCCGATTTTTGCCAAACACCTTTTGCCGATGAAAGTTTCGATGCCGTCTGGGCCTTGGAAAGCTCGTGCCACGCCTTGAATAAAGCCGACTTTTTACGGGAAGCCTGGCGGGTATTGAAAACGGGTGGGCGTTTGGTTGTATGTGACGGATTTTTACTGCAACGCCAGTTTAACGAACAACAATGGCGAGCCGTGGTAACCTGTTTGAATGGTTGGGCGGTACCTAACCTGTGTTCGCGAGATGAATTTACCCAACTTCTGCAGACACAAGCTTTTCAATCGATTCAATGCCACGACATCACCGATCAGACTCTGCCGTCCGCCGATTATATGTACAAAGTCGCCAAACGCTTACAGCCTGTGCAGAAATTCAGCCAGTGGCTAGGATTGCGTACCCAGGCGCAAACTGCTAACTATCTGGTTGGATTGGCACAGCATCAATTATTCAGTGAAAAATTGACCGAATATTTGATATTCACCGCGCGGAAGTAATACTCAAAATACCCCGCGCGCCCTTAAGCTGCGGGGTATTTTTTAATGCTTCCAACCGGACCGAGCGGGCAAAAAAAAGCCCATCATGAGTAGATGGGCTTTTAAATTTAAGAGCTTGGCGATGTCCTACTTTCACATGGCAACCTGCCACACTATCATCGGCGCTAAGCGGTTTCACTTCCGAGTTCGGGATGGGATCGGGTGGTTCACGCTCGCTATGTTCACCAAGCAAACTGGTTTGGCTGGATCTATTATCCAACCGTCATGCACAGGTTAGGTTCATGGCCTCATTGGGCTTTGTTCCCTTAGGCTTTTCTCTCGCGTGCTCACTTTTGATGGGTGTTCACCGCGGCTTTTGCCTTGACCTGTTTTTCATGGAAATCTGTATCGAGTTTTTCGTTCTCAGTTGCTTATCAGCTATTGTCGTCTGACCTACCCAAACGCATTGGGTGTTATATGGTCAAGCCTCACGGGCAATTAGTACACGTTAGCTACGCCCATTACTGGACTTCCACACCGTGCCTATCAACGTCGTAGTCTCCGACGGCCCTTCAGGGGACTTATAGTCCCAGTGAGATCTCATCTTGGGAGGGGCTTCCCGCTTAGATGCTTTCAGCGGTTATCCTGTCCGAACGTGGCTACCCAGCAATGCCCTTGGCAGGACAACTGGAACACCAGAGGTTCGTCCACTTCGGTCCTCTCGTACTAGAAGCAGCTTCCCTCAAATCTCAAACGCCCACGGCAGATAGGGACCGAACTGTCTCACGACGTTCTGAACCCAGCTCGCGTACCACTTTAAATGGCGAACAGCCATACCCTTGGGACCTGCTTCAGCCCCAGGATGTGATGAGCCGACATCGAGGTGCCAAACACCGCCGTCGATATGAACTCTTGGGCGGTATCAGCCTGTTATCCCCGGCGTACCTTTTATCCGTTGAGCGATGGCCCTTCCATACAGAACCACCGGATCACTAAGACCTACTTTCGTACCTGCTCGACTTGTCCGTCTCGCAGTCAAGCACCCTTATGCCTTTGCACTCATTGCCTGATTTCCGACCAGGCTGAGGGTACCTTCGTGCTCCTCCGTTACTCTTTGGGAGGAGACCGCCCCAGTCAAACTACCCACCAGACACTGTCCCTAATCCAGATAATGGATCGAGGTTAGAACTCCAAACATACCAGGGTGGTATTTCAAGGTTGGCTCCACAAGAACTGGCGTTCCTGCTTCAAAGCCTCCCACCTATCCTACACAAGTAGGTTCAAAGTCCAGTGTCAAGCTATAGTAAAGGTGCACGGGGTCTTTCCGTCTAGCCGCGGGTACACTGCATCTTCACAGCGATTTCAATTTCACTGAGTCCCAGGTGGAGACAGTGTGGCCATCGTTACGCCATTCGTGCAGGTCGGAACTTACCCGACAAGGAATTTCGCTACCTTAGGACCGTTATAGTTACGGCCGCCGTTTACTGGGGCTTCGATCAAGAGCTTCTCCGAAGATAACCCCATCAATTAACCTTCCAGCACCGGGCAGGCGTCACACCCTATACGTCCACTTTCGTGTTTGCAGAGTGCTATGTTTTTGCTAAACAGTCGCAGCCACCGATTTTTTGCAACCCCCTTCCGCTCCGTGAGCAAGTCACTTCACGACATGAGGGCATACCTTCTCCCGAAGTTACGGTATCATTTTGCCTAGTTCCTTCACCTGGGTTCTCTCAAGCGCCTTAGAATTTTCATCCCACCCACCTGTGTCGGTTTAGGGTACGGCCACTTGTAACCTGAAGCTTAGAGGTTTTTCTTGGAAGCAGGGCATCTATCACTTCGCTGTTCCGAAGAACAGCTCGTCATCACGCCTCAGCATAGAGACTCCCGGATTTGCCTAAGAGTCATGCCTACACGCTTAAACTGCCACTTCCAACCGACAGCTGATATAGCCTTCTCCGTCACCCCATCGCAGTTACAACTGGTACAGGAATATTAACCTGTTTTCCATCGACTACGCCTTTCGGCCTCGCCTTAGGTGCCGACTAACCCTGCGTCGATTAACGTTGCGCAGGAAACCTTGGGTTTACGGCGAGAGGGTTTTTCACCCTCTTTATCGTTACTTATGTCAGCATTCGCACTTCTGATACCTCCAGCCAACTTCTCAATTGACCTTCGCAGGCGTACAGAACGCTCCTCTACCACTCACGCTTAACGCGTAAATCCGTAGCTTCGGTACTATGCTTAGCCCCGGTAAATCTTCCGCGCAGACCGACTCGACCAGTGAGCTATTACGCTTTCTTTAAAGGATGGCTGCTTCTAAGCCAACCTCCTGGCTGTCTGTGCCTTTCCACATCGTTTCCCACTGAGCATAGATTTGGGGACCTTAGCTGACGGTCTGGGCTGTTTCCCTTTTCACGACGGACCTTATCACCCGCCGTGTGTCTCCCGTGCTTGCACTTGCTGGTATTCGGAGTTTGCATCGGGTTGGTAAGTCGGGATGACCCCCTAGCCGAAACAGTGCTCTACCCCCAGCAGTGATACACGAGGCGCTACCTAAATAGCTTTCGAGGAGAACCAGCTATCTCCGAGCTTGATTAGCCTTTCACTCCGATCCACAGCTCATCCCCGTCTTTTTCAACAGACGTGGGTTCGGCCCTCCAGTTAGTATTACCCAACCTTCAGCCTGGCCATGGATAGATCGCCCGGTTTCGGGTCTACACCTTGCGACTAAACGCCCTATTAAGACTCGCTTTCGCTACGCCTCCCCTATTCGGTTAAGCTTGCCACAAAATGTAAGTCGCTGACCCATTATACAAAAGGTACGCAGTCACCCCACGAAGGGGCTCCCACTGCTTGTACGCATACGGTTTCAGGTTCTATTTCACTCCGCTCTCCGCGGTTCTTTTCGCCTTTCCCTCACGGTACTGGTTCACTATCGGTCAGTAAGGAGTATTTAGCCTTGGAGGATGGTCCCCCCATATTCAGTCAAAGTTTCACGTGCTCCGACCTACTCGATTTCACTAAAGAGACATTTTCGTGTACGGGGCTATCACCCTGTATCGCCGGACTTTCCAGACCGTTCCACTAACATTTCTCTAGCTTAAGGGCTAGTCCCCGTTCGCTCGCCACTACTTAGGGAATCTCGGTTGATTTCTTTTCCTCCGGGTACTTAGATGTTTCAGTTCTCCGGGTTCGCTTCAGTGAGCTATGTATTCACTCAAAGATGACGCGCTTATGCGCGCCGGGTTTCCCCATTCAGACATCTCCGGATCAAAGGTTGTTTGCCACCTCCCCGAAGCTTATCGCAGGCTACCACGTCTTTCATCGCCTCTTACTGCCTAGGCATCCACCGTATGCGCTTATTCACTTGACCATATAACCCGAATACGTCTGCTGTCACTCGGCTTTGGATTTTCATCTTTGGCTTCGTTAGGCTTACTTATCTAAGTTATTTGTCAGCTGACATGTTCGCTGATGTTTTGCTTGAGAACGCTTTGCCGTTTGTTTTTTAGCGCTTGTTTTGCAACAATTGCCACCACAAACTGCAACTCGTTTTAATCGCGATCTTGGCAGATCGTGATTTTTGTTACAGATTTCCACATTGTTAAAGAGCTATTGATACGAATACCAATGCTATGCAGTCTTTATCGGATCGATAAAACCGCATAGCGCTGATGTTCCTACAAGCTTCAAACCGACAACACCTTTTACTCTCACCTCGCCACATCATGACAAATGGTGGAGCCAGGGAGGATCGAACTCCCGACCTCCTGCGTGCAAGGCAGGCGCTCTCCCAGCTGAGCTATGGCCCCTAATCAGATCAAAGACGATTGCCTTTTTTCGTTAGTTGGTGGGTCTGGGAGGAGTTGAACCTCCGACCTCACCCTTATCAGGGGTGCGCTCTAACCAACTGAGCTACAGACCCAGGTGTGTCTTTCAATCGAAATAATTTGTTGTGAGTACGTGAATCGGTGTTCCGTCTTTGTAAGGAGGTGATCCAGCCCCAGGTTCCCCTAGGGCTACCTTGTTACGACTTCACCCCAGTCATGAATCACAAAGTGGTAAGCGCCCTCCCGAAGGTTAAACTACCTACTTCTTTTGCAACCCACTCCCATGGTGTGACGGGCGGTGTGTACAAGGCCCGGGAACGTATTCACCGCGGCATTCTGATCCGCGATTACTAGCGATTCCGACTTCATGCAGTCGAGTTGCAGACTGCAATCCGGACTAAGATCGGCTTTTTGGGATTTGCTTACTCTCGCGAGTTCGCTGCCCTCTGTACCGACCATTGTAGCACGTGTGTAGCCCTACCCATAAGGGCCATGATGACTTGACGTCGTCCCCACCTTCCTCCGGTTTATCACCGGCAGTCTCCCTAGAGTTCCCGGCATGACCCGCTGGCAACTAAGGATAAGGGTTGCGCTCGTTACGGGACTTAACCCAACATCTCACGACACGAGCTGACGACAGCCATGCAGCACCTGTCTCAGAGTTCCCGAAGGCACTCCACTATCTCTAACAGATTCTCTGGATGTCAAGGGTAGGTAAGGTTCTTCGCGTTGCATCGAATTAAACCACATGCTCCACCGCTTGTGCGGGCCCCCGTCAATTCATTTGAGTTTTAGCCTTGCGGCCGTACTCCCCAGGCGGTCAACTTAATACGTTAGCTCCACCACTAAGTTCTTTAAGAACCCAACGGTTAGTTGACATCGTTTACGGCGTGGACTACCAGGGTATCTAATCCTGTTTGCTACCCACGCTTTCGTACCTCAGCGTCAGTTTTAGTCCAGGGAGCCGCCTTCGCCACTGGTGTTCCTTCAGATCTCTACGCATTTCACCGCTACACCTGAAATTCCACTCCCCTCTACTAAACTCTAGTTGCCCAGTATCAAATGCAGTTCCCAGGTTAAGCCCGGGGCTTTCACATCTGACTTAAACAACCGCCTACGCACGCTTTACGCCCAGTAATTCCGATTAACGCTTGCACCCTCCGTATTACCGCGGCTGCTGGCACGGAGTTAGCCGGTGCTTCTTGTATAGGTAATGTCAGTCTACCGGGTATTAGCCGATAGGTATTCCTTCCTATTGAAAGTGCTTTACAACCCTCAGGCCTTCTTCACACACGCGGTATTGCTGGATCAGGCTTTCGCCCATTGTCCAATATTCCCCACTGCTGCCTCCCGTAGGAGTCTGGGCCGTGTCTCAGTCCCAGTGTGGCTGATCATCCTCTCAGACCAGCTATGGATCGTCGCCTTGGTAGGCCTTTACCCTACCAACTAGCTAATCCAACATAGGCTCATCTATTAGCGCAAGGCCCGAAGGTCCCCTGCTTTCACCCGTAGGTCGTATGCGGTATTAGCGTGAGTTTCCCCACGTTATCCCCCACTAATAGGCAGATTCCTATGCATTACTCACCCGTCCGCCACTCGTCAGCGCCCGAAGGCCTGCTACCGTTCGACTTGCATGTGTTAAGCATACCGCCAGCGTTCAATCTGAGCCATGATCAAACTCTTCAGTTTAATTTTAACTTGATACTAAATAAGATTAGTATCCAATCTTGGCTCGACTGCAGAACATCTCTTCTTGCGAATTGACGTGGATTCTGTGTCGACTATTTCTGACAGAAACAGGTCGATCCACATACCCACACAAATTATTTCGATTTAAGTTTTTAAAGAGCCAGGACGTTTCGTCCTGTTGAGCCGATGCATTATACAGCGATTTAAATCGTTGTCAAATTTATTTTTTCAGGTCTTTCGCAAAAACCAACAACCCAAAAATAAAACATAAACCCAACACTAAAAAACACTTACCGCATCAACCAGGGCGCCTTCAACTTCGTTTCCCGTCAACCCTGATGAGCCGCCCATTTTACATCGTTTTTCCTACTCGTCAAGCAATTATTTCAATTTTATTACAAAACAAACTTGTCATGGAGTCTCAACGAGCTGAAATCGCTGGACTCCATAAGCATCACACTATTTACCCAGGACCTCGCCCCTAACCGATTCCACCAATGCGGCAGCTTCTCCGATCAAATCGGCGGGCACATTCAATTCCTGTAACGTTGCGCCAAAATGCTCCATCACAATGTCAAAATGGCTATCGTTCAATCCCATATTGACCAAACGGGCATGCCCGTCGCGCAATGAGCGCCCCGTATACTCATTCGGACCACCAAAAGCCACCGTCATAAAGGCTTTCAGATGCTCCACTTGTTTTGACATATCGGTTTTATCGAAAAAACGATTGATACGATAGTCATCGAGCACTTTGTGATAGAAAACATCCACGGCCGCATTGACTGCCGCTTCACCACCCAACCGCTCATATAGTGAGACTTTTTGTTCTTCGCTCATAGCACCCTCATATAATTTTTAATTATGTTTCGATTGCCAATAAACCGACAAACCATTTGATTTGCACAAGGCTTATCCAATCGATAAGGATGATACTGCATTATAGTTTCGATCCAAAACCGGATTAACATCATCCAGTTAGATTTATTTATCCTATCGGATGCATTCCACGCCGCCCATGTATTGACGCAACGCCACCGGCACCGTGATCGAGCCGTCTTCGTTCTGGTAGTTTTCCATAATTGCAATCAAGGTTCTGCCCGCGGCCAGACCGGAGCCGTTTAAGGTATGAACCAACTCAGGCTTACCCGTTTCGGGACTACGCCAACGCGCCTGCAACCGGCGAGCCTGAAAGTCCTTGAAATTACTGCACGACGAAATCTCCCGGTATTTCTGCTGCCCCGGCAACCAGACTTCCAGATCATAGGTTTTTGATGATGAAAAGCCGGTATCGCCCGCGCACAACAACACTTTTCGATACGGCAGATTCAGCTTTTTCAGAATCGCTTCCGCATGCCCCGTTAACTCTTCATGCGCTTGCGCCGATAGTTCGGGCGTAACGATTTGAACCAGTTCGACTTTTTCAAATTGATGCTGACGAATCATGCCACGCACGTCGCTACCATAAGCCCCCGCCTCGCTGCGGAAACAAGGTGAATGACAGACGTATTTCAACGGCATTTGCTTGGCATCGACGATCACATCGCGAACTATGTTGGTAACCGGCACTTCGGCGGTCGGAATCAGATAAAAAGTCGGATCGTTTTTAACCGTAAACAAATCCGCTTCGAACTTAGGCAGTTGCCCGGTCCCTCGCAAGCTTTCCGCGTTGGCCATGAACGGCACATAGGTTTCCTGATAACCGTGCTCATTAATATGAGTATCCAGCATCAACTGAATGATAGCCCGTTGCAGGGTAGCCAACTTACCAGCCAACACCACGAAGCGTGCTCCGGCGATTTTTGCGCCCAATTCAAAATTCATACCCAAGGGTTCGCCCAAATCCACATGATCTTTTGGGGTAAAATCAAATTCCGGCAATTCACCCCAGCGACCGATTTCGACATTATCCGCTTCGCTTTTACCGGCCGGCACCGATTCGTCCAAAATATTCGGCACCCCTTCCATGATCGCATTCAATTCCGACTGAATCTCGGCCAACTCGGTTTCTGCGGCTTTCAATTGATCGCCTAAATCCTGCACTTGATCCAGCAGAGGCTGAATATCTTCGCCCTTGGCTTTGGCCTGACCAATCGCTTTTGAGCGGGTATTGCGCTCGTTTTGCAAATCCTGAGTTCTAACTTGAATATCCTTACGGCGGCTTTCCAGTGCCATATAGCTGTCGGCATCGAATTCAATACCACGTCTTTTGAGTTGCTGTTGAACCAATTCCAGTTCACTTCTGAATAAACGGGGGTCTAACATGAGTATGTGTTACCTGAAGTAAGAGATTATGAACAGAATGACGCGCTGATTGTTTGCATCATGTAACTTGAACGGTATATCGAACTCCGCCGCAACCCTGTTGGATTAAAGATTCCGGCTAGCCGAGTTCAATACCGCTAATTTTAAAATTTGAAAAAATGCTCTCGATAATATTTCAGCTCGCCGATGGATTCCAAAATATCGTCCAGGGCCTTATGCGAGGCTTTTTTACTGAAACCGTCCTTGATTTGTGGCGCCCAGCGGCTGGCCAATTCCTTGACAGTGGACACATCCAGGTTGCGGTAATGAAAAAACGCTTCCAAGTTTGGCATGTGTCGATATAGAAAACGCCTATCCTGACAAATACTGTTGCCGCAAATCGGTGACGCATTGGCAGGCAGCCATTGCCGCAAAAACTCCAAGGTTAGTGTTTCGGCACCGGCTTCGTTAATGCTTGAATCCTTCACACGCTGGATCAAACCGGATTCACCATGGTGTTTCTGATTCCAGTCATCCATCGCCGCCAAAACCGCGTCCGATTGATGCACGGCCAACACCGGCCCCTCCGCCAGGATATTCAGGTTTTTATCGGTGACGACCGTGGCAATTTCGATAATCAAATCCTTGTCCGGATCGAGTCCGGTCATTTCCAGATCGATCCAAATAAGATTGTCAGCGTCCTGAGCCATTTTTAATTCCGTGATTATTAATGTTGCGGCAAATTGTAGCATTAGCTACCCTGTACCGCTAATTGTTAACCCCCCACCTTCCCGCATCAATGAACACCTTTACAGTCATTTTTTTATTCGCGTTAATTCTTTCGTACGGCATTCAATTCTGGCTATCCGCCCGGCAAAAATCCTACGTGGCCGGACATCGCGAGCAAGTGCCACAAGCCTTCAAGGATAGAGTACCGTTATCCGCCCACCAAAAAGCCGCCGATTACACCATCGAAAAAAGCAAACTCGGCGACATCGACAGTGGCTTCGGCATGCTGTTTTTGCTGTTGATCACGCTGGGTGGCGGCATTAGCCTGGTTTTCGATTTTTGGTCAACTTTCGAATTATCCGCGATGGTGGCCGATATTTTTGCGGTAGCCAGCATTTTTCTGCTGATGACAATCATCGAGATTCCATTCAGCCTCTACCAAACCTTTGTCATCGAAGACAAATACGGTTTCAACAAGAACACCCTGCCGCAATTTGCCAAGGACCAGTTAATCTCGCTCAGCCTGACGCTAGCCATCGGCCTGCCGATTTTAGCCCTCATTCTATGGGTAATGGACAGCATAGGCGGCCTCTGGTGGCTGTATGCCTGGGCCATCATCATGGGCTTTTCGTTGTTGATGAGTTGGTTGTTTCCCACCGTGATCGCCCCACTCTTTAACAAATTTACCCCAATGCAGGACGGCAGCCTGAAAGACCGGATTAAAAGCTTGCTGGAACGCTGCGGCTTCAATAGCCAGGGAATCTTCATCATGGACGGTTCGCGCCGTTCCGGTCACGGCAACGCCTATTTCACCGGCCTGGGTAACAACAAACGCATCGTGTTTTTCGACACTTTGGTCAACTCGCTGGATGAAGAGGAACTGGAAGCGGTACTGGCGCACGAACTGGGCCATTTCAAATGCAAGCATGTGATCAAGATGCTGATCGCCTCTTCCGTGATGACCTTGATCAGCTTCGCGGTTTTAGGCTGGTTGATCACGCAAGACTGGTTTTTCGACGGCCTTGGTGTCAGCACCCACTCCAACGCGGCAGCCTTATTGTTGTTCATGCTGGTGTCGCCGGTGTTTACCACCTTCATGCATCCGATCAGCGCTTATTTCCAGCGCAAATTCGAATTCGAAGCCGACGAATTCGCCACCCGCCACGCCCAAGGCAGCAAAATGATCAGCGGTTTGGTCAAACTTTACGAGGAAAACGCCAGCACCCTGACTCCCGATCCGCTTTATTCCGCGTTTCATTACAGCCATCCGCCAGCGGCGATTCGCATCGCGCATATCGAAGAAAAAATGCAGTCCGCCTGATGGCATCGCTCAGCGAAGGATTGGTTATCGCCCATCTCGGCAAGGGTATCGCCGTCGAACTGGGCGACCAGATCATACTCTGCCAGACCCTGCGAAAACTGGATACGGTAGTAGTCGGCGACAGGGTGATGATTTCGCAGCCCTCGCCCGATCAAGGACGCATCGAACAATTGTTACCCCGGCGTTCCGTGCTGCAACGCCCCAGCCGAGGCGAACAAATCAGGCCGGTGGCGGCCAATCTCGATACGATTTTCGTGGTGTTCGCCGCCGAGCCGGATTGCGATTTCCTATTGCTGGATCAGTATCTGGCCATCTGCGAAAACTGCAATATCGATGCCGCACTGGTGTTCAACAAGATCGATCTGCCCCACCGCGAATCGGTCGAACTGGAGTTGAAAAACTACCAAGCTTTGAATTATCGCTTATATAGAGTCAGCGCGAACCAGCGACTCGGTATCGACGATATAAAACAGGACTTGCGCGGACAGACCAGTATGTTTGCCGGCCAATCCGGGGTAGGAAAATCCTCGTTGACCAATACGCTGCTGCCGGACAAAACCCTTAAAATCAACAGCGTCTCCGAAACCACCCGCCACGGCCGCCATACCACCACCGCCGCCACACTCTATCATTTACCCGGCGGCGGCGATTTGATCGACAGCCCCGGCGTGGCGATTTTCGGTTTGGCGGGTTTATCGGAAGCGCAACTGGCCTGGGGCTACCGCGAGTTTCATCCCTTTATAGGCAAATGCCGATTTAACGACTGCCGCCATCTCAACGACAAGGACTGCGCCGTGCGCGAGGCTGCTGAAAACGGCTCGATTCCGTTCAGCCGTTATCAGCGTTTTCTGAAGCTCCGCGAGAAAATGCCACCTGCCAACCGTAACTAATCGGTGTTTTCTCTAATCTGGACGGAGAACCCCGTCCGGCACGGCTACCGGATTTATCGCTGAATTTAGCCTTAATCGCCGAGTGTTGCGATGCGCGGGAACAGGGGAAAACGATATTGCAAGCATCTGGAACGCCTTTGGCGTCTGTCTCATGCGGTCACTATTAAACCTAGCGTGAAACGCTGCCGAGATCAGCCCGGCGGCCAAGTCATGCGTCTGCCGCCCAGCACATGTAAATGCAGATGATGCACGGTCTGCCCGCCATCGTCGTTGCAATTAAACACAGTGCGGTAACCGCTTTCGGCATAACCTTGTTGCTCGGCGATTTTGGCGGCGGTTTGCAGCAATTGCCCGCCCAGCAAGGCATCGTCCAGCCCGTTCAAATTAGCCACATGCCGCTTGGGTACGATCAACACATGCATCGGCGCCTGCGGGTGAATATCCCGAAAGGCCAACACTTGGTCGTCTTCAAAAACCACATCCGGCTTGATCTCGCCGCTTACCATTTTGCAAAACAGACAGTCTGTCATTGCGCTGCTCCTTGTGTTTGTAAATTGCTGATTTCTTGTTTCAAGGGATTTGCCGCACCAACGGCCATCTTCCGAAACCGCACGCTACCACGAGCGATGCACAAAATCCAACCCGAGCAGCCAAATGCCGTTAAAATTTGCCGGAAAACTTTAGCCCATTCATCCACATAAGGTTCTGTCCCAATATGAGAATTCTGATCGTCGGCAGCGGCGGCCGTGAGCACGCACTGGCCTGGAAGGCCAAACAATCCCCGAAAGTCACCCAGGTATTCGTCGCCCCCGGCAATGCCGGCACCGCGCTGGAAGCGGACATCGAAAACGTCGCCATCCAGGTTGAAGACATCGACGGCCTGTTGAATTTCGCCCAGGCCCGCGACATCGCCTTGACCATCATCGGCCCTGAAGTACCGCTGGTCAAAGGCATCGTCGATGCGTTTAGCGCTGCCGGCCTGGCTTGCTTCGGACCGACCGCGCAAGCCGCGCAACTGGAAGGCTCGAAATCGTTCTGCAAGGATTTCATGGCCCGCCACAGCATTCCCACCGCCGATTATGAAACTTTTACCGATACCGAACAGGCGATTGCCTATATCCAACGCAAGGGCGCGCCCATCGTGGTCAAAGCCGACGGTCTGGCGGCCGGTAAAGGCGTGATCGTGGCCCAAACCGAACAACAAGCGATAGACGCCGTGCAAGACATGCTGTCCGGCAACAGCTTCGGCGAAGCCGGCCATCGCGTCGTGATCGAAGAATTTCTGGCCGGCGAGGAAGCCAGCTTCATCGTCATCGCCGACGGTCTGCACGCCTTGCCGATGGCCACTTCGCAGGATCACAAGGCCCGCGACAACGGCGACCAAGGACCCAACACCGGCGGCATGGGTGCGTACTCCCCTGCCCCCATCGTCACGCCGGAAATTCATCAACGGGTGATGGACGAAGTCATCTATCCAACCCTGAAAGGCATGCGCGATGACGGCAACGAATACACCGGTTTCCTGTACGCCGGTTTGATGATAGGCAAAAACGGCAGCATCAAAGTTCTGGAATACAACTGCCGCTTCGGCGACCCGGAAACCCAGCCTATCATGATGCGCTTGAAAAGCGATCTGGTAGAACTATGCCAAGCGGCTTTAAATAAAACCCTGGACCAGATCGGCACCGAATGGGACGAACGACCCGCCTTGGGCGTGGTGATGGCGGCCGGCGGCTATCCGGACGAATACGCCAAGGGCCACGTTATCAGCGGCTTACCAAGCGGCGACAGCGAAGACGGCAAAATCTTTCATGCCGGCACCCGCCAACAAGATGGCCACATCGTCACCGCCGGCGGCCGGGTGTTATGCGCTTGCGCGCTAGGCGAAACGATAGCCGAAGCCCAACAAAAAGCCTATCAGCTTTGTAAACCCATCGATTGGCAGGACGTTTATTACCGCACCGACATTGGCTTCAAGGCAATCGGCTAATCTGGTTGTTGGAATTCGGCCCGCAATCACTACTCAACCACGGAGATACGGAGCATAAAACCTCCGTGCTTCAGTGGTGAAAAATGGTCAATCTAACGCTCATGAAGTCTATGCATCGCCCAGAATACCCTGGGTACTGTTGCTTGCCGGACAGAACACCGTGAATACTTCAGTATAGGCTCGACGGAGGCATCCCTGCCGCCAACGCCTGTCCAACAAGTTACAGTATCCTCCCAATTATTTACTTTCAGAGCAACCTCACTCTGCCGAACCTCTGCCCGATAATCATTGCTATTGCGCCGCCCTAACGCAGTGCGATTGAGTAAACCTCTAGCTCTTGGACGCGGGCTAGACATGCCTTTAAGCCGGTTCTCCAACAAAATGCAATCCTGTAGCTTTTACATCAATCCGTACATACTTTTGTCACAATTGTTATAGCCATGACAATGGCTTTCGGCGTGCCAATTCATTTTTACCACAAATTACAAGGTTTTAATGCACGCAACAATCCAGGCATAAATGTTGCGCTATTAACAACCGACCCATGACGGCTCCGCCATAACCCTGGGCCGAATAATAATATAGCGCGCCCTATTCGGTGTTCGAGTATCGGCAGCGCCGTACCGAAAAGCCACGGCAGTCGATTCCGGCTCGTCGCTTCACAGGTCGCAAACGCCAACGCCAGGAGATTTCATGACCGAAACCTTTTACGATGTGATGCGCCGGCAAGGCATCACCCGCCGCAGTTTTCTAAAGTTTTGCAGCTTGACGGCCGCCTCGCTCGGCCTGAGTCCGGCCTTTGCGCCCAAGATCGCCCATGCCATGGAAACCAAACCACGCATCCCGGTGCTGTGGCTACATGGCCTGGAATGCACCTGTTGCTCGGAATCGTTCATCCGCTCCGGCCACCCGCTGGCTAAAGACGTGATTTTGTCGATGCTGTCGCTGGATTACGACGACACCATCATGGCCGCCGCCGGCCACAATGCCGAAGCCATCGTCGACGAGATCGTCGAAAAATACAAAGGCAATTACATTTTGGCCGTGGAAGGCAACCCGCCGCTAGCCGAAGACGGCATGTATTGCATCATCGGCGGCAAGCCTTTCGTCGAACAACTCAAGTATGCCGCCGAAAGCTGCAAGGCCATCATTTCCTGGGGTTCCTGCGCCTCCTGGGGTTGCGTGCAGGCTGCCAAGCCCAATCCGACCCGCGCCACGCCGGTGCATAAAGTACCCGGTCTGGCCGACAAACCCATCATTAAAGTGCCCGGTTGCCCGCCGATCGCCGAAGTGATGACCGCCGTGGTGGCTTACTTATTGACCTTCGACAAACTGCCTACCCTGGATAAACAAGGCCGGCCGCAGATGTTCTACAGCCAGCGCATCCACGACAAATGCTATCGGCGGCCGCATTTCGACGCCGGCCAGTTCGTCGAGCACTGGGACGACGAAGCCGCCCGCCAAGGCCATTGTCTTTACAAAATGGGCTGCAAGGGGCCGACCACTTACAACGCTTGTTCTACGGTGCGCTGGAACGAAGGCACCTCGTTTCCGATTCAGGCTGGCCACGGCTGTATCGGCTGCTCGGAAGACGGTTTCTGGGATAAAGGCAGCTTTTACGAGCGCCTCACCGACATCAATCAATTCGGCATCGAAGCCAACGCCGACGTGGTCGGAGGTACCGCTGCCGCCGTGGTGGGCGCCAGCATCGCCGCGCATGCCGGTTTGACGGCCTTGAATCGCGCCAAACAATCCGGTGACAAACATCCAGGAGCAGAACAATAATGACAGTCCGAAACACCCCCAACGGTTTTCATTTGAACGATGCCGGCCGCCGCGTGGTGGTCGACCCGGTCACCCGCATCGAAGGCCACATGCGTTGTGAAGTCAACATCGACGAAGACAACATCATCCGCAACGCCATCTCCAGCGGCACCATGTGGCGCGGACTGGAAGTGATCCTGAAAGGCCGCGACCCGCGCGATGCCTGGGCTTTCGTGCAACGTATCTGCGGCGTCTGCACCGGCACCCACGCCCTGACTTCGGTGCGGGCGGTTGAAGATGCACTAAAGATCAAGATTCCGGAAAACGCCAATTCGATCCGCAACCTGATGCAGCTCAGCCTGCAGGTGCAGGATCATCTGGTGCATTTCTATCATCTGCATGCACTGGATTGGGTGAATCCGGTCAACGCCTTGAAGGCCGATCCGGCCGCTACCTCGGCCTTGCAGCAATCGATTTCTCCGCACAATCCCAAATCCTCGCCCGGCTATTTCCGCGATACCCAAAACCGGCTGAAAAAATTCGTCGAATCCGGTCAATTGGGCCCGTTCAAGAACGGTTACTGGACCAATCCGGCCTATCTGTTACCTCCGGAAGCGGATTTGATGGCGGTCACGCATTATCTGGAAGCGCTGGATTTTCAAAAAGACATCATGAAAATCCGCACCATTTTCGGCGGCAAGGACCCGCACCCGAACTGGCTGGTCGGCGGCGTGCCTTGCGCGATAAACATTGACGGGGTTGGCGCCAACGGCGCCATCAACATGGAGCGACTGAATCTGGTGTCGTCGCTAATCGACCGCACTATAGACTTTATCGACCAAGTTTATATCCCGGATTTACTGGCCATCGCCCAATTCTACAAAGGCTGGCTTTACGGCGGCGGCATCTCGGGGCAAAGTTTGTTGGCTTATGGCGACATTCCGGACAATGCCAACGACTATTCGGCGGCTAACCTGCTGATGCCGCGCGGTGCCATCATCAACGGCGATTTAAGCAAGGTGCACGAAGTGGACTTGACCGATCCCGAACAGATCAAGGAATTCGTGCCGCACTCCTGGTACAAGTACCCGGATGAGGCAATCGGTCTGCACCCCTGGGACGGCATTACCGAACCCAATTACAAAATCGGCCCCAACACCAAGGGCGACCGCACCCATATTCAGGAACTGGACGAAGGCGCCAAATATTCCTGGATCAAAGCCCCGCGCTGGCGCGGCCATGCCATGGAAGTCGGGCCGCTGGCGCGTTATGTGGTCGGCTATGCGCAAGGCAACAAGGAAATCACCGAGCAAATCAACTTCGTGTTGAAAACCCTGGACGTACCGGTCAGCGCACTGTTCTCAACCTTGGGCAGAACCGCAGCCCGCGGCCTGGAAGCGCAATGGGCTGCCGGCAAGATGCGCTATTTCATGGACAAGATGATCGCCAACATCAAGGCCGGCGACCTGGCTACCGCCAACGTCGAACGTTGGGATCCGGACACCTGGCCGAGCAGCGTCAAGGGCGTCGGTTTTACCGAAGCCCCGCGCGGCGCGCTGGGTCATTGGCTGAAAATAGAAGATACCAAAATCGCCAATTACCAATGCGTGGTGCCGACCACCTGGAACGGTTCGCCGCGCGACGAGCAAGGCAACATCGGCGCCTTCGAAGCAGCCTTGATGAACACCAAAGTCGAGCGTCCCGAGGAACCGGTGGAAATTTTGCGCACACTGCACAGTTTCGACCCTTGTCTGGCCTGCTCGACCCATGTGATGAGTCCGGACGGTACGGAATTGACTACCGTTAAAGTGAGATAAACCAATGTAGGGCGCATTGCGTACCTTACGGTTCTGGTAATCGAATGTAGGGGCGAATTCATTCGCCCTGCTTCTTAGGAGAACAACATGTACAAATATTTAACAATAGCCACCTTGTTATTATCTTTCGGCAAAGCCGAAGCCCACAGCCATCCCGGCATCGATGCCTTGACGCACAGCCTGGAACATATGCTGACCGCTTACTCGGCCTGGTTGCCGTATCTGTTTACAGCCGGTTTATCGATTGCGGCGGCCGCACTGCTGCGTAGCCTTTGGCTGCGCGCCAAAGCGCCGGATCGGAGCGCAAAATGAGCGCGCCGCTTGCTCCGGTTTACGTTTACGAACTGCCGGTTCGGCTCTGGCACGGCGTCAATGCGCTGGCAA
This sequence comes from Methylomonas sp. LL1, assembly GCF_015711015.1. Classification (NCBI taxonomy): domain Bacteria; kingdom Pseudomonadati; phylum Pseudomonadota; class Gammaproteobacteria; order Methylococcales; family Methylococcaceae; genus Methylomonas; species Methylomonas sp. LL1. The sequence goes on from NZ_CP064653.1 coordinate 2,137,305, forward strand.
TCACCGTGCTGGCCGTGACCGGCTATTTGATCGCCGATCCCTTAGCCTCGCCGGCCGGCGAGGCCTCCGAACATTTTTTGATGGGCTATATCCGTTTCGCCCATTTCGCCGCCGGCTATCTGCTGGCGATAGGCTTGCTGGGGCGCTTGTATTGGGCCTATGCCGGTAACGAGCATGCTCGGCAAATCTTTCTGCCGCCGCTGCTGAGCGCGCATTTCTGGGACGGCGTGCGTCAGGAAATCCTCTGGTACGCCTTTCTGGCCAAGGCACCGCGGCATTACATCGGCCACAACCCGCTGGCGATATTGGCGATGCATTTCGTGTTGGTGTGGGGCACGCTGTTCATGATCCTCACCGGCTTTGCCCTGTACGGCGAAGGCACCGGCCAAGGCAGTTGGCAATGGGTTTTGTTCAGCAGTTGGCTGCTGCCGCTGTTCGGCGACAGCCAAAGCGTGCACAGCTGGCATCATCTGGTGATGTGGGCCATCGTCTGTTTCGTGCTGATCCATATCTATGTAGCGGTGCGCGAGGATAAGTTGTCCGGTCAAAGCATGTTGTCGACCATCGCCAACGGCTGGCGCACCTTTAAAGACGACAAGCCGGTAGACGATGCGCATTAAACGTTGCATTTTTGACGATACCCTCTAGGGCACAAGTGCGCCTCCTAACGTCGGCACATCCTATATGATTCCGCTTGCAATGATTTTATGACTTCATCGCCTCAAATCCTATTGCTCGGCATCGGCAACGTCCTCTGGGCCGACGAAGGCTTTGGCGTACGTGTCGTCGAACATCTGCAAAAACACTACCGCTTCCCGGATAACGTAACGGTGCTGGACGGCGGTACCCAGGGCATGTATCTGGTCGAACACGTGCGGGCCGCCGAAGTATTGGTGGTATTCGATGCGGTCGATTACGGCCTGCCGCCGGCCACCCTCAAACGGGTCGAAAACGACGATGTGCCCAATTTCCTTGGCGCCAAAAAAATCAGTCTGCATCAAACTGGTTTTCAAGAGGTATTGGCAACCGCGCAAATGCTCGGCCAATACCCAAAACATCTGCTGTTGATCGGCGTGCAGCCGGAAGAACTGGACGATTACGGCGGCAGCCTGCGGGCCAGCGTCAAGGCACAAATCCAACCGGCGATAGACATGGCTTTAAGCTATCTGCAAAACTTCGGCATCGTCCCCGCCGCTACCGGCGCCGCTATCGACTTGGCCGATCCTGCCCTGGACATGCAGCGTTACGAACGAGAGCGTCCCTCCTCCGCTCAAGCCTGCCGCATCGGCGACCAGCGCATCCTGGCCTCCGGCCTGTTTGAAGCGCGTCCGCCGCAAACATCCGATCAGCCCAGCCTGCGGGTCGATGTGGATTATCGAGGCAAATACTGATGTGCATTGGCATACCGATGCAAGTCATCGAGCCGCGCGGCGAATCGGCTCTATGCGCTTACCGGGGCCAAACCAGCTTGATCGACATGATGCTGGTCGGCGAACAACCCGCCGGCACCTGGCTGCTGGTTTTTCTGGACGCGGCGCGGGAAGTCATCGACGCCGAAAAAGCCCGGCAAATCGCCGACGCCCTGGAAGCCATGCGCTTGGCAATGCAGGGTGAAACCGCCTTCGACCATTTGTTCGCCGATCTGGCCGATCGTAAACCCGAACTACCGGAGTTTTTAAGATCATGAGCACAGTCATTCTGAACCAGCCACAAACCCTGCACGGCCTGCCGCTGCTGGACGCCGACAATTACGAGATGTTCGTGCACCGTCATGACAATGTGGTGCTGTTTTTCCGCAACGACCCGCTGATGTTTCCGGAAAGCCACGACGTGGCGGTGATATTACCGGAATTGTTGAAGGTGTTTGCCGACCGGCTGCAGGGTGCCGTAATCGCCCAGACCATCGAACGCGAACTACAGGCCCGCTTTCGCTTCACCAGCTGGCCATCGTTGGTGTTTTTACGGCGCGGCGAATATTTGGGCGTGATCACCGGCATACAGGATTGGGGGGAATACGGACAGGAGTTTGCCCGCATACTGGCTTTACAACCTCAGCAACCGCCGGGGTTTGATTTGGGGAAGGTTTGTGGGGGGCATGCCTAGTTTGGTTTTATTTGGCTAAAGCCGTTTGATATAAACCAATGGATATTGGTTATCCAGAAGATTAATCCCCTCTCCTGCTGAACGACTGCATGGATGCCACCACTAAAGGGTGGTCTATGGACAGAGGTAGTGCAACGTCTGGAACAGTTGCCGAGAGGGCTGGCTAGGGTGAGGAGAATCTAAACTTCATCTGCTCTTTAACAATTTGGTGTCGCTATCGCGACGAATATGCGGTTGGACGTATACTATCGACGTCAAGCCAATTCTCGCTTGACGCAATGTTTTACGCAACAGGAGTATCGCCGACATGAATCTCGCTCAACTGGAAGCCGAAATATTTTCCTTACCACTTCAAGACCGGGCTGCTTTGGCACAACGTCTGTTATTGAGCCTCGAAGAAGTTTCCGAGTCGGAATTCGAGCAGTTTTGGGGCGAAGAATCGGCGCGTCGAGTGGCTGAATACGACGCAGGCAAAGTGCAATCTGTTCCCGGTTCAGCGGTTGCCGAGAAAGCCCGAGCATTGCTACGGTGAATTACGAGTTTGTTCCCGAAGCGGAAGCTGAATATCTGGCAGCGATTCGGTTTTATCAAGATCAACAAAATCGACTGGGTGCGTTGCTAATCGACGACTTCGAAAGAGCAATAACCTTAATTATTCAAAAACCGGAAACTTGGCGGCTGGTTCATCCATCAGGAATCCGCCGCCTTGGCCTGTCGCGCTTTCCATATTCGGTGTTTTATCGAAGCGCTTCCGGTCGCATCTTGGTTACCGCGTTTGCTCATCATCGGCGTAGACCAGATTACTGGTTGGCTCGGGTTAAATAAGATGTCGCAATTGTGACGGATTATTTGTATATCGGTTTTCGGACCGACAGCCGAGATACTTTCTTTTGCGGCATCCTTGCCGCTCCCTTATCAGGATATTCTCGCCAAAAGCTGCGATGTTCGGGGCGGAATAACGGGAACAACCCCATCGCGAGATGAAAGGCTGTTAGATGATTTTGAAGGCTAGGATTGTAATTGTGTTGTAGGCTGCCGACGATGGAGGACACATCGCTCGCGACCGATGCGCGTCACTCCGTTCAGCACATCCTACCGTAATTGGAATTTTTATGCGAAAACTTAAAATAGAACAATGCCTTGAAAACATTCAAGCCACCTACCATGAACCAAGCATTTGCTGGGAGCAAGAATGCGCTGAATTTTTGCTAAATGAAAATAGCCCTAATACCGGCCGGTTAATAGTTTGGAAAGATGATGTCCCACCTGAATTAATTGGTATAGAGATAGGTGATCTAAAACTCAAAATTGATCAGTTCTTGCTAGCCATGCAAATCATGGATAACCCCAGAATGAGAAAAGGAGATGAGCCTACTATTAATTACCGCTCAAGCGATGGGAAAGAATTTAGTATTCCAACTAGGTGTCCACAAGAACTATTGAATGTTATCGAAATGCATGAACGTGGCGAGCCATATGGACGTATTTTAGGAGGAGGCTTCAATTCTACCCTCCAAGCTAAGGTAATAATGAGTCCAGTATCTTTACCCAAAACTTTCCCACAGACTTGCTTGGAATTTCAAAGGCTAATCGGAATTTTCAGCGAGGCCGAGTATTTCTCCGGCCCTTATCTGGTTGAGCATCAATTAAGAAATTATTTTTTAATAATGGAAGAATGCTGTGATACTAATAAAGGGAGGGGTGTTTCTAAGCCAGATTTTTATAATGATGTAAAGATGGCCAGAGATTTTGTATCTCATGCTATTATCGATTATCCTAATCCCAGGTCTTTTTTAGAAAAAAATTTTCCTGAATCCATAATTCATGAAAATGGCAACACATACGCCAAATTTGATAGAAGCAAAGATTCTCATATCAATTTTATTCGGATATACAGGGATAAAGCCTATCTTTGGGTAAAGGACTGTTTGAAAAATTTAAGCCATCTAGGGTAGGCATTTTGCCCACCCTTTACGACATTAATCTCTCGGATTCCAAATAATTTTCGATTGCCACATTTCCCCGCGTGGGCACGAAAAGCGTGTGCCCACCCTACATTTATCCAAGTTTCCGCCGAATTTCGGGACGGGTTTCCTCCCGTTATACCGCGCCGAGCACCGGAGGTTTTGAGCGGATCAGCCCGCAGGGGCGATGCAGGGATGCATCGCATTTTACGTAGGGGCTGGGAGGCCCCTTCGGAAAACCCCGTTCAAAAACTTCGGCGCGCAGGATCAACGCGGAATCCGGGTCGCCTTTTCTTTGGATACTTTCTTTTGGCGACGCAAAAGAAAGTATCTCGCCCGTCGGTGCGAGAACCGACTTCAAAAAACATCCTCGCGATAGATAGCGACACCAAATAAAACAAACACCTAAACATAAACAAACACCCAAAACATGACCTCAATATCCCTCCCCATTTTCGGCCAAGGCAGTCAACCCGCCGAGGAAGACGGCGTCGAGCTGGAATATCTGGCGATGCCGGAAGAAATGACCACCTACCGGATGCCGCAGATTTCGGTCGATTTGAACGCAGCGGATTTGGTGCAAGCCAAGACCGTGCTGCAGCAGCTCGAACAGGATTTGGCGGCTTACCCGACAGGCAACGCTACCATCGACCTGATCGGCCTGGATCAGACCAACCGCCGTTTCGTCGACGAACTACTCGGCGAAGGCGAGGTCAGCGTGATTTGCGGCGGCGCGCACCAACTGCGCATCCAGGAATCGGTGCTGGCCGGGGTTTGGCGCTCGCAGCAAAGCGACGGCCAACGCCTGCTCGCCGACGTGTTGGAGGTCGGCATCATGCCGCAAAGCGTCGCCCAAACGGCCTTCGCCGCTGCCGCCGAGCAAATCGATAGCGACATGAGCGCGCTGCCGGACGGGGTGATGAACGCGCCGCCGTTGCTGGCCGAGCTGAATGCCAAAATCGCCGCCTACCGGCCCGGCGACGAGGCCCATATCATCAACCTGAGCCTACTGCCGCAAACCGAGCAGGATCTGGCGTTTCTGGAGCAACGTCTGGGACAAGGCACGGTGACGATCTTGTCGCGCGGTTACGGCAATTGCCGGATCAGCGCCACCGGCAGCCGTAACGTCTGGTGGGTGCGTTATTTCAATTCGCAGGATACTTTGATCCTCAACACGCTGGAAGTCAGCGAAGTGCCGAGTGTGGCTTGCGCCTCGCCGGAGGACATTGCCGACAGCCACCAGCGTTTGCGGGAAATTTTGCAGGTGTATTTGTGAGCGAGGCGTTTTTTGCCGGCGCCTACGGTGTCGATGACTCGCGCCTGCCACCCAATGCCAAACTGGAATGCAAAATCTGCTGGCATGTTTACGACCCGGCCGAGGGTGACGAAGTCTGGCAAGTAGCGCCAGGTACCGCGTTTGCCGAGCTGCCGGATTTCTGGAGCTGCCCGCAATGCGGCGCGCCGAAACGCGACTTTCTGGTGATGGACGCCTGAGCATGCAATGGCTGGATGGCGCCCAAATCGAACAGGCGCTGGAACAAACCTTCAACCAGATTCTGACGACGCGAATGCTCGGCATGCCCTTGCTCAACCCGGCCCTTGCGGTGCGGGCGCTCGGTTTCGGCCGGGTTAACCGCGACTGGCTGGGGGTATTGATCACGCCATGGTGCATGAATCTGCTAATGTTACCGACAACGGACTCCGATTGGATAACACAGCCGCCCGGCAACAAATTCGAGCAAGCGTTTCCTTACGGCAGTTTCGAATTTACCGTGGCGTGCGAGGCGCAACTCGGCACTTACGCGCAATGTTCGCTGTTCTCGCCGATGTTTCAATTTGCAGATCAGGCCGCCGCCGTGACCGCCGGACTGTCGGCTTTGCAAGCGTTGCTAAGCCACCCGGCGCCACGCGCGGTCAGCCGGCGCGACATGCTGCGCGGCCAGTTCGGCGGTCGCTGAGTGACGGCGGTCGGGGAAATTCAGCTGGAATTGACGCATCGTGGCGGGCAAGCCAGCGCGGCGCGCATCGTCTCGACCCGACCGCAAGCGGCGGCGCAGGTGTTGCTCGGCAAAACGCCCGAACAGCTGTTGAGCACAGTGCCGCTACTGTTTTCGCTCTGCGGCAACGCCCAGTCTTATGCCGCGTTGCTGGCCTGCCGCGCCGCGCTGGGCTTGGATGCGGAGCCGGAGGCCGATGCCGCGCGGGAATGTTTGCTGAAATTGGAAACCGTGCGCGAACACGCCTGGCGGATATTGCTCGATTGGCCCGGCCTGCTCGGCCGCCAACCGGATAAAGCCGCCGTCGCCGCCTTGCTGAAACTGACCACTCGTTTCAAGCCGTGTTTGTTTGGCGACAGCGAGGCGTTTAAGCTGGATAGCCATTTGCAAATCGACTCGGACCGGCTGGCCGGCTTGCTGGCGGAATTGAACGAATTGCTCAATCAAACGATTTTCGATGGCGGCATGCGGGCCTTTCATGCCATCGCCGACGAAACGCAATTGACTGGCTGGCTAGTGGGTAACACTGCCTTGTCCGCCGACTTATTGCATGGCTTGTATCGGCTGGATTGGCAGGCGGTTGGCCGCAACGACATCGGCTGTCTGCCGGCATTGGACAACCCAAGCTTGCTGGCGCACTTACAAACACAGGATTTATCGGCCTTCTGCCGCGCCCCGCAGTGGCAAGGCCAATGCCATGAATCGACGCCGCTTGGCCGGCAGCAATCGCAGCCTTTAATCGCCGCACTACAAAACCGTTACGGCAACGGTTTGCTGGCGCGATTCGCGGCGGTTCTGTGGGAGGTAGCGGACATTACGCTAAGGCTGGAGCGATTCGGCGAAACCGAATTTATGCCGGCATCGGCTTATGGCGGCGACGGCATCGGTCTGGCGCAAGTGCCGGCGGCGCGTGGTTTATTGGTTCATCGTCTGGTATTGCGGGATGGCCGGGTGTACGATTACCGAATCGTCGCCCCTACCGAATGGAATTTTCATCCCGCCGGCGTAGTCGCACAAGGCCTAAAAGCCTTGCGCGCGGTCGACGCGGATAGTTTGCGGCGGCAGGCGAAATGGCTGATCAATGCGGTCGATCCCTGCGTGGCCTATAGTTTGATATTGAATGAAAGGTAGGTTACGCAGCGCGTACCATCGATAGCTTCAAAGGTACGCGCTGCGTACCCTACGGCTGAAATAGTTTGACTGGTAACCATCATGCACGAAATGTCGCTCTGCGAGAGCGTATTACAAATCATCGAACATCAAGCCCAAACCCAGCATTACCGCAAGGTGACAGCCGTGTGGCTGGAGATCGGCGCCTTATCCGGCGTCGAGCCGGAGGCAATGCGTTTCAGCTTTGAAGTGGTGATGCAAGGCTCGCTGGCCGAAGCGGCCAGACTGGAAATTATCGAGCTGCCGGGCATTGCCTGGTGCATGCCCTGCGGCCGGGAAGTACCGGTGCAACAGCTATACGACGAATGCCCGCACTGCGGCAGCCATCAATTACAGATCGTCGGCGGCGATCAAATGCGAATCAAGGAACTGGAGGTAGAATAATGTGCGGCATCTGCGGCTGCGGCGAGGGACATGTCCACTCGCACGACGAACAACACGATCATGAGCATCCTCACGATCACCAGCACGGCCATGAACACGGTCATCACCACCATCATGAACACGGCCCCGAACATGCGCATGCTCCCGGCCTGACCCAGGCCCGCATGGTGCAAATCGAGCAGGACATCCTGGCCAAAAACAACCGTTATGCCGACGAAAACCGTTGTTATTTCGCCGATCGCGGCATGCTGGCCTTGAATCTGGTCTCCAGCCCCGGCTCCGGCAAAACCACCCTGCTGACCGAAACCATCACCCGATTGAAGGGCGAACTGGACATCGCGGTCATCGAAGGCGACCAGCAAACCGCCCGCGACGCCGACCGCATCCGCGCCACCGGCGTGGCGGCGGTACAAATCAACACCGGCAAGGGCTGCCATCTCGATGCCCACCGTGTCGGCCATGCGCTGGAAAGCCTGAATTTGCCCAACCACAGCCTGCTGTTCATCGAAAACGTCGGCAACTTGGTCTGCCCGTCGGCCTTCGATTTGGGCGAGGCGCACAAGGTGGTGATCCTGTCAGTCACCGAGGGCGAGGACAAACCGATCAAATACCCGGACATGTTCCATGCCGCCGATTTGATGATCCTGAACAAAACCGACCTGTTGCCGTATCTGGATTTCGACGTCGAGCAATGCATCCGTTATGCGAAACAGGTTAATCCGCGTATCAAGGTATTGTCCTTATCGGCCAAGACCGGGGAAGGCATGGAGAGTTGGTTGAAGTGGTTGAAAGCGGAGTTGGAGTTGCAGCGGATTGATTATGCTTGATGGGTTATTGGTGATAGCTCGATTTGCTATCGGCGGCTAGTGATTCAGTTACCTTTCCCTGTGGGAGAGGGCGAATATAATTGGTCGTGGTGGTTCGGTATTTTGTGTCGCTGTCACGACGGATGGTTTTGAAGTCGGTTCTCGGACCGACAGCCGAGATACTTTCTTTTGCGTTGCCAAAAGAAAGTATCCAAAGAAAAGGCAACCCGGATTCCGCCTTTATCCTGCGCTTCTCGCTTTTGTCGAGGGTTTTCGGAAGGGGCTCCCAGCCCCTCCGAAAACGAGCGGCATCCCTGCCGCTCCCCTATCGGTCTATTCTCGCCAAAAGCTGCGATGCTCGGGGCGGAATAACGGGAGCAAACCCTATCCCGTTATCGATGGTAATTCAATAATTTTGTATATCGGTTAAGCTAATCTGTATTGCCCGCGATGCGCTTCACTTTGTTCATCCTACCAAGCTGAAATATTTTAATTACGGTTAAATCTGATGTCATATAGCGAAATTCGAGAATCGACAAAAGTTATGTTACTCGACAAAGTTCGAAAGCATGACTATGGCAAGTATTTGCTCAAGTCGAGTATTGCCAAAGTCCGTGGATTCACGGGTGAAGACATAACTTTTGAGTTTCCCGTTACCGCATTAATTGGACCAAATGGTAGCGGAAAATCTTCAGTTCTCGGAGCTGCGGGTTGCGCTTACAAACGGATAAAACCTGGCTTATTTTTCCCAAAGAGTGCTATTGGCGACGAGTCTATGTCTGAATGGCGAATTGAATATGAGGTTGTTGATAAAGATATTAATCAACGACAGACCGTAAAAAGGAGCAGTACATTTAGACAATCCAAGTGGGTTCGCGGTGAAGTTCTAGATCGCGATGTATTGTTTTTTGGAATTGAAAGAACAGTCCCAGCTGGCGAGAAACCACGCTTCAAGAAACTAATGCGCTCCACATATCATCATCAGGGTACTCTTTCAGACTTACCCCAAACAGTCGCACAGCAAATCGAGCATATTCTTGGTAAGTCAGTTGAAGGATTTAAAGTCACCGATGTAGGTCATGATGATGATTTTTTTATTGGACGTAACGGAGAAAATCAGTATTCAGAATTCCATTTCGGAGCTGGAGAGTCATCAATTATCCGAATGATTACTGAAATCGAAGCTGCACCAATTAATAGCCTAATTCTTATTGAAGAGATCGAAAATGGGCTTCACCCAGTTGCGACCCGGAGAATGGTGGAATATTTGATTGATGCGGCCGAAAGGCGATCAATACAAGCTATTTTCACAACACATAGTGATTATGCACTATCTCCGTTACCAAATGAGGCGATCTGGGCTTGCATTGATGGGAGGCTAAGACAGGGCAAGTTAAATGTTGAAGCTCTTCGGGCAGTTGCAGGAAGAGTGGATAAAAAACTCGCCATATTTGTTGAAGACGAGTTTGCAAAGTGCTGGGTAAATGCAATTCTACGTGAGAAGCTTGGAAATGATTACGAACAAGTTGAAGTTCATGCTGTTGCAGGCGACGGTAATGCTGTAACCACACATTGTGCGCACATGGCTAACCCTTCTATGATGTGGCTACACTAAACCGGACACACTTTTTAAAATAACCTGAAAAAGCGTGAATCCAAAATGAGCCAAGAAAAACCCAATACCTATACAGCCGAATTCAGAGCCTCAGCCGTCAAGTTGGCGAATGAATCCGATAAACCGATCAGCCAGGTAGCCCAGGATCTTGGCATTAACGTCAATACCTTGCATACCTGGATAGGAAAATACAGTCGCCCCAAAGACAGCAATAAAGCGGTCCGTACCGATGAACATCTGTACGATGAACTCAAGCGCCTTAAGAAGGAAGTGGCCCGATTGACCGAGGAGCGCGATTTACTAAAAAAGGCAGCGGCGTACTTCGCCAAGGAACAAAGATGAAGTACGCCTGGATCAAGCAGCATGCAGAGGACTTTGCGGTAGATACCCTGTGCCGGTTCATGAGGGTATCCCGAAGCGCCTACTACGACTGGCTGAAGCAAGGCCCCTCTGCGGGCGAACAAGACGATGCCGCCCTATCCGAGATGATCCAAAGCACCTTTGGCAAAAGCCGGGCAACCTACGGTACGCGCCGTCTCAAAGCCGCCTTATCCGCTCAGAACCGAACCGTCAGCCGCCGCCGTATCGGTCGTTTGATGCGGGAAGCGGGGTTGGCCTGTAAAACCAAGCGCAAATTCAAAGCCACGACGAATTCGAAGCATCATCAACCGGTTGCGTCCAATCACCTGGATCGGCAATTTGCCGTGGAAAAGCCCAATCAAGTTTATGCCGGCGACATCACCTATATCCATACGCAGGAGGGCTGGCTGTATCTGGCCGTGGTGATTGATCTCTATTCCCGGCAAGTCGTGGGCTGGTCTATGGCCGAACATATGCGGACCAAACTGGTGAACGATGCGCTACTGATGGCGGTTTGGAAGCGCAAGCCCGAGAAAGGCTTGCTATGGCATACCGATCGCGGCAGCCAATATGCATCGGACAGCCATCGAGCCTTATTAACGCAACACGGCATCCGGCAAAGCATGAGTCGTAAGGGAAACTGCTGGGATAATGCCGTCTCGGAAAGTTTCTTTCATACCCTGAAAATCGAGTTGATACATCACCAGACCTATCGAACCCGATCCGAGGCCAGGCAGGCCGTATTCGAATATATCGAAGTGTTTTATAACCGCGAGCGACTTCATTCCGCCAATGGCTACTTGTCGCCCGTTGACTACGAATTGCAGCTTAAAGCTGCTTAGCTGTGTGTCCGGAAAAGTGTTGACACATCACTATTACTTTTCGATCACTTTGCGTAATTGACGGAGACTCCAGACAGACAGAACAAAGTGATACTGGAATTTTTCGCCTTCCCGGCTCTCAACCAGAACTGACAATATTTGAAAACGCTCAAATGCGTTTGGAAACTGATCTTGCCATTCTCACTGTGTCATGCCAACGTGCTCCCGAAGCGCAAGACTTAGTTCGCCGTTCAATGGATGAAGTAATTCGGACTAATCGTGATCCACACCTGCTCTTTAATCAGTTAGGAATTAAGATTGGTTTTGTCCCTGAGGAAATTGTTCGAGGGGCATTTTTAGCACTTTGGGTACGTACTAACGAAGCGTTTTGCACAACGCTTGAATTGACAGTTCGTAAACTCATTCAGGAAAGCTAATAGACATTGTAGCTCCAACAATATTGATACTTGGCGTTGTATTTCATGATTATTCTCTCCCGTTATGCCGCGCCGAGCACCGGAGGTTTTGGCGGGATCAGCCCATAGATACTCTGTTCCAAGTCAACAAAATTCCATCACTTTTTCACTCAGCGATGATGGGTGTCGGAATGACATAAAACCGTGTGTTATCGAACGGCTGGTCGTGCTTTAGCATGCCATGGATCGCATGCAGTAATTTACGCATCACTGCGCAGACGGCCTGTAAAGGTTTCTTGCCGTTGTCGACCAAGTGCTGGAAATAAGCGCTGACATGGGGATCATGCTGTTTGGCGCTCAAGGCCGGCATATACAATGCCGAGCGAATATGCCGGTTACCCGCCTTGGACAGCCGCATTTTCTTATGTACGCTTTTGCCGGATTCAAAGGCTTTGGGATCGAGCCCGGCAAACTTGACCCATTCGCGATGCGACAGGTTGGGTGGCAATAACAGCAGTTCGCCCATCAAAGCAATGGCGCTGGTTTGGGCAATGCCTTTGATGCCGGTCAGCAACTCAAAAACACGCTTGAGTTCCGGGTGCTGGTTGATCAAGGTCATCGCTTCGGCGGCCAAGGTATCGATGCGTTTTTCCAATTGACTGATCGCCAGCTTGGCATCGCGCAGCAACGCCTTTGGAGTTTCCTGAGTCGCACTCAGTGCATGCAGATGGTTTTTCGCGGCAGCTTTCTGACCGGTCAGCGCATCAATGCGGCGGGCAAACCCGCGCAAAGCCAGGGTCTGATTCGATGGCCGGGTCCAGGCGACAAAGTCCATGCGCTCGACGTATTCGGCCAGGGTATTGGCATCAACGGCATCGGTTTTGCTGTTTCTCATCAACACCTTGGCGAAGTTATGCGAGGCCTTGGGATTGACGACCATCACGGGAATACCGGCGTCATGCAACGCAATTGCCAGGTCGAAATGGTAAATGCCGGTGGCTTCCAGGCAGACTTTGATGCCCGGCAGCTTGATCAGCTTGTTGACCAAGCGGGCACGGTCAGAGCGGGTATTGGCATATTTTTGTGGATCGAACGACTTGCCGTTCTTGCGGATCACCAGCACCAATTCATCGGCTCCGACATCCACGCCGGCAAACAGGCGGTGGATAGATTCAGCGATGGCATTGATTGGGAGGTTCGTCATAATCGTTTTTTAATTCAGTTAAAGGTTAAGTACACTATTCACCGGTTCCCGACCCTGCGCATGCACCTACCTTCCTTGTGTATGCAGGCTCTAAGCCTCGGATACTCCACGGTATGGGTGAATAGGGCGGGGGCCAATCTACAGCACAGGCTCTGGTATTTACCAGTCCTCAGGGGCGAACGGCCTCCCAATGAACGATGACAGCTTAATCGGTTCTTCTAGGCTATCGGTTGTTAAAATTCATCATACAAGGGGCGATGCAGGGATGCATCGCGTTGCTTGCAGGGGCTGGGACGCCCCTTCAAGCAACCCCTGCCAAAACTGAGGAGCACAGGATCAAGCGGCATCCGGGTCGCCTTTTCTTTGGATACTTTCTTTTGGCGAAGCAAAAGAAAGTATCCCGCCCGCCGGTGCGGGAACCGGCATTAAAAAAATCAGTCGCATAGCGACACAACATTACTCGACGCTTTGATAAAACGTAATAGGTAAACAGATGAACATAGCAGAACGTATTTACGAAACCGTCAAGACCATGCCCGACCAAACTGCCTGCGAAGTCTTGAGTTTTGCGGAAAATCTAAAGGCCAAACAAGTAGAAGAGGAACAAACGCGCCGGGAAAACGCCTTGGCTACACTGGCCAAATATCGAGGTCGTTTCAAGGCGGAAAAATTCGAGCGCAACGATTGCTATGACCGCTAGAATATTTGCCGACACTAATTTGTTTGTTTATGCCGAGTCGCAAGATCAGAGCAAATCGGAACAAGCGATTGACATCATTCAACACTCGCCGGTCATCAGTACTCAAGTCATCAACGAAACGGTTAGCGTCTTAACTAGAAAATACGGTTTTACATTGCCGGAAGCGCATGAAATTGCATCAAGCTTATTGGATCTGTGCGAGATTGTCGCAGTCGATGCGTTTACTGTTCGCAAAGCCATTGATTTGGCAGCACGTTACTCACTATCGCATTGGGACAGCCTGATAGTCGCTGCTGCGTTATTAGCGAATTGCAACATTCTTTACTCGGAAGATATGCAAGACGGACAAGTATTTGATAATCGCTTGACAGTGATTAATCCTTTTTAGCGTCATCGGCGCTATTTCGAACAACATCAGTAAAATTAAAGACAAACTTATGTGCTTAGCCCTCCCCGCTCAAATCCTGCAAATCCATTCCGACAACACCGGAATGGCCACCGTTTCCGTTGACGGCGTCAAGGTCGAAGTTTCGCTGGCGCTGGTCGACGACGTCCAAATCGGCGACTACGTGCTGGTTCACGTCGGCTATGCGCTGAACAAGATCGATGAAGACGAAGCCATCAAGACCCTGGCCCTGTTCGCCGAAGCCGGCCTGACGGCGACGCCATGAAATACATCGACGAATTCCGCCGGCACGATCTGGCTAAACAATTGGCCCAGGCCATCGCTCAAACCGTCCATCCCGAGCGGCATTACCGCTTGATGGAGTTTTGCGGCGGCCACACCCACGCGATTTTCCGCTACGGCGTGCAGGATTTGATGCCGGCCAATGTCGAGTTCATCCATGGCCCCGGCTGTCCGGTCTGCGTGCTGCCGACCGGCCGTATCGACAACGCGATTCAATTGGTCGAACAACACGACGTCATCCTCTGCACTTACGCCGACTTGGTGCGGGTGCCCGCTACTGGGCGCAACAGCCTGTTGAAAGCCAAGGCCGGCGGTGCCGATATTCGCATGGTCTATTCCACCCAGGACGTTTTGAAAATCGCCCGCGACAACTCTGATCGGCAAGTGGTGTTTTTCGCCATCGGTTTCGAAACCACCACCCCGCCGACCGCCGTGGCGATCAAGCAGGCTCGGGCCGAAGAGCTAAAAAACCTTACGGTATTCTGCAACCACGTGCTGACGCCGGCGGCGATGCAGGCGATTCTCGATGCGCCGGTGCCGGTGGCCATAGATGCCTTTTTAGGCCCGTCGCATGTCAGCAGCGTAATCGGCAGCCGGCCTTACGAAGTATTCGCCGAACAATACGGCAAACCCATCGTCATCGCCGGCTTCGAACCGTTGGATGTAATGCAATCGGCATTGATGCTGATCCGCCAACTCAACGATGGCCGGCATGAAGTGGAAAACGAATACAGCCGCGCGGTGACGCGCGACGGCAACCAAAAAGCCCAAGCCTTGGTCAACGAGGTATTGGAACTGCGTCCAGAGTTCGAATGGCGCGGCTTGGGTTTGATTCCGAATAGCGCTTTAAAGCTCAAGGCCGCTTATGCGGAGTTCGACGCCGAACAGCGTTTCGACATGCCCGCCATTCAGGCCAGCGATGTCAAAGGTTGCGAATGCCCGGCCATTTTGCGCGGCGCCAAAAAGCCGCAAGACTGCAAACTACTGGGCACGGTCTGTACCCCGGAAAACCCGATGGGTTCCTGCATGGTGTCGTCGGAAGGTGCTTGCGCGGCGTATTGGTCGTATGGTCGCTTGAGAGGCAATATCGCCACCTCTGTCGAATCACCGTAAAATGCATTGCATAATCATCACGGAGTCGGCCCATGCCCAGTAGCCAAGAAATTTATCAACAGCTCAGTCAGCTACCAGCGCTGGAAAAGTTGCAGTTGGCGGAATTGTTGCTGGCGGATTTGGATGTTCCGGATGCGGAAATTGATAGCCATTGGCGTCAGGAAGCGGCTAAGC
Organism: Methylomonas sp. LL1; assembly: GCF_015711015.1. Classification (NCBI taxonomy): domain Bacteria; kingdom Pseudomonadati; phylum Pseudomonadota; class Gammaproteobacteria; order Methylococcales; family Methylococcaceae; genus Methylomonas; species Methylomonas sp. LL1. The sequence continues at coordinate 2,152,820 of NZ_CP064653.1, forward strand.
GCTGGCAAGCCTATCGGGATGGAAAACTAAAGACGGTCGGATACGATGCGGTGATGCGGAAATATAAATGAAGGTTGAGTTTCTGGAGGCCGCCCAAGCCGAACTGGATCAGGCATTTGAATGGTATGAAACGCAACAAACTAATCTGGACAGACAATTTATAACCGAATTTGAAGCGACAATCAGACGAATCATTCGTTATCCGCTCGCTTACATCTCAATCGATCAGCAATTAAGGCGCTGTTTAATCAAGCGTTTCCCTTATGCGATTTTATACGGCATTGACGCCGACACGCTGGGTATCGTTGCCATAGCCCACTGTCATCGAAAACCGGACTATTGGCTGAAAAGAATCGCAAGCTAACTCTCATTCAGACACTTAACCCAAAGAAACGCGACAACACAGAGCCCTTTCCGTGACCAAAAAATTCACTTCAAGCTTAAATTTAAAATCCGGCCACGTCGACCTCAGCCACGGCGGCGGCGGCCGCGCCATGGCGCAATTGATCGACGAATTGTTCCTCAAGCATTTCGATAACGATTTGCTGCGCCAGCATAACGATCAGGCCTTGTTCAGCGTGCCGGCCGGCCGTTTTGTGATCAGCACCGACGGTCACGTGATTTCGCCGCTGTTCTTTCCAGGCGGCGACATCGGTTCGCTGGCGGTACACGGCACCGTCAACGATGTCGCCATGTCCGGCGCCAAGCCTTTGTATCTGGCAGCCGGTTTTATTCTGGAAGAAGGCTTGCCGCTGGCCGATCTGGAACGCATCGTCATCAGCATGGCCGCCGCCGCCCAAAAGGCCGGCACGCCCATCGTCACCGGCGATACCAAGGTGGTGGAACGCGGCAAGGGTGACGGGGTGTTCATTACCACCACCGGGGTGGGCATCGTGCCGGAAGGGGTGACGATCTCCGGCGACCGCGCCAAACCGGGGCATGCGATTCTGGTCAGTGGTTCGATGGGTGATCACGGCGTGGCCATTATGGCCGGGCGGGAACACTTGGAGTTCGAGACCAGTATCGTCTCCGATTCGGCGGCTTTGCACGAATTGGTCGCCGCCATGGTGGCGGCCGCGGGCAGTGAAATCCATTGCCTGCGCGACCCGACTCGCGGCGGCTTGGCCACCGCCTTGAACGAACTGGCCCGGCAATCCGGGGTTGGCATGGTGATAGACGAAGCCAGAATTCCGATGAAAGCGCAAGTCAAGGCTGCCTGCGAAATTCTGGGCTTGGACCCGCTGTACGTCGCTAACGAAGGCAAGCTGGTATGCATCTGCTCCGCCATTGCCGCCGAACAACTTTTACATGTCATGCAAGCCCACCCGCTGGGCCGCGACGCCGCCATCATCGGCGAAGTGATAGCCGATGCGCACGGCTTCGTGCAAATGCGCACGGCCTTCGGCGGCAGCCGCATCGTCGACTGGCCGGTGGGCGAACAGTTGCCGCGCATCTGCTGATGCCGGGCAAAACCATCCGGGCGCGCGGCGTGGTGCAGGGCGTCGGCTTTAGGCCGATGATCTGGCATCTGGCCCGTCAGCACGGTTTGCGCGGCGAAGTGTGGAACGACGGCCAGGGCGTGTTGATTCATGCCTTTGGCAGTGAAACCGATCTGGACGCCTTCATCAGGCAAATCCCGCAGCAGCTGCCGCCGCTGGCCAAACTGGAAAGTCTGGAGGTATCGGCCTTGGCCCAATGGCCCGATTATGCGGATTTTCGCATTGCCGACAGCCGCCTGGACGGCGTGCAAACCCCCATCGCCGCCGATGCCGCCACCTGTCCCGCCTGTCTGGCCGACATCGCCGACCCCAATAACCGCCGTTACCGCTACCCGTTCAGCAACTGCACCCATTGCGGGCCGCGCCTGTCCATCGTCCAGCGTGTGCCTTACGACCGCGGCAACACCAGTATGGCGGCATTTCCCATGTGCCCGGCCTGCCAACGCGAGTACGCCGATCCGGCCGACCGCCGCTTTCATGCCCAGGCCAACTGCTGCCCGGCTTGCGGCCCAAATTTGTGGCTGGAAGATAGCGAGGGCCGGTTAGCCGGCATACCAGATCCGATCGAGCACACAGTCGACCTGCTGCGCCAGGGCTACATCGTCGCCATCAAAGGCCTGGGCGGGTTTCACCTGGCCTGCAACGCCGCCGATAATGCTGCCGTGGACAAGCTGCGGCAACGCAAACGCCGTTACGCCAAACCATTCGCGTTGATGGCCAAAGACCTTGCGGCGATTCGCCGGCATGCCGCCGTCAGCGATTTGGAAGGGTGGGCCTTGCAGGATAAGGCCGCGCCGATTGTATTGCTGCGTGCCGCGGGCGAACGGCTGGCCGCCGGCATTGCCCCCGGTGACGACAGGCTGGGTTTCATGCTGCCCTACACACCGCTGCACAGTTTGTTGCTGCAAGCGTTGGAGATGCCGCTGGTGATGACGTCCGGTAATCTCAGCGACGAACCGCAATGCACCGAAAATGCCGAGGCCAGGCGCAAAATGGCCGGCATCGCCGATTATTGGCTACTGCATGACAGAGATATTGTGAATCGTCTGGACGACTCGGTAGTACGCGAGATGGACGGCGAAATACGGCTATTGCGCCGGGCGCGCGGTTACAGCCCGGAAGCGCTGACCTTGCCGCCCGGTTTTGAAGCGGCGGACGGCGTTCTGGCCATGGGCGCGGAATTAAAGAACAGTTTCTGTCTAGTCAAAGCCGGCCAGGCTATCGTTTCGCAACACATCGGCGACCTGGAAAGCGCAAGCGTGCAACTGGATTATCGGCAACTGATCGGACTGTACCAACAGCTATACGGCTTTCAAACCACGCATATTGCCGTGGACCGGCACCCCGGCTATTTATCCAGCCAATACGGCCAAGCGTTGGTCGACGCCGACCATTGCCAGCTGGTCGATGTGCATCATCACCACGCTCATCTGGCCGCCTGTCTGGCCGAACACGGCATTGCCTTGCAAACCAAACCGGTGCTGGCCGCCATTTTCGACGGTCTGGGTATGGGCGACGACGAGGCATTATGGGGCGGTGAATTTTTGCTGGGCGATTATCGGCATTGCAGCCGGCTCGGCCATTTGCAGGCCATCGCCCTGCCCGGCGGTAATCAGGCCATGCGCGAACCCTGGCGCAATACCTATGCGCAATTGCGGCATTATTTCGATTGGCCGGCGTTGCAGCGGGATTATCCAGACTTGGCCGTCGTGCAATTACTGGCCGCCAAGCCGCTGGCTACCTTGGATAACATGATAGGCAAAAACCTCAATTCGCCGCTGTGCAGTTCCTGCGGCCGTTGGTTCGATGCCTTTGCCGCCGCGCTGGGTTTGCATACCGAAGCAATCGACTACGAAGGTCAGGCCGCCATCGCACTGGAAACTTTGGCGACGCCTGGTTTTGCGCAGCAGCAGGCTTATCCCGATGCCTGGACGATGGAAACCACTAACGGCATGGCGATTTTAAGCTGGCGGGGGCTTTGGCTGGCGGTGCTGAACGATCTGAAACACGGCATCGAAAAAGCCGTCATCGCCGCCCGCATTCACCACAGCCTGATCGACGCCAGCGTCTCGCTACTGCTGCAACTCAGCGCCCAAACCGGCACGGACTGTATCGTCCTCAGCGGCGGCGTGTTTCAAAACCGCTTATTATTGGAAGGCGTCGGCCGAGCATTGCGCGCTGCGGGAAAAACCGTGCTGGCGCCGCAACGTTATCCGATGAACGACGGCGGGCTGGCCTTGGGACAGGCAGCGATTGCCGCAGCAAAATCGTTGGGTTCATAGGCCGAACAAATTTGCTCTACAAGCGTACTCTCCGTTCCAGGTCGGCCAATTCTTCGGCGGTATTGATATTGGCAAATATCTCCGGCATGGCGCTGAAATCGACCTTGAGCAATCGCTGCCGCTCGAACCAGCTTTGTAATTTGCGTTCGCCTCGCCCAAGATAATCCTGTAAATCGGCTTGCAGGCTGGTTCTGATTGCCGCAAATACCGGATGCAGACGATAGCCATCGAAGGCCACGGCGATATCGAATTCGTCCGTCAAAGCCGTCAGCAAGCGCTGCGCATGCGCGGTTGTCAACAACGGAGAATCGCAAGGCATCACCAACAACAGCGGGTTTTGCGCCGCCCGCATCGCCGCCAGCATGCCGGCCAACGGGCCGTCGAAATCGGCGTTGCCGTCTTCGAGCACCGCATAACCGAATTGGCGATACCGTGCTTGATTGCGATTGGCGCTGATCAACAATTGGTCGACCAGCGGCGCCATGGCCGCCAGCGCGTAAGCCACCAACGGCTTGTTATCGAATAACAGCAAACCTTTGTCCTGTCCTGCCATGCGTCTGGCCATGCCGCCCGCCAATACCACGCCGCTGACTTTGTTTTGCTCGCGCATAATGATAAGCTTTTGTGATGTTAAGAAAAGTCGTCATTTTCGCAAGCCTGCCGCTGATTGCAAGCTGCGCCGCTCCGGTCGGTCAGGACAATGTCAGCCGCGAACAGCTGGATTTCTATCAGGTGGAAACCGCGAAACCCTACGACGAGGTGCTGGCGGAACTGGAAATTGCCATCGCCGAACACAATTTTCGCATCACCGGCCATAGCCGAGTCGGCAAAGTGATCCGCGATCGCGGCGCCAAGGATTTTCCGGAATACGACACCGTACAGTTTTGTAATCTGACCCTGGCTAAAACCGTGCTGGAAATTACCCCGCACGCCATTGGCTACATGCCTTGCAATGTCGTAACCTATCAATTTGCCGGCAAAACCATCATCAGAACCCATTTGTTGCCGGAAGATGGCGACAATCCGGAACTGAACAAATTCGCTGCCACGATGAACCCACAACTCAAACAGATTGTTGATTTCGCCGCCGAACAATAATTTTTATCACTTAATCTATACAACACCATGAAACAGACCTTACTACTCACTGCTTTATTCATTGCATTAACCGGTTGCGCCACCACGCAGGAAGCCACTTCCGAAGCCGCCGCCGAACCGGCTATTTTGATCAATGATTATCCCACCCGCGACCGGGTCGATTATGTACTGGAATGCGTCGCCAAGCACGGCGGCCTCAGCTACATCAATCAATACGCCTGCGGCTGTAAAATCGACAAAATCGCCGAACAGCTGAGCTTTGCCGAATACGAGTCCGCCCGCACCTTCGTGCAAATGCAAAAAACACCGGGCGAAGCCGGCGCGCCGTTCCGCGATCCGGAACATTCCAAAGACTTGCGTTCCAAGCTAAAAGACGCCGATGCGGCAGCCGAAAAAGCTTGTTTCGTCAAGTAAAGTCCTATCGTTTTTAACCGAAACATCCTGATTTGATTCCGGTGCAAGCCGGAATCAGCCAAAGCAACGCTTGCGAATGAAGCTATCAGGATGAAACCTAATATTCCGAGCATGCTGAATCCATTCTCCGCCTTGCAATATCCCAAATCCAAACTGTTGATACTGGCGCTACTGACGCTGAACGCCGGCATCTATGCCGTTGTCGACACCCTGACCAGTACTATCGACGCCGTGACTTGGTTGATATTACTGGTGATTTACGAACTGGAAACCAACAGCAACAGTTTGCCGCTTTCGGAAGCGATGCTGCACAGAATACGCACGGGACTAATCGCGGTGATTGTGGGTGTGTTTTTCAGCTATCTGCGCGGTAGCGAGTGGCTGGATGTATGCAACTCGCTGCTTTGGTTTGCATTGATCGCGGTCATGGAGCTGGAAGTGCGGCGGCCGGATATTGTGATGCGGCATGCCAGCCTGTGCTGGCTGCTAACCCTAGCCATTTTTGCCGGCCTGATCGCGATGGCCGGCATCTGGCTTTGGCAACAAGCCTGGCTGGACGCCTACGATGCCGTATTATGGATAACGGCATTCGGCTTGATCGAGGTGGATATTTTCCACTTCTTGCAGCGCAAACAACCGGCCGTTTGAGATTTGCCGGCATCAAGCCCGTACCGGACACACGGAACTGAACTGATTTGCAAGCTGCGCCAGCTAAACCCAAAAGTCTGCCATATCGCGGGGCACAAGCGCGGGCCATCCAGTACCCTGGATTTGGATGGCAAGCTTCGACGAAATTACGACTGACGGGATCTGGCTTCGCAATAGCCGATGCAGTTTGCTAATCAGGAAGTGGTATCGCCAGCGCCCTTTGTTTGAGGTCTTGCCAAAGGCTGAGACTATCGGAACTGCCGACAGGGCTGCCTGCCGCCGTGTTTTTTGTTAACCATAAGCTGGTTCCATTGAAGCTATAAATAGGCAATAAGTCATGGCGTTGGGCCGCGGATTGAATCAATGGCACAAGATTATCCAAGATCAACGGCGTTACTTGTGGTGATTCGTAATAAGTCAGCACCATGTGAGCCTGATTGAGTTCCAGCGCCTTTACATAGGTGATTCGCAGCTTGCTTTCGTCAACGCCCATTTCCACCAAGGTGAAATATTTGGCAATCGAATAGTCTTCACAATCGCCGGCCCCTTTTAACAAAAACTCGATGGGCGTTGCCCAGTAATCGGATGCGTTCCACAAAATACTGTCATCAATGAATGCAGTGTTTTGATTAAAAAAATCATTCACTTTCCGCAGTTTTTCCTGGTCTGTGAGTCCCGCATTTGCATTGATAAGATTTGCCCAAGTAACTAGGCGTTGACGCGCCGCCAAACCAAATTGTCTTTCGATTTTGTCCAGCACCGCTATTTCGAAATCCAAAACGGATGCCGTGGCGTCACTGAACAGCATGGCTGCCGTTACGATAATAACGGGACACAAGCGAGTCAAAAACCCCACGTTAGCCGTTGGCGCCTAGGATGCCAATGGTTTTTAAGGTATGTAAGTCGTCAACATCGTTTACCTCCTCGGCCAGAATTTTGCTGTCTATTAAACTGGCGAGGGTTTGCAAAGTTTGCACGAAATCCTGTTTTTGTTGGCTATGGCTGATACCGGTTGTCAACTTTAAAGCCAGCCGAATGTAATCCGGTCTGAGTTTTTTCAAAATAGCCGACCCTAACGACAAGCTTTCAAAGCGCTTGATCATGACTTTGCTACCCCATTGATGCACCAGATCAATAAACTCCAGATAGGTTTCAATGTCTTTACTGACTGCGTAAGCCGACAAACTAAAGACCAGCCGTTTGGCGGATGCGGGATTTTGATCGATCTGCCGGGTTAGCCAGAGACGAAAATGGGCGTCTTTAATCGATTGAGTCGATAAGTTTAGCGCCAAGGCTTGGGGCTCAAGTTTATCGCGGAGATGATTCAGAACCTGACTGAATACACCCTTATCGAGATCAATGATTTTTCCAGTGTTTTCCGCAATTGCGATGAAGGGGGCTATTGCAACAGGCATAGCCTGACGGTCGAATATTTCAATAACAGCTTCCTCGATCAACAGTTTTGCTGATTGCACGTCCTTTATCCGATTTTTATAGACAACCGAATAACGCCGGTTTTCGACACATTCCGAAACCAGTTCAGTCCATTCGGTCATATCGCGAGCGGCGTCTGCGCTTTTCCGAATGAAATGGCGATTGGGGCCAATCAGTTTAGCCTGCTCGTAAGCCTCATAAACAGTCGCCAAGATGTTTTCCAAGCTACTGATCGAGTGAATGGGAACTACACCTATATGAACCAGATCAGGATGCTGATAAGCCTGTCCTAACTCGGAAAATTGCCTGCCGAGCCGTAGAACCAGGTTTTCGATCTGATCCGGGTGACTGTTTGTCACAAGCAGCGCAAACTCGGCCCCATGGAATCGATAGGCTTTTGCCGAATATTCGGTTTGCTGATCGGTTACGTTCCGTAAGATTTCAGCGAAATTCCGCAAGTAGTTGTCAATAGTTTGGCTATCTTTCAGTTTGGCTAATTCGCTCAAGCTATCAAATTTAAGCAATACGCAGAAAGCATCGTCGTTGTTGGGGCTTGTGTGATTAAAGTCGGTTTCAAACACCGATTTTTTGAACAATCCGGTTAGCTCGTCACGCAATAAACCGCTGCCAATGCTTTCCAATTGATTATTCAGGGCGGTAAACATGGTTTGAATTTTTTGGGACATCACGTTCATCGATTTGGCAACGTTTCTGACTTCGCTGGTCCATGGCAAGTTATCAATCGTGACAAAGTGGCCATTAGCCAATGCAAGCGCCATTTGATCAATTTTGATCAACGAGGCCAAGGTGATACGCAATGCAAGCGATAACAGCACGATCGAGGCAATAAAAGCGGCTAACGAGTAATAAAAAGTGGTTTTAGCCTGTGCATAGAGCTTTAGATAGGCATAGTTAACGTTGACAGTCACGTAAACAACGCCTCTGATTTGCCAGTCGGAACTGATTTCACTGCTTGCCGTTGCGGAACTCATAGGCAAATATTCGATGAACCAGTCAGGTACACCCTCTATTTTTTGATCATTCCCGAGCAATACTAAATCGATACCCTTATTGTCGACTAGCCGGATTTCCTTGTAATAGCCCATGTCGAAAATGGCATTGATCATGGCTTTTATACCGTGATCGCTTGGATCGGTGATATAAGGTGCTAACGATAGCCCTAATGAGGTAGCGGTATCTTGGGCATGGATTTTGGCCTCACCTTGCAGATACTCTCTGATGTTGTTAACGCTAAGGATAAAATTAAGGCTAAAAATCAGCAAAAATAGGGCAGATATCAGGGTTAGGAGTTGCTTAGATAAAGACATAAGTTGGAACCTCTAATAATTTACCCGTTCATATGCCAACAAGCTCGGTGCAAATCAGTAAACCTTTGATTTTTCGCGGTATTTTTCGCATTAATTGTGTCGAGGAGCAATTTTTTGAGATTCCCATAAAAGTTTCCATGCCGAAGGCTATTTTTACAAGCAATGGAATTTTGCAATAGACATCTAATATTCAACAATCAATCCGAATTACTATTTTACTTGAAGATAACTTTGAAAGCCGGCTGACAATCGCTAACCAGGGAGATAGCAATGAAAACAACATACACATTATTGGCATCCGCAGTGCTAATCGCGCTGCAGGGCTGCGCGGCGACGCCCGATGAAACCGCGTCGCTTGAATCCGATCTGAGTAAATCCCTCCCGCCCGCCGCGGCCGGCATTGCCGCGGAACCGCTTTATTACTCTTCCGCCGATGCCGCAGCCAAAGCACTATTGGGTTATAACTATGGCTTAGTAAATTTACCTGATGGTGGAGTGCAGGCGTTTGTTTCCGGCTTAGCCGGTTCCGGCACGGATAATGTTGCTCCACCGAACCAGAGAATGACTCAAGTAACCTCTAATACTATTTTGGCGGAACTTTCCCAAGAAGAAAAAGAAATGCCGTTTCCGCGGATAAGCTTGAAGGAGAAAGTAAATGGTCAAGCGGCTATCGATGCACTGGGGGACAATCTTGACGAAGTTGCAAGGTCATATGATATGTCACCGGAACGATTAGAAGAGATTCTGCGTACGGATTCAACTGCCTGGATAGATCAGAGCGGTCGATTGCTTTATATCGACTCCCATACTGAAATACCTACGGACGCAGTGCAAGAGGCCACTACTGCCGTTAATGGAACCGGCAACACAGCTACCACAGCAGCAACCGCCGATCCTTTTGCATTGCACAGCAAACCAGGCTCAAATCGATTGATTTACCTGGATTTCAATGGCCATAGCGCCACCAATACTGCTTGGTATTCAGGCACCTTGACCGCTCAGGCTTATGATATCGATGGCAATCCTGGGGTGTTTAGCGAGACTGAATTGAATAATATTCGTGAAATTTGGCGACGTGTCGCGGAAGATTATGCCCCGTTCGACGTGGACGTCACGACTCAAGAACCTCCATTGACGGCCTTGCAACGCACCAACAGCAGTGACATTCAATATGGTACGCGCGCGGTAATTACCCGCTCCATGCCGCAACTTTGCAGCCAATCTTGCGGCGGTGTCGCTTATGTAAACGTGTTTTCTTTTTATTCTTCCTCAACGCCCGACCGCTATCAGCCTGCCTGGGCTTTTTTCGATAAGTTGGGCAATGGTAACCCAAAGTACGTGGCCGAAGCAGTATCCCATGAAGTTGGCCACAATTTGAATCTCAATCATGATGGTAACGCAACTACTGGTTATTACTCAGGCCATGGCAGTGACGCTACCGGTTGGGCGCCTATCATGGGCGTTGGTTACTATAAACCCGTAACGCAATGGAGCAAGGGAGAGTATTCCGGCGCTAACAACAAACAAGATGATGTCGCGGTGATTCATGCGGCGGGTGCGGCCATACGCGCGGATGATTATTCCAATACGATTACCTCCGCCGCGCCGCTAGCAGGCAGCGCGGGAGCCGTTGCACAGTCCGGTATCATTGAGCGAGACACGGATGTTGATACATTCTCATTTCTGACCGGCGGCGGAAATGTGCAATTCACTGTTACGCCTGACTCAGTTGCGGCAAACCTGGATGTATTGCTGAAAATATTGGATGTATCGGGTAATCTAGTTACTCAGATCAATCCGGTTGATGGTTTAAATGCAACACTCAGTACCACGCTGGCTGCCGGACAGTTCTTTCTGCAAGTCGAAGGGGTGGGCAAGGGAGACTTGGTCACTGGTTATTCTGATTACGGTAGTCTTGGCCAGTATCAAATCACCGGTTCCTATGCGGAAGGTGTGGCGACTTTATCGCCGCCCACGGCCGGTTTATCGGTTACACCCTTAACGGGAGATGCGCCTTTGAATGTTACCTTGAATGGCAGCAGTTCCAGTGATAGCGACGGTTCCATCACGGCCTACAATTGGAATTTTGGGGACGGCACCTCGGCCAGTGGCAGCGCGACCACCAGTCATCTGTATCAGACTGCGGGCAACTACACTGCAACCTTGACAGTCACCGATAATAGCGGCCTGACCGGTAGCGCTTCACAATCGATTCAGGTTGCTCAAGCACCCATCAAGGGCATGAAATCCAGTGGCACGAAAGTTACCCGTAAGATCAGCGGCAGCAATTCTCAATGCGTCGCGACTACAACCATCAAATACGGCGAGGCTATTATGCCCGGCGCCACGGTTAAAGGCTTCTGGCTGGGTTCGTCTACCAGCGGCAACAAAACCGTCCGCTATTTGGCTACGGCTAATGCAGTCACCGCAAAAAATGGCACGGTAACCTTCAATAGTCGTAATGCGCCTAAAAACTCTAAGGGCACATGCGCATTTACCATCATGAGTGTATCGAAAAAAGGTTATACCTATGATGGCAGTGGCTCGGTTTCCTCAAGTTTCAGCTGGTAATTGAGAGCTAGGCGACCATCGGCATTGCCTGCCAGGGCAATCCGATGGTTGCCGACACCACTTCAAAAAAGATCAACGACATCAACTCAACAAGGGCTTAATTGCGTTAAAGAGTGCTAGCCTATCCCGCAAACCGGCCGTGCCTCCATTAATTTTTTTGGTAATAATAGTGAAATCTTCCAAGTCGTTATCATTGGTTTCATCATCAGCCAAGGCATTGAGTCCGTGACCATACCAATAATAAGCCGCACTCATCGCCGCCCAGTTTGGCGACAACAATAAGTCTGGGTCATTGATAAGATCGATACCCAATGCCTTGCCGACATCTAAATAATTGCTTCTACCTGTAATTTGAATCAGACCTCGTCCTCTATAGCGGAAACCATCTCCCGATTCCGCGGGTCCATTTCCCATACGGTTGGCATACACAAAATTGGCGAGTTTTTCTTCGTTTCTGATATAGGGGGTTGCGCTGGCTTGGGTTGGGAAACGTTTAGGCCAAACGGCCATCAATCGGGCAGCTGTTTTATAATATAAACTTTCTATCAGTCTATTGAATTGACTGGACTCGTGTCCGGTTTGAGCTAAAAAACATGCCATCCGCCCAGGCGAATTAATTTCGAACTTTTCCATGGCGGAATTTAGCACTTGAGCCCATTGCTCAGGTGCCTTACAAAGTGGCAATGCGGCTTTAAGTGATGCAGAGGTAATCATTTTTTATCTCCACTGTTCGAAGTTTGAATATATTCAGGCTGAATAGTAAGAAATACGCTGCCTATGGCGTTATAAACCTCAAAAAAGCCATACCTTCTCGTTGACGGAATAATTACATTCAATATTTTTATGTAGCGAACTGCATATCACTGACTGCGCTTCCCGAGTTCAGATTAATTTGAATTTGTTGGCATGCGGCACATAATAACGCGACAATTTTTCCGACTCGGAACTCTCGCCCTGCAATATGGCGATCATGTCGGTGACAACTTTATCGTTATAAACATGGTACGAGTGATAGTCATCGCTGGTTAGGCCGAACACCACGCTACTGGCATCCACTAGAACCACTTTTGCCGGGATTTGATGAGGTCTGCTTGGCCCATCGTGACCGAGCCTATCGGGGTTACCTTTGGCGTAATCACTGATGGTTAGCGCCAGATCGCTATTATTAAAATAGGCGGTAATCCGTTGGGCTAAATCAGGCAACAAGGCCAATTTATGCTCGTGCTCAAAGCTGTCGTTGTCTTCATCGGCTGCCGTCAGAATGATATTATCAAAGATACGAGACAAGGATTTGCCACCGGCAATTTTCTTGGCCTGCTGTAAGGCATGACGTAATACATAGTTGCCCATGCTATGGGCAATCAGATTCACTTTTTGCCGGCAAGCCTCGTCGGTCGAGGTTCCTCTTAAGAAGCCGGCCAATTTCATCAGTCCTCGAGCAAAGGCGTAACCGGAAGCTTCGGCATCATGCCTGTCGTTAACATAGCCACTCAGGCTGCCACCCGAAGATAAAGACACAATCCCGCCGTCCGAAGGCCAGGAAAACACAAAGATATTGGGTGTGTACTTGCCGCCCGACAAGGCATGATACCGATCATACATCCGGCCCGCCGACTCCAACGCCTCTTTGAATGACACATTGAAGCCGTGAATGAAAACCAAGGAATCGGCTTCATCGATCTTCATCTTGCCCCGCAACTCTTGAAGTAATGCCAAGGATCCGGCCTTTTCGTTATTGGGCAGCACTTCAATCGTTGCCGGTTCGAGTTTACCTGCCTTAACTTCCGCTTGACCAAACCGGAGGTCGCCCAATCCTTCCTTGGAAAAACGTCCGTCAAAACCGGTCGGTTTGGTTTTATGGTTAGGATTGCGATTGGTTGCAAAATAAATGGTCGCCATAATTGCCTCGGTATTTGGTATCGGTGATGGTTACAAGTCGCCTAATTCGGTGGAAAACCAACCTCTGTTGATGCATCGGTTTTTCCTGCCATTGCCGGAGCAGGCGAAGTCTCCGGTTGATTGATTTTGGGCGCGAGATAACTGATCTGGCTCAAGCCCATCAAAGCAACTAGCTCCCATGGAACATCCCATAAATCGCCCTCCAGAATGCTTTTGGTCACGAACAACAACAGCGTAAACAGAGTCCAAAACACCATTTGTGCCCGCGTCATCGACAAGTTTCCCTGTCCTCTAACCGAATAATCGACGACCAAATCCGATAGTCTGGGCTGGCGATTAACCCACGCCTCGCCTTCCGCGGGAACATCCAAGGCTTTGGCAGCCTTTTCACCTTGAGCATAACTAATGCCACCGGTTGCCAAGGATAAGCCCATCAACGCAATCAGCGATTCGGGAATCGTAGGCACCTGCAGACGCATCAAGCCATACGCCATCACCATGCAACCGATGGCCAAGGTCCATAACATGACTTGTGCGCGGGATAGCGATAAAGCCCCGTCATTACCGCAGATAAATTGAATAGGCTGTTTGTTGCCGAGCTTTGCCAGACCGATCAATACCGACAACAACAGAAAAACCAACAAACACGGAATAACAAAAGCCGGCACGGTATTGGACAAATACACCTCGCGACCGCCGATCGCGACTTGTTGGTTATTCAGTTCGTCCTGCCAGATCAAGGTCGGCGTCAATCGCACCACCGTTTTGTAAAACGGCACGGGGTAATGGCTCAGATCAAACAACAACAGCGTCCCGGTTAACGCAATCTTGGCCTCATTCACCACCTGTTCGACGGTTTGATGCCGGGCAACGAGCATGGGCTCAATAAAGCGCTGTTCGTCGGGCCGCTTGGGACTGATCACATGGCTGGCGGTCAATACCAGCCTGGGCTTCATACTGTCGGCAATATCCTGGGAAATAAACACCCGGATCGGATGCGACTTGAGTTGCCCATCCGCCATAAACAAGTCCACCGGAACCGACTCCGCATGCAGCAAACTCAAAGGCATTAGCGATAACAGGCTGATGAAAACCAGCAACGTCTTACGCATAGCTCCCCCTGAAGCCGGACTTACTAGAGTTGGTAAGGAAACAAATTGATTAAGGCATTAAGCGCCGGATTCATGGCATTGGCCGAATCGATGGCCTTGGCCATATCCCACAACTTGACCGAAGACGTGTACATGTCCGAACGATCAATCAACGCTTGCCCCCAGGCGCGCACGACTTCATTCAATTCGTCGTCCAAGTAATAGCGTTGGCTCTCGTGCTGCAAAAAACCGTTGGCATGCAGATTATTGCTGGTATCGCTAACATACCATTTGTCGTCGTAAGCCACTTTGGCATGAAGAGTGCCACCGCCTATCCCATCCCATTTCTTTTTCATGAAAATCCGCAGCGAACCAGTGGCATCCGGCATTGCTTGAATCTCATCAAGTAAATGCGCGGCATATTTGACGATAGCCCCGCTGATTTGCGGCACATCGATGGTTTGCGGCGAGTTGGTGACAATATTGACAATACGGCCATCGCGTACCGCCCGCTTGATGGCTTCCAGTGTCGGATCCAGATTGGCGCCGGGAACCGGCGGCAACACGTAGGCCTGAATCAAGGTAAAGCTGAAGCCGGATATTTCCAGGCCGCTCAACACTCCGATCAGGCCATTGAAGGTTGAATCCGGCCCCGGCATGTCATGCGTGGCCAAGCCGATGATGTCACCCTGCTTCGATGGCGTCGCATAGTGTATATCCTCGCGAACGATGTTCGGGCGCATGTGCATTTTGGCTTGCTGAAGCCACATATCATCCTCGGCGCGCTGCAACGACTGCGCCAGTTTGCCGGCAATTTTGAATTCGGCATCCATCCAGTCAAAGAAATAATCGCCATGAATATTACGGCCACCGACTATCGCCGAGGCATCGGCACCATAGCCGTTGGCAATAGCGGATTTGGAATGATTGGAATCACCCGGGGTGCCACGTTCATCGTTATTGAAAAAGCACAGCGTGACGTTGGGATGAGCCGCCAACTCGGCCAACAGGCCACCGAGCACGACATGACTATCAGGATCAACCAACACCACTCCGGGATCGCGAAACGCCACGGTTCTATCGACGGTCATGTGGATTTCACCACCCGCATCGGCCAATTCTTTTAGCTTTGCCGCCAGCCTGGGGCCCAAACCATAGTTATCGACCGGCTTGTTGGCGTAATGCTTCCAGACCGTGTAATCGTAGGTTACCGACTGGCCCGACTCGGCTAACGTTATTAATCGGTCGATGTCCGCCAACCGGGCGGCAAATGCATCGTTGCCTTCGGGCATGAAATCGACCCGATTGCCCCAAACAAATTCCGGCTTGGAAAACCCTGCTTCGGGTTGGACCAATTCGGCAAACTTGGCCAGCACATTCATGCGGATAATCTCATCGCGTTTATAGAAACCATCACGCTGGAACAACTCGATTTGCTTATCTTCGCTGTAATACATCGGCTCCTGCGGGTTAATAGCCAAGGTTTTGCGCAGCTTGTTGAGCGATACCAGTTTGTCGTTGACTTCCTTGGCGATCTGATTCGGCGATTTGTAATAACGCCCGTCGCTAGTGGTGGCTTTCTGATTCAGCAACAATTCGCTGAGTATGGTCGCACGCAAATTATCGGCCATGATTTCATTGCGAATTTTATTGGCCTCGATTTGTTCGGGAGTCGCCGGCGTACCGTCTTTGTTTTGCGTAATAGGCAGGGAGGCATTGACGAAATCTTCCGAAAATTGCGGCAACTGACCGGCATTGTTGATTCTCACCATATCGTTGCCGATTTGCGAACGATCGCCGGTGGTCAAAGCCAATTGCAAGTGGCTAGGCGGAATATCGTATTTCTCACCGGCTCGAGACAAGCGCTCCACGGTTTCCGCCCTTTGCTGAGTTTTACGGATTTGTTCGTCACTGACCGGCGTGGCATTTTGCAAATCCACTCCAGGCTTGGCGGTAAACCTGTACCATTGGTTCGGTAAACCCGGCTGTTCCGGATTGAGCTCCAAATAAAACGAACGTGAATCCGATTTGGAGGCGTACACCTGATAATCATAGCCATTTGGTCCGCCAAGTTGATCCCTGATTTCGCGATTGGGATTCAAACCGACCGCCTTGAAGGCATCCTTTTTTAGTAAACCGGAGGCATCGTTTGGCTTTTGCGCGCCGAAACGCTCGGGCGGCAACACATACCTATCCTTCATGTTCAACCCGAGTAAAGCCATGGCAATATCGGCTTCCGTTAAGGTATGGCCCCCGAGGACTGATCCAGCGCCAAGTGTGTTGTTACCCATATAAACCTCTCCTCGAATCAAGATGATAATTGGCAAAAACCCAGTAACATTCGAGCATCAGAACCGCGTAAATGTGAATGGCTTCACACAATAATAGTAAAATAATCGTATTTCTCAAGTGATGAGAGACTTTATTTCACATGCTGAAAGCCCCGATACGGGCCATTTTGTACCGATTTTTCTAGGCGCCCAAATCAGCCTCATTTTATTCGCGGCCCGTCCCTGGCAGAATCAGATCAGTCCCTAAATACGAGCCTATTTCTCCAATATTTCCGCCAACATTCGATCAACCCCGACTTGCCAGTCAGGCAAGTGCAAACCGAAGCTGCCGGTAAGTTTGGCGGTACTCAACCTTGAATTAAGCGGACGTTGCGCCGGCGTAGGGTATTGCGATGTTGGAATCGCCTGTAACGCATTTTCCGGCAGTTTGAGCTGAACGCCGGAGTGTCGCGCGACATCCAGCACATGATCGGCATAATCAAACCAGCTGGTTTCGCCACCAGCCACCAAATGATACAAACCGGACAGGTCATTGCGACTGATCGCAACACGGATGGCGTGCGCCGTGACGTCCGCCAGCAACTCCGCGCCGGTGGGGGCACCGGCTTGGTCGCTGATCACCGACAACTGCTCCCGCTCTCTGGCCAGTCTGAGCATGGTTTTGGCAAAATTATTGCCTCGCGCGGCGTAGACCCAACTGGTACGAAAAATCAGATGCAGGCATCCCGATTGCCGTATCGCCAACTCACCCGCCAACTTGGTTTTTCCGTAAACACTCAAGGGGTTGACTGCATCGTCTTCGCGCCAAGGCGTTTCGCCGCTGCCGTCGAACACATAATCGGTGGAATAATGCACCAGCCAGGCACCCTGGCGCTTGGCGGCTTCGGCCAATGCGGCCGGTGCGTCGGCGTTGATCACCCGAGCCAACTCGGTTTCGCTCTCGGCCTTGTCGACCGCGGTATAAGCGGCCGCATTGACGATCACATCCGGCTTGAAATCATCCACGGTTTTGGCGATGCCCTCAGGATTTGCCAAATCGCCGCATTCCGGTTGACTGTGGCGATCCAAGGCCAGCAAATTGCCTAACGGTGCCAAGCTACGTTGCAATTCCCAACCGACTTGGCCGTTTTTACCCAACAACAGAATTTTCACAATAAACCGCCCCCGTCAGCCGCCACCTGGGTGACTAGGCCATGCAAATCCGCGCCGCAGCCATTGATCATGCACTGCGCCCCGCATAGTTTTTTTCCAGCCAGGATTGATAATCGCCCGACAGCACATTATTGACCCAGCCCTGATGATCCAGATACCACTGCACGGTTTTGCGGATACCGGTTTCGAAGGTTTCCGCCGGTTTCCAGCCCAACTCGCGCTCGAGCTTGCCGGCATCGATCGCATAGCGTCTATCATGACCGGGACGGTCGGTGACATAGGTAATTTGCTCGGCATAGGATTTGCCGTCCGCGCGCGGGCTGAGTTGGTCCAGAATCACGCACAGGATATTGACCACATCCAGGTTGGCCTTTTCGTTCCAGCCGCCCACGTTGTAAACCTCACCGACACGACCGGATTGCAGCACGCAACGGATTGCGCTGCAATGGTCCTTCACATACAGCCAGTCGCGTATCTGTTGCCCATCGCCATAGATCGGCAAGGCTTTACCGGCCAGCGCGTTTTGGATGCAAAGTGGAATCAGCTTTTCCGGGAAATGATACGGTCCGTAATTGTTGGAACAATTGGTGGTCAAGACCGGCAGGCCGTAAGTGTGATGATACGAGCGCACCAAATGATCGCTGGCGGCCTTGCTGGCCGAATATGGGCTGTTAGGCTGATATTGATGGGTTTCCGAGAACGGCGGATCGGTCTTTTCCAGTGAACCGTACACTTCGTCGGTTGATACATGCAGGAATCGAAAAGCCTGCTTGGCTTCCGGTTCCAGGCCATTCCAATAACTGCGTACCGCTTCAAGCAAGCGGAAGCTGCCGAGGATATTGGTCTGAATAAAATCTTCCGGGCCGTGGATGGAACGGTCGACATGCGATTCGGCGGCGAAATTCACCACCGCCCGAATATTGTGCCGCCGCAGCAAGCTCAAACCCAAATCATAATCGCCGATATCGCCCTTGACGAAGATATGCCGTGCATCGTTTTGCAGCGTGGCAAGATTTTCCAGATTGCCGGCATAGGTCAGGTTATCCAGATTCACCACCGGTTCATCGTTTTGCGCCAACCAGTCCAGAACAAAATTACTGCCGATAAATCCGGCGCCACCAGTCACTAAAATTGTCATAAGCCTATAATTTAAAAGTGTAGTGCCGCCAAAAACCCAATTTCAGTCGGCTGATCAAGAAAAAAGAACGGGTATATTAACCCATGCGCCACGCTTGGCATGCTAAAAACATTCCGAATATTATCAAGGTAAAAACAGGCAAAACCGCGCGCCGCCCAGCCGGCTGCGATTATCGATACGGATGAATCCGCTTTTGTTTTTATTCTTATGAAAACCGGCAATCGCCGCCACGAAATACAATCCGAGACCGGTATTGCCGCTGACCCAATCCAGATCGGACGGATTTGAGAAGTCGGCATTCAGTAAATGTTCGGGATAGCCGTGCCCATCATCCTCGATGCAAAACTTCAGATAACCGTCCTGTTCGCCGGCCGAGATCAGGACCGCTTTATCGGCATAACGCTGGGCGTTATTTAAGATCGTGCCCAACGCATTGCCGACATGTTGGCAATCGCAATAACACAATAAATCCTCGCCGCACTCAACCTTAACCTCGATGTTATTTAATTGCGACAGCCTATCCTGCTGAGCAATCACTTCGTTGATCAGATCGATGGCCGCATATTCTTCCACCAGCAGACTGAATTTATTACAGTCGATTTTATACATCACCAGCAACTGCATCAAACTGTGATTGATTCGATTGGCTTCGAATCCCAATTGCCGAATATCCTCGGCCTGATCGGCAAGTTGCTTGCGCGCCAATCGCTGAATCAAGCTCAACAACGTACCTAGCGAATTTTTAATATCATGCACCGTCGAAGCCAATATGGCCGGAAACAGTACTTCATCCCGCCGTCTGTCCGTCATGCCTTGTTCTCGGCGGTGTACTGGCGCAAGACATTGGAAAATTCCATTTGTAAAACCCCCAGCTTGTGCGGATCGATCCCGATTTGCTTGGCTTTTTTGAACAAGGTTTGAGCGCGTATCAGTTTCTCTTCGTTGGCCCGGTTGGATTTCAGGTCGTGAATAATGATCTTCAGCATATTGAGAATGATGGTTTTGTTCTCCGGCATCACCGACATGGCCTTTTCAAACAATTCCATGGCTTCCTTGAACTTGCCCTGCTTATACAGCGCCACGCCTTGATTATTGGTTGCCACCAAAGCCCGCTTGGTGGTTTGAATCAACACCTCCGAATGATTATCCATGCCGATGCCGCTTTGCATGCGGCGGACATCGTTTAAAAACTGGTCGTCATCGATATGGGTCTTGATCAAACCGTTCAATATTTCTTCAGCCTGAGCATGCTGATTCAACAAATAACAGCTGCGAGTAATATCCAGTTGCAAATCCTTGGGCGCCTTGTTGCCTAGTTGCTTATTCAGTTCCAGCGCCTTCCGCAAGGACTGATTGGCCAATTCCTCGTCACCGCTATTTTTATGCAGTTCCGCTTCCAGGGTCACCGCGCGTAATTCGGCTTCCGGATCGCTACCAAACTCCTTACGCATTTCTTTCAAGGTAGTCAGCGCCCGATCCGAAGCGCTGGTTTTAGAATAGAGCTTAGCCAGGTTGGTAAAATCGCTGCAGGACTTATGGACTGAGTTTTTTCCAAGCGTCACCGCTGCCTTATACGCTTTTTCGGCAATCTCGAGGCTGCCGTTTTTATCGGCGGTTTCGGCCAGTTTTTTTTGCCGCAAAATCGATTGGGGCGACAAATCCACCGCCTGATTCAGCACCTGCAGCATATCATGCGGCTTATCCTGCGCCTCATAAGCCTTGGACAACCAATCGTAGCCTTCCAAATACATCGGATTATCCTTAACCAGCGTCTCGAAAATACCAATGGCCTGCTCCAGACTGCCTTGCTGATACTCGATAATGCCAAGCCCTAAGCGAGCCCAAGGCAAATCACGTTGCTGCAAAATCTCCTGATAAATCCGCCGCGCTGTATCGAAATCGCCGACCAGGATTGCCAATTCGGCGCGCATTTTTAACAAATGCGTATGCATTTTTTTGTTATCGCCCGCCAGCAGCGTGTCACAGTTTTGGATCGCCTGCGATAAATTGCCCCGATCGATTTCCTTTTCGATACTTTGCAACAGACCCTTGCGCTTCAGATTTCGTTCGATCCGGCTGAAGAGTTGCTGAGTGTTAAACGGCTTGGTCAGATATTCATCCGGCTTGCTGTCCATCGCGCCCAACACCATGCTGGCGCTCTGTTCAGCCGCGATGATAATAAAAATGCAGTTATAACTGATCAACTTACGGTAGCGGGCTTCCTCCAGAACTTGCTGGCCGTTCTTGCCCGTTCCCAGGTTATAGTCGCACAACACGATGTCGAAGCGGGTGTTGCTCATTGCGTTGAGGGCATTGATGCCATTGTCGGCTTCGAAAATAGTATCGGCTTCCAAGGAATACAGCATGTCGCGGATGGCTCTGCGCATCGCGGCATAGTCTTCAACGATTAAAATGGATTTGCCTGCCAGGATTGGCTTCATGATTTTTACGATTAAAGGTTCCGACGAGATGGTGCAATTCTAGACTTACAGTTGGAATCTGTCTTTAAACCGGCCAAACTATTTACCTTACGCCTAAACCCGTTATCATCGATCCGGGTATTTTGCGGGCTAAGAATTAGATCACGCTATAAATCCGGCAATTCCGGATGCGACCGCACAATCGGAAAATAATTTCCGCCCCTAAGCGGCCGGCCCGCGACTATCAGCCGACTATATGGGAACGAATTACCGACAACCCTATCCAACACGGCTGAACCGACAGGCCTTCGGCATGCCGCCGAGTTTGTTTGCCCTAACCGATAAAAATCGCCGAAACGATCCAGTATCGACGCGGCCCCAAAATATAGAGGAACAGACGATGAACAAACCGCCCCTAACCGGCATTCCGGCCTCGGACATCACCCCAAAAGCGCTGTTTGATCAACGCCGGCGTTTTATACAACTGGCTGGCGGCGTATCGGCGGCCTTATTGAGTGCAGGGCTGTTCGCCGGGCAAAAACTGTCGGCTACTTCATCCTCATCGTATGGTTTGACCGATACGCCGACGCCGCTGAAAGACATCACCCGCTACAATAACTTTTACGAATTCGGCACCGACAAGGAGTCGCCGGCCAAGTTGGCCGACACTCTGAAGACCCGACCATGGACTATCAGCGTCGAAGGCGAAGTACTCAAACCGCAAACTCTCGACATCGACCAACTGATGAAGCTGGCGCCGATGGAAGAACGCATCTACCGCCTACGCTGCGTGGAAGCCTGGTCCATGGTGGTGCCCTGGTTGGGTTTTTCGCTGGCGGAATTGATCAAACAAGTACAACCAACCGCTTCGGCCAAGTATGTCGAATTCGTCAGCCTACACGATCCCGAGCAAATGCCCGGACAACGCAGCCCGGTTTTAGAATGGCCTTACCGCGAAGGCCTGCGCATTGATGAAGCGATGCATCCTCTGACCCTGCTGACTTTCGGTTTGTACGGTGAACTATTACCCAAGCAAAACGGCGCGCCGGTACGCATCGTGATCCCGTGGAAGTACGGCTTCAAAAGCGCCAAGGCTATCGTCAAAATCCGTTTTGTAAAGGAACAACCACAAACCAGCTGGATGCAAGCCGGCCCGAACGAATACGGTTTTTATGCCAATGTGAATCCGGCTGTCGATCATCCGCGCTGGAGCCAGGCCAAGGAGCGCCGGATCGGCGATTTTCTGAAACGCCCCACCCTGCCCTTCAACGGTTACGCCGAGCAAGTAGCATCGCTATACAGCGGCATGGATTTGAACAAGAACTTTTGATGCCGTGACTCGATTGCCGCCAAGCTATCATGGGCTGGGTTGGGTCAAGGCCGGAATTTTTCTGCTGGCCTTGCTGCCTTTGCTTAACTTAATTAACGCGGGCCTGCGGGATAATCTGGGCGCCAATCCGATCGAGAAAATCACTCATGTCACCGGTTACTGGACTTTGAGTTTTTTACTGATCGGCTTGAGCGCAACCCCTTTGCGCCGGCTGTCGGGCTGGTTTTGGCCTATCCGATTGCGGCGCATGCTGGGCCTGTTTGCATTCTTTTATGCCTGCCTGCACTTTCTGAGTTATCTGGTGCTGGACCAATTTTTCGACTGGCCGGCCATTATCGAGGACATCAACAAGCGGCCCTACATCACCGTGGGTTTCAGTGCCTTTTTGTTGCTGATTCCCTTGGCGCTTACCTCCAACGACTACCTGACCCGCAAAATAGGCGGCAAAAACTGGCGACGATTGCATAGCCTGGTCTATCCGATTGCGATAGCCGGCGTGATACATTTTGCCTGGCTGGTGAAAAAAGACCTCGCCACGCCGCTGATCTTTGCCGGCATATTGACGGTTTTACTGATAGTGCGGCGTATCAACACGCGGATTCTATGACGTTAATGGTAGCGTCTAGCTATCCTTGCCAGCGGGGTTCGCCTGGCATGTGTCCGATTACGCTGTCTACGATGGCTTCCCGGTTATGTTCAGCTTTCCCGTTGAGGCCGTGGGGTTTATCCCGTTATGCCGCGCCGAGCACCGGAGGGTTTGAACGGATTGACCCTTTAGGGGCGATGCAGGGATGCATCGAGTTTTTCGCAGGGGCTGGGATGCCCCTTCGAAAAACCCCGTTCAAAGCCTTCGGCGCGCAGGATCAACGCGGCATCCGGGTGTCTTTTCTTTGGGATACTTTTCTTTGGACAAGCAAAGAAAAGTATCGCGGCTGCCGGTCCGCGAACCGGCGTTAAATTTGGCTTCGCGATAGCGAATCATTTATTCCGCGTGGGCACAAAAAGCGTGCTCACCCTACTGGACTAATTTTATTTTTTCTTCTATTTCTTTCAGCAAATCAATAATGTCTGGCACACCAAAAAATGAACCAAAACATTCAGTTCCATAGAGCGGGTTTTCTTTACCTTTCATCTTATGATCTATTTTTGCCTCCTTCCAAAACGCTGATGAAGAAGGTTCATTGGGGAAAAAGTTAAACATGTTTTGATGAGAACTTGCATTTCTGATGTGTCTTAGAAACTCAAATTCTGGCGATTTATCGTTTTTTTCTTTCACAGCTTCATATGCCGAGTTAGCGAGCATACAGCAACAAGAATTGATATAGGTATATAAGGTAAAATTATCGTTTTTTATATTCGATACAACATCATATGGAAAAAAATGCCTGGGCTTAACCCATTTCCCTTCAATACTAACGTAGTCTTTTTCTTTCAACTCTACTTTATGGTTGTTTAAAATAATAAAAACAGCTGAAAGCGAAGTCGTAAAACTCATGACCATTTCATAAAAGGGTAAACCTTTCCTAAACTGAATATGGTCGTATTCTTGCATGGAATATTTTTTCATATTTCTAATTGTCATTGGTCATCCTAGTTCCAACGGCACTCCATACTCCCTAAACCTGCCCCAACCTCAACCCCACCCGCCACAAATCCTCCTCGGTATCCACTCCGGCTTCCGGCGTCTGCTCGACGATTTTGACCAGCACTTTCTCGCCATGCCAAAGTATCCGCAATTGTTCCAAAGACTCTACGCTTTCCAGCGGCGATGCCGGCCAGCTGCAATAGCGTCGTAAAAAACCGACCGTGTAGGCATACATGCCGATATGGCGGTAATGCGGATGACTGTCATCGCCGATCACATGATGTTCCGGGAAACTGGCGCGGTTCCACGGCATCGGCGCCCGGCTGAAATACAGCGCATAACCGTTCTTATCCAGCACCACTTTCACCGCATTGGGATTGAAGATTTCGTCGGCATCCTGAATTTTCGCCGCTAGCGTGGCGATGCCGGCTTGTTGTTGTCCGGCCAGCGCTACCGCCACATCGCGGATGTAAGCCGGCGGAATCAAGGGTTCGTCGCCTTGCAGATTCACTACGATCTCGTCTTCGCGCCAGCCCAGCTTATCGGCCACTTCGGCGATGCGCTCGGTACCGGATTGATGATTCGGATCGGTCATAACCACTTGTATGCCCAACGCCGAAACGGTGACGTGGATACGCTGATCGTCGGTCGCCACCACCACTTGCCCGGCATCGGCTTCCAGCGCCCGTTCGCAGACGTGAACTATCATCGGCTTGCCGGCGATGTCCAGCAGCGGCTTGCCGGGTAAACGGGTCGACGCGTAGCGCGCCGGAATCACGACTTTAAACGTCTGACTCATTGGTGCAGAGCTTGTGCTTCTTCGAAACTGAGTTGGCGGGCTTCGTCTTCCAGCATCACCGGAATATCGTCGCGTATCGGGAAGGCCAGGTTGTCGGCCTTGCAAATCAGCTCCTGTTTGGCTTTGTCGTACACCAGCGGGCTTTTGCACAACGGGCAGGCCAGAATATCAAGCAGTTTTGTGTCCACGGGTTTTATCCTTGAGTAATGAGAGAAATTTTTCGAAAAAGGCTTCGGGCAGCGATGCTTCGACCGGCAGATACCAGTGATGTGGCTGGGCGAAACTGCTACATTTGACCGCGTCTTTTTCGGTCATGATCACCGGTTTGTCGTCCTTGAAACGCAAATCGGCGGCGCTAAAAGCATGGTGGTCGGGAAAGGCTCGGTTTTGGCAGTTCAAACCGGCTTCGGCCAAGCGCTTGAAAAAACGGCTGGGATTGCCGATGCCTGCCACGGCGTGGCAATCGCTGCCGGCAAACGCCGATAACGGTTTGCGTTCGCCGGTTTGCAGATTGACCAAGCAGTCGCCACTACACAGCATCGCAAATTCGTCTTCCAGCAATTCCCTAGGCTGGTTGACCACTACCAGATCGACGCTTTTGACCCGCTCCGGCGGCTCCCGTAGCGGACCGACCGGCAAGCAATAACCGTTGCCGAAGCGGCGTTCGCCGTCTATCACGACAATTTCGATGTCACGCTGCAAGGCGTAATGCTGCAAACCGTCGTCGGAAATAATCACATCGCAAGCGTTGTCCGCCAGCAATCGGCGAGCCGCGGCGGGCCTATCGACGCCGACCACTACCGGGCAAGCGCAACGCCGGACCAGTACAAGCGCTTCGTCGCCGACCTCGGCTGGATCGCTGACGGCCGTGACCGCTTGCGGGGTTTGACCATCGCTACCGGCATAGCCCCGGCTGATCACTCCCGGCTTGTAACCTTGTTGTTTTAACCACTCAACCAGCCGAATCACCAATGGAGTTTTGCCGGTGCCGCCCACGGTCAGATTACCGACAATGATCACCGGCACCGGCAAGCGGTGAGTTTTCTTGAAGCCTGTTTTGTATAAAAACCGGCGCAAGCGTATCGCATCGACGTACAGCATCGACAACGGCATGAACCAGGCCGAAATATACATTTCCTTGTACCAGGCATCTTCAAACCAGCGAACCAGTGAGGCTTTCATTATTGCTCCGGCGGATTGATCGCAAAGGTGACGTGATGAAAACCCAGCTGGTTAGCCACATCCAGGGCACTGACCACGGCCTGATGCGGCGTCTTGCCATCGGCGCTGATGATGAACGGCAGTTGTTTGGTATCGGCGGAAAAGCCGGCCAAGGCATTTTTCAGACTTTCCAGGTTCTGTTCCGCCAACGCTTGCGGTTTGCCGTCCTCGCCGGCAATCGCGTACTTGCCCTGGGCGTCGATAAACAGATTGATAGCCTTGGCCGATTGTTCTATATCCTCGCCACTGGCTTCCGGCAAATTGATTTTTAAGTCGGTGTGATGGCGAAAGGTGGTGGCCACCATGAAGAAAAACAGCAGCACCAACAACACGTCTATCATCGGGATCAGGCCGATTTCCACCGGCGCCCGTTTTTTGCGGCGGAAATCCATCAGACCTCCTCTCGATTACCCTGCATGATGTCGATCAGACGTAGCGATTCTTCTTCCATCCGCACCACGTGATCGTCGACCAAGCGTTCGAAATAGCGATGGAAAAATAGGCTGGGAATCGCCACCGTTAAACCGGAGGCGGTGCAAATCAAGGCTTCGGAAATGCCGGCACTCAAGATGCCGGGATCGCCCATGCCGCCGACGGCAATATCGGAAAACACCCGGATGATGCCGTCCACGGTACCGAGCAAACCGATCAAAGGCGTCACCGCGGCCAGACTGCCCAGCGCATTCAGATAGCGTTCCAGTTCGTGAGCCACCTGGCGGCCGACTTCCTCGATACTGGATTTCATGATCTCGCGGCCGTGCCTGCGGTTCGCCAGACCCGCCGCCAACACCCGGCCGAGCGGTGAACTGAGCTTGATCCGCCGGATCGCGGCATCGTCCAGCTTATTGTCGCGATGCAATTGCCAGATATACGGCACCAATTCGGCCGGAATGATCCGCTTGCGCTGCAACGACCAGAAACGTTCGCCGATGATCGCCATTGCCGCGATCGAACACAAAATGATCGGCAGCATCATCCAGCCGCCGCTTTTAATGATTTCAAACACTTAACAATTTCCTCATGATCGAATAGCCGACGATTTTAACCCAATATCGGTGATTTTTGCCGGGCCACGCCGATAAAGGCGATCAACAGCGCCAAACCGCAGGCCAATGCGGCAATCACAAACACCGGTCCACCGCCCAGTCTGTCCCAAAAATATCCGCTGTAAAAACTGCCCAGCATGCCGCCCAAACCGAAACTGATACTGCTGTACAAAGCCTGGCCCTTGCTTTGATGGCGCTCGCCGAAATAGCCTCGCAACAACTGCATTGCCACCACATGCGCCACGCCAAAACTGGCGGCGTGCAGCAATTGCGCGGCCACGATGATAGTCATCGATGCCGCGCCATGGGCAATCATCAACCAACGCAACATGCTTAGAGCAAGACTGGCAAGCAACAAACCGCGTAAGCTGACCCGTTTCAACAAGCCATAGATCCAGATGAACACCAAGATTTCGGCGCAAACACCCAAGGCCCATAGTAAACCGGTCACTGTAGCGCTGTAATGATATTGCTGTAGATAGACCGAATAAAACACGTAGTACGGCCCATGCGCGACTTGCAGCAGCATGTATACGCTAAAAAATGCCAGTATCTCCGGTTTTAATATTAGCCGCAGCACGCTGTCGGTGGATTTGTCGTCATGGCTAAGCGTGGCTTCCGGCGTAATCAGGGCCATCAGCCAGTTGCTCAGCAACAAGCCGGTAATGATCCAGGGCAAATAATCGATACTGAAATCATCCAGAAATCGCCCTATCCCAAGCACGGCGGCGATAAATCCCACCGACCCCCACAAGCGGATCCGGCTATAGCACTGTGGTTCGGCTTTCAGATGCAGCAAAGTCGCTGCTTCGAATTGCGGCAGGGTCGCGTTCCAGAAAAAACTGAATGCCACCGTCACCGCCGCCACCCATTGATAATCTCGCCGATACAAAAAACCGGCAAAAAACAGCGTGGCCAACAGCGAGGTGACCCGTATCAAGCGTAAACGATGGCCGGTTTTATCCGCAAGCCAACTCCACAGATAAGGCGCGATAATTTTGGTCGCCACCAGCATCCCGGTCAGCTCGCCGATTTCGGCGGCCGCGAAACCGCTCTGTTTCAGATACAAACTCCAAAAGGGCAGGAACGCCCCCAGAGTGGCAAAGTAACAAAAATAAAAGCCGGATAAACGCCAGTAAGGCAGGTCCATTTAGCGCAGCACGGGCAATCCGCTGTCAACATGCAGATTTTGAGCGCGGTGCCGCAGCAGATGATCCATCAAAATGATTGCCACCATGGCCTCGGCAATCGGCGTGGCGCGAATGCCTACGCAAGGATCGTGGCGGCCTTCGGTGACCACTTCGACCGGTTCGCCTTGGGTGTTAATGCTACGGCCAGGCAAGCGCAGACTGGACGTGGGCTTCAAGGCGATACGTGCCACAATGTCCTGGCCGCTGGAAATGCCGCCCAGGATTCCGCCGGCATGATTGCTCAAAAAACCGTCCAGGGTGATTTCGTCGCGGAATTTTGTGCCCTTGGTAGCTATGCAATCGAAACCATCGCCGATTTCCACGCCCTTGACCGCGTTGATGCTCATCAAGGCATGCGCCAGATCGGCGTCCAGCCGGTCGAAAATCGGCTCGCCCAGTCCGGGCGGCACCTGGCTGGCGATGACTTCAATTTTGGCGCCGATCGATTCGCCTTCCTTGCGCAAGGCATCCATGTAGCTTTCCATTTCGGCCACCTTGCCGGCATCCGGGCAGAAAAACGGATTGTTGTGTATTTCGTTCCAGTCGAATCGTTCGATTTTGATCGGCCCCAATTGCGACAGATAGCCGCGCACCAGAATGCCGTGCTGCTGGAACAAATATTTTTTGGCAATGGCGCCGGCCGCCACCCGCATCGCGGTTTCCCGCGCCGATGAACGGCCGCCGCCGCGATAATCCCTGAACCCGTATTTTTGTTGATAGGTGTAATCGGCATGACCTGGGCGGAAGCTTTCGGCGATTTTGGAATAATCCTTGGAACGCTGGTCGGTGTTTTCGATCAGCAAACCGATCGGACAACCGGTGGTCTTGCCTTCGAACACGCCGGACAGAATCTTGACTTCGTCGGCTTCGCGGCGTTGGGTGGTATGGCGGGAAGTACCGGGTTTGCGCCGGTCCAGATCGATTTGCAAATCGGCTTCCGACAGTTCCATCCCCGGTGGGCAGCCGTCGACGATGGCTCCCAAGGCCGGGCCGTGGCTTTCGCCGAAGGTGGTGACGGTGAATAATTTACCTATGCTGTTTCCGGACATGCTTATACCGCGCTTGCAAATAATGAGTGAAAATCGTTGACTTGGTCGGCCGTCAGCAGAAACACACCGTCACCTCCACGCTCGAATTCCAGCCATTGGAACGGCACGCTGGGGAACAAGTCTTGCAAGGTCTGCGCGCTGCTGCCTACCTCGACGATCAGTATGCCCTGCTCGGCCAGATAATGCTTGGCATCGGCCAGAATCCGAATCACCAGATCCAATCCGCTATCGCCACCGGTAAAGCCCATTTCCGGTTCGGCATGAAATTCCGCCGGCAGGCTTTCCCATTCGCTGATTGCCACATAGGGTGGATTGCTGACGATGATGTCGTATGGTTTGGCCGGTAAATCGGCGAACAAATCCGATTGATAGAGATCGACCTGCTCGGCCAGATCGTGCTTTTCAACGTTGATTTGAGCCACGGCCAAGGCATCCTCGGACAACTCCACCGCGTCGACTTGCGCATCCGGAAAAGCGTAGGCGCAGGCAATCGCAATACAGGCGCTGCCGGTACATAAATCCAGAATGTTGAACACTTGCTCTTCATCGACCCAGGGTTCGAAGCGTTCTTCAATCAACTCCGCGATCGGTGAACGCGGCACCAGCACCCGCTCGTCGACATAAAACGATAGGCCGGCAAAAATGGCTTCATGGGTCAGATAGGCGGAAGGCTTGCGTTCGATGATACGGCGCTTGATCAACTCCAGCACCGCTTGCCTCTCCGGCAAAGTCAGCACACTGTCCAGATAGGCGTCGGCCAAGTCATAGGGCTGATGCAGGGTATGCAAGACGATGGCCGCCGCTTCATCCAGCGGCGTGACGGTACCATGTCCGAGAAAAAGTTGATGTTCGGCAAACCGGCTGGCACCCCAGCGAATATAGTCTCTGATGCTGCTCAGGGTTGTGATAACATCCGGCGAAATCGTATTCATATGCTGCCTACAGAAAAAAGGCTTTAAATTTTAAACCAAACCCTGCTCGCTTGTCCGAATAAAGCAAACACCGATGACCGAGGCCGTTCCCGACTCCAAAACCAGCACGCTGGCAAAAAACCGTTTATATCTGGATTGCTACAAATACATGCAATCGGACAAACTGGCCTTACCGACTATCCCGGATGTTTCGGTCAAAATCCGCCGCGCCATCAACGAACCCAATGCCAACAGCAGCAAAATCGCCCGCGTGGTGCAAATCGACCCCAGCATTACCGCGCGGCTGATCAAAATCTCCAACAGCCCGCTGTATCGCGGCCGGCGCAAGATCGAAAGCTGCCCCGAGGCGATTACCCGGCTGGGTTTGAAAGCCGCGCAGGACATCATCACCGTGTTTGCGTTGAAAGCCGTGTTCAATGCCCGTTCCGGCATCATCCGGCGTAAGATGCAGGAGCTATGGGCACACAGCAGCCATGTCGCCGCGATCAGCGCGGTGCTGGCCCATAAAACTCCCGGTTTCGATCCCGACCGGGCCATGCTGGCCGGTTTGATTCACGACATCGGCATCGTACCGATCTTGGCCTATGCCGACCGCCAGCCGGACATCCTGGCCTCCCCCACCGATCTGGCCGAAACCGTGCGGGAGTTGCGTAGCGATATTGGCGTGCAAATCATCCGTAAATGGGATTTTCCGGCCGACTTTGAAGACGTGGTGGTCCACGCCGAAAACTGGTTCCGCAACAGCGGCGACCAGGCCACCTATAGCGACATCGTGATGATTTCGCAGCTGCACAGCTTCATCGGTAAGGTCGACATCAAGAGAATGCCGAAAATGGACGACCTACCGGCTTATAGAAAGCTGGCGGCCGGCAATCTGGACGCCGACTTGAGCATCAACATTTTGGATCAGGTCAAGGATGAAATCGAAAACATTCGGATGATGCTGAATTAATTTTAGTTTAATGTGAATACCGGCCGACCGATCCCGGCAAAAACCGAGCTGCTCGATGTGGCACACCGGAAACATCCCCGCGCCAAATAGGCACGAAACTGGCTTAGCGGACCCGTTATATTATATAATAGTAATGTATAGCACTATCCGGCCCTACCGGCAGTAGCTTGATCTCCATCCATTCCACCAAAGGTTCAAAAATGGCACGCGTCACCGTCGAAGATTGTTTAGAAAATATTGAAAACCGTTTCAAACTGGTTTTACTGGCCGGCAAGCGGGCAAGACAGCTGGAAAAAGGCGCCGACGAATTTGTACCGCGCGGCAAGGATAAGGACACCGTGGTAGCCTTGCGCGAAATCGCGGCCGGCTTTGTCACCGAGGAAAATGTCGACCGTCTGCATCGTGGCGGCTATGTTTCCGACACGCATCTGGAAATCTGATTGCCAAATGGCCAAGGTAGCCGCCAATTCGCCAGTGCTTGAAGTAGAGCATCCCGAGGAAAAACTTCTTCACCAGCTCTGCGACATCCTTGGCGGCTACCTCGACCAGGAACATATCAACAATATAATCCGCGCCTATCATCTTGGCGCGGCGGCCCATTCGGGCCAATTCCGCAAAAGCGGCGAAGCCTATATCTGCCACCCGGTATCGGTCGCCATCACGCTAGCCAGCATGCACATGGATGCGCACGGCATCATGGCCGCGATACTGCATGACGTGATTGAAGACACCCCGATCACCAAGGAACAATTAGCCAAGGAATTCAGCCAAGAAGTGGCTGACTTGGTCGACGGCGTCACCAAGCTCTCCAAAATCGACAGCCGCTCCCGCGCCGAGGCCCAGGCCGAAAACGTCAGGAAGATGTTCCTGGCCATGGCCCAGGATCTACGGGTGATCGTGGTCAAACTGGCCGACCGGCTGCATAACATGCAAACCCTGGGCAACATGCCGTTGGACAAAAAACGCCGTATCGCCAAGGAAACCCTGGAGATTTACGCGCCGATCGCCAATCGCCTGGGCATGAACGATATTCGCCATCAACTGGAATCCCTGGGGTTCAAGGCGCTCTACCCCAACCGCTACACCGCCATCAGCAATGCGGTGAAAAAATCGCGCGGCAACCGCAAGGAAATCGTCGACACCATCCAAAGTTCGATTCAAAACCGGCTGAAGGAAATCGGCATGGATTGCACGGTGGCCGGCCGGGAAAAAAACATTGCCAGCATCTACCAAAAAATGCTGAACAAAAAAATCTCGTTTACCGATGTGTTTGACGTTTACGCCTTCCGGATTTACTGCCATCAGGTCGATGACTGCTACCGTGCCCTGGGCGGAGTGCATAACCTGTTCAAACCGATACCCGGCCGCTTCAAGGATTACATCGCCCTGCCCAAGGCCAACGGCTACCAATCCTTGCACACCATATTGATCGGACCCTACGGCGTGCCGATCGAAATTCAGATTCGCACCCACGAAATGCACCGCTTGTCCGAATCGGGCATTGCCGCGCACTGGCTCTACAAATCCGATAACGATAAAAGCGAAACCATTCAGGCCCGCGCCAACGAATGGCTGCGCGACCTATTGGAAATTCAGAAATCGGCCGGCGATTCGCTGGAGTTTATCGATAACCTGAAGGTCGACCTGTTCCCGCAGGAGGTATTCGTCTTCACTCCCAAGGGCAAGATCATCAAACTGCCGCGCGGCGCCACCATCGTCGACTTTGCCTATTTAGTACATACCGACGTCGGCAATGCCTGCATCTCCGCGCGCATCGATAAAAAACTGGTGCCCCTGCAATCCAAACTGGAAAACGGCATGACGGTGGAAGTCATCACCGCCAGCTGGGCCCGGCCCAATCCGTTGTGGCTGAATTATGTGGTCACCGCCAAGGCCCGCAGTTGTATCCGCGCCTATTTGAAAAACTTTAACCAACTGGAAGCCATCAATCTGGGCCGGCGTTTGCTGGAGAAGGAACTGCAGAGCCTGAATATCCAGCTGGATCAAGTCGACGATGCCCGTATCGTGCAGGTGTTACATTCCCTGAAAAAACATTCGCTGAACGACCTTCTGGAAGACATCGGCCTGGGCAACCGCATGCCGTTCCTGGTGGCCAAACGGATTTGCCAGACCGACCTGAATGCCGCCGTCAAACTCGACGACATCGAACACCGCGCCAAAACCCCGCTGATCATCAAGGGCACGGAAGGCATGGTGGTCAATCTGGCCAAATGCTGCCGGCCGATTCCCGGCGACCCCATCATCGGCTTCTTCAATCCGGGCCGGGGCATCGTCGTGCACCATCACGAATGCCGCAACAGCAACGAAGTCAGAAAAAAACAAACCACCTGGCTGGATGTGGAATGGAGCAGCGAGGCCTCCGGCGAATTCCCGGCCGAAATCAGGGTCGAGCTGCTGAATCAACGCGGCTCGCTCGCCACGATCGCCTCGACCATCTCGTTCATGGATTCCAACATCGAAAACATCAACGTCGTCAGCCAGGACGACCGGGTTTCGGTTGACTTGTTGACGTTGGCGGTTCGCGACCGGGTGCATCTGGCCAACATCATCCGCAAGCTAAAAAAATTATCCATAGTGTTGAAAATTACCCGTATCAAAGCATGAGCATGAAAAAAACCATCATCTCCACGCCTTTGGCCCCGAAAGCCATCGGCACTTATTCCCAAGCCATCAAGGTCGACAACACGGTTTATTTATCCGGCCAAATCGCCCTGGATCCCGCCACCATGGAAGTAGTCGGCGGCGACATCAGCGTCCAGATTCGCCGGGTGTTCGACAACCTGAAGGCCGTGGCTCAGGCCGCCGGCGGCGATTTTGCCGACATCGTCAAACTGAATGTGTTTCTGACCGACCTTGGCAACTTCCCCATCGTCAACGAAATCATGGCCGAATATTTCAGCCAACCCTACCCTGCCCGCGCCGCCGTCGGCGTGGCGGCTCTGCCCAAGGGCGTGGGTGTCGAAATGGATGCCATCATGGTACTGCGGGAAGGATATTACTGATCGCGCCGCGCCTATCCGGTGCGACGCCTGAAATATCATGACTCGTCAGGCGCCTCATAAGCTGCCGGTCACGGCACTGGCCGGCATCGGCGCCCAAACGGCGGTCCGCCTGCAAAAACTGGGCATTCAAACCCTACAGGATTTGTTGTTCCACCTGCCCCAGCGTTATCAGGACAGGACTCGAACTGTCCCGATCGCCTGTTTGTTGCCCGGCATGATCGCGCTGGTGTGCGGCACGGTTGAATTTACCGACATGATGCAACGCGGCCGCAATAGCGTGGTCTGCCGCATCAGCGATCCGAGCGGCATGCTGTCTTTGCGATTTTTTCATTTCTCGGTACAACAGAGCCAGCAACTCAAACCCGGCACGCGGCTCGGCTGCTACGGCGAAATTCGACAGGGCTATTACGGCCTGGAAATGATTCATCCGGAATACAAAGTCATCGCCGACGACATCACCGTAACCGAGACCACGCTGACGCCGGTTTATCCTCTGACCGAAGGTTTGACCCAATCCACGCTGCGCAAGGCCGTCAAGCAGGCCTTGGCTTTGTGTCTGCAAGACCCTGAATCGTTGAACGACTGGCTACCCGACTCAATTCGGCAAACTCAAGGCTATCCGTCGCTGAGCGAAGCGGTGCAAACCCTGCATAACCCGCCGCCGGACATCACCAGCGAAACTCTGCAAAATGGCGATCTGCCGGCCCTGAAACGCCTGGCTTTCGAGGAATTCCTCGCCCATCACCTGGCCTTGTTGCTGGGCAAGCACCAATATAAAACCTGGCGCGCACCGGTCTTTATTCTGGATATCGCCGCCAAACGCCAATTCCTGGCTAATCTGCCGTTTCAATTGACCGATGCCCAGCAACGCGTGATCGCCGAAATAGAAACCGATTGCGGCCGCCATCATCCCATGTTGCGCCTGGTGCAGGGCGATGTCGGCTCGGGTAAAACCCTGGTCGCCGCTATCGCGGCTTTAGCCGCGTTGAGCTCCGGCTATCAGGTGGCGCTGATGGCGCCCACCGAATTGCTGGCCGAGCAGCATTACCGGAACTTTAGCCAGTGGTTTGCTCATAGCGATACTCGGATCGTATATCTGACCGGACAATTAAAAGGCAAGGCCCGCCAGACTTGTTTACAAGCACTGGCCGACGGTTCCGCCGGCTTGGTGATAGGCACGCATGCCCTGTTTCAAGACAGCGTCAATTTTCACAACCTGGCCTTGGTGATCATCGACGAGCAGCATCGCTTCGGCGTCCAGCAACGGCTGGCGTTACGGGCCAAGGGCCAAAACCGGGGACTGGTGCCTCATCAACTGGTTATGACCGCCACTCCGATTCCGCGC
The DNA here is from genome assembly GCF_015711015.1 of Methylomonas sp. LL1. Taxonomy (NCBI): domain Bacteria; kingdom Pseudomonadati; phylum Pseudomonadota; class Gammaproteobacteria; order Methylococcales; family Methylococcaceae; genus Methylomonas; species Methylomonas sp. LL1. The sequence continues at coordinate 2,188,557 of NZ_CP064653.1, forward strand.
ACGCTGGCCATGTTGCAATATTCAGATCTGGATATTTCGGTGATCGATGAATTGCCGCCGGGCCGCAAACCCGTCACCACCAGCGTGATTCCATCCGAGCGCCGCGACGAAGTGATAGCCCGCATCGAGCATTGGGTGGCGCAACACAAACAGGCCTATTGGGTCTGCACCTTGATCGAGGAATCCGAACAACTGCAATGCGAAGCGGCCGAGAAAACCGCGAGTTATCTGCAACAAGTCCTGCCGAATGTGCGCATCGGCCTGGTGCATGGCCGCATGAAAGCGGCGGACAAGGACCAAGTGATGCAAGCCTTCAAGCAAGGCGAGTGCGATTTGCTGGTGGCCACCACCGTGATAGAAGTCGGGGTCGATGTAGCCAACGCCGGTTTGATGGTGATCGAAAACCCGGAACGCCTGGGACTATCGCAGTTGCACCAGCTGCGCGGCCGGGTGGGACGCGGCAGCCTGGAAAGCTACTGCCTGTTGCTGTATCAATCACCGCTATCGTTGAGCGGTAAACAACGATTGGGGATTTTGCGCGAGAGCAGCGACGGCTTCGTCATCGCCGAAAAAGACCTGGAATTGCGCGGACCCGGCGAAATCATCGGCAACCGTCAAACCGGCCAAATTCAATTCAAGATCGCCGATTTGAGCCGCGACCGCGAGTTGCTGGATCAGGTGCAAACCGCCGCGCAACTGATCTGCCGCCAACATCCGCAAGCGATCGAGCCGCTGGTCCGGCGCTGGACCGGCGGTTCGCTGCAAAATCTGGACGACTTGTTTGCCACCGTTTACAGCCCCTAACACTATCACCTAGGCAAGTCTCCTACCTGCTTGCCGACCCGATACAAGCTCCAACCCAGCACCAATACCATCAAGCCTATCGCTACGCCCAAAAACCATTTGCTGTTCAGCAACGTGCCGAAATCCGGTTTGTCTTCGGCAGGCGCTACGGCGGTTTCCGGGCCCAGTCCGGCGGCGGTACTTTGGTAACCGCGGCGCAACAGCTCCCGAATCGGCACGGTGTCGTAGCGTGAAGGTTCGGCCTGGTCCGAACCGTAGCGCAATTGGTAATCCTGGCCGGCTTGCGGCAGGAATAACAGCCGATAGCCGGAGCCGGTGCCGATCACGCCGTCGATCGCCAGCGGCGGATTGTCCTGATTGTGGATAATAATTTGATATTTCGGTTGGCGTTGTTCCGGGAAAGTCACGCCGGTTTGTTCGCGGTTGATGTCCTGAAAATGCAGTGCTTCCAGCGTAGCACGGCCCAAGGTTAGCATGCGGGTTTCCAGGCCTTGCTGCAACGGGATTTGCACTTCGGCCAAGCGGCTGAAGTTGGGCGTGGCGGTTTTCAGGGTAAGGCCGGTTAAGGGTTGGCGCAGGGTTTCGATGGCTATCAGCGTGGTTTTATGCTCCGCATCCTGACTGACTTTGAAACCGGCGACCGGGTATTCGAAGCTTTGTTCGGCTTCCGGCAACGTTTCGGATTGTTTGTGCCAGAAATCGATGCGTTCGATGTGCAGCGGCTCGTTATGCAATTCGGTTTTTTCGTTGCGTTGCAGCTCTTCCGCGCCGTGTAGCGTTCGGGTCAGTTCCAGCAATTCCGCAGTGCGGGTCTGGCTGGCCTTGGCGACCACGATCTTGAATTGGCGGTAGTTATTAGCGGGCAATTCTATGTCGCGCTTGCCCACCGCCATGTAACGCGAATAATCGTAAATGGCGCTATTGTTGACCAGTTTCTGCCAATTCTCGCCGTCGTTTGAACCGTGAATCTGCAGGTTGTACTCGAAATCGCGCTGCGAGGTGACCACGCTCAAACCGTCGGCGTTGGCGGCGTCTTTGTCCAAATCGACCGTGATGACGATGCCGTCTTCGTCGATTTTTTCCAAGCCTTTAGTTTCGCTGCGGCTGGGCAAACGCCGAATTTCGGTTTTGCTGCCGGCAATTTTTTGCAACAGATACGGTATCTCGACGCCATTCCGATCGGTCAGGCGCAAGTCGCGAAAATCGGTGGCACTACTGGCATAGACGGCAGTGTCCAAGGGCACCGCCAGCAAGCTTTGCTGTCCGCCATCTTGCCAGACAACCGGCCGGCTAAACCGATAAGCGGGGGATTCTGCGGCGATGGCTTGGCTTAAAAACAAGCCCGCGATCAGGGCGATTTTAGCGATCATGAAGTTTTCTCGTCGGCATTATTGCCCATAAAAGTTTGTTGATAGCGCATATAGAAAAACGCGCCGCCCAGGGCCAGCATACCCAGCACGATGAAGGCAACGATACGGTAAATCTGTTCCAGCCGTGCCAGATCGATGAAAAACACCTTCCAGGCCACCAGCGCAAACAGCGCCAGACCGGTCAAGCGGAAGGCCGAAACTTGGTGCTTGATACCGGCAAACACCAGACTCAACGCAAAAATCGACCACAGAATCGACACGCCGCCGGAACGCAGACCGGGCACGTATTGATACAGCAGCGAGTTGATCTCCAAGCTGAGGAAGGCGAACAGCAACACCAAGGCCGCGCCGCCCAGCCATTGCCGAATGTTGCCTGCCTCTTCGCCGATAGACGCCAAGCGGCGAAACGCGAACAGCAAAAAGCCTATGATCGCCGCAAAATCCAGCAAGCGCATCAGCGCCATCTGGAAGGAATAGGCGCCGCCATAGCGCAAAGTCCAGACGCTATCGTCATAAGCTATCTGTCCCAAATCGATGTCCCAGGACGGCAGGTCAAACAGCAGCAACTTGATAGCCACGCCGATCAAAAATAGCCGCAAGGCTTGCAACAACCATGCACTGGGGCCGGACAGATAGCGCAGCAACAACAGCATACTCATCGCCAGCCACACCAGCGTCAACACCGGCAGTTGCAGCGGCGGATACAGATAGCCGAAACTGCGGTAAAGCTCCAGTTGCAGCACCACGAACAGCATGCCGGCGACGATGATCAGTGTCGCCTGCAACAACCAGTTATCCTTCAGCCACAACGGCACATCGTTGCCGGCTTCGCAGGCCAGCTCGGAAGCAGGCGCCGGCTTTTCGATCAAGGTGTACGCCAGTGCCAGCGAAGCAATCGGAATGCCGAAACTGATCACCCGCTCCAGCAAACTCAGCAAAAATTCGCCGAACGCCTGATCGCCGTCCATCGCCACGCCGTATTGTCCGGGCAAATCAATGAAACACAAGCGAACCACCACGATCAGGTACAGCAGGTAGGCCACCTGCCGTAAAAACGCGCTGCGCAATTTGCCGGCCATCCATAGCATCACCAATGCCTGCAACGACCAGCTGACGGTGATCCATTGGTTCGACAGCAGCAGCGGCAAGGTAATGGTGACGAAAAACGCCGCCAGACCGATGAAACTGACCAGCAACTCGCGGTCAGCCACCCGCCGCGCCAGGCAATAATAGACATGGACTACATAAAACGCCGCCAGCGCCACGGTCAGCATCGCCGTCCAGATTTGTCCGTACGCATCCTCGATCAAATCGTAGGCGGTCATGAAGAAAATCGCGGCATTGACGATCAGCGCCAGCAAATCCAGCAGCGTCGATTTAGTCCGGCTGACCAGGCAGAACAGAAACACCGTAGTCGAATACAACACAAAAAAGCCGCTCAAGAACGGCAACACCTGCCAAAAATAGCCGATTTCGTATTTCTGCATCGAACCGAAAAACAGCAGGTAGTTGAAGAAAAAGCCCAGAAAATTCAGCAAATGCCACTGCTTGTACCAATTGACCGCCAGGATGCCGACACCGAGCAGCAGCATGTAGCTGAACAAACCGGGGAAATTAACCTGGCCGGTGGACAGCAATATCGGCGTGCAATAGCCGCCGATGATGGCGAATATCGCCACCAGCATCGAATCCAGGCGTATCGCCAATACGGCGGCGCAGGCGGTGACCAGGATCATCAAGGCAAAGGTCGGATAGGCCTCTATTAAATGATAAAAACTATGGGCGGCAAACACGCTGAAATACAGCACCGCGATGCCGCCACCCAGCAAGCCCTGACTGAACAGATGATACTTGCCGCCAACCAGTCTTACCCCGCCGATGATCATGCCGACGCCGGCCAGCACGGTCAACGCCACCCTGGCCTGCTCGCCGAGCAGACCGTTATCTATCGAATATTTCAGGAAAAAACCGATGCCGGTGACCAGAATCAAAACGCCGATCCGCAACAGCCAGTTGCTGGCCACCGCGTATTCCATGGCCACGCCTTCCGGCCTATGGCCTTCGCCGACGATGATCCAGTTCCAGATTTCCTTCAATATTTTCTGAGCGGCCAGCTCGAAGCGGCTGGGTTCGGCGGGTTGCCAATCGGCTTGGCTCCAGGAATTTTCGGGCACTACTGCCGGTTCGGCGGCGGTTTCCATCATGGTTTCGGCTAAAGTTTCCGTGGCGAATTCCGTAGTCGGCGGAGCCGGTTCGATAGCGGCAGCCGGCATTTCGGCCAGCACTCGCTCAATCGACTGTGTGTGCGACTCGAATACCGCCGGCCTCGATGTTTCCGCGACCGGCGCGGCAACCCGCTGCGACAACTCGCGCAGCAATTTAGCGTTCTCGCTTAACGACTGCTCGATCTTGCGTAGCGCCTGCCCTATCTCATCGCGATAGCGATTCTGTCGCGACATGATCACCGCCAACATCACGACCAGCGCCACCGGCACAATAATCAGTAAAAACACGATAAAACCCCAAAAATCGTCCACGGCAAAACTCCCAGGCTAAGCATCAGAAGATGGCTTTCATGCCCAAGCATAGCCGCTCGCCGGCAAGATTACCACGTAGGGCATCCGGCGAGACGCTAGCCTTGGTTGATTCTAAGTCCGACAGATTTGCCGTTAGCTCGTTTCATTGTTACATTTCGGTATTCGATAAAATCCTGATAGCCGAATACGGAGGCCTTGATGCGGATTTTTAACTTTTCTTTAGTCCGAACGCTCGGCCTGTTTATGCTGCTGTGTGTCACGCACAATCAGGCCTCCGCCACACCCAGCGACGACCCGGACATCCTGGCCCGGCGCGGCCAGCAAAAGCCGCCGCAAACCGCGTCCGAACCGCCGACCTTAACATTGGATAAACCGGCCGGCGGCTGGACCAGCGCGATGCAAATCACGGTGGCGGGCACTTGTTCCGACCCGGCGGCCGATCCGATCGTGGTCAACATCAACGGCGTCCGCTACTACGTGCGTAACGCCAACGGCGGTTTTTCCCGCGCCTTTCCGGCCGCCAAGGGCAAGAATAGCGTGATCGCCGAATGCAGCAACAGCTCCGGTGTCGCCAAGGCCTCCACGGTAGTGGATGCGGTGATTTCACCTATTCCGTTGAAAGTGGTGCTGACCAGCGACAGCGATGGCGTGTATACCGATCTGCATATTTACGAACCGGATAAAAGCCATGTTTATTGGGCAGATACCAACTCGGACAGCGGCGGCATCTTCTTTTTGAATCAAAACGGCGACAGTTTCGATCAGGCCGGCTACGGCCCTTATCTATACGTGCATCCGGCCCCGCCCGTCGGCGTATTCAGGATAGACGCCAACTATTGGCCGGGTGGCGCGGTACAACATACTCTAGCCAACTTGGACATCATCCTCGACGAAGGCCTGCCGACCGAAAGCCGGCGCCAGATACAAAAACCGTTGGCCAGGCCCGGCGAAACCAAGACTTTGGCCTACGTGGCAATCCAGGGCAACCGCCAGCCGGCGAAAATCTATGTGCCCGGCCAGGACGCCGAGCGCGACATGCCGGCCGAAATACGGGATTACATCAGCCACGAACCCAAACGCGAGGGCGAGGATAACGGCGAGGCAGCAGGAGAATTAGGTTACTTGCTACCAGAAGACGAAAGCGCGCTGAGGCAGGTCGTCACCAACGTTGCGCTACTGCAGGCGCGCAAGCTCAGCCCGCTATGGGAACCCAAGCAACGCGATTGCGCGGGCCTGGTGCGTTTTGCTTACCGCACCGCTCTGGAACAACGCGACGCCAAACGCACCGCCAAATTAGGCATCCCGGCCAAGCTGAATCTGCCGCCCTTGTCCGAGCAGGCCCGGCAATTATTGCCCCAGTATCCTCGAATCTGGCAAACCGGCCTGGATAACGGCAATCCGCGCTACGGCCATTTTGCCGATGCGGAAACCCTGATCGGCTACAACTTTCGGCTGAAATCGCGGGAATTGGCGTCGGCCCGTAGCGGCGACCTGCTGGTATACCAAAAACCGCTGATCAACGATGAACCTTATCATTTGATGCTGTTCGCCGCCGGCCGCGCCGAAAATCTGGCCGTTTACCATAACGGCGCCCAGGGCGACGAGGCCCAGGTGCGAGTGGTGCGGGTCAGTGAATTGCTGGAATCGCCCGATCCGGTGTGGATACCCCGCGCCGAAAACCCCTACTTCCTTGGAGTATACGAATGGAACCGCTTACGCCCTCAAAACGCCTGATTGCCATCTCGTTGGCGGTTACGTTGACCGCGACCGCCGGCATCGTCGCTTACTTCCAACTCTCGAAAAAGCCGCTAAGCCAGATGACGCGGCCCGATCTGCCGATGCTGGATCTGACGGTGAAGCTGCTCAATGTCGATGATCAGGAACTGGATGCCGCCGGCTCGCGAATCGGCGATATTGAGGAAGTACCGGCCGGCGACGAACGCTGTCCGGCCTTGAGCGGCGGCGATATTAGTTCCGCCACTGTAGTTTCGTCCGACCTGCGGCGCCCGGCCGACTGTCCACGCAAGGCCACCTGGACCATCAAAAAACATCCAGTAGCTTTTACGCTGTATTTCAATCAGGGCCAGACCTTTCTGAACTGGTGGGATAGCCAGCCGCAAATCAAAACACTGCTCGACAACCGTTTCTCGCGCGGCCTATTTTTCGGCTTGCTGCAAAGCCTGAAAGTCAAAGCCGAACAGCTCAACCTACAAGGCCTGCAAGGCGAGTTTCTGGCCCACCTGTTGCGCGACGCCATCGCCGCCAATGCCGAATTGCATTACGACATGGCCCACGGCAATCGGGGCTGGGTATTGAGTTATCTGCGCCACGACAGCGCTTTTGCCGAACAGGCCTTGCCGGCGATGGCCGGATTGCTGGCCGGCAGCGGTTACAGGGTACCCAAACTACCCGAACCCATCCTGGAAATGAAAATCGGTTTTCAGCAATTTTTCCTGACCGAATACCAGCACCGGATTTATCTGGCGCAAAGCCTGGAAGCCATGTTGAACGTGATCGACAGCGTGCTGCCAATGTATGACCACGACCCGGCCCCGCTGAACCTGACGGTTCGCACCGAGGCCTTCATCAACCATCTGTTGCCGGTGCTGACCGGCTCGCCGACCTGGAATGCGCAATTCAATTTCGATCTGAAGGACGGCAAGTTGGGCGGATTGGTGCTGCCGGCCGGCCCATGGACCCGGCAACTACACGGCACGCTGTTCGAAGGCGTGCTGGCCAGCATCCCGCATGACGCCTTCGCCGCCGTTGCAGCCAGTTTGCGCTTGCCACCGACATTGACCGTTGACGACTGGCGCAAAGTCGCTAGCGAAGGTCCCTCGACGACGACGCCCGGTCCCGAACCGGGTGGCTTGGCGCTGGTCTGGGACTTCGACGCCGACAATCCGCGCGGCGCCATCGGCGTGATCGTCGCCAACCCCGCCGAGCCGCAAGCCAGCCAGGCTTATCAACAATATCTGCGCAACGCCGAACTTAGCGCCGAATGCGCCGGCGGTAGTGTATTCCTGGCCGCCACCTCGCAAGGTTTACTGACCCGAATGAAGGAAGCTTGCGCCCGCCAATCCTTGAGTATTCTGGATTGGCAACGCGGCAGCGACAAACAACGTTTTTCGTCCGCGCAATTGATGACCTTCGTCAACCCCGGCGCCGGCATCCGCGAACTGTTCCTGGCCGGCGGTGCCGGCAATGCCCAGGACGCCAACGAGTTTTCCCCGCGCTGGCAACAGGATTACGAAAAAGCCAAGGCGGCGATGCGGCAGGATGGGGATAAATTGTTTGATAGTTTGCCGATTTTTAGTTATGCGGGGAAAGTTTCCGGCGATTCGGAAGTGAGTTTGGAGGGGAAATGGGTGGCGCGGGAGGTGGTGAAATGAACTTGATTTTAGGATGGTTTATAGTTGTTAATCGGCTGTTTGTAGAAGGTTTCGCTGCCGCGACAGCTATTTTAAAGTCGGTTCTCGCACCGACAAGCGAGATACTTTTCTTTGCTTGTCCAAAGAAAAGTATCCAAAAGAAACGACACCCGGATGCCGCTTTGATCCTACGCTCCTCGCTTTTGACGAGGGTCGGCAGAAGGGGCTCCTGCCCCTCCGCCGACGAGCGGCCTCCCTGCCGCTCCCCTTTCGGGCAGTTCTCGCCAAAAGCTCCGGTGCTCGGCGCGGCATACGGGAGCAACCCCAATCTACTCCACCGCTGGCAATGCCGTATTAATAGCCTCTATATCCGAAGTCCGAATAACCAGAAACAAAAAACAGGTTGGGCTGAATGCAATGAAGCCCAACGATTTGGTTTTGTTGGGTTACGCTACGCTTTTATGCCCTTAAGGGTAAACCCAACCTACATTTTCGATTTTTTCCAACAAATCGGATTCTCAAGTTCTCGGCGCAATAAAAATAATAAACACAATTTTGTTCGCACCCTTGGAGTAGGCGAGGGTTTTCTCCCGTTTGCCGCGCCGAGCACCGAAGCTTTTGAATGGAATTGCCCGACAGGGGCGAGGCAAGGATGCATCGCGTTGGCGGAGGGGCAGGGAAGCCCCTTCCGTCAACCCCGTTCAAAAGCTTCGGCGCGCAGGATCAAAGCGGCATTCGGGTCGCCTTTTCTTTGGATACTTTCTTTTGGCGACGCAAAAGAAAGTATCGCGACTGTCGGTCCGCGAACCGACTTCAAAAACACTTTCGCGACAGCGACACATTATTCAAACATCCGAATACAAACCATCTGTTTATTGCTCACGACACTGCTAATGCCGCTAAGCACCTGGGCCGGCAGCCCTTTCTATCTCACCGCCGAACGCAGCTTCAACAACACAGAATCTCCCAGCATCCGCCTCGACTACACCGTCACCGATCAACCGATGCTGATTCGGGTGCTGAAAGCCAACAACCTGGAAACCTTCCTGGACGGCCAGTTCAACGTCAGCCGCAGCTACGAGCAACCGGTCAGCGAGCTAAATCCCGGCCATTATTTCGCCAAAGGCCTCAACGCCGCGCAATCACCGCTGAAACTGTTTCGCGGCATGCTGGATGTGGAGTTTCGTAAATCCTTGAAGGAAACCAACTTCGGCGGCTCGGTGATGACCGTCACCGAAAAGCCGCTGGTGTTGGTGCCGCAGCAAATTCTGGTCGCTCCACCCGGCGGTTTTCAGGTGGTCAAGGAAAGTTATCTGGATTTGCAACACAACGGTCAAGCCACCCAAGACTTGGGCTGGTGGTTCGATCAAGATGCCTGGAGCGAAAATCGTTACAAAATCCGGCAACTCACGCTCGACCCGCTACCCGACGGGATTTATCTGTTGCAGGCCGTGCAAGGCAAGACCGAGGCCCAATGCCTGATTCAGGTCAGTAGTCTGTCGGTACAGGTCAAGCAATCCAGCGAACAATTGCTGGTGCGGGCGATGAACCGCGACCTGCAACCGGTCGCCAACGCCAAGGTCAGCTACCGCGACGGACGCGGCCGCTGGCAAGCCGTGCCGGAAGCCACCAACGCCGCCGGCGAACTGAGTTTCAACAATCCCGAAGGCGTATTGGACGGCAAATTGCTGGTACGGGTCGATGCACCCGCCGCCAAGCCCGGCGAAGCGGTGCGCACCGCGCTGACCGCCACCGATTTCCTGCCGACCCAAGCCAAGGACGACTCGGTATTCGTCCTGACCGACCGGCCCATCTTCAAGCCCGGCGAGACTTTTTATTACAAGGGCATCGTCCGCAATTTGCAGGACGGCCAGTTGAAAATACCGGCCTTCCAATCCAAACAGACCGGCGTCTCGCTGATCCGCGCCGACGGTAACGCCACCGGTTTGCAAGGCCAAACCACATTGACCGATTTCGGCTCGTTTTCCGGCAGCTTCGATCTCGATCCCGGCCAGACACCCGGCCTGTACCGCTTGCTGGCCGAGATTGACCACAAGGCTTACGGCGGCGAATTTAGAGTGCGCGATTACATCAAGCCGACTTTTTACCTGGAATGGCTGGATAGAAGCCCGGTCGTGCAAGCCGGCCAACCGTTCAAGCTGAAATTCCGCGCCAAGCGTTACAGCGGCGGCACGCCGCAAAACGTCAAGTTCGAAGTGTTTTTGTACCGGAAAAAATTCGAGGCGCCGCAGTTCGTCGCCGAAGCCGGCGCCGGCTTGGCGGCCGGAAACGACTATTTCGGCCAAGTCAAATCCGCCGCGCCCTTGACCCAACCCAAGCGCCTGTATAGCTCCATCGAGGAACGCCAGGCCGTCGAACTGAGCAATCCCTGGGAAACCGCAGCCAAGTTGGATGAAAGCGGCGACGGCAGTTTCGAATTTACCGTTCCGGCCGGCGATAAGGAAAAAGCCGATCAGGAATGGATTTATACGCTGATGGTACGCGCCCAGGATCAAAGCGGCGGCACGGCAGTATTAACCGATAACCTCTACGCTACCCTTTCGGAAGCCCAGCCGGCGCTGAGCTTCAATAAAACCGTGGCGGCGGTCGGCGATCAGGATTTGCAGTTGCTGCTGCAATCCAGTTATGCCGACGGCAAGCCTGCGCCTAAGGCCGGCGGCGTAATCGATGTGTTAATCGAGCAGCCGGGCACGGCCAAACATAGTTTAGTGAAACTGGATTTTGCCACCGACGAGCACGGCCGGCAGAAATTGACGATCCCGGCCTTGAAGGAATTCGGCCGCCTTACCGCCGTGGCCCGCCTGGAAACCCTGGACGGCCGCAGCCTAAATCATCCGGCCAGTTCTCAGCCCAGCACCTTGATCGTGGCCGGCAACGGCGGCGAAGCGGTGGCCGATAATCCGGAACTGGAGCTGTACACGCCGACCACCATCCTCAGCCCTGGCGAGCAAGCCAAGGTCTTCGCCCTGCTACCCAAATCCTGGGGTAACAACGAGAGCGGCCCGGTCTGGGAAACCGTGGGCGGCTCCCGCTTGTTCGACAGCCGAGGCACCCAAATGCAAGGCCGCAGCCGCTGGTTCGAAATCACCGCCAAACCCGAATACGGCACCGGCTTCTACCACACCGTCACGGTGCCGGTGGCCGGCGGCAAATACAAGGAGCAAACCCTGGGATTTAGAATCGTACCCAAGGAGAAGCGCCTGCAGATCGCGATCCAACCGGAAAAGACCGAAACCGAACCCTTGAAACCCACCAAAGTCAGGCTGGAAGTGAAACGCGCCGACGGCAGCCCGTCAGCCAATACCGAACTGGCGGTCTCCATCGTCGACCGCGCCGTGTATGCGGTGCAAGCTGAATTTCGCCCCGGCATCTTCGACTTTTTCTATCCGCTGCAACGCAGCAACCTGTCGACTTACTATTCCGACGACCTGCAAGGCTACGGTTACGCCGACTTGCTGCGTAAACCCAACTTCGCGCTCAGCGCCCTGAAAAGCCAGAGCAAGCTGGCGAAGAAAGCCATGCGCGACACCGCCGGCTGGTTTCCGCATGTGATCACCGATGCCAACGGCGTCGCCACTATCGACGTCGACATGCCGGCCAACATCACCGAATGGCTGGTCACAGCGGTCGCCAGCGACAAGGACGGCCGGATCGGCGAAACCACCGGCCAGTTCCGCAGCGTCACCGACGTGGCGGTGGACATGGTCGGCCCGCAGTTTCTGCGGCAAGGCGACGAGGTGGAATTGGCGGTGAAGCTGACCAACCATCTGACCGAGCCGGTTAAGGTTTCGGGCAACATTGGTGTACCGCAAACCCTGCAACTGCAAAGCGGCGACACTGCCCCGCAAACCGAGCTGGCCGGCAAGGCCGAACAGTTATGGCCGTTGCGTTTGACCGCTAACGACCATAACAACGCGGCGGCACTGCAAATTGGCTTGACCGCGCCCACTGGCGTCCGGGTTGGAGGAACCGAGGAATTCGAGATCCCATTAAAAGCCGCCGCATTGCCGCAAGTCTATAGCAGCAGCCAGCAGGACAATCTGTTGCGTATAGATTTGCCAGCCCAGGCCGAACCGCGCCAAGTCAGCGTCCGGGTTAATTCCGGCCTACTCGGCGCCTCACTGCAAGCGGCGGCAATGCTGGTGCAATACCCCTACGGCTGCACCGAGCAACTGGCGCACAGCACGGTGCCAAATATGGTGCTGATGGATCTGATCGAGCGTGCCGGGCTGAAACCCGAACAATTAGGGCCTCTGGAAAACATCTTGAAACGCGCCAAGCAAAACGCGGCGCTGGGTATCCGCAAACTGATCCAGAACCAAAAAGCCGACGGCGGTTTCAGTTTGTGGCCCGGCGACGGCGAAGCCAGCGTGCCAGTGAGTTTGATCGCGATGCAGGCCTTGAAATACGCCAACGACTTGCAACTGGAAGGCGTTAACAACGCCTATTACAAAGGCATGGAATGGCTGGCGACCCAAGCCGAAAGCAACGCTCCGGTCGACGGCTTCCTGCTGGCCGGTTTTGCCCAGGCCGGCACCATCTATCGCTCGCCCTGGCAACAACAGGCCGACTTCGTCGCCAAGACCGCCGCCGACGCGAATGCCGGCGCGGCCGACCTGGTCGCCGCGTTACGCCTGATAACGGCCTACCAAGCTCAGAACTGGCACAGTTTCAACCAGCAATTCAAGGATCAACCGGAGCTAAAAAACGAGTTGGTCAAACGTCTGCAGCTAGCCTTGGAATCCATCGACCCCGCCAATTATCAGCAAAATCGTGGCGAGCTGTATCAACAGCTAGGCTTCGGTTTCGGCCTACCCAGCCTGATTTCCTCCGGTTTGGGCGCGCTGTACGATGCCCAAGCCTTGCCGCCGACATTGGAAGCCAAGCTGAAAAAGCTATTGTTGCAAATCCAGAAAAACGGCTACTGGACCTCGACCTACGACACCGCCCAGGTGATCTTCAACAGCCGTGAACTACTCAGCAAGGAAGCGGCAACGGCCGCTAAACAAAAAGCCCGCACGATAAGCGCAAGCACCAAGAACGGCTTTGCGCTGGGCAATTTGGAACGTATTCCGGGCGGTTATTTGGGCAACTTCAGCCAATTCGGCGACAGTCCCGACCTGACCGAAATCCGCGTCGCCGAACTGAATACCGACGAAATCGCCAGCGCCACGGTTGCGGTCGAAGTGCCCTATCAGGCCTTGGCGGCCCGCGCCGCCGGTTTGGAGGTGCAACGCAGCTTCCGCCGCATCACCGCCAACGGCAGCGAACTGTTCGACATGAGCCAGGACCTGAAACCCGGCGATGCAGTGGTCAGCGAAGTGCGCGTCAAACGCAATGCAGACGCTGGCCGGCCTATGCCAGGCAGCGAGTTCGTGGTAATCGAGGACGGTATTCCAAGCTTGGCGGAAGGCCAGGAAAATGACCAAACCTACCTGGCCGACGCCAAAATCCAGCCCAAGGAAGACAGTTACTGGGCCAACATCAAGGAAACCCAACGCTTCCCGGACCGCATCGTCCGCGTCGCCAAACTACAGTCCGGCGGCGAATTGACCTTGTATCAGGTCTGGCGGGTGGCCCGTCCCGGCAACGCCGCAATTCCTCCGGCTACAGGGTTTGATATGTATAACGAGGCGGTGCAGGGGAATAGTTTGGCGGGGAGGGTGAGTGTCAGGTAAGGGAGATAGCTAGATTAGGCGTGGCCGCTAAGGTCGAACCCTACCAAATAAAACACCATACAGATGACAATACTTTCGTGATTTTGAGCTTAGCCGGTGAAACAGTTTTTAATTTTAATTATCTTTATTTACTCGACTGCTTCTTGGGCGGAAGGTTTTTGTCTATCAGGGAAAACTCTCTCAGGTTCTTACATTTTGGATAAAGGCAAAGGCTTTCTACCAAGCAAACTAGATATACACCAAGCAAGCGCCAACCCAACAGCTTATTCATTTGATCTTGAGTCCTACTGGTCGCCGCGGGCAAACGACGACGGATCGTCCACGACACAAGCAATTTTTAAAGGCAACATGAAAATTGATGGCTGTATTGCTACTTATTTTTCAGCTGAAGATGAATGCACTCTAAATTTTGCCATCTCTAAAAATACTATTAAAGTTACTCACACTGGTGCCTGTATGTATATTGGTCACAATGCTTCTCCTGAGGGAATTTACGTTAAAAAACGGAAAATAAAACAAGCCAAGGAACGATGAATTTCAAAGATTTGACCTACGTCGAGAACCTCGGCGTCGACGCCATCACGCCAAAAACCCTGCTGGAGCGATTAGTATGAGTGCATTAAGTCTACGTTTGCCGGATTCCGTTCACCGCCATATTAAAGAACTGGCGAGTAAAGAAGGCGTGTCCATTAACCAATTCATTGCTAGTGCTGTTGCTGAAAAAGTGTCGGCAATAGCCGCCGAAGAATACTTGCAAAGTCGAGCGGAACGTGCCGACAAATCAGCCTTTCAGGCTATTTTGGCCAAAGTGCCAAAGCGTGAACCGTTGCAAGGGGATGAGTTGTAATCTTTATTTGTAAAATGTCAGGATTAGAGGCATAACGTAAAAACGAGCAGATAGAATTATGGTAACCGTCGGTGCTGGCCCCAAAATCGCTGGCTACACTTTCCAGTTTCAACGAGCATTATATCGTTTGTTTTCGAGTGAATCGGAGGCCACAACCATAGGCATCGAAACGGATGATGATGTAGTGGAAGTGAAGCGTGATGCATATTGTAATGGTCAACAAAAACCGGACACCTGTTTAGGCAGCGTCTCTCGAAAATTCCCGCTCGAATTCGATCGGGGATTGATAACCCAATGTTGAGTGGGATCGACGGCCATTGTAAAAAGCTAAGTAGTCGATCACGCTCAGTTTCGCCGCCTCTTGGGTTTTGAATTTTTCGTAGTTGAGCTGTTCATGCTTCAAACTACGGAAAAAGCGTTCCGTCGGCGAATTATCCCAACAATTGCCTTTCCGGCTCATGCTCTGCTCCATGCGCATCACCGCCAGATGTTGCCGATATTCCCGACTGGCATACTGGCTGCCTCGATCCGAGTGATGTAGCAGACTAGGCGGCGGTTTGCGGCGCCAGAAGGCCATTTGTAATGCCTTGATACAGAGCGAGGTCCGCATATGGTCGTCAATGGCCCAGCCCACCACTTGGCGGGAGAACAGATCGATAACGACCGCGACATACAGCCAGCCCTGTAACGTCCAGACATAGGTAATATCCGTGGTCCAGACTTGGTTCGGCTGAGCGACCTTGAATTGGCGATCCAGCCGGTTGGGGGATATGGTCTCGCTGTGGTTGCTGTCCGTGGTCACTTTAAAGCGTTTGGGGTAGCGAACCTTCAGCTTTAAGTCTCGCATGATCCGCCGCGTTTTAAAGCGGCCGACGGCAAAACCTTGTTTCTGCAAGTGATTCGCTAAACGACGCGAACCAAAGCACTGCTTGTTGTCGGTAAAAATCTGCCTCACTTTTTCGGCAAGTTTTTGATCTTGGCGTTTGTTGTCGTCATCTTGCAGAGCCTTGAGCCATGCGTAGTAGGCACTGGTGCTCACCTGCATGACTCGACACAGCACGGTCGCTGGGTACGTCTTCTGTTGCACCTGAATAAACCCGTACTTTATTCGGCTTCTTTCGCAAAGAAGACGGCGGCCTTTTTTAATATCTCGCGCTCCATCCGCAGCTGTTCGTTTTCCTTGCGCAATCGGATCAATTCGTCATGATCCCCCAGGTTCAGGCAGGACTTTTTTACCGCCGATTCGTTGGCCGAAGGTTTGCGTTCCGCTCGTACCCAGCGTCCCAGGGCGCTTTGCGAGATACCCAAATGATCGGCAGCCTGCTGTTGGGTATAGCCTTTTTCCAGAACCAGTCTGGCGGCATCTTGTTTGAATTCCAGGCTGTATTTTGGTCGATTGTGTTTTTTGTCGTTACTCATGGTCACCTCTGCTAGCAGTATAAATTCTGCCTTTAGAAGTGTCCGGAGTTATTTGACCATTTCAAAGGAAACTCAAGCGTTGGAAGAGACGCTTCAGGCAAAAGCCGATACGCTTCGCCGAGAAATTCGAAATTATGAGCGAATGGCCCAGCGGGCTATCGATTTTACCGATGCAGTCCAACTCGAACAAAGAAGCGTTGTCAACTTGGATTGGTTGAAGGGGTGCCTAGGCAGTGAGAACGAATGTATTGTCTGTGGCTCTCATACAAATCAATTAAATGCGGTTGTGTCGCGGCTCGAAGCTGAGGTTGCTCGTGTTAATGGGTTATCTCAAGCGCTATTTGAAAATCCAATTGTTGACAAGGAAATCGAGGCAGCTAAGAACCGTCTCTTCGAGGTGCAGAGCCAACTTCATGCCACTCGTATGGATAGACTGAAACTTCAACAGATAGAGTCCGCGACTAAGGACTCGCTGAGTCAGGTCTATGTTCTGATTGGAAGGATACAGGCTTTGCTTATCACGTTTGCGGCAATGAACAATGTCGACGACATGGGTAGCAGGATTGAAGAAATTGCAGCGGAACTCCGTAAATTGGACGCCTACTTTAGAAATTCTGGCAAAGCGGTACGAGAAGCCATGGTCGATAAGGAATTGAGCGGATTAATCGAAGAGTACGCAGAAAATTTCAAGTTAGAGCGCCGAGGAATCATCAGCTTGGACAAAAACGAATTGACTCTCAGTTTTCGGAGGGACGATAAAAAGGAATATTTGTGGGAAGTTGGAAGTGGAGCTAACTGGATGGGCTATCACATAGCTACGTTTCTGGCATTGCACCAGTTCCTGTCGAAAGATGAACTGTCTCATTCCCCTGTATTTAGCTTCATAGTGATCGATCAACCGAGCCAAGTGTATTTTCCCAGTGCTGCATCAGGGGCCAACCAACTCGACGCTGACGCAGAAGGCCTGAAAAAGCTAAGAGTTGAAAGAGATGTAGATGTGCGAGCAACCAAGAGAATCTTTGAGATGCTTGAGGCCGGTCTCAGAGCCGCCAGTTATCGATACCAGATTATCGTGCTAGAGCATGCTGATAACTCAATCTGGGGTGAAATTCCAAACACAGTAGAAGTTGAAAATTGGAAAGCAGATGGGCAGGGATTAATTCCTAGTTCTTGGCAACGATGAAAGAAGCACTAGAGCCGAATAGCCACTTAAAAAGCAGACATTTCCGGCAAATTTATCCCGCCGGAAACGCCTGTCTGCATATTCCGGCCTACCCTTCTGTCTCAAAATACGACCTCGCTAAATTTGGCATTGGGCGTCAACACCTGTAGTTTTTTGATCCAGTTTAGCTCGATTTGCTGATGGTCGATAAACAGATATTCGGCGTTTTTCGGCGGTAGTGATGGTATCGATCGCCTTGCCTTCCAGGGTTTGAGGTCTGTTAGGGTTAACTTGACCCGATAACCGTACATACAGGCAATTTCAAGGTAATCGTGGAGTTCGCGGGAAATGCGGCAGGCGTTGCGTCATTTTTGATTGGTCAAACGGCTTGGAAGCATCCCCAAGACAGCGAAGTGGTCGGAGTGAGAGGATTCGAACCTCCGGCCCCTGCCTCCCGAAGGCAGTGCTCTACCAAGCTGAGCTACACTCCGATAAATGATCGGTAACGGCGTTTATTTTAACAAAGCCGATAACGGAAATACAATGTGGCAGGCGCTCGCTTGAACACAAATCACATTGGTTCATCGTTCGCATTTGCCGAAAGCGCTGACGGTGGACTACGCTTAGGGCCATCTTAATTCATCCCTGCTGGACCACAAACACCTGGATTACCATCGCCTTGAACATTTTCCAATCAACATGTGGGCGCAGACTTCGCGCCGGACTTTTTTTCGAAGCCGGCGCCGCAATTCTGTTTTTCGGCGCCCTCGCCCAGCAAGCCGATTTGCGGCAAACTGGCAGCAGTGCGCTCGCGGAACTCGCGGCCATGGGTTATCACATACCCAGCGAGAACAATCCGGTACGGGTATTTGCGGCGTTGACCGGCGGCAATTTCAGTGGCGGGCATGCCGGCGGCTGGCGACCGGGCGGCATTTATCTGCGCCGGCAGCCGCAAGGCGGCTTGAATGAAGCGGTTTACCTGCGCCACGAACTTTTCCACGAAGCCAGCTATCGCAGCTGCGGCGACCGCTTACCTGCCTGGGCGGAGGAAGCGGCGGCGATGCATTTCAGCGGCGAACTAGCCGGGCAGGAAGCCGGGATATGGCCGACGGAAACCGAGCTACAAGGGCTTAAAGCCCGTATCCAACAGGGGGCGGAGTTGAACGGCAACGACCGAACCTTGTTGAGCCGACTGGTAATCAATGCCGGCTGGCCAGCCGAGCCGTGCGCGCTGTCACCGAAGCTGGGCGAACTGTTGGGTTCGGCGTTTAACGAAGCCGGCACCAGCGGCTACTTGCTGATGAGTCTCGTATCCGGGCGGATACTGGAAAGTGGCGGTGATATAGATAGCCCGTTACCACCCGGCTCCTTGCTGAAAATCCCTTACGCGGCGGCACTGAGTCAGGCCAATCCCGAGGTATTGGCCGCCGAACTGGCCGCCAGCGATACCGATAAATTGCTGCAGCGCCGCGAGCAGCTCCGGCCCGAGCGTTACCGCTTGCTGCTGTCGGCGATCAACGAACAAGGCTTGATTCAAGCGCCTGCCCAAGTTCAGGATTGGCGGTCTTATCTGGGCGAACGCGATACGGCCGGCAATTTTGCTTTGCAAACAAGCTTGCCGGAACTAGCGCTGGCGATGCGGGCGGCGCTGCTGTCTCAACCTGAGTATTTCCGAGGCTTGACGCAAAACGGCGTAGCGCCGAACTCGACCCTGGCCGGGCAATGCGAGGCGGATAAAAAACTGCTGCGGCAACTGCTGGCGCTGGCGAAGACCGGCACGGTATCGAGCGCCGACGGCCAGCCCTTGGCCGGGCATTTGCTGGTGGCATGGCCGGCTGATCATCCGGTTTTTCTGGCGCTATTCAGGCAACGCGGCGTTAACGGCGCGGCGGTGTTAGCGAAAGCCGCCGCCTTGTTGAAAAACTGGCGAAAAACCCACCCTATCCGCTTCGCCGCCGTCCGCGTCCACTTATTAGCGCCGACCGACCGCGCCAGTTGGGAAGCCCAAACCGATTGCCCGGAAGTCACCTGGCAGAACAGCCGTTTCACCACCTGCGGACAATTCCGCATCGTGTCCTCCGCCCGCGGCAGCCGTTCCGAGCGTTCGGTCAGCGGCATTCTGCATCAATCCGGCGCAGGACCTACGGTACTGGAAACCGATGTCGACAGTTATGCCGACGCCGTGCTGGCCGCCGAAGCCCAAACCCTGACCGGCAGTGCCCGCGAGGCAATGCGGGCGGTGATTGCCTGGAACGGTAGCCACGGCAGTCATCGCCACGCCGATTCCGAATCGCTGTGCGACACCACGCATTGCATGGTGTTTCTAGGCCAATTGCCCGATGCCAAGCCGCGCCGTGGCGGGCAGGTCGATATTGAATTACTGCAATGGCTGGATAAGCTGGCGTCGGAAAATGGCTTGAACTGGCTGCCGTTCGCCAACGGCGGTGATCAGCGCTGGCAGCGGCAAATCGCCGCTGGCGATATGAATTTGCTATTTGCGGAAAACCGGATTCTGGACATACGCCGGGAGCGCCGCAAAGACGGCGAGTTATTCATCCATCTGTATTACCCAGACAACGAGGAAAGCATCAGCTGCGAGATTTTCCGCAACACGCTGAAACTGCCGTCCTGCCCGGATACGATTAGCGCCCACCCCCAATACGAGACCTGGGAGTTTCGCGGTATCGGCGCGGGGCATGGCCAGGGATTGGCGCTCGCGCAGGCTCAGGCCTTGGCCGAAGCCGGCCGCAATGCGAAGCAAATATTGCTGGATGCTTACGGCAAGGACGAGTAAGCGCGGATCACGAACTACACGACACTCTTAATCGATTGAAGGAATTTACCCAGCACGATTTTGCTATTGTTGAACCCTTCAATCAGGTTGCGGCCGTCAAGCGCGCTTGCCGATCCGATAACAGCCGACAAGCGCGATTCGAGCCATCGCGCCAGTCTCGCGACATTTTCAGGCAAGGCACTAATCGATTGTCCGGCTTGATTCTTGACCCAATCAAGTGGCGGCACACAGGGTGACTGAGTATTCCCGCCCCCATCAGCCAGCGCCTCAATGACTAGAAAATCCCTGATTTTTTGAATGACCCGCCGCAGTATCCGTTCGGCGGCGACGGTAACCACGGCTCTAGCGTCGATTCGGTTGGCGGCTATCGCGACAAAATATAAGGTCATCAACAACAACGCCGTGACATACGCCATCCCGGCCGAATTTGCCAATGATAGGATGACGCCGGCGCTCACCGTTCCGGTCAAGACCGGTATCCAGCCTTGCTGCATTAACCTCAGCATCGTGATACGTTCTTTCATAGAGCCCCCCCTAAGGCAAGGTTTCCCGATAACCTATCGCCCTAACAATCAACTTGATCGGCTAATGGACGAATCGGATTCTCTGCCATACTACCTAGGAAGTAAAGAACGATTTTATTGCCGGCAGTTAATTTAGCCGCTATTGCAGGCTGGAAACCTGTCGATGGCAGAGCAAAACTAGGCTTCGGCTACTTCGGCTTCGCTCAGCACAAGTCCGCTCAGCCGTCGGCATGATGCTGATAGACGGCATATTAACTTACCCGCGCCTCGACAATTTCCAAGCCTCTAAAAACCGAGCAGCGCTTGAATACCTCGATCTCCGGCAATAATTGTTTTTGCTGGCAAAACTTGGCCACCAGCTTGGTCAGGCCCTTGATGTCTCGGCCGCTGGCTCCGGGAAACAATGCCGCCAACTGCTCGACCACGCCATCGGCCACCGGTAGCGCAAACTGTTCGGTCATCACCCGCCAGATTTTGCAGCGGTCGGCATGATCGGGCGAGTGATAGCGGATCATCGCGATGCAGCGGGAAATAATGGCTTCATCAATATCGTCGACCCGGTTGGTGGTCATGAACAGCAGGCCGTTGAAATATTCCAACACCCGCAAAAACACCCCGACTACCGCATTCGAAGCCAGATTGTCGGCCCGTTTCTTGATATAGACATCGGCCTCGTCGATCAGCATCACCGCGCCCCAGCGCTGAGCCCGGATCAGAGTCTCCTTTAACGTCTTTTCCATTTCGGCTACATTCAAGCCCAATTGCCCTGAATGCACCCGGTATAGCGGCCGTTTGATGATTTCGGAATAGACTTCCGCGGTCAGGGTCTTGCCCACGCCGGCCGGCCCGGCGCATAACACGGTAGTCCCGCCCGATTTTCCTTCCACGATGTCGTCGGTCAACATATCCATTTCGGCGGTCAGAATGTCGATCAAATCGGTCTGCTCCGGCGGCAAGATCAGCTTCTGTTTCAATTCCGGTTGATAAACATAAGGCTGCATATCGTCGACGTGCACCCAGACATGATGATGCAATTCCAGATGAAAGGTCAGGATATAGCCGTGTACCGGCAACTCGGTGAACAAACCGGGCGGAATCTCGTCCTTGAATGCCTCCACCGCCGACTCGGTCTTGCTGTCGTAGCGCATGCTCTTGCCGGCCTTGCGTAGATAATTGCCCAAAATATCGCCCGAGGCATCCAGGCTCAAGGCCCGTTCGCTCAGAATGTTTTCGTCGTTGACCAGCCGGCAGGCACCGCCGCCGGACGACAGCACCACGGTATTCTTGCGGGTCCAGTCGCTGCTGCGATGGCTGGCGGTCGGGTCGTCGGCATAAACCCCGGTGCCCCAGCCGGAAAATTGTTCGCCATAGCGCGCCCGCCAATCAAAGTAGCGGCCGGCGGCTTCGTCATAACCGGCAATCAAGTCCTGAGTTTCCTTCAGATAACCCTTGCCGGCAAAAATTTCGGGTATGGTCTTACCGGCCAAATCCTTGCTGCGTATGATCAGGGTTTCATTGACGATCTTACCCTTGCTGTTGGCTTTCAGCTCGATCAAAATCCGTCCGGCTTCTTCCTCGCCCGGCGGCGTGTAATCCAGACGCGTGATCAGATAAGCCAGGGTTCTACCGGAAGCTTCGACATGAAACAACCAGCCGCGTATTGCCCCTGTTAACAAATACCGGGCAATATCGGGCAGCAGAATTTCCAATTGCTCGGCGCCGTAACGGGTGCTGTTATCGGCTAACGCGCCGATCAGGGCGTTGATCAAGGCCGCCTTCTGCTGAAACGCTTCACCGGCATGCAGATACATTCCCGCCAGACTGGCCAGTTCGGCTTCGCTGAGCTGATCAAAGGAAACCTGAGCCTTGCCGCCGAAACGCAATTGCTCGTTCAAGGCATTCAAACGCGGATGCGCCGCCAACAAGGGTTCCAGATAGGATTTTTCGATATGTAATTTCATGACATCACTCCGATGACGGTAAGGCCAGGCACAAAACTTCGGCAAGATGCAACGGCTTGCCGAAGCCGCCGTTTTCGATTTGTTGCTGGCAGGAAAATCCGTTGCTGACTAACAGCGCGCCGGGTTCGGCGCGCAGAGCCGGAAACAAAGCCAACTCGGCCATGGCTTGGGAATGGGCGTAATGCTCGGCTTCGACGCCGAAATTGCCGGCCATGCCGCAGCAGGACGCTTCGATCAATTCAAAATCCAGACCCGGCACTTGCTTCAGCAGCTTACGGACCGATTTGATCGCGCCGACCGCTTTTTGATGGCAATGGCCATGCAGCAGCAGGCGCGGCACGCCGCTCAAGGTTTGAAACTTTAAAGTCCAACGCTGGGCGGTTTGCTCCTTGACAATGAACTCTTCCAGCAGAAACACTTTTGCCGCCAGCTTTTGCGCCGGCTCGCCCAAACCCAGTTTCAGGTATTCATCGCGCAAACTCAGTATGCAGGATGGCTCCAATCCCACTATGCTGTAGCCGGCTTGCACATGAGGCTCCAAGACCTTCAACAATCGCCGAGCTTCATCCCTGGCCCTGTCTAGCCTGCCATTGGAAAAATAGGTACGCCCGCAGCATAAAGGCCGCTCGGGTTCATCGTCGGCGGACGGCATCGCGACATGCACTTGATAGCCGGCGGCGGTTAACAGCTTTTGCGCAGCCTCGGCCGCTTCCGGATTGAAATAATGATTGAAGGTATCGACAAACAGCACCACTTGCTTATCGATGTTTTCGGTTTTAAGTGCCTGTTTGAAACCGGCGGGATACTGAAACGGCCGTTTCGCCGGCACCGGCAGGCGAACTTTGGCGCTGATGCCCAAACCCGCTTCCAGCAATTTCGCCAACCAAGGTGAACGGTTACGCCATGACAGCGCCGGCTTCAACACAGGCCAGCGCAGCCACTTCGGCAAATCCGCCCATAAGCGCCGCCGCAGCGACAGGCCTTGTTTCGCCGCCTGTTGCGCCAGAAACTCGGCCTTGATCAAGGCCATGTCCACTTCGTTTTCGCACTCGCGCTTACAGCCCTTACAGGACACGCATAGCGCCATCGCATCGGCCAAGGCCGGATTGAAAAACGCCGCCTCGTCATCGGAATTCAGCGCGGCTTTCAACAATTTTACCCGTCCACCCGGCGATAAAACCGGATTATTGCTGATCCGAAAGCTGGGGCACATGACGCCTTTTCCGGCTTGTTCGCACTGTTTGCTGCCGATGCAGACCGCCACGGCCTTGGCGTAATCCCCGCCCTTTTTGGGGATGTCGGCATAAGCATCGCCCATGCCGGCATTTTCATAAGACGACCAATCCAAAAACAGTTTCATAAGCGCCGATCAGGTTGAAAACCCTGATCAAGCAAAATCGGCGCCAGAAATTAAGCAACGCTATTCCAGGGCTTCGCAACCGTTCACCGGCATCGGCTATGTCGCAAAGCCGACAATAGCCGATGCCGGCGCGCAATTTATGACAGGCCATGCCAGGCCCAAGGCCCGCCGATTCAGGCCCTATACAGCCGGCATAAACCTTGCTTTTTGTAAGTTTTAATTTGGATAAATCAACACCATGAACTTAGAACAATGCGAAAGCCGTTATTTCGTCAGCTATAGCGGCGTGAAACTCCCCTTGAAACTGGTCAACGAATTGCAAGACAGCGACCGGGAAAACCGCAATACTTTTTTTCGGGGCTATTTTGACGCGGAACAACGCTTGCTTCGTTGCGAGAAACTGGTGTATGGCGAAATCGAACTGCTGCACGATTACCAATACCACGACAACGGCGTACTCAGCCAGGCCGACATCACCGACGCCGACGGCGAATTGACCTCATTACGGTTTGATGCGGAGGGTAAACCGCTGGGTTAATGCCATTTCGTCGAATACACTTGACCCTGCACGGCATGCGGCTTGCCGAAACTGTCCTCACTCGACCGAAATGCAGTAGTACCGTCGTTACAAGAGTCGATCCAGCAGATTGACCTGCACATTGACCAACATGGTCGGCATGGTCGGTCCCGGACCGATGAAACTGCCCGATACCGGCGGTATGGCTTCGGGGTTACGGGCGACGGCCACCGCGATGTGCCGGTTGCCGGTCAATTCGCCCACGGTCGGGTCGAAGCCTTGCCAACCTCTACCGGGCAGATAGACTTCCGCCCAGGCATGAGTCGAGGCATTGCCGATTTCGGTGGCCGGCGCATGCAGATAACCGCTGACGAAGCGGCTAGCCAATCCCAGGCAACGGCAGGCTTCTATAAACAAGGTGGCATAGTCCCGGCAGGAACCGCTACCGATGCGCAAGGTCTGCTCGGGCGACTGAACCCCGGCTTCCTCGCGCATTTGATAGCGAAACTGACTATGAATCGCCTGATTGAGCATCGATTGCAATTCAAGCGTTTCCATGCTGCGCGTGCGCAAACCAATATCGTTTAACCAGCTTACGATCGCCGGCTGATCGTGAATGAATACCGATTGTTGGTATGCCGCCAGGTCGGTGCGCTCCCCTTCCTTGTAGACAAAGGGATAATTCAGCGCATATTCCTCCACCGAAAAATTCAACGGCGAATCCTCGTAATGCTGAATCACTACAGTGCTGGCTATATTCAGCCTATCGGCCGGTTTCAGAAAGTTAACCACGGCCAGGGAATTATCGAAGACATCCCGATACCATTTGATAATGTATTCAGGACTGATCTCCAATTGGGAGGATTCGATACGCACATCATGGCCTTCGCGCGGCCGCAACAATAATTGATGCTGGTTCAGCGTGACGGGCCTGGAAAAGATGTATTCGGTAACATGCCGTATGCGTATGCGTTGCATCGGCTTTACTCCGGCGGACCGTTCAGCCGTTCAACGCTGACCGACATCTGCAAGGGATGCAGCGCCGGACCAAACTGGGTGAAAATAGCGACATCGGCGGCATCATGGCCATAGGCGACGATCACTCTGCCGCCGCGCGGCTCGGTCTGAGTCGGATCGAAGGTGTACCAGCGCCCGCCCACATAAGCTTCAAACCAGGCATGAAAGTCCATCGGTTTCAAACCGTACAAATAACCCACCACCATGCGGGCGGGGATGCACAGGGCTCGGCACAAGGCGATGCCCAAGTGCGCCAATTCGCGGCAAACCCCTTCTCCCGCTTGGTTGACTTCCACGGCCGACATTTGAAAATAAGGCGAATCGGGATTGAAACGGATATTATCCCGCAACCATTGGTTGACGGTCACCACCTGATCATAACCGGGCTTTACACCCTCGACGATCTCCTGGGCAAGTTCGATGAAGCGGTCCGATTCGCAATAGCGGGTCGGCAACAAATAGGTCAAGACCGAATTCGGCAGATTTTGCACTTCATCAAACCGCGCCCCTGGGCAAACATCGATCTGTTCGCTGGTATGAATATCGGCGCTGGTACGCACGAAAAACTGACCCGGCTGGGCAATCAAACGCTGGCACAGATTGCCATAATCGTCGGTATATTCAAACACCGGCACGGTCGGCTTTAAGGTATACGACTCCCTTGCCACCCATTGATTCGCGCCGTTTCGGGGGCGCAACATCAAAATAAACGGCGTGGGAACAATGACATCAAAGGTCATTTCACAGCTTGTACGCAGCCACATCACAATAATCTCCCCTCGCCCGATTAAGGACAGCTTCGGTTTAGCCGACTATCGACAAGCAATGCCTGCCGTTACCGCGGGCATAAACAACAAAGGTAACAACTGATCAGGCGTTTTCGCCTGTCGCCTGTTGTTTTAAACAATCAAACCATCTTCCATATGCAGCACATGATCCATGCGCCCCGCCAGATCGGGGTCGTGCGTCACCACCAAAAAGCTGACCTGTAATTCCTGATTCAACTCCAACATCAATTGATAAATCTGGTCGGCGGTTTTACTGTCCAGATTGCCGGTCGGCTCATCGGCCAACACACATTTGGGTTTGTTGATCAAGGCTCTGGCCACCGCCGCGCGTTGACGCTCGCCACCCGACAATTCGCCCGGTTTATGCTCGATCCGATGACCCAAGCCTACCCTTTTCAACAAATCGGTCGCCTGCTCCCGCGCCTGTTTGATCGACTGCCTGCCGATCAGCAACGGCATCGCCACGTTTTCCAAAATGGTGAACTCGCCCAGCAGGTGATGAAACTGGTAGATAAAACCCAGGGACTGGTTGCGCAACTGGCTGAGTTTGCCGGCGCCGACCTTGTTCAAATCGTAACCATCCAGCACCACATCGCCGGAAGTCGGTTTTTCCAAGCCGCCCAGCAAATGCAGCAAGGTGCTCTTGCCGGAACCGGAGGCGCCCATGATGGCGACGCGTTGTCCGGCATGAACCGACAGGTCGACGCCCTTCAACACCTCGACATTCAAATCGCCTTGGACAAAGCGCTTGGTCAGTTGCCGGCATTCTAAAATCACGGGCTTACTCATAACGCAGCACCTCCGCCGGATTGATGCGGGAAGCCTGCCAGGCCGGATACAAGGTAGCCAGCAAGGACAAGAAAAAAGCCATGGCGGCAATCCAGTAAACGTCGAGCCAGATCAATTTGGACGGCACTTCGCTGATGTAATAGACATCGGCGGCCATGAATTGCACGCCAAAGGCTTTTTCGATGGCCGGCACGATGGTTTCCACATTGAGAGCTAGCGCCACGCCGCCCAAGGTACCGAGTAGGGTGCCTATGCTGCCGATTACGCAGCCCAGCACGATGAAGATACCCATCACCGACAGATTGGTCAGGCCCTGGGTTTTTAATATGGCGATATCACCGCGCTTGTCGGTCACCACCATCACCAAGGTCGAGACGATGTTGAATGCGGCCACCGCCACAATCAGCAGCAAAATAATGAACATGGCCCGTTTTTCGGTTTGGACGGCGCGGAAGAAATTGCTGTGCGCCAGGGTCCAGTCGCTCACCCGATAGTCGGAGCCTAATGCGTCGGCCATGCTCTGGGTAATCATCGGCGCGTTGAACAAGTCATCCAGCTTCAAGCGCAAGCCCGAGACCGCCGGTTCTATCCGGAACAATTTGCCGGCGTCATCCATGTGTATCATCGCCATGTTGCGGTCGTATTCGTACATACCGACCTTAAATACACCGACCACGGTAAAGCGTTTCAGGCGTGGCAAGATGCCGGCCGGGGTGGAATTGACCTGCGGCGTGATGATGGTGACTTTATCCCCCATGAACACACCCAAATGATTCGCCAGTTCCGCGCCCAAAATGATGCCGAACTCGCCGGACTTGAGGCTATCGAGACTGCCGTATGTCATTTTACCGGCCACTTCCGACACCTTGGGTTCGTAGTC
Source organism: Methylomonas sp. LL1 (assembly GCF_015711015.1). Lineage (NCBI taxonomy): Bacteria > Pseudomonadati > Pseudomonadota > Gammaproteobacteria > Methylococcales > Methylococcaceae > Methylomonas > Methylomonas sp. LL1. The sequence goes on from NZ_CP064653.1 coordinate 2,216,396, forward strand.
CGGCAGGATGCCTTGCACCAAGGTGCCGCTGACCTGCCTATCGGCATTGACCATCACCTGGCCTTGAATGAACGGAGCCGCGCCTTCCACATGCGGCATGCCGAGGGTGCGTTCCGCCAGGCTTTGCCAATCATCCAGCTGGCCGGAGCGACCGCTGATGGTGGTATGGGCGGTCATGCCCAGTATGCGTTCGCGCAATTCGGCTTCGAAGCCGTTCATCACCGACAATACCGTAATCAAGGCCGTCACGCCCAGCGCAATGCCAAGGACCGATGTCAGGGTAATGAAGGAAATAAATTGAGTACGGCGTTTGGCGCGCGTATAGCGCAGCCCTATATAAAGTATAAGAGGTTTAAACATGCGGAATCAGATTAAGAGCTCTTGCAATTAGCGCAATAGCCGTAAAGATAAAGACTGTGCTCGACCAGTGTGTAGCCCAGCCGGTCGGCGATTTCCAGTTGGCGTTTTTCAATCTCTTCGTCGGTAAATTCGTCGACCTTGCCACATTTCATGCACACCACATGATCGTGATGGCTTCCGCTATTCAGTTCGAAAATGGAGTTGCCGCCCTCGAAATGGTGGCGGTTAACCAAGCCGGCGGCTTCAAACTGGGTCAAAACCCGGTAAACCGTGGCCAAACCGATTTCCTCGCCTTCCGCCAGTAGAATTTTGTAGACTTTTTCAGCCGATAAATGCCGGTCATCCTGTTGTTTTTCAAGAATCTCCAGAATTTTGACTCTGGGCAAGGTGACTTTTAAGCCGGCGTTGCGTAATTCCTGTGTTTCCATAAGCTTATACTCGTCAATCGAAGTAGCGGGCCATTGTAGCGTTTTTTGCCCCGAGCCGCTGCCGGAATTATGGGATAATGCCGATTCGTTTTTCATCAGGATTGACCTCAACTCATGAAAAGAACCGTTTTTCTGCTGGCCGTTGCCGCCCCGCTGGCGCTGACCGCTTGCGAAACCATTCTGACCAACCTGCCGGGCGTCTATACCATCGACATCGAACAAGGCAACATGATCGATCAATCCATGGTCGACCAGTTACGCCCCAACATGACCAAGCGTCAGGTGCTGTACATCATGGGTTCACCGATGTTGACCGACACGTTCCACGAACAACGTTGGGATTATTTGTATTCCGATCAACCGGGTGGCGGAGACCGGATGCAAAAACGCCTGTCGCTTTATTTTAACGGCGACAATCTGGCCGGCGTCCAAGGTGATTTTCACCCCAGCGCCCTGCCGGTGATCAAGGAATCGGCGGAAACCACGGTAGACATACCCAAGCGCGATCTTGACACCACCATGTGGGAAAAAATCACCAGCCTGTTTAGCGACGATACCCCGCCTACCCGTCCGGTCAAACCCGACACCCCAAGCGCCGAGCAACCTTCCGAAGCCGATCCAAAACCGGCCGAACCGACGGCAAACACGGACACCCAATAGCCGTATACCCTTTTCCGGATTTTGACTACACTGGGCGTTTGAGTTCCTTCGCCAGCCGCCCAGTCCATGATCAATCTGATACAGCGCAATCCCTATTGTTTCCCGACCCTTGTTGCCGCGCTGATTGGCCTGCTATTCCCGCTATGCGCAATAGGATTATTGGTTTGGCATCAAAATCTCAGCCTCGGCTGGCATGACATTTCAAGCCTGCATCGAAACAATTATGCCTTATTGATTATCTGGAGCGCTCCGCTGGTACTCGGCGTGTTTGGTTTTCTGGTCGGAAAATTCAACGGGCTGTTAAATCAGAAAATGGATAGTCTGAAACACCAGACCACCCAACTAAACACCATACTGGATACCGCGCCCAGCGCCATCATCACTATCGATCAGCACGGCATCGTGACTAGTTTCAATAAGGCCGCCGAAAAGATTTTCGGTTACAGCCAAGTTGAAATAATAGGTAAAAATGTCAGCTGCCTGATGCCGGACACTATCGCCCCCCAACACGACGGCTATATCCAACGCTACCTTCAAACCGGCCAAGCCACCATCATCGGCAAACGCAGGGAGGTGGAAGCGCGACGCAAAAACGGCCAGTTTTTCCCCGCCCTGTTGCGAGTCAAGCCCATGCGGATAGACAACGAGACCTTTTTTTCCGGCGTCATAGACGACATCAGCGATACCAAGGCACTGCAAACCCAGCTGGTCCAGGCCCAAAAACTGGAAGCCATCGGTCAACTGGCGGCCGGCGTTGCCCATGAAATCAATACACCGATTCAATACATCGGCGATAATTTGTCCGCATTGAAGCAAAACTTTAGCGACCTCCTAGCCTATCATCAGGCCTTGAATGCATTGGCCGACGATACGTTAAAACCCCGGCTTGCGGAGTTGGACCAGCAATACGATATAGACTACATTCTGGAAGACAGCCCCAATGCGATTCGGCAATCGCTGGAAGGCATCGACAGGGTGGCGGAAATCGTCAAGGCCATGAAGACCTTTTCGCATATCGACCAAGGTCAAAACAAACAGATCATCAACCTGCATGAAGCACTGAAGGGAGCGCTGACCATCAGCCGCAACAGCTATAAATATCTGGCTAACGTGGAGACCGACTTCGCCGATGACGTGGGCGGCATTGAATGTTACGCCAGCCAACTCAACCAGGTTTTTTTGAACTTGATCATCAATGCCGCGCACGCCATCGAGGAAAAGCAAGCCGGAACCGGCCTGATACGGATCGTAACCCGTAATCTCGGCGACAGTGTCGAAATCCTGATCCAGGACAATGGCGCCGGCATCCCGGAACCGATCCGGGAAAAAGTGTTCAACTTGTTTTTCACCACCAAACCGGTAGGCAAAGGCACCGGCCAGGGACTCAGCCTGGCCCACAGCATCATCGTCGAAACCCATCGGGGCAAATTGTTTTTTGAATCGGAAGCCGGCCACGGCACCACCTTCCACATCCAGTTGCCGATCAAGCTTGCCTAACGCGAGTAAAAACCATGAACAAGAAAAACATTCTGTTTGTCGACGACAACGAACAAGTCATTAACGGCATCCAACGCCAATTGCGCCCGTATCGCGAACAATGGACCCTGTTTTTTGCCCATGGCGGCGCCGAGGCCCTGCAACTGATGGCTCAACAACCGATCGATTTGATCGTCAGTGATATGCTGATGCCGGAGATGCGCGGCGATGAACTGTTAAAAAAAGTCAGCGAGCTCTACCCAGGCACCGTCCGTATGATACTCAGCGGCTATGCCGACGAAGAAACCCTGAAAAGCGGCCTGGAAGTCGCTCACCAACATATAAGCAAACCCTGCGGCGCGGAAACGTTGCGCGAAGTCATCTCCCAGATATTCAAAATTCAGGCCTGCGTCAGCAACCCGCGCATCATAGACGGTATCGGCGACCCTAACAAATTACCTAGTTTGCCGAAAATCTATCGAGAACTGAACGCTGCGATGGCTGACGAAAACACGACTTGCGGCGACTTGGCCAACATATTCGCCCGCGACATGGTGCTGTCGGCTAAATTGCTGCAACTGGTCAATTCACCGTATTTCGGGTTGAAACGGGTGGTTTCCAACTTGACCGAAGCCATCAATTTAATCGGTATCAAAAAACTAAATAATCTGGTGCTGTCGGTGCATGTCAAAGCGGCGTTTCCGGTCAATTCGCCGGAAACGGAACGCTATATGCAATATATCTGGCAGGATGCCGGCCGCACCGCCGAACTCGCCCGCCTTATCGCATTGTCCGAAAATCAGCTGGAAGACCGTCCCGATCAAGCCTATCTGGGCGGTCTACTGCACAACATGGGGCTGTTGATTTTTCTATCGCGCGGCGGCGATCAGCTTAAAACCCTTATGGAACAAGTAAAGAACACCGACACCGCGCTTGAACAACTGGAAATGGCCATCTTCGGCTTTACCCGCTCGGAAGCCGCCGCTTATTTGCTGAGCCTGTGGAAAATTCCACCGCGCATCATCGAAGCCATACTGCTACAAAACACTCCGAACGATACCGCTTACGACGGCGTCAACGCACTGACAGCGGTACATGTCGCCGCCTGCTTACTGAAACCTCCGGTGACCGAGGGCTACGACCGCCTGTTCGATATGAAGCTGGATACCGACTATCTGCAACGCATCGGCAAAATCGAGCGCCTACCGGACTGGGAGACCTTAGCCGACAAGATCATCAACCAATTCGCCACCCCATAAGGCTATCCGCATGACTGCCACGGACAAGATTCTCTGCGTGGATGATGAAGCCAATATCCTGCACATGTTTCAGCGCACGCTGGGCCGCAAACATCAGCTGTTGACCGCCGGTTCCGCGCTGGCCGGGCTGGATTTGCTACGCGAACATAGCGATATTGCCATCATCATCTCCGATTACAACATGCCGGATATCGACGGCGTTGAGTTCCTGAAACAGGCGCATGCGCTATCGCCCGACAGCGTCCAGATCATGCTGACCGGCAATATCGACCTCGGCGTTTCGATCAGAGCCATCAATGAAACCCATATTTTCCGCTACCTGCCCAAACCCTGCCCAAGCGATGTGTTGCATAAAGTAGTGCTCGATGCGCTCGACCAACATCATCTATTACTCGACAAGCGGCGCCTGAGCCTGGAACTGGCACAAAAAAACCAGGAATTGGCCGACCAAAACGCCAGATTATCGAAAAAGAAATACCTGCTGGAATATGAGCTGGAAATGGCCAAGGCGGTGTACTGCAACGTGGCCTCCTGTGAAAACAGTAGAATGACCGGGCTGGATTACCGGGTTCATGCCAAGGACGCCGTCGGCGGCGATTTTTTATTGACTCATATCAGCCCGGACAGGCGAGCGTTTTATCTGATCATGGGTGATTTAACCGGCCACGGATTGGAATCGGCGCTGGCGGTATTGCTGGTGGCCGAGAGTTTCGACCTGCTGTGCGGGGAACAACCCTCCATCGAGCATCTGGCGCAAGCCATCAATGACAAAATGTGCGGAAAATTACCAACCGGCTTGTTCTGCGCCGCCTTCCTGATCAAACTGGATTTAATCCAACAGTGCCTGCATATCTGGCAAGGCGGCATGCCGGATGGCTATTTTTTGGACGCCCAAGGCGGTATCGTCAAAACCCTGCATTCCAACAACCTGGCGCTGGGCGTACTGGCCGGACAGGATTATTCCGGCACCGCCAGCCGTCACGCCATTACCGACGCCCAATCCCTGTTTTTTTACAGCGATGGCGTTATCGAACAACTCGGCGTCGATCAAACACTGTTTGGCGATGACCGTCTAAAACAGGCGCTACTCGACACACCGACCGATTGCCGGCGGATTGATTTTGTGATGACGGCCCTCGATCGTCACCGGCAACAAAATGCGCAAACGGATGACATTTCCCTACTTGAACTCAAACTGCCCGACATTTGCAAAACCTTGGAGCGCGCATGACCAAATCGTCTAGCGGTATCAGCCAAAAAATCCTGTTCGTTGACGATGAAACCTTGTTGTTGGAAGGAATCAAGCGCCAACTGCGACGCCAATTCGAGGTCTCGGTTGCCGACGGCGGCGAGACGGCGCTGGCGTTATTAGCCGAGCAAGGGCCTTTTGCGGTGGTAGTCTCCGACTTCAACATGCCGGGCATGGACGGCATTGCTTTTCTGAATACGGTCCACCAGCAGCATCCGCATACCGTATTGATGATGTTGACCGGACGGGCCGAACTGGACCTGGCCGTCAACGCCCTGCACAAGGCTCACATCGCCCGATTTTTGAACAAACCCTGCCCCCAGGAAATATTACGGGAAACCCTGCTCGATGGTTTGGAACAATATCGGCTGCGAATGTCCGAGCAATTGCTGCAAGCGCAATTGCAGCAAGCCAATCAAGAGCTCAACCTACTGAACAACCAATTGGAACTGCTGGTAGCACAAAAAACCAAGGCACTGGCCTTGCAATATCGGCATGTGGCCGGCATGGCGCAAATGACCAACTCGCAAGCGGTCATCGCTGGCTTGATCGATGCGGTCCGGGAACTGACCGATGTGCCGGACGTTGCTTTATGGCTCAGTCCGCAACAGGACGGGCAATTTAGCCGCCACTATCCGCCGGAGCAAGACCAACCTGGCTTCGACGCCAAACACTGCCCGGACGGCATAATCGCCACTATCATCACCGGCAAACAAATCTGGCTGCACGATCCGGCGGCCGAAACCGCGCTCGGCGCTTTCGATGCCTCGCTGTTCCCAGGCCAACCGATGCTATCGCTACCTTTACGGAGCAAACACAGCTTGATCGGGCTACTCAATCTTGCCGGTGATGCGGTCAAACTTGAATCCCATATTTTGGATGCATTAAACGCCATCGTCGACGTCACCGCCACCGCCCTGCAAAGCCATTGGCACCGGGAAGCCTTCGAAGAAGCGCAGGACGCCATTATCAGCGCGCTGGCAAAATTATCCGAATACCGCGATCCCGAGACCGGCGCGCATTTGCTCAGATTGAAAAAATACTGCGGCTTGATCTGTCGGGCATTGGCCGAAACCGAACGTTATCGAGGGTTGATCACACCGGAATTCAGCGCAGACTTGGTACGCTCCTCGCCGTTACACGACATCGGCAAGGTCGGTATTCCCGATGCCATTTTGAAAAAACCGGGCCGATTGAACGCCGACGAATTCGAAATCATGAAAAACCACGCCCGGATCGGCGGCGACACTCTGCGCACGGTTTACGACCAATATCCCTCGCAAAGTTTCATCAAATGCGGCATGCAGGTAGCCTACGGCCATCACGAAAAATGGGACGGCAGCGGCTACCCGTTAGGATTGCAGGGCGAGGCAATTCCGCTGGCAGCCCGGATTCTGGCGTTGGTGGATGTTTACGACGCCCTCACCTGCCGCCGCATCTACAAACCGCCCTTCCCACGCGAACAGGCCAAAGCCATGATTGTCGAAGGCAGCGGCGTGCATTTCGACCCCGCCATCGTCGCCGGCTTTTTAAGTATCGAAGCCGAATTTCACCAGATCGCCGAACAGTTTGCCGATTTGGTGTAAGGGCGAGTAACACTCGGCTGATCAAAAGGCCAGAAGAGCAAGGGCCATAATTGCGGGCATTTGCCGGCTATGAATTACACCTTATCGCGTTGTTTTTGATTTGTAAGTTCTCATGAGCTTTATGGGCCCCGCGCTTTTGCGCAGTCCCGATTCAGCGTAGGAGTTGGCGCCGCCGAATCATTCCGGCTGATCAGGAAAGCCCCGAATAATGCCGTCGTCCAGCGCAATAGCAAACTCCTCGAAGATCATATTCATAAGCGAGAGATTGTTTTCGATGGCCCACATCGGTAGCGGACCGGTGCATAATGGCGTAAGACACCAATATCCGTGAAAATGACCACTGTAGTCTTTGTTACCATTGACAACGCAGACTAGGAACACAAAGTAGCCAACCCCGGCGTAACGCCACACCGTCGTTTTTTATCAAGGGCCGTATTCAAGTGAGGATATACAAATGGCTGAATTTAATTTTGAATTTGATTTCGATGAAGAGATATTCACTCCCGTATCCTTTCACGACAAGATCGAAAAACAAAAGCTGAAAGAATTTGAACAAGAAATGCAGACGAAAAACGTTTCCGAACGCCACTGTTGGATTTCCGAATGCGCCTACTATAAAGCCGAGCACCGGGGATTTGAGTCCGGCTTGGAACTCGATGACTGGCTTGCGGCGGAAGCGGAGTTTATGAAGCGGAATAATAAGCAGAGCTAAAGGGTGTAATCGGCGTTTGGATTGCATCAAAAATAAGTTCCAGATATTCGAATGTCTCGTAGATACTCTGTTCCAAGTCAACAAAATTCCATCACTTTTTCACTCAGCGATGATGGGTGTCGGAATGACATAAAACCGTGTGTTATCGAACGGCTGGTCGTGCTTTAGCATGCCATGGATCGCATGCAGTAATTTACGCATCACTGCGCAGACGGCCTGTAAAGGTTTCTTGCCGTTGTCGACCAAGTGCTGGAAATAAGCGCTGACATGGGGATCATGCTGTTTGGCGCTCAAGGCCGGCATATACAATGCCGAGCGAATATGCCGGTTACCCGCCTTGGACAGCCGCATTTTCTTATGTACGCTTTTGCCGGATTCAAAGGCTTTGGGATCGAGCCCGGCAAACTTGACCCATTCGCGATGCGACAGGTTGGGTGGCAATAACAGCAGTTCGCCCATCAAAGCAATGGCGCTGGTTTGGGCAATGCCTTTGATGCCGGTCAGCAACTCAAAAACACGCTTGAGTTCCGGGTGCTGGTTGATCAAGGTCATCGCTTCGGCGGCCAAGGTATCGATGCGTTTTTCCAATTGACTGATCGCCAGCTTGGCATCGCGCAGCAACGCCTTTGGAGTTTCCTGAGTCGCACTCAGTGCATGCAGATGGTTTTTCGCGGCAGCTTTCTGACCGGTCAGCGCATCAATGCGGCGGGCAAACCCGCGCAAAGCCAGGGTCTGATTCGATGGCCGGGTCCAGGCGACAAAGTCCATGCGCTCGACGTATTCGGCCAGGGTATTGGCATCAACGGCATCGGTTTTGCTGTTTCTCATCAACACCTTGGCGAAGTTATGCGAGGCCTTGGGATTGACGACCATCACGGGAATACCGGCGTCATGCAACGCAATTGCCAGGTCGAAATGGTAAATGCCGGTGGCTTCCAGGCAGACTTTGATGCCCGGCAGCTTGATCAGCTTGTTGACCAAGCGGGCACGGTCAGAGCGGGTATTGGCATATTTTTGTGGATCGAACGACTTGCCGTTCTTGCGGATCACCAGCACCAATTCATCGGCTCCGACATCCACGCCGGCAAACAGGCGGTGGATAGATTCAGCGATGGCATTGATTGGGAGGTTCGTCATAATCGTTTTTTAATTCAGTTAAAGGTTAAGTACACTATTCACCGGTTCCCGACCCTGCGCATGCACCTACCTTCCTTGTGTATGCAGGCTCTAAGCCTCGGATACTCCACGGTATGGGTGAATAGGGCGGGGGCCAATCTACAGCACAGGCTCTGGTATTTACCAGTCCTCAGGGGCGAACGGCCTCCCAATGAACGATGACAGCTTAATCGGTTCTTCTAGGCTATCGGTTGTTAAAATTCATCATACAAGGGGCGAATTCATTCGCCTTGGGCGATTAAAATCGCCCCAATCAATTCAGACAAATTATTTGCAACCAAATCATTAGCTCCGGATGATGATGCAAACCCATCGCTATTCCCCGCATGACTCTTCCATACCAATGATGTCCGCCGTGAACGTAACGTAATATTAACGTCCAAACTAGCCCAAACAGCTATAACTTGGGCATCGGCGCGGTCAAGCCTCGGCCAATGAGCACCGCCGCCAATAGAACGATCACGGTGAAACCGCCCATAATCAAGGTGCCTAACCATATCTCCAAAAACAGGCCTATTCTGGCGTTTTCGGGATTACCGGCTTCATAATAGACGGTCAAGCTATCGCCAATTTTGAATCCGCCGTAAGCTTCGGTGCCATCGCTTTCTATTTGCAATACTTCACCTGACGCGGGCCGGTATTCGACGACCAGAGAGGGCAAAACATCGCGTTTGACTTCAACGACTTGGCCTAGTACGCGCTCGGCGCCGTAGCTGAACCAAAGGCTTTGATAACACAGATAAGCCGTGCCAAGCACAAACGGCGCCAGCATCAGCACCAGACCCATCAATGCGCCCCGATGATACGGGTCGAGCAGGCTCTTGCGAGGTTCGCGCATCGAACCCGTCATTCGGTTCCATTCGGACTCAAAATCATCCCGGCTATCGCCAGGCGTTTGGAAACCGGCGGAGATAGCCGGCGATTCAGTTGCCGCCGGCATTGGGTCGTCATTTGACCGGTTTTCTCGATCGGTTCGCCCCTGCAAGCGCGCCAGCAAGGCGTTAAAGGCAGGCCGCGGCAGCATGGTTTCGCTGAGGCTCAGAATTTCACGCCCTTGTTTATCGGTGACCTTGTAAACATTCAGGGTTTGCGGGCGACTGTCCTTGGCCGAATGAGAGCGGTCGTAACGCTGTTGCGCCTCCCGATTCAGGTTGACCAAATTGACATCGGCAACCCCGGACCATGGCACTCGCTTGATACCGAAAAAACTGCTGTCCACCAAACCGGTTTGATCCTGGCAGAGGATACGGCTGAACGTGCTGACGGCGGTAAAAAGCGCCAGCAGCAACATGCCCAATCCGCCGATTATCATGACCATGGATAGCAACGGATCGCTCGACATCTGGACGATGGCTGCCGGCACCGCCAACAGCGCAATGAACAAAAACAAAACACTCCAAAAAATCACGGCTTTGCGGCTGCCGGAAGTTTCCGTGATCGGTTCGGCATCCATGCCGGTAAAGCCAATGCGTAGCGGCGCGGATTCGGTCGCAATCCAAGCGCCATTCAGCCAAGTCCTATCCTCGCCCCAACCCGAACGGGCCAACCATCTCCAAGCCGCCGCCAGCAACAAGACAAACAAAAAATAGCCGCAGACGGGAAACCAAAGCCCGGTCAAACTGAGTATTTCCAATTGCTCGGGCCGGTTCGGGTTTTGCAAAAGCTCGACCTGGTCAAACACCGACAACCAGGCGTAGGGATTGCTTGGCAGCAACAGGCAAGTATTGCCGGGTTGGTGGGCATAGCAATTTTCGGGAATTTTTTTTGTGGGTAAGGCATCGGCAAATTCAATTGCCACCTCAATTTCGACCTCCGTTTCGCCGGCGAGACTAAAAATCTCCGCCGGTTGGCGCGGCCACTGCGTCAGTTTTTCAACATTGAGGACTGTCCCCATCAGCGTCAGATACAGGTTCAGCAAACCCAGCGCCAACAGAACAAATGACAGAACAAGCTTGATGCGTTGTATGGTTTTCAAGCCGCGACATTCGATCATCATGTTTCACTATCCAAGCAGGTTAGAAACCAGCGCCGATGGTCGGCGGATTCTTTTGGGTGTCTTGATTATGTCAGTTCACTATAGCGCCAACCACACCGATCATTCCGCCATAACCCAATCGGGTCTGGATTGAGATTAACCATGGACTTTACCTTGGGCCTGGCCTAATACAGCAGATATTTGGCGCGCAATATCCGAAACTGGTCCAGCCCTGACTGCCAGGTTTGGCGAATACCTTGCGGCTCCTTGCCCTGCTTGATCGCATCCAAAACCTCCCGCGCACCGAACATCGACAGCGTCCGGTCAATCTCGAATGTTCCCGAATACAGCCGTTGCAGGGCTGACGCTAGTTCCAGGCCCAGCAGCGGCCCGTCAAATAGTTCCCTATCGATCAACCGTAGACGCACACCTTGGCAGCGTTGCAATCGGAATCGGTCCACGCTGGGTTCGAAGCTCGCCGCTTCGAAAGCCAAGCCGGGTATTTTCCGCCGGTTCAAATATTCGGTAAGTCTATCGCCAGAAATCCAGGGAGCGCCGACGATTTCGAACGGCGTGTCGGTGCCTCGACCGACACTCAGGTTGGCGGATTCGACCAATGCTACTCCCGGATAAAGGAGCGCCTGGGTTAGCGAGCGGATATTGGGCGAAGGGTTAACCCACGGCAATCCGGTTTGGTCGAACCAGGTATCCCGCCGATAGCCTTGCATCGGGACAACATGCAGCTTGGCGCCGATACGGTTTTCGCTATTGAACAACCCGGCCAGTTCCCCCACCGTCATGCCGTAACGCACCGGCAAGGGGAAGTAACCGGTGAAGGATTTCAAAGAACGATCCATCACCGGCCCCTGAATCATGGAGGCATTGATGGGATTGGGCCGATCCAGCACGTAGAAGTCGAGACCGGCTGCCGCCGCCGCCTCCATTGCGTAAGCCATTGTGGTGATGTAGGTGTAAAACCGCGTGCCCACGTCTTGGATGTCGTAAACCAGCGCATCCAAGCCTTCCAGCATTTTGACCGTGGGCCTTTTGCTGTCGCCGTAAAGGCTATACACCGGCAAGCCGCTGGCTGAATCCCGCCCGGAAGCGATCTTCCGGTCCTGCTCCCCACTCAATCCATGCTCGGGACTGAAAATAGCCCGCAGCTTGATGCCGGGAGCCAGCCGCAGCAACTCGATCGTGGTGCGGCCGGCGGCGTCGAGTCCGGTGTGATTGGTGATGATGCCGATATTCTTGCCGGCCAGCGGGGCAAATCCGCTTGCCGCCAGCACATCGAGTCCGGTTTGTACCCGCGCCATATTGGCCGCCCCACCGCTACTGGATTTTTGGCTAGGGATTTCCGCGGCCGGCCCGATGGACAATGCAGCCGCAACCGCTGCCGCGGCTTTGGCCCGCAACGGCTTGACCGTACCCTTTGCGTCGGGATAAAGGCGGCTGGTCAAGATAATCAGGAAAGTACCGGACTGGGGAGCCAGCCAGATCGAGGTACCGGTATAACCGGTGTGCCCGAACGATCCGATCGGAAAAGCATCGTTATGCTCCGTGCTGTACGGCGAACGGATGTCCCAGCCCAAGCCGCGCAGGATCGAGCTACCTGGGATGCGATAAGCCGAAGACAAGGCGGCTACCGAGTGACTGGCCAGAACCGATTGGCCTCGCGCCATTCCGCCGCCGAGCAGCATCCGGGCAAAAACGGCCAGGTCGTCGGCCGTGGAAAACAGGCCCGCGTGTCCCGCCACGCCTCCCATCCGGTAAGCCGTGGGATCTTGGACTTCTGCCCGGCGTTGTCCGGATGGCGCCACTCGGCTACGCAAATGAGGCTGCGGCTTGAACATCGTATCCTTCAACCCCAGCGGCGCGAAAATATTCCGGGCACAATAGTCGTCCAACGGCAACCCCGACACACGGAGAACAATCTCGCCCAGTGCGACAAAGTTGGCATCGCTGTAACGGAAACCGGTTCCGGGCCTATCGAGCGGCCGGTCGGCCACGATGGCCTCCAAGGCTCCCTGGTAACCGGACCAGCTTATCTTGTTATTGACTTCGGCCCGTAAACCGGAATTATGGGTCAGCAGTTGTCGAAGGCTGATGCGCTCCTTGCCGTTTCGGCCGAATTCCGGCCAGTAGCTTGCTACGGGATTATCCAACGCCAAAGAGCCGCGTTCGGCCAATTGCAGGATGGCCGTGGTGGTTGCCACAACTTTGGTCAGAGAAGCCAGATCAAAGATCGTGTCCAGCGTCATCGCCTCGGCATGGGGCGGCGGCAAAACTTTATGACCGAAAGCCTTGCGGTAGACAATTTCGTTGCCCTGCCCGACCAGAATAACCGCTCCGGCCAGGTGTCCTGCAGCTATTTCCTGTTGGACGGCCTCGGTGAGGCGGGCAAAACGCGGGCTATCTGTTTCACCCGGCAGCGGTTCGGATACGGCCGGTTTTGCCAGCTCAGGAACGAGCGGGGGGCTGGCATCAACCCTAGGCGGCACACTGGCGCAACCGGTGAACCAAAAGGCACCGATAACCGCGATAAGCAGAACAAGGATCAATCCGGAATAATGGCTAGGAATCAACATCATCAAAACCCGACTTCGCATTCGGTAAGGCTCGTTAGCGGCAGTGGAAGCGCTTCCCGCGTTTCATTGCTCGCGGCCGATGTCTGAAAAAACCGCCTCGGGATAAACATTACGCGGGTTCCAAAACATCCAGCCGCTGGCGCCAAAATCCTCCGCGGCCTTGATCTGAATCCGCATTCTCTCCTCTTTAAAGTCTCCGCCGCGAAAAGCATAATCGCGGAAAGCTTGCAGCCAAGGCCGGAAACGCAAGGGCGAAACGCCGGTGCGCTCCTGGGCCTGCTTCAGGGATTGGTAGACGATTTGGTACGGATTTTTGACCGGGTTGCGGTACTTGGGAATCCCCAAATGATAGCCGGAGGGATATAGCATCGGGGAAATCACATCCACCGCCTGGCTGATCGGAACGATCTTCTGGCCGATGTCGGTATCGTTGCTGTTCCACACGACATAGCCGAAGATGTCCGCCGCCACCAAGACGTTATAGGGAATCAGGGCCTGGTGGGCGGCTTGCAGGAAGCCGGTGATGGCTTCGGTGCGGTTGTCTTCGGTGGCGGGTTTGGAAAACGCCCCGCCCCGCGTATCGGGAAAACGGACATAGTCGAATTGGACTTCATCGAAGCCCAGTTCGGCAACGGTCTTGGCGATGCCGATGTTATAGTCCCAAACCTCCCTGCTAAAGGGATCCACCCAGCGCAGATGTTCCCGGTCGGTGTAGATACCGCCGGACTTGGTTCTAACCGCCAAGTCCGGTCTGGCCTTGGCCAGTCGGTCGTCCTTGAACACCACGATGCGAGCGATCAGGTATAACTTCTTTTCCTTGAGACTAGTCAACAGCGACTTCATGTCCTTCACCAAAATAGTATCTTGCGCTCCGATCTGTTCGGCCAGCGGCAAGTCGACCTGGAAGGGGATAAAGCCCCTATCGCCCTTGACGTCGATGACCAGAGCGTTGAGATGATTGGTTTCGATGGTTTTCAGGGCAGCCTCCCTCAGTTTGGTACTGGCGATGCCATAGACGGTAAGATAAAGTCCCTTGACCGTGAACGGCGTCAGGCCGATGTCCGCGCCGGGGCTGCCCAACTCCGTGCCGGCAATTTCACGCCGCGCATAGCCGGCGGCCTTGAGTTTCAGCGTTTCTCCGCTCCCCTCCAACCGAAACATGCCGTCTTTGTCGGTGCGCACCGCCTGATCGCCCATGCTGACCAGCGCTGCCTCTATCGGCAAGCCGGTCGCCGCGTCGGTTACCCTGCCTTCATGGGCTAGCGTAGCCGTGGCCCAAAACAAAAACCCGATCAGGAGAGCTAAACACCGTCCTTGATTCTTCATGACTCGTACTCCGTTGGTTGCAATAATACGTCCATGTCCGGGGACTGGACCTTGGCTTTTAGCGTTTCCGCGATGTGGCCCGGCCGCTGATGATTGCGGAAAAGCCCTGGGTGCCATCGGCGTTCACCATCAAATAGCGGGGCTGGGACATGATGTTTTCGTCGACATCGGCATGGCGGCGGTCGATGCTGAAAGCGGCGATATAGCCGGCTTTTTCGGCCGCCTTTTCCAGATCGCCATCATAAATACCGAAAGGCCAGGCCAATAGATCCACCGTTCCGCCCAGTTTGTTCTCCAATACAGCCTTGGATTTTTCCAACTGTTCTTGCACAAATGCATGATAGGCATCGCTGGAGAGTCTCTTCCGGTCTTTATTGAAATTGGGGCTCCACAGGGTGTGCGACTGAATATCGAACAGGCCGGTTTGCCGCATGGTTTTCAATTGATCCCAGGTCAGCGCGTAGGAAGCATTGGAGATGGCCGAAGGATAAATGAACAGCGTGACCGGTATCTTGTATCGCCGCACGATGGGCAGCATCTCGCTAAAGACCGATTTGTGGCCGTCGTCGGCCGTGATCACCACGGCTTTAGCGGGCGGAGGCGGGCCGTCGCCGCGCAGGTAGTGCACCAGGCTCTTCAAGGGTATCACGCTGTAACCGTTGTCCGCGAGCCACTTCAACTGCGCCTCGAATACCGGCGTGGTTACCGTCATACTGTCGGCCACCTTCGGGCCGAACCGGTGGTAATTCAACACCGGAACGCCGGCCCAGTTATCTGCCTGGGCAATCGGCCCAGGCAGACACGCCAGAAAAAGCACAACACCGATGATGATAGGGATCGTGGCTGACATCTGAAAACCTCCTGTTAACCGGTATGGTGCTGGCGATAAAGCCGGCTCTGTCGAACGCGCGGCCGGTATCGATTGGCGGTTAATTCGCCTGATACGTGCGGTTATTGATTATGCAAGTGTAGGCCAAGTTTGAGGCGACGACATGGCTTAGGCTTGATAAACAAACTCGGATGCGTTGAATTTGCGCCTCGGCTATCTCCTGTATCGACAGACTCCGGTTGTAGAAAACTCGGAGGACTGCCCCGTGAATATATGGGTCAGTGCTTCCAGTTTAATGCTGGCTTATTCCGCAGGGTAAAATGGAGAATGCATACCGATATTGGCAGCTTGGGTGATGTCGCCGTCGAACAGCTTGACCGACAGATTGCCGTTGACCTGTTTGGTAAAAGGAATCAGCAAGCCGTCGATATAATTTTGCGCGTTCTCGATCGAATCGAATTCGTAAAAACCACCCACGGTTTTATTGTTGACGCCGCTTAACCAGGTTTTCGATTTCAAACCCGGATACTTTTTCATCTCGACATTGATAGGCTGCCAATCGATTTGATCGAAAGGAATAGCGACTTGAAATTCCGCATACAAAAATATTTTCATCAGTCAGTCTCGGTAAGTTATTGAGTTATAGCCATTTGAATGCTCAAAATGGCTCTTTGAAGGGTCTTAAATCCAGTTCATGGGTCCAGGCGCTGGGATGTTGCCGATGCAACTGCCAATAGGTTTCGGCGATCGCATCGGGTTGTAACAAACCATCCGCTCCCTTGGCGGCAACGAACCGGGAAAACTGCCGGTGCGCGCGTTCGCCGTCAATCACCCCATCAATGACCGCATGCACCACATGGATGCCTTGCGGCCCAAACTCCCGTGCCATGCCTTGCGCCAATGCCCGCACCCCGGCCTTGGCAGCCGAAAACGAGGTAAATGGCGGTTTGGCTCGCAACGACGCGGTGGCGCCGGTAAAAAACAAGCTGCCCTGTTGTTGCGGCAACATGTGCTTGATGGCCTCGCGGCCGAACAGAAAAGCGCCGAGACTGTTTTGCCGCCACAAAGCGGTGAACATCTCCACGTCGGTTTCCAGCAGCGGCGCGGACAAATTACTGTCGACATTGTAGGCAGCAATTTCCAAAACCTGGCCGTCGGCGGTGGCTGTCTCGAACAAGAGTTTTACGTCGCTTTCGCTGGTCGCATCAGCGACCACCGGGATTGCCATGCCACCGGCGTCGGCGATGGCGTCCGCTACCAAGGCCAGTTTCGCCGAACTGCGCCCGGCGATTACCACTTGCAAGCCTTCCGCCGCAAAACGCCGGGCCAACGCCGCGCCCAAGCCCTGTATCGGACCAACCCCCAATACCAGCGCCATTCTGTTCGTCGTCATCAGCTTGCCCGTCCGGCCTCGGTGGCGGCGGATACTTCAAGCAAGCGTCCGGATTTAACGTCGTAAATAAAGCCGTATACCGGAATATCCGCCGGTACCAATGGATGAGATTTGATCCGTAGCACATCTTCCAAAACACTCTCCGCCTGGTCTTTGATGGTCAGCCAGTTGATGTACTTGCCTTCGGAGCAGCCTGGACCTTCACAGCTATCGTGCCAGCCAGTCGCATCGACGCTGGCGGTTTTCAGGCTCTTGCTCAACAAGTCACTCATGATCTCATTGTTGAAGGTTTCCATGCCGCAATCGGTGTGATGGATCACGAACCATTCACGGGTGCCCAGCAGTTTGTAGGAAATCACCAGTGAACGAATGGCATCGTCGCTGGCTCGACCACCGGCATTGCGAATCACATGAGCATCGCCTTCCGACAGGCCGGCATATTTGGCCGGGTCCAGCCGCGCATCCATGCATGTCAGAATCGCAAAACGGCGGCCCGGCGGCATCGGCAAATCGCCTTTGTCGAAACCGGTGCTGTAGCCCTGGTTAGCGTGTAAAACTTCATTCAGTATTGTGCTCATGTTTGTTCCTGTTAGCCTCGGCCGAAAACCAAGGAAAAGTTATTGGCCGGCATATCGATGATTTCTTTTAACACCATGCCATGGTTGGCGGCGGCTTGTTTCAGATCGGCGACGTCTTTTAAACCCCACTCGGGGACTTGGTGCGAGGCCAGGGTTTTATGAAATTCCTCGTTGGATTCGGTGGTGAAACCGCCTTCGACTTTGAACGGGCCGTAGATCAGCAAAATACCGTCGTCGCCGAGCAAGTGCGAAGCGCATTCCATCATACCGTCGGCAATTGAGATCGGCGCGACTTGAAAAATATTGATACAGAAGATGGCGTCGAAACTGCCTTTATCGCCGGGGTTGAACCAGGTATCGGGATCGGTCAAATCCAGATGTACCGGATCGGCGATGTTGTCGTTACCGTGATCGGCGGTCAATTGTTTGATGTTATCGAACACTTCCTGATCCTTGTCGGTCGGATGAAAGTGTAAGTGATCGAAATGCGGCGCGAAAAAGTTGATATGCATGCCGCTGCCGCTGGCCATTTCCAATACCCGACCCTTGTCTTTGGGTAACTTCTCTTTTAACACGCCCAAGATCGGTTCGCGGTTGCGATTGCCGGCCCAGGCCACGTATTCGCTCAGCGGGTGCGGGTTCAATGGCGGTTTGTTGTCACTCATGTTGATCTCCTCGAAAGATTATTTATAGTTTTATGAAAAACCAGCTTGATCGGTTTTCCGTGAAAGCCGCGCTATCGCGGTTTCTCCAAGGCATACTGCAATCCATGGGCCATCATGCATAAAAAATCTATTTATATAAATATCAATAGCTTACAAAATACGCATTGGACCAGCCGTGAATTCATGCTTCAATCAGTGAAAAATAATTTCATTTTAACGATAGCCATGAACACACATGATTTTTCCCGGATTTCTCCGGTGTTTTTCCTGCAAACCTTCATCCTGGAACTGATGCATGCCTGCGAGCAGGAAGGCGGCGATTATTGCGAATCGTTGATCGAACGCATCGCCAAGAGCGCCGGCCTGTATTTCGAACAGACTTATCGCGACGAATATCAACGGCTGGGCGAATTGGACCAGGAGGATTACATTGATTTGATACTGGCGTTAAAAAACCACATCGGCGGTAATTTTTCATTGGCCTCGGTCGAGGCCGGCACCATTACCGTGGTTAACAACCGCTGCCCTTTCGGCGACGGCGTGACTAATTTCCCCGAATTGTGCCGGATGACCTCCAGCGTGTTCGGCGGCATCGCCGCGCGCAATTTCGGTTACGCAAAAGTCGAAATCCGTCAGAGTATCGCCAGGCAAAACGGTAGTTGTGAAGTTTGCATTCACACCCAGCGCGATAGCGCCATCGACAAGCCGGGTCTGGAGTATCGCCGCGCGGATCAGCCGGAAGACAAACTGGAAATGGCCGCGCTACATTCGCGCATCGAAGAGCGGATGCGCAACGTCTGGTGGAGCAAACCCAGGCAGCATGCCGCCAAACCGGCACCGGCAATCATCGCCAAATCGCCGGCCATGCAAAAAGTCCTGCAGCAAGTCGAAATCATTGCCCCGACGTTGGCAACGGTGCTGATCAATGGCGAAACCGGGGTCGGCAAGGAATTGATCGCGCGGGCCATACACGCGATGAGCGAACGCGGTCATAAACCATTCGTGGCGATCAATTGCGGGGCAATCCCGGAAAGCCTGATCGAAAGCGCACTGTTCGGCCACGAAAAAGGCGCGTTCACCGGCGCCATTGAAGTACACCAAGGCTTTTTCGAGCGCGCCGAGGGCGGCACCTTGTTTTTGGACGAAGTGGACGCCTTGTCACCCGCCGCGCAGACGCGCTTGCTGAGGGTGATCCAGGAAGGCGAGATGGAACGGGTCGGCGGCAAGCACACCTTGAGCGTCGATGTCCGCATTGTTTCGGCCAGCAATCGCTCCCTGGAACAACATGTCGAGCAAGGCTTATTCCGCCAGGACTTGTTTTATCGCTTGAATGTAGTGCGACTGTGGATACCGCCCTTGGCCCAGCGCCCGGAAGACTTGCCGCATCTGGTACAGCTGATTCTAAAGCGGCTGAACGACAAATACGGCAAGAATGTGCAATCGGTCAGCCGCGAAGTGATGGGGCAAATCCGCGCCTATAGCTGGCCCGGCAATGTACGCGAATTGGAGAATAGCTTGGAACGCTGTGTGTTGTTCTGCAAGGGCAACGAACTGACCGGGCTGGAATTGGATCAAAAGCCGGTAACCACGACCGGCAACGACTGGCATGCGCACAAACAACGGATTCTGGCCGAAGCGGAACAAGTCTTTTTAAAGCAAGCAATGCAAACCTATCGCGGCGACGTCAAACAGGTGGCCGCCGTTATGGAGCTAACGCCCAGAGCGGTCTACGGCAAGCTGAAAAAATACGGTTTAAGCTCCGGCCAGTTCAAATAGCCAAAATTACCCGGAACAAAATAGCCGCCGGAGAACGGCGGGATTTATCATTCCCCTAAATCGATCATTTGAGCGGTAATCATGGAATACTGCAAACCGGGTTGGCGAAGCAGCGGTGGGCTCGCTGCTTCGAAGAGGCTTACAGCGCGGCCGGCCTACTGTTTTCTCCGGCACCGGCCGTCTGTCCAAGGCCGTACCAATCCAACTTGCGAGTGGTCAGCATCGCAATGCCCAACAACACAAACATCAGCAGCGAACCCAACACCAGCGCGTTGTCTTCCGATTCCAACAACACATAAAGACTGGCGAACAATCCGGCCAGCAAGGCGCCGGCGCTGAAGCCGCTATTTGCCAACACATAGATCAGCGTATCGGCAATGGCTGGTTCGTCCTCGACGATCAGGATGCGCTTGGATGAAATGGGCAAATTCACGGTACTAATACGTCATACAGGCGGCATCAACAAGCCAGCCACTTTTTCCAGGGGCTGTAAACAATAGTGCGTTTGTTCCGGCGGGATGACTGCGACATGATTTAGGTTGTATTTGTCGATCCATCTCGAAGGAGTCAAAAATAATCGACCAAGCATAGCCGCTAGCGGGCCGATTTGCAGAAAATATCGGCATAGCCCACCCGGCATAAGCCGTTCCGAGCGCCGTAA
Source organism: Methylomonas sp. LL1 (assembly GCF_015711015.1). Lineage (NCBI taxonomy): Bacteria > Pseudomonadati > Pseudomonadota > Gammaproteobacteria > Methylococcales > Methylococcaceae > Methylomonas > Methylomonas sp. LL1. Next base: position 2,237,093 of record NZ_CP064653.1, read on the forward strand.
AGCGCCAGCCCCTGGTTTAAAAAAAATCCCTATGGGAGAATGGTCCTTTCTCAACCATGCTGAAAAGGTGGCACCGTGAATTGGTTCATGAATTTAAGCATTCGCTGGAAACTTCAGTTCAGTTTTTTTGCCGTGACCATGATTACAACGATCTACAACCGGTTGCTGGCATCTTTCGAACTGATAAAGATGGTTGAAATCGCCGAGTCGGGTCACGCCTCGCCTGAAGTCATCACCCAACTGCGAGCCAATCACAGTGCTTACATCTTCAATTCCTTTTGGGAATCCGGGCTGGAATTCGTATTCCAGTTTTTTCTAATTGCGTTCATCGCCAATATGTTTGCCCGCCCCATCATCCATCTGTGCTATTCGCTGGAATCGGTGGAAAAGGGAGACCTGACCAAGCACATTGCCAACACGTCCCAGGATGAAGTCGGCGTATTACAGAAAATATTCAACAATGTGCTCAACAAGCTGAATAACATCATGCGGGAAATCGATGCGAGCGGCAAGAGTATGGGACAGTCGGCCTTCCAGGTTGCTAAAATTTCCAATGAAATCGCCGACGTCAGCAAACGCGAGGAAAACCGTTCCGCGGAAGTGGCTTCCGCCATGCAGAGCCTGTTTCAGATATCCTCCGACGTACAAAGGCTAGGCATCGAAGCCTCGAACAAGGCTCGGCAGGTCGACAGATTAGCCCAGGACGGGATCGAATATGTGCATATGAATATCGGCGCCATGCAGGAGACCGTTCAGGAAGTGAATCGGGCATCCCATGAAATCCAGGAACTGGAAAATTCGGCCAAGCACATACACCTGATCATCGACACCATCACCGACATTGCTTCTCAAACCAACCTGCTTGCCCTGAATGCGGCGATCGAAGCCGCCCGCGCCGGCGAACAAGGCCGAGGTTTCGCGGTCGTGGCGGATGAAGTCAGGAAACTCGCCACCCGCACATCCGGTTCGGCCGATGAGGTCAACCAAATTATTCGACATCTTTCCGACGAGGTTCAGCGAGTGACGGACACGATGAGCGTCATTGTAGGAAAGGTGGACGCCAATCAGAAAGCGGCCGAAAAAACCACCGAGGCGATTGAGCAAATCTCGGGGAACGTGCTGCAAACCGCCCAGGCAAACCAATCCATCGCCGATGCCAGCAATCAGCAATTGGATCAGTTTCGGCAACTGCAAGCCACCATGGAAGGCTTGTTTGCCACGTTAAAGGAAAATGCGGCAAAAGTGGAAGGAACGGCCGTGATTGGCGAGGATCTGCGCCGGTTGGCCGCAGGGCTAAATAGTTTGATGGCCGGCTTTACATTTATTCCCGGCGTGACGATCGATCCCGCGCAGGACGAAAAACGCGAATATCCAAGGGCAAACAACGGCCTGTTGGTTAAAATCATCCAAGGCGGTCAGCAGGTTGAAGCCGTCACCCGCGACTTTTCGCTGATTGGTCTCAGCATCTGGTTGACGAGGTCCTTGAACTCGAATCAAGCTGTCGATATCGATCTTTTCCCAACTCATCGAGACATGGATCAATATATCAACCAAAGCCCGGTGCGTATCAAGGCTCGTATCGTCTGGCTACGCCAGGAGGGCAATCGCTACCTCTGCGGAGTGGAGTTTCTCGACAAAAACGCTTCAGCTCGGCAAAGAATTCAAGATTGCTTCGATTTTTTCAACAAAAACTCGGAATTTCTGCGCTAAGGATTGGGTTGCAAATAATTTCCCTGAATTTCTTGTAGGGGCGATTTTAATCGCCCAGGGCGAATGAATTCGCCCCTACAGGACATTCAAATAGCGGGAACTTATTTTTGGCGGAATCTACAAGGCCGAACAATAACAACGGCGCTGAATATAAGCGGATCCCCCCCCCGGTAAAAATCAGCCACAACAAGCTTCCGCAATGCTCTTGAGCTTTTCGCGCGCCGACTGGTTGTCGCCGTGAGGCGTTTCAACATACAGCACGATCAAAAGTTCCGGCGCGGCATTGCCCGATAGCCGTTTTAACAATTGCAGCCATTTGGCGTAATAATGATTGGCCGTGTTGGTGTCGCCAACCCGATACCAGCGCCATACCAGCAAATCCCGTTTATCGCTGCTCAACACCGCTTCCTCGACATCCGTTGTACCGCCCGGCCAAGCCACCGGCGTTTTTGTGTTATGAATCATGCGCCAAACTTTATGCTTTTGCCGTACCAGGTAGTTTTGCGAATTCACCAACTCACCGCCTTGGGATTCATCGCCGAAATTGGCGATATACATCGCTATAGTCGCATTCTGATCGCCGAAGTAATGCCTGGCATCCGCCATCACCCCTTTGAACTCGGGTTGCCAGTCCCAATCGGGAGCGCCAATGGATGGCACGTTCGCCGCGCCAATCAAATTAGCGGGAATGGCGGCCTGGACTACCTGCCGAGCATGCATTTCCATGGCCAGCAAGGGCCATATTGCAATACCCAGCAAAGTGACGGATAAAGCAGCCCAGTAACGTTCATATTGATACCCTGCAGTCGAAGCTTCGCTGGTTGGCTGTTTAACCGGCTCCGGTAATGGGTCCTGCCAACGAGAGCCCAGATAAAACAGCAGCAGCATCACTAAACCAAAAAACACCCAGCCATAGATAATGTGGTCGACGCCTGTCGCCAATTTCATGCTGCTCAAATGCCCTATCATGACGATCATATAAGCGCGCAATCCATTCGCCAAAATCGGCGTCAGGAAGGATGCCGCGATGAAGATAGCGCGTTTTTTGTAGCTGGTATAATTTAGATAAGCGAAAACGGTACCCAAGGTAAACGACGCAATCAGATAGCGCAAACCGCTGCATCCTTCGACAACCGACCATTTGCCGGAGGTTAAGGTAAAAAAAGTGCCTTCCCGATAAACGCTAATGCCGGTCAGGCGCAGCATGGTCACGACAAAGGTTGCCGTATAGTCCATCAGCAAGGGGATGAATTCCTCTCCGAACGGAACCATCAAGAATAAAAACAACAGTGGAAACAACATTCGAGAGGCCGTGCGATTGCCCAAAACCGCCCAGAAGCCGCTCACCAAAATCCCCACTACCGCCCATTGCCGAATCACCAAAACCGACACCAAATCGGCCACCAGCCAGGCAAATCCGCATCCGAAGATAAAAAATAGCGCGATTAGGCTGAAGGACGGGCGTAAATCGCGATAATCCTCGCGCCGCATCCAGATCAGCCATAAACTGATAGGCCCCACCAAATAACCGTGGGTAAATGTTTCGGACCGTTCCCAAATCGAAACGATGGAGGCCCAGGTTTGATAAAAAGCAACAATCGAACCGATGGCAACTAAAACCAAAGCCAGCAACGGCTTTTGCCAATGCCTGGGTAAATTGACAATGTTTAGCATTTTTACTCCTTGAAACAATGCAAATCATTGTAAACTTGAATCATGCAAATCATGTAATCGCCTTAACAAAAACTCTCTGGATAAACCATGAAAATTAGCGCCGTCATTCCCGCCTATAACAGCGCAAGATTCATCGCGGACGCCGTAGCCAGCATTAACGCACAAACCACGGCCATCGATGAAATCATCATCATCGATGACGGCTCCACCGACAATACCGAACAAATCGTAGCCGATTTGCCCGGCAATATTGTTTACGTCAAACAGCCTAATCAAGGCCCATCCGCGGCACGTAACAGGGGCATCGAAATGGCAAAAGGCGACTGGATTGCCTTTCTCGACGCCGACGACCAATGGACACCGGATAAAATTGCCAGACAACGACAAACGCTAGAAACCTATCCCTCGTTGCATCTCATCGCCGGCGACATGGCGGAAATCGACAATCAGGACAAAGTGATCGTCGACTCGGTGTTAGCCAAACATCATCTGCTCGATACGTTTAAAACGATGGCCGGCAAGCCGATTCCAAACGCACTCTCCCAATTAGTCAAAAAAAACTTCATCCCTACCGGCACCGTTCTGGCCAAACGCGGCACGTTGATGGAGGCGGGATTATTCAACCCTGGGATTCGTTTTGGCGAAGACTTGGAATTATGGGCAAAAATTGCCGCCCAACATCCGATTACCTGCTTGCCTGATGTATTGATGCTACGCCGGCAACACGGAGAAAATGCCACGCAAGCCTCGGAGAACATGCTGATCGACTTGACCAAGGTCATGCGTTCCCTGTGCAGGCATACCGGAACACAACTGCAACAACAAGGCATAGCCCCAAACCGGCTGGTCGCCAACAGCTATTGGACCCTGGGTTACTGGTATTTTGCCGAGGGCGAAAGCAACAAAGCCAGGCAAGCATTCCGCAATAGCTTGCGGCAACGCTTTAGCCTGCGTTCGGCGCTGTATTTTCTGGTATCACTGTTGCCGCCCCATTCGATCGCTAGACTACGGCGCCTCAAACAAAAATTCTCCTAAAAGCGATTTTATGAGAATATCCGCCTAAACTTGCTGTATCACAAAAGAGCAATATCACGCCGATGACCCGACAAGATCAGCCTAAACACATCCTTTACGTAGAAAACGGCATAGGCTACGGCGGCGCGATTATCTGCCTCCGCCATCTAGTCAGAAATCTGGATCGCGGCAAATACCTCCCGATGGTCGTCACCGGCCGCACCAGCCCGCAATACCGGGAAATCGCCGAAGAATCACTCTGGAAACACATACCCGACCGGCTTGTCGACATCGTCGGCCTGCAGAGAAGATTAGCCAGCCAAACCTGGCCCGACCAACTGCCCGGTTTGCGCTTTCTGAGCGAACAAATACTGGCGCGCATGGACGACTTGTTCAATTTCCTACCTTTTTTTATCCGGCTGTGGTGGACGGCATGGCGCTTTAAAGCCGACCTGATCCACGCCAACAACGAACCCTTGTGTAACCGCGCCGCCCTGCTGGCAGCAAAATGCCTGAAAATTCCAAGCGTTTGCCATGTACGCGGCGACCAAAAAGGCTCGCGTGCAATGCGCTGGGCTTATTCGTTGCCCGACCATTTCATCTCGGTATCCAACTGGGTGGCCAACAGCATGTGCAACAAACTGGATATTCCGCGCCAAAAAATCAGCGTGGTTTACGACGGCATCGCGCTGGAAAAACTGGATATCAACGCGGACGGCGGCTTGTTCAGGGAACAATTCAATATCCCGCAAAATGCATTCGTGGTCGGTTTAGTCGGGCTGTTGATTCCCTGGAAGGGACAGGAATTATTTCTCGACGCTGCCAAGATACTGAAAAACCAGATACCCCATCTAAAAATGCCTATCATAGGCGGGACGCCCGATGATTGCATTGAATACGAAGACCACCTACGCCGCCGGGTCATTGATGAAAATCTCGAGGACACGATCCTCTTTACCGGCCATATGTCGAACATGGAATTAGTCTATAACGGCGTCAATATCGTGGTTTCGGCCTCGACCAATCCGGAACCCTTGGGTACGGTAGTCATTGAAGCCATGGCCATGGGACGCCCCTTGATCGCACCGAATCACGGGGGCGGCGCCGAAATGATAGATGACAACATAACCGGCCTGCTGTTTGAAACCGGAAACCCCGAAAGCCTGGCCGAATCGATCTTAACCCTATTCCGAAACGGGGCATTGGCCGGGAAAATCAGTGATAATGCCCGAAACAAGGCATTGCAGATATTTTCCGTTACCCGGCATACCGCAACGATAGAATCGATTTACCAGCAAATCCTGGCGGATGCCCAGTAAAAATAGAATAATAAAAAAATGATCAACCAACTCAAAAAACATTGTTTTTTATTAACTAAAAAAGCCCGTCACAGCATCAATCCCTGTCCCGTCGAAAAACGCCAATCCCGCTTAATTGCCGGCGCCCAGCGTTCCGGCACCAATCTGGTCATGGACATACTGGAAAATGATTGGGACACCGACGTTTATCATGAGCGCGACCCGCGCGCCTTCGATAACTACGTCATGCGCCCGATCGGCGAGATACAGGCCCTGCGCGAAAAATCGCAATCGCCAAAATTCGTGATAAAAGCTTTATGCGAATCGCAAAATCTCGACGCCATCATGTCCGCATTGGCACCGTCCAAGGCCGCATGGGTGGTTAGGCACTATTCCGACGTAATCAAATCCATGCAAATTTCTTTCCCGACAGTATTGAACAGATTGCGCCTGATTGCCAATGACAAGGAAGACGGCCAATGGGTCTCGGATGGCATGTCGGATGACACTTATCAATTATTATTAAAGCTGATAGATCAATTGGACACGCCCTCCGCGTGTGCTTTTCAATGGTATTTAAGAAACATATTATTTTTTGAAAAAGGTTTCGACCAAAATCCCAATATAAAAATAATATTTTACGAAAATTTGATTTCCAGCCCCGAAACCACGACCCGCGAATTATTCGATTTCTTCGATTTGAAATACGCCCCTAGCGTACATAATATGATCAATAGTCCATCAAGCCGTAAAAACCATTCCATAAAACTGCTGCCGGAAGTCGAACAATTATGCGACCGGCTATGGCAACGATTTTTGGCGGCAGCCCCATCGGCAGCTATATCCTAAATGCCTCTACACCGTTAAACATAGCTGCTACCCAATCAATCGCAATAAAGCCCACTCAGCATCCGCCAAAACCTCACTATGCTTAAAGTCAGCAATAACATCTTCGCCTATCGTGAACTTATCGCCGCACTGGCTTGGAAAAACATCGTCATACGCTATAAACAAGCCTACCTCGGTATTTTGTGGGCGGTCCTGAAGCCGATCATGTTGATGTTGGTTTTCACATTGGTCAAAGGCTTTGTCGGGATCGAGACCAGCGGCCTGCCTTATCCGCTGATCACCTTTGCCGCCCTGATTCCATGGGTATTTTTTCAGGAATCGGTTTCCGAAGGCGTCAACAGCGTGACCACCAACGCGGCATTGATCAAAAAGATTTATTTCCCACGCGAAGTGTTTCCACTGACGGCGATGGTTACCAAACTGGTGGAACTAACAATCAGCTTTGCCATATTGGCGGGCATGATGGTTTACTACCGAGTCATCCCCAGCATCTATGCCTTATGGCTGCCCGCCTTTATCCTCTACACCATGGTCGTGGCACTCACCATCAGTTTTTTCGGCGCCGCGATGAATGTTTATTACCGCGACATCGGCCAGGCCATACCCATCGCGCTATCGCTATTGATGTACGGCTCGCCGGTAATCTATCCGCTAAGCCTGGTGCAAAAAAAACTCCTGGTAGAACAAGCCGCCGGCGAATGGTCGGATAGGCTCTACACCCTTTACACGATCAATCCATTGGTCGGCATCATCGACGGTTTTCAAGCCGTGCTGATCAAGGCGATTCCACCGGATTTTAATGCGCTCTACCCTGGCCTGATCCTGACCCTTTCTATCCTGCCTTTTAGTTACTGGTTCTTTAAGCGCGCCGAGAGCTGGTTTGCCGATGTAATTTGATCTAACCAGCCCAAGAACGCACCCTAAACGACAAGACTAATCACACAGAATATGGCGATCATTGAAGTCAATCATCTCACCAAGGAATATCAACTGGGCCACCTGACCAGCTTGAAAAAAACCGCGCTCAACACCTTAAAACGCCTGACCTTCCAACCCACCCAAGAGCGCGAACAATTCAAAGCATTAGACGATGTCAGCTTTCATATTAAAGAAGGCGAAGTAGTCGGTATCATCGGCCACAATGGCGCCGGCAAAAGCACCCTGTTGAAGCACTTGGCCTATATCAGCAAACCGACCAAAGGCGAAGTCATCGTCCGCGGCAGCGTCGCCCCGTTGATCGAAGTCGGTGCCGGCGTCAACCCGGAATTGACCGGACGGGAAAATATTTTTCTGAACGGTGCCATTCTCGGCATTCCTAAAAAAGTTATTCGGCAAAAACTCGATGAAATCATCGAGTTTTCGGAATTGGAACAGTTTATCGATACGCCGGTAAAACGCTACAGTTCCGGCATGACGGTGAAACTGGGCTTTTCAATAGCCACCAGCATGGATGCGGATATCTTGATTATTGATGAAGTGCTGGCCGTGGGCGACTTGGCATTTCAACGGAAATGCTTTGATCGGATGGAAGAACTGATCAAAAGACAGAATTCTACGGTACTGATTGTCAGCCATAATATTCGACAAATAGAACGACTTTGCAGCAGAGCCATAATGCTCGATCACGGAAAGGTCGCAATGGATGGCGATAAAACAGCGGTATGCGAAAACTTTTATCAAACAAGCAATACCAAAATCGCGGAGCAACTCGCCAAAACTCATGCAGATAACAGACACATCCGTAAAACCGGCGAAATTGAATTAGACACGCTGACATTACATAACCAGGAAGGGCAATTAATTACGGAAATCCCCATGGGAGAACCATTAACAATTCGTTGCACTTTCACCTCCAACTGCGATGTTAAAACTCCGGAAATAATATTCGGGTTCCATACAACCGATTTTTTCTATATTGCATCCATGGGCGACGGCCATATTGCTGAGCGCCCGGATATTGTGAAAGGTCGAAATGTAGTCGAATGCCATATTCCAAGCTTGCCGCTTATGCCCGGAGTTTACGCTCTAAGACTCGGTATACTGAACAGTGTACCGCGTGAATTATTCTATGGCGAAATGTTAACCACATTTACAGTTCATGCCGGCAATATTCCCAAATCCAAACTTCCGTCATTAGGTATCGTCTATATTCCAACCCAATGGAGATTCGATCCGACCCCTAGTGCATCACAAAACGAATTTAATCTTGACGAAACTATCCAATAGGCAATATCCATGCTTTTAACAATACTGCTGTTAGTACTCTGTATTTTTTTTACACAAATCTTTATTGGTCTAAAGCTACGAGCCAGATTTCAAGATACTGACCGGAGATTTGAAAAAATTGATTTTAGTTTTCTGAAAAATAGTACCGAAATAAAAAAACTAAAGGAAACTAGCTCAGAGATTCAAAATACACTATGTTTATCACCAATAAACTTCGAATACCCAGTATTTTTTGGCGGCTGGAGCATCGATAGCTATCTCGGAAAGTTTTTAACACAACATTTATTAGAGCAACGCCCTCAAGTTATTGTAGAACTGGGATCCGGCTCATCAAGTTTACTCATTGCAAAATGCACACAAAAACTAGGTTATACTCCCGAACATATTGTTATAGATCATGAAAAACGTTACCTAGAATTAACAAGACTACTCGCAAAACAAAATGGGGTCGATAGTGGGATAGAGTTTAATGAATGCCCTCTAGGCAAAATTGACCATCACGATGGACCTTGGTACCAAGGCGTTCAAAATGTTGTTGGTGACCGAAAAATCGATTTATTGATTATTGATGGCCCACCGGAGAGCACTCATCAATTAGCACGATACCCTGCCCTGCCGGTATTACATGAACATTTGAGCCAAAATTGTGTTGTGATACTAGATGATGCAAACCGCAATGATGAGAAAGCCATAATCAAAAAATGGATGGAGCAATTTCGAGAATTTGAACTGACATTAATACCCGAAGGACATGGATTGGCAATACTGAACAGACAAAGCAATCAGGCATAATTATTTATATTTTGCAATCGGCCTCGCCAAGACCATTACCAACGCCCAATAATTATAAATTGATCATGTTTTTGAAAAAATTCAAATAAACAATATTAAATGAATTCATTTGTATCAACACCATCACCACGCGTAACTATTTTCATACCAGTTTACAATGCAGCAGACTTTATCTACGAAACAATTTCAAGTGCATTAAATCAAACCTATGAAGATTTTGAAGTATTAATAGTGGACGATGGTTCTACTGATAATTCAGTAAAAATCATAGAGGAATTTGGTGATAATCGGATAAGAGTTGTCAGAAACAACACAAATATGGGCCGACCATACACCAGAAACCTTGGAATTGAGCTAGCAAAAGGAGAATTTCTTGCTGTACTAGATGCCGACGATATAGCGATGCCAGAAAGAATATCTCGACAAGTTGAATTTCTCGATCAACATCCTGATATTGTTGCCGTAGGAACTTCAGCCTATTACATTGATAATTTTGAAAAAAATGAAATATTATGTGAAGTAATTACAGATAGCGATGATATCAGCACTAGAATATTTCAAACCAATTGTTTTATTCACTCGAGTGCCATGTTTAGAAAAAATATATTAGTTGACATCGGCGGGTATAATTTAGAATATCCGCAAGCCCAAGATTATGAACTTTTTTTACGTCTTTGTGAACATTACAAACTAACCAATATTAATAAGCCTCTTGTAAAATATAGAATCCATTCAAACCAAGTATCACAAACAAAACTTGCATCACAACGCCGATTAGCTAATATAGCAAGATTAAACACATATAGACGCCAATTTTTGAATGGCAATCTCCCCACCGGAGCTATCGAACCTCGTGTTAGTTTCTTTGATAAGTTATTTGCCAAAAATGGCACATTAGGCTCTGACTTTTTATTTTGGATTAAGCTCTATCGTCAATTGAGACAACATAAAAGCGCTGACAGCTTAATTTTTCCAGCTTTATTAGCAGCTCCTCTTAGCGCTGAAATATACAAAGAAATATACTTTTGTATATTACGGTCATCACTAGCCAATAAAATACGCTGGTATTTAAAACGCCTAAATTAAAAACCTCAATTTTCCCTAAATAATGAACGAAAAACAATACCACAACAACACACAAAATTTGCTTTTATAATAGACATCATTTAACTCAAGAAGTATTGCACAGAAACAGTAATTCAACTACCCAACAGTTTTAGCATAACAAACATCATGACTTAAGCATGAATAAACTAAATATATTATTCATTTCACATGCTAGCGGTAGTGGAGGGGCTGAACAATGTTTATTTGACCTCATAGCACACATAAACGATGAAAAGATTAAGGTTTACGTCAACACACCCTATCGCGATCATTTAACTGCAGAACTGGACAAAATTAATATACCTTATTTTGTTTCGTTTACAGATCAATGGATTGCCCCAATTGATAAGTGGGGGATTAAGCACTTTTTCAACTTCATAGTAGGATTACGTAGCCGAATTTGGTCTATTCAATCAAAGATCAAAGAGCATAATATCGACTTAGTCTATACGAACTCGCTTACCTGCATAGACGGCGCAATAGCAGCATGGCGCATGGAAGTGCCTCATATCTGGCACATCCATGAAAACCTTATCGGAAACCACAGTATTAAGTCCTATCTACCGACACAATTGACTTATAAAATTGCCAATTTTTTTTGTAAAAACTTTATCGCACCATCCAATGCTCTTGCTCATATACTTACAAATCCCACCATTAAAGTTCACACAATTTTCAATGGAATTGATTTAAAAAAATTCAAATATAAGACCAATGATCGCATTAAAACTGAGCTTGGTTTATCCACATCGACTCACATTGTTGGCCAAATTGGTTCAATAATACCCATCAAAGGAGTAATTACGTTCATAGACTCCGCCGAAAAAGTGCTGGCTACAACATTGAATAAAGACTTAGCATTTGTTTTAGTTGGCTCCGGTTCTAAAGAGTACACAGCAGTCATACAAAATAAAGTTGCCAAATCTCCATTTCGCCAGCATTTTCATCTGCTAGGGCAACGACAAGATATTCCACAGATTATCAATGAATTAAATATTGTAATTCTTGCATCTAATTCTGAAGGACTGCCACGTGTAGTCATAGAAGCCATGGCCGCCGGTAAACCCGTTGTTGCCACTCGGTGCGGAGGACCAGAAGAAATTATTGTTGATGGCGAAACAGGATTTCTCGTCCCGGTTAAGGATGCTCAAGCAATAGCGAACAAGGTTACATACTTACTTGAACACCCCAATCAAGCCCAAGCAATGGGAGAAAAAGGCCGTTTACGCGCGCAAAAACTGTTTAGCATGGATCAGTATATACAAAACATTGAAAAGGTAATCATTGAAACTGTTTCACAAACACACCCAAACAGTCAATAACAAAACTCTTAATTGATCGATTAAAAACCCATTAAAACTTTTATCTTACCCAATACCATATCCATTATGCCAAATATTAGCATCTGCATCCCGACCTATAACGGCGGACAATATTTGGAAGAAACATTAACCAGTGTATTAAATCAAACCTACAGTGATTTTGAAGTCATCATTATCGACGACCAGTCTACCGACAATACGCTTGAAATAGCTAAAACGTATTCGGATAAGGATAACCGAATATGTTTTTATCAAAATGATAAAAACTTAGGCTTGGTTGAAAACTGGAACAAATGCGTGGAGTTGGCTAGGGGAAACTGGATAAAATTCGTATTCCAGGACGACTTATTGGCTCCGGACTGCCTGACCCAACTTGCCACGGCAGGTGAAGAAAGTAATTGCCCTATCGTATTTTGTAAGCGCGAACTGATTTACACGGACGATTGTGATCCGGAAATTTTAAAATTCCTACAAACCCTACCTTCATGGGAAAGCGTATTTGGCGAAACCGGATATATCGCGCCTGACGACGTCTCGACCACCGCCACCCATTATATGGCTCTCAATCTTTTTGGCGAACCAACCTCGGTATTGCTGCGTAAGGATTGCTTCGAGCGTTTCGGATTTTTCAATCCGGATTTAAAACAGCGCTGCGATTATGAGTATTGGATACGTGTCGGCCATCATACCGGTATTGCCTTAGTCCATGACCCACTAGCCTTTTTTCGACTCCATCCCGATTCGACTACTTCGAGCAATAAACGCAATAAAAAAGAGATAACGGAAATGGGCGACAAACTTTTACTTTTACACGAGTATGCCAATTCAAAACTTTATGCCGGGTTTCGCCGGTTTGCATTAAATCAAAATCCGCCATTTAAAGTTGATATTGAACTAAATAAATATATGGATTGGATGTTTATGTCGCTATATACCAAGGACCATCAAGGCCAGGCTAATTTTCAAGAAGTCCTGTCTCAAATTATTGAAAATCTATCCAACTATCCTAGACTGGTTAAACAAATACGTCATAAAAAACGTTTTTTCCCTTATCTAAGATGGCTTGAACAAAATTTGACCTGGCGTTTGAAATGAAAAACGAACTTTCACAACTCAAAACCACTACTTCTAGTGTCGACATTATCATATTAAACTGGAATGGCGCCGATGATACGATTGACTGTATTGGCTCTATCGAAAAATCGCAATACCGTAATTTTCGTATCATCGTTGTGGATAACGGTTCCAGCGATGGTTCAGTCGAACGCATAAAAAACAGTTTTTCAAATATTATCCTGATAGAAACCGGCCAAAACCTAGGCTATGCCGAAGGCAATAATGTCGGCCTACGTTATGCGCTGGAAGGTAATCCGGATTATATTTTGGTGCTAAATAATGACACGATTGTCCAACAAAATATGATCGGATCGTTGGTTGAAACCGCTGCTAAATATCCGGATAGCGTGCTAGGCCCGCTTACCTACTACCATGATCAACCTAAGGCAATATGGTGGGCCGGCACCATCTGGTTAGCCGACCAATTAAGTTTTACCCATAGAGGCGAAGGCCAGATCGATCACGGCGATAACTTTACTATGATTTCGGAATGCGACTATGTGGTCGGCTCGGCCCTGTTTGCTTCAAGTAGGATTTTCCAGCAAATTGGCTTATTCGACGCCCGCTTTTTCCTGACTTTTGAAGAAACCGATTGGTGTTACCGCGCAAAGAAGTTTGGATATCGTTGCTATTGTGTACCACAAGCCCAATTATGGCATAAGGTGTCTTCTACCATGGGTTCCGGATCGCCGTTACAGCACTATTTTTACATGAGAAATGCGCTGTTATGGGCCGAGCGCTATTTAGATAAAATGTCTTATCTCAAACTTTTAAAAAAATCGGCTAGCTATGCTTTATCGTTATCCATCCATGCCAGCCCAAACCTTACGGGAAAAATAAAAAATGTTTATTGGGCAGCTAAAGGCCTCATCAATAGAATAACCGGACACTCGGCTCATCCGATTTCAAGAGCCAATTATCTGGGGCTGCGCGATTATATACTACGCCATTTCGGGGATTGTCCGGATGAAGTCAGGAATTTAGCCAAACCCAAACAGGAAGGCTAATTTTTAATATATGGATTTGGTTGGAAATAACTCCCTGAATTCGCCCCTACAGGACATTCGAATAGCGGGAACTTATTTTTTGTTTTTTATTTATTCAGTATCGATTGACTTGAATGAGATATGGGATCGAGTTTACACGCCCTTGTACATACGCCGAGAGAGACTGCGGAATATATCCGACCTACCATGAAGCTTGCTAAATAATTACCTGTACTCAACCAATCAATGACTGACGCAAGAAAATCATCCCGCTGATTTTCGAGGATTTTTTAAGATGCCAAAAAGATATTCCGCTTATTTTTCATTAATTTGTTTATTGCTAGTTCACCCGGCTTCATTTGCGGACTTTCCGCAAACAAAGCTCCATTTCACCATGCTGCCGCCATACTGCTTAGCTCAAATGCGACCCCATTGGGCTCCGCCGGGTGATCCCAACAAGTGGTCAAAAAAGCTGGGCTCCGGTTTCGCGCACTTACACCATTATTGCGCGGCGCTTCATTCCTTGAGATTGGCGCAAGAAATCGCTGGGATCAATAAAAAACAAAAAGAAACCCGCTTAAGCAAACTTCGGGAAGTGATGACCAACATTCAATACATGGAAGATAAGGCGGAACCCTCTTTTGTTTTGTTTTCACATATCTATACCACAAAGGCCGAGGCACTTTTCGAACTTGGCCATCCTAACGATGCCGTAGACTCCTTGAATATGGCCATTGAACGAAATAAAAGATTTCCCAAGCCCTATAGGCTTTTAGCGGATTATTATATTAAGCAAGGAAAGCAGAATGAGGCGCGCGATATATTGCAGGAAGGGCTAAAACACTCCCCCGACTCCAAAATATTAATGAAGAAACTACAAAAGATTGGTAAATAAATTTTCGGCCCAAGAAATCAACCGTTCGCCGAGCGGTAACTAAGCCAAATATTCGCTTCGACGCTGCTCAGCGAACGAGAGAATATTGCATTGGCTATGAATAAAATATTTTCAAAATCGCCTTATATATACACCAACAATTAAAAATCATGCTAATCGATCCATTGTCCAGGCGTTTCATGCTTAATATCGGTCAAAACGGCCTAATTGTTTTGATGTATCATGCTATTGAAGATAATAATATTAAGCCGACCTGGCCTTATGCGGTTTCCTTGCAACAGTTCAAAAATCAGCTTGACCTGTTAAACGATCAAAACTGGACAACCATTGGCTCCGACAGCTTAAGCTCCGGAATTACCAACCTACCCGACAAAGCAGTTTTAATTACCTTCGATGACGGCTACGCCAACAATTTCATAGCCTTTCAAGAATTAGCCAAACGGAACATGAAAGCCAGTTGGTTTGTGGCCACTCGAGATATAGGCCAAATGTCCTCATGGATTGATGACAATACCCCATCCTACCCGTTACTGGCTGCATCGCAACTATCTGAAATGCATGCCGCCGGCATGGAAATCGGCTCCCACACCCATTCTCACAGCCGGCTCACCCAACTCGGCGCCGAGCAAATCGATCGGGAACTCCGTGAATCGAAAACGGCTATCGAAACATTATTGAATACCCCGGTGATCAGCCTGGCCTATCCTTACGGTCAATATAATGCTTCAGTGGTTAGCGCCGCACGATCGGCGGGCTATCGGATTGCCTTTACCACTCATTCCGGCTTTGGATTGGTTAACGACGATTTGATGCAGGTTAGGCGCATTTCAATTATGGCTGGCGATTCATTATCCATATTCGCTCGCAAGCTGGCTTTTGCCGATAACGATGTGAGTTGGCCCCACTTAGGCGCTTATGTGTATGAGCGCTTAAAAGATCGGATGAAAACCTTATGAGCAACGCCTACCCTTTGATTTCGGTAATCATGCCCTGCTTTAATGCTGAACGCCATCTTTTACAGGGCATTGAGAGCGTGTTCGATCAGACTTATCCCTGTTTGGAATTGATCGTTATAAACGACGGCTCAACGGATAGCAGTTTACAAATTCTCCAGTCCATAAACGATCCCAGGCTGAGTGTTTTAGATCAAGCAAATCAAGGTGTTTGTAAAAGCCGTAACCGGGGGATATTGGCCGCGAAAGGTGATTTGATCGCGTTTCTGGACGCCGACGATACCTGGCATCCGGATTGTCTGTCTATGCTCTACCAAGGCTTAATAAGTGACCCATCCGCCCTGTTGGCCTATTGTGGCTGGCAAAACGTTGGCCTGCCCGGAGCAGCGGGAAAACCTTACATACCGCCCGATTATGAAAACGAGCACAAATTAACCTCTCTATTCGAACATTGTTGTTGGCCGATTCATGCATGCCTCACCCGCAAAAATGCAATCATCGACGCGGGAATGTTCGATGAAAGCTTGATCACTTCGGAGGATTTTTTGTTATGGCTAAAAATCGGCTCCCAACACAAAATCATTCGGGTTCCCGAGGTACTAGCCTTTTATCATTTCCATGGCGGACCACAAGCGACTCAAAATAAAGAACAGGCTGCGTTAAATCATTGGTATGCGCAGCAAAACTTTCTTCAACGTCATCCTGAAATAATATCTATACTAGGCCGACAGCATCTCAGGCACCTGATGCATGGCGAGTTATTGCATCGTGGTTTTGAGTGCTATTGGAAACGTGACCTTAAAGCCGCTCGAGCTATTTTTAGAACGGTTATGCGGCAAGGTTATGGCTCCATCAAGGATTGGTTTTATATGCTACCGGCTTTATTGCCTTTTGCTATCCATCGTTCGTTAATACAACTGCTTAGCCGATGACTCATAAAATTAAAATCACGTTTGCTTTTTGCACCTACAACCGGGCGGCTCGTTTAGAAAAATTAATCACGGCAATGCGTGCTCAAACTTGCTCTTTTCCGTTTGAAATTCTAGCGATTAATAACAATAGTCAAGATAACACGCTTGAAGAACTCCAACGACTGGCAATTCAATCCGGCGCACCATTGCGATTCGTGACCGAGACCGTTCAAGGCATCGTTGCCGCCAGGAACAGAGCGATCGATGAAGCTATGGGCTCCGATATTTTGATTTTTATCGATGACGATGAAATTCCTTTGCCCGGATTACTGGAAGGCGCCTGCCAATCTATCCTGCACGATGGCGCGGATTGTGTCGGAGGCCGTGTCATTGTCGACTTTTCCGACCAAAAAAGACCCGACTGGTTGAGCGATGACTTATTAGGCTTTTTAGCCGAAGTAAACCATGGTGATCAAGATTTTTGGATTAAGGATGAAAAAACCCCAATCTGGACGGCTAATGTCGCTTACAACATGGACATCTTTACAAATAACCCCGAGATCAGATTCGATAAGCGCTACGATAGAATAGGCAATGTTATAGGCGGCGGCTCGGACCTAATGTTGTTCAAGTCGTTAGTCAATAAAGGTTTTAAACTGCGTTACTGTTCAAACATGGCTGTTTTGCACTCAGTCGAGCCATGGCGATTGCATAGACGCTACTTCCTTAAGTTGCATTTTTTATCGGGTTACCGCACGGCTTTTTACGAAACGCTAGAATATAAACAAGGCATATTCGGTATTCCTTTTTATTTATTCATTCAAACCTTTAAACAATTCTACCTAAGCTTGACGCTGTTGCTTAAAAGCAAACCCTATATGCGTCAAACCATGAACTTTACCCATGCCTTAGGCCTGATGTATGGCTGTTTCTCCAGATGGAAATCCGCCCATTAAATCGGAGAAACATGAATGGATTATTGTTTTTTTACGCCATCCTATATTGGCGACATTGAGCGAGTATATTTATTAAGGGAATCCATCCGTCACTTTGTTAAAGAATCATTACCCCACTATTTGATCGTTCCCAAACAGGATTATCAAACATTCAGAGATAAATTCAGTTTGGATAAGAATGTCATAATCCTCAAACAAAACGATTATGTTGCCGATTATTTTTACTCAACATTCTTATACCGCTTGCTGAATAGAATAGCACCTCAGCAGTCATGGCGCTTACATACCCAATCGGGAAGACCCGGCTGGATTATTCAGCAAATCGTCAAATTGAGCCTTCCCGATATTATCGACGAGGATGCCGCTTTTATCATCGATTCCGATGTATTTTTTATCAGGCCCTTCTCAATCCATGAGATAGTCAGTCAATCGCCCGATGAAAGAATTTTGATGCGCCGCCAATCAACGGATCAGAGACTAATACACGAAAAACACATACAGAGATCCAAAGAAATACTCGGATTGGAAACAGGTACGGCTGAATTTAATTATATGTCGTGGCCGGCTATATTCTATAAAGATTGGGTTAAAAACCTTCAATCATATTTAGAGAAAAAGAATGACTGCCATTGGCAATATACGCTGTTTGAAGCAAATACTATTTCAGAATATAGTATTTACGGAGTATACATTGATGAAATTGCTAAATTTAAGAACTGCAAGATAATTGCAACCCCTCTGCATCAAGGTATCTGGTCTTATGAGGATTTTATTGACTTCATCAATCGGAAAACCAGCTATGGTGCCGACAAGGTTTGTATTGTCATACAATCAAATCTAGATATTTCCGTTGAACAGTATAAGAAACATTTTTATTCATTTTTAAACAAGTCAGGCTCAGAAGAACCATGCAACCTAGAATCTCAGTAATAGCAACGGTGCGGAATGAGGCGGACTCGATTGCTGTGTTCGTTGAGTCGTTATTAACTCAATCCAAACCAGCCGATGAAATCATTATCGTCGATGGCGACAGTCATGACGGAACGAACGAGATATTACAAGAATACGAACATAAAGGAAAAGTCAAACTCATCACAAAAAGCTGTAATATCGCGGAGGGAAGGAATATTGCTATCCGAAATACCACGAGCGACATCATTGCCGTCACGGATGCGGGATGCCGGCCGGATACCGATTGGCTTTTCAAAATTACTAAGCCATTATTAGACGACCTTCAAATCCATGCCGTATCGGGTAAGATAATTCCTGAAACTGAAACATACGTCGAATATTATTGCGGCTTACTCTCTTTACCGGACCACACAACCGACGAACAAGCGAATTTATTTTATGGGCGCTGTAGCGCATTCAGACGCCTGTTATGGGAAAAAGTCAATGGTTATCCTGAATGGCTTTATACCGCCGAAGATTCTTTATTTGCCCTAGCGGCGCGAAAACAGGGTTTTAATGTCGCCCACGCTGAAGATGCAATCATATTTTGGAAGCCGCGTGACAGCCTAAAGAAAATTGCAAAAATGTTTTTTTTATATGGAAAAGGAAACGGCCGTATCAACTGGGGCAGCATTAATGGAACTCTGTATTGGCTAAGAAATCACGCCTGTTTAATAGCGAGCATCATATTAAGTTTGTTTTATCCAATTTTTTGGTTAGCATCCATCGCAATAGGCTTCTATCTATACCAACAAATTGCAAAACCATCACTGACAAAAGTCCGAAAAATCGATCATGGCTGGCGTAGGGAATTGTATGTTCCGCTGATTACATACCTAAGAAATTTATCGACAAATCTCGGTTTTTTATATGGTTATTTCGAATACAAGAAAAACCCCGTCTTTAAAAACAAACTTGATAACTATCTAAATTTAGAGAACTAATGCATATGATAGAACAATGCATAAAAAACACTATTGGCTACTTTCTCTCGAAACATTGTATTGATAATCCTATATTTATCGTCGGTTCGGGAAGATCGGGGACCAGCGTTCTATTGCAGGCTTTAGGCAAGCATGACAAGATAATTGCATTTCCAGGTGAAGCCCCTTTTTTGACGACAATCGGCGGGAGCGGTAGTTTACTGAGTAGCGAAAATCAACAATATTATCTTTCTTCGCTAAAAATAAGCGTAAATTATTTTTACAACTCTCTCGCCAAGTTTGGTATCGAAAGCTCGGGAGGGGAAAATTACGCTCTAAAAGAATTTGCCAAGTCTATCTTAAGAACAAAAAAAATCACCCTAAAAAAACATTGGTGCGCAAAAACATTTCCCCCTGAATCAGTAGCACACGGGCTTGCGAAAGTATATCCCAACGCCAAATTTATTTATATTGTTCGCAACGGCATCGAAGTTGTTCACAGCATGACAAAATTTCATGGCTTCAAACAAAATGATTTTTCTAAACAGTGCCATATTTGGAGTGATTCAGTTGAAAAATATCACTATCTACATCAATGGCCCAATGCGCTATGTCTTCGCCACGAACAATTAGTCCACGACCCCAAAACATTCTTTAATGGAATTTTTGATTTCCTTGACTTACAACTTAATCCAGACTGTATCGATTTCGTTTCGACAAATCTTATTCACCCTCTCGACGAACCTGACCAAAAACAGCAGGATGCAATTACCCAACTAAAACAGCGACAAAGCCCTTTTTCAAATTGGCCGGAAGAGCAAAAAAAAATATTCGAGTCAATCTGTTCCAACTCAATGCAACTGATGAATTATCCAATAGAGTAAAGAAAACCATACATCTTCATGCGTGACATAACTGTTTTACTCTTTTTAATATTTCTTATTGTAATTTCTATAAGAAAAGCCTGGTTGGGTGTCTTAGCGCTATCTATTTTTGGCTACATGAACCCACATTCTTATGCATGGGGTTTTGTTCGTAGCCTGCCGGTTTATTACACTCTTTTTCTTGTCGTTTGCTTTTCATATTTAAAAACAAAAGACAAACAACCGATATTTTTCGACTGGCGGGTAAAGTCATTCTTATTTCTATGGTTTTATTTTTGCATAACTACCGTATTCGCCTGGGTTCAATTTGCCGCCATCCCAAAGTTGATTGAAGTTACTAAAATATATATACCATTCTTTTTTACATTGGCTCTAATTAATACCAAGGAAAAACTTTATTACCTGATCATTACTATTGCCTGCTCAATTGGCATAATTGCATTCAAAGGCGGACTATTTGCACTTGCTACCGGATTCAGTTATCGGGTTTGGGGTCCAAGCGGTACTCAATATTTTGGCAATAACGAGTTTGCCTTGATGACAATTATTGCCATCCCTTTACTGATACTTTTCCGCAACGAAACCCAAAACAATTCAATTAAGCTTTTTTTATTAGTGGCCATTCCGGTTTGCGTTGCTTCAGCTATTTCATCCTGGTCTCGGGGCGCGCTATTAGCGCTTATTGGCAGCAGCACTTATCTGATATGGCATAGCAAACGTAAATTTTTACTCGCCCCCGCCGTTGTCGGTGGTGTGATTTTTTCCTTGCCTTATCTTCCCGAGAAATGGTTTAACCGTATGCAAACCATCGAAACATACGAAGAGGATAAATCCGCGCTCGGCCGACTGGAAGTGTGGCGAGATGGTTGGAATTATGCGCTTGATCATCCGTTCGTCGGTGCCGGATTTGAAGGTTGGCGCATGGTATCCATGCGCGATTGGCATAGCGCATATGTCGAAATATTCTCGGAACATGGTTTTATCGCTTTCGGCATTTGGCTTTCAATGATTTTAGGCAGCTTACTCAGTCTTACACGCTTACAAAGCATGACAAGAAACTATCCCGAGCTTAAATGGGTTAATACCTATTCTATATCCCTCAAAGCCTCGCTTATTGCCTATATGATAGGCGCGGCATTTCTTGGCGTTTCTTATTGGGATTTGCTTTATCACTTAATCTTTATTGCCGCCTTGACTAAAAAATTCGCGCTGGAAGAACTCGATATTTTGTTGAAAAACCAATTCGATTCCCGGAACAAGCATCTTAGGCACTTGTATTAAACATGGCCGACATTTTTTATTTCTTGATATTTACCCCGTTGGTAATTTCATGTTTACTGACTCTGGCATTAGCAACAATCGCACTGAGCAGTTACAGCCGGACGGGACCAAAGATCAAACATGCTATTGAAAATAATTTCCGCTTATACGCGATTTTGGCTTTTCTTCGACTTTCGGCTTGGTCCTTAATCATATTTTTTTTTCTTGCGCTACCCGGCCCCATTGTTTTATTTGCCGCGGCAAAATTTGCACATTCTGAACCATTGACGCTATCGAACAGCATTTTCGCTTCATTAACCGCTATTGCCCTATCATCTGCCTATGCGGCATCTGATCACCTTTTATATATTCCTGCTTCTTTACAACTTTCTTGCCAATTTCGTTTTTCCAGACTATTACCATTATGGCGCAGGCTAACACCTAACCGTCTGTTATTATTCAAATCCTTGCTCATAGCCATCACTCTGCCATCATCAATAGTCTCGGCTTATTATTCTTATTTGGGAAATAATAATTTATTGACTTATTATTTTATAGTATTTACCGGCCTTTATACGTTTGTGATCACCTGGAACAAGTATCGGAGCGACAGGCTTCCCGTTACCCAATCAGGTTCAAATAAATTCAATATTGTCATGATCGGCGTTGATACTCTTCGGATTGATAAGATTGGAGAATATGCTTACCATAGAAAATTAACACCCAATATTGACAAACTCTGCACTCGGGGTGTTCTGTTCGAAAACTGTATTACTCCCTTGGCCCGCACCGCGCCAAGCTTGACGTCCTTTCTTGCATCTTTATGGCCACACAATCACCAAATCAGGGACAATTACCCTGATTCCGCTCAGACAGAGTTACCACAAGATAACTTAATACGAATTTTGAACAAGCAGGGTTACTTGACTGCCGCTATTTCCGACTGGGCCGGAGCTGATTTTAAAAAAATCAATTTTGGCTTTAAACATATGTCTGTACCCGAAGACCAGTGGAATTTAAAACTTTTACTCAGACAGGGACCGGCCTATTTGCGGCTTTTTTTATCCCTATTTACCCACAATCGTTTCGGCAAACACTTTTTACCCGAATTATATTATCTGGCCGGCGTTCCCTTGACCAGTCACCTTGGCCTAGAGTGCCGCGACACCATTACCCGTTTGACTGAAAATGACCAACCCTTCCTGATCAACCTTTTCACATCATCCACCCACGTACCTTTCGGCTCCGAATACCCTTACTATAACTTGTTCACACCCAAGGATTATGCTGGCGATTCACGCTTTATCATGGGCGACCTCAGCACCGCGGAGCGTATTGTCGAGAGCCAGGAGTCCGGCCTGGAAACGCATGATCTCAGTCAGATTATTAATTTATACGATAGCTGCGTAAAAGAATTCGACGACGAAGTCGGTAAGATTATCGACCATATCGAAAAATGTGGTTTGAGGGATAACACTTACATCGTGCTATACAGTGATCATGGTACGGATTTTTTCGAAACCGAGTGCTGGGGGCAAGGTAATACCCTGATTGGCAGCGACCCCAGTAGCCGGATACCGCTGATTATTTGTGGCCCCGGCCTACCGGAAAACGTCAAATTCAGCCATGTCTGCCGTTCGATCGACTTTATGCCAACCATGCTGGATATATTGGGCATGGAGATACCGAAAAATATCGATGGCGTGAGTTTGCTGCCTTATTTGAAGGATAATTCAAACCCTAATTTGTACGCTTATCAAGAAACCGGTGTATGGATGGGAAAAATACCGGGTCTACATCCGGATCAGATTACTTACCCGGACATTATCGAATTGCTGACTATTCCGGATATCGAGTCCGGCACCTTGGTCATAGACGAAAAATATTACCCAACGGTGATTGAAGCCAAGAACCGTTCCATCCAGAATGACCGTTGGAAACTACTCTACATTCCGACTTACCACGGCCCGGTTTATCAATTATACGATCTGAAAAATGATCCTTATCGCGATGTGATTGACCTGTACCCGGATATTGTTGCCGAACTCAGACCTAAACTGGACGAATGGATATTCAGTCCAACCATTCAATGATGTGATCTTCCAGATCGTCCACCTGCGATTCCTTGATCGCATAACTACTGATAGCAACGCCCGCATCTTTCACTGACTCAATAGTGCCGGAGTTCAGCGGATGCCAGTCGGGTAACGGCTTGCCATCGGTCAGCAAGCGATAGGCACAGGTAGCGGGCAGCCACTTATATTCGGCGAAATCATGCTGTTTTAAATCGATACATTCCGGCACCAGGGTGCAACGTTCGTTGTAGCGATTGCAGCGACAGGAATCCAGGTCGATCAGGTCGCAGACCACGCTGGTAAAGGCAATTTCGCCGCTATCTTCGTCTTCCAGCTTGATTAAACAGCATTTGCCGCAACCATCGCATAAGGATTCCCACTCGTCGGTGGTCATTTGCGCCAGGGTTTTTGTTTCCCAGAATTTCATATTACTGCGGTTTGATCTGACGTAATTGATAATGCAGCACTGCCCACGATCCCAGCACGGCCAGAGCCGAAGCTATCATCAACAGCAGAATAAACTCAGAAAAACTCAAAAACAGCAACTCGAAGGAACTGTTATACAAGGATGAAAGCTTTTCCACCGGCGATTCCAGGATCAACAACATGATGGTGATGATCAGCCAGGCGGAAAACCCGGCGATAAATCCCAGCCAAAATCCTGTGTACAAGAACGGCCGCTGAATGAATGCGTGGGTAGCACCGACCAGTTTGGATATGAATACTTCATCTTGGCGATTTTGCAGTTCCAAGCGGATGGTATTGCCGGTGATGAAGGTTACCGCAAAACCGAGCAACACACTCACCAACATCACCCCGCGACTGGCAATCAACACGATGGTTTGCAAGCGTTCCACCCACTGCATATCGACCTGCACAAACTCCACTTGCGGCAGTTGTTTAAATTCGGCCATCAAACTGTCCAGCGCTTCCCGGCTATCCAGTACATTTTTCGGCAGCACCTGGATCACATTGGGTAAGGGATTGTTATCCAACGAGTTCAAGGCATCGCCGAAACCGCTATTGGCTTTGAATTCATCCATCGCCTGATTCTTGCTGATGAATTTTACCGATTCGATATTAGCGTTTTGAGTTAACTGCTCGGCCAATTTTTGCCCGGCCGATTCGGCCACATGCTCTTTTAAAAACAGCGACATCTGATTGCTGGCTTCCAGATTACCGGTCAACTGCTGAATGTTGGCCACGATAATATAAAAACAACCGGCCAGCGAAATGGCGATCGACAGTACTAAAATCGTCATGGTCGAGGTAAACGGCGTGCGGGTCAATCGTCCCAGGCTGGAAAACAAGCCATGGGCATGATTAATCAGATAGGCCTGGAATATTTCCAGCAATCGTTGTCCGGTATGTTTGCGGCGTGTCTGTTTCATGCTCAACTCGCTACCAAGCGGCCTTTATCGAGCGACAATACCCGATGCCCAAGCCGGTTGATCAATTCAATGTCATGGGTGGCGATCAACACCGTCACCCCCACCTGCATGAATTGCTCAAACATCGACATCACCTCGGCCGACAAATCGGGATCCAGATTACCGGTGGGCTCGTCGGCTAATATCAGTTTCGGCTTATTGACGATGGCTCTGGCGATGCCTACCCGTTGCTGCTCGCCGCCCGATAGTGCCAACGGGTGTTTTCTTTCCTTGCCCAGCAAGCTGACTTTATCCAAAGCCGCCCGCACCCGGCGCGCGACCTCCTGATGCGAATATCCCGCCACAACTAAAGGCAAGGCCACATTGTCGAACACGGTTCTATCGTTCAGCAGTTTGTAATCCTGGAAAATCAATCCCAAATTACGCCTTAAGTAAGGAATTCTGCGATCACCGATACGAGTGATATCCTTACCATCCAACAACACGTTACCGCGCGTGCATTGCTCCATCATGGCGATTAATTTGAGCAAGGTACTTTTGCCCGCCCCGGACCGACCGGTCAAAAACGCCATTTCGCCACGATTCAGATGAAAACTGACGTCGATCAGTGCGTCGCCAGCATCGGGATAACGTTTGCATACGTGTTCGAATCTGAGCATGACTTTATGAACTTGTAATAGACACTCGAATTTTTTCCGGCCAAATTATGAAATCAATTTTTCTATTTCAGCCGGTTCCAATTCGGTAATTTGGGCGACCTGTTCAATCGGCATGTTCAGCGATAACAGGCGTTTTGCGACTAGATAAGCCTTGCGCTTTTCGCCTTTTTCCATTCCTTTTTCCATGCCTTTTTCCATGCCTTTCTTTTCGCCCATTACAAAACTGGGTAATTTTTCTATTTCTACGTGTAACATTTCAAACTCCTGCTGTATATCGATATCAATATTCCGGTTACTCGCCAGAATTTCCAGCATGCTGATGTATTCTCTAAGTTGTTTGGCATCATGTTGTGTCAGTCGGATCAATTTAGTCAATAATCCGTGAATCACCTGCCTTGCGGGTTGACCTTGAAAATCGCACAAGATAGCCATCACTATAGCATCCGGCGTATCCTGGGCCATGAAGACTTTATAATCTATATCGTGCATATCGACCACGACATAATGGTAATCCAATTGTCGGGTTTGAATACCGTCAGGCATGGTTAAGCGTTCACGGCCGATATACAGCAGGTATTGAAAAACCTCTTCGCCCGGATAATTCAACCGAATATCGGTCAAATATCTCAACATTCTATCCGGCATATCGCTTCTGTTTCGATTTTGGATTTCGATATGCAGGATAAAGCAACATCCCTTTATGTCGCTGACTTTAGCGGTCAGGTCTGCGCGCCTATCCTCGACGCGCTGCTGCTCGGTTTCTATCAACTCGACCTTGTCCAGCTCCAATTTGAATACGTAAGTCGCAACATCGATTAAAATCCGTTTAAAAACTTGCTTGGAAATGATGTCTTTGTGGCCCACGCAGGTATCTATCCGGCGGCTCTAACTTAGTCTTTCACAAACAACGCATCAACAAAGGCTTTTGCGTCAAAATCCTGTAAATCCTCTATGGCTTCACCCACTCCGATAAAACGGATCGGGATATGCAATTGATTAGCCAACGCAAAAATCACCCCACCCTTCGCGGTACCATCCAGCTTTGTTAAGGCAAGCCCGGTCAAATCGACAGCCTCGTTAAACAGACGTGCCTGCGACAAGGCATTCTGGCCGGTGCCGGCATCCAACACCAACAACACCTCATGCGGCGCCGTCTGATCCAGTTTTGCCATGATGCGTTTGATTTTTTTCAACTCGTCCATCAAGTTGGACTTGGTATGCAAACGCCCGGCCGTATCGGCAATCAACACATCCACGCCCTTGGCTTGAGCCGATTGCAACGCATCATAAATCACCGAGGCCGAATCGGCGCCGGTATGTTGCGCCACCACCTGCACATTATTACGCTCACCCCAGGTCTGCAATTGTTCCACTGCCGCGGCACGGAAGGTATCACCCGCCGCCAGCATCACGCTATGGCCTTGGGCTTGTAAACGATGGGCCAACTTACCGATGGACGTGGTTTTGCCGGCACCATTGACGCCCACCACCAGTATCACATACGGCCCGTCCTGCTTGCTGATTCGTAACGGTTGGCTGCATGGTAGCAACATATCGAACAAGTTTTGCTTCAAGGCGTCGGTCAATGCATCGACATCTTTCAACTGATCTTTTTCCAGATTTTCTCTCAGATGCTGAATGATCTGCGTTGTGGTGTCGATGCCGATATCGGCCATGATTAAATTGGCTTCCACATCGTCCAACAACTCGCGGGTGACCCTGTCTTCTCCCATGGTCAAACTGCTTAAAACGCCGCCTATGCTGCCACGGGTTTTTTTCAGCTGAGACTTCAGCCTCAGATACAGTGATTCCGGTTCCGCCGGAATGACGACCTCAAGTCTTTCGGCCGGAATTTCACCCAGTGCTTCCGCTTCGGCCTGCTCTTCACCGGGCAAGGCATATTTGCTGAAGAAATAGATTCCCAGCAATGGCAGCATCAATAGGGCGGCAACCGCGTTGTGCGCGACCGCCAGCACCAACGGTATGCCGTGCTTGACGCTGAAAATCCCCAACACGATCTGCACTAATAGCAACATGCTCAACAGCACCCCGCTACGCCTTACCGACTTGGGATTCTGTTCCGACGTGGCTGACAGCATCAGCAGCGATAATACGATAAAGGTGATCAACGCCCCTATCCTGTGCAAGGCATGTATCGCCACTTTCCCGGAGGCGGACAATGACCCGCCATCCTTGGCCATAATATTAAAAGCGTCGGCGAAACCGGTTTCCGGAAACCATTCTCCCTGGCAACGCGGAAAATCTGTGCAAGCCAGCGCCGCATAGTTGCTGCTGACCCAACCGCCCAAACCGATTTGCATGATCAGCAGCAACATGCCAAACAATGCAAACAGAGCCGGACCGGATTTTGCCGATCGAATGCCGACATCCCGATTGCTGCTCAAATAAGTCCAGGCGATCGCCCAAAACGTGATAAATCCCAGCAATAAATGCGCGGTCACCACCACCGGCATGACTTTCAAATGCACCGTCCACATGCCCAAGGCCGCTTGTGACGCGAGCAAAACCAGTAAAACGGCTACCCAGCTCAACATGGCCGAACACTGCTGCCTCAAACGCCAGGCCAACGGCACCAACGCCAATATCAAAATACCCAGCGTTGCCGCCAGATAACGGTGGCTCATTTCCTTCCAAGCTTTGCCGGTGTCCAATGGGCTATCCGGAAAAGCCGCTTGAGCATCGGTCTTGAACTGAACACTATCGCTGACCATGGCCTTGCCGTAACAACCAGGCCAATCCGGACAGCCGAGTCCGGCATCGGACAGCCTGACATAGGCGCCCATTACAATCACAAGCAACGCCAACAACGCGCAGACTAAAGTCAATTTTCTAAACATGTGTCTAACCGATTTGAGAGATTCGTAATAACTTGCTTAAGTCGTTTCTGACGTTATAAGGATCGTAGCCGGGTGCATATTTCATCATCAGATTTCCCAATGGATCCATCACCAACAGACCACCTTCCTCGGTATTGCTAACTATTTTAGCCAGGGTTTCCCGTAATTTTAGCGATGGCACGGTTTTCAACAGACGGGCATCGTCTTGCCATTGCTTGGGCAAGGGCTGGTCGGCTTGATTGAATATCACGGCCAAGCGACGAATGCGGGCAATATCCTTGCCCATCATCAAGCTAATTTGCTGGGTTTTATACAAGCCATCCTGACAAGCTTGCGCGCACTGCGCTTTCGGCATCAGATTGATTAAAATCCAATGGCCTTTTAGCTCATTGATGTTTTCCGCGGAAAAACTATCGTGGCCGCTAAAATCGGTTAGTTCCGTGGTTAATGGCGGCGTAATCAGATCGCCTTTATTGGTGCCTAATTTAATTTTGCCGGGGTTATCGGCCAGATACCAGGCAATGCCAAACGGGATTATCGACATCGCAAAAACCACCAAAATGGTGATGCGATTTTTTTTATGCTGTGTGTTCACTCGATTTTTTAATGCTGATCCAAATAAACAGCGCGGTTAATGTCAGCGCCAAACCGAACCATTGTACTGCATAGGCCAGATGTTTTTCAGGTGGGATTGGGGTATTGATTTTCCATTCCCGTTTGTAACCCTGTTCCGCCGCGGGCTCCAGCTCGATTTGAAAGCTCGCCAGTTCGTAGCCCAGTTTTTGCGACAACACTTTACTATCTATCACTTGCACCACCGACGGCCAGTTGTCGGTTGGAATTTCAGCACCCTTGAGTTTGATTCCGACCGATGGAAAATGATTGATACGGCCAACGACTTGAGCTTGTTTGGTTTGAATCTCAACATTAGGTAATTGATTTCTATTGTTACCCAGCGCCAGCCAGCCGCGATTGATCAACACCGCCCGGCCCGGCCCATCTGGAAAAAAAGGCGTTAATACAAAATAGCCGTTCTTGCCGTCGATTATCTGATTATCCAGCAGAAATTGATGCGCGTTGTCGTAACGACCTGTCAGCGTGGCTTTTTGATAACGCACCGAGTCAACGTCTGTAATGGACTGCCGATTCAAATCGACACTACCCGCATCCAACGCCAGTTGTTGCTGCATTAACAACTGCTTTTTTTGTTCCGACCGATCCAGTTGCCAAAAACCCAAGCTGCATAACAAAGCCATTAGCAACACATACAGACTCAAGCCGAGCAGGGAAAACTGAAATTGCCGGTTGAACAGTTTAATGGTCATATTGCTTATGATACGGGTTAAAGTGATTGGCAAGACGCCTTGAATCATCCAGAATGACAACTCCAGTTTCTTTTATATAGTTACCATGACCATAAAAATTGTTGCCGTTGTTATTTTTATCGCCATTATCGCAAGCTTGGGCTCGGCTTTATTTCATCTGGTTAAAAGCAGCGATCCGGAACAATCGCGTAAGACCGCAAAAGCACTGACTTATCGGATAGGCTTATCCTTGCTGCTGTTCATTTTATTATTCGTGGCTTTTGCGACCGGGTTGTTTAAACCCGAAGGCATCGGTTCCAGAATTCAACAAGCGCATTCGGCAAAAGGCGAACAAGCCTCCCCAAACCCTCGGTAACTTTTACACAAAAAAAAAGCGCGAACCCATGGGAACGCGCTTTTTTAGGGTAACAGCAATTACATGATGTAGACGAAAATAAACAAGCCTAACCAGACCACGTCGACAAAATGCCAATACCAAGCCGCCGCTTCGAAGGCGAAGTGATTTTCCGGCGTAAAGTGACCTTTCCAACTTCTGAACAACACCACCGACAGAATGATGGCGCCCACGCAGACGTGAAAACCATGGAAGCCGGTCAACATGAAGAAGGTCGAACCGTAGATACCTGAACCCAGGGTCAGGCCCATCTCATGGTAGGCTTCGTAATATTCGGTTGCTTGGAAAGCCACGAACAAAAAGCCCAAACCGACCGTCGCCAACAAGCCCTTGATCAATTGGTCGCGATTTTTTGCCAACAGCCCGTGATGCGCCCAGGTACAAGTTACACCACTGGACAGCAGCAGCAAGGTATTGAGGAATGGCAAACCGAATGCGCCCATGGGCTCGAACTCGCCACCGACATTACCTGGACCATTGGTCGGCCATACCGCCTGAAACGCCGGCCACAATACATCGTGGGTTGAACGGCCTGGGCCACTCAACATGCCGCTTTCGCCCAGATGCGGTATCGATATATTTCGCGCATACCACAGCGCGCCGAAAAACACACCGAAGAACATCACTTCGGAAAAGATGAACCACATCATGCCCATGCGGTAGGAAATACCCACGCCGTGGTTATACATGCCGGATTCACTTTCGGTCGATTGCAAGGCAAACCAAAAACCCAGCATCACCAGGAATGTGACGAAACCGGTCAGCATCATGCCCGAACCGATCGATGAACCATTTAAATAGTTTGCAAATCCAGCCAGCATAAACATCAAGCCGGCGGTAGCCATCACCGGCCAGACCGCCTTATGCGGGATGTAATAAGCGTCGTTTGTAGACATAACCTTCCCCTTTATTAGTTTTCAGTGTTGTTAGTTTTATCAAAAAAAGTATACGACAATGTAATGGTTTTATAACGTTCCGGCAGTTTCGGATTGACCACGAACCGAACCGGCATGGTCTTTTCTTCATGAGCCTCGAACGTTTGCAGTTCGAAACAAAAACACTGTATTTTTTTAAAAAATTCTTCGGCAAGTCCGGGCGAAATACTCGGAATGGCTTGGGCTTTCAGTTGTGTCGCCAGATTGTTTTTGGCATAAAAATTCACCGTGTAATATTGACCAGGGTGAACCTTCATACTGCGTGTTTCCACTCGAAAATCCAGCGGAGTTGATTCGTTAATCGAAGTCACAAACTCAACCGTAACCTCTCTACTTTCATCAACTACAAACTTGGATTCCGCCTCCGCCGATTCCTGCAACTTTACGTTTTGTCCGGTGATATCGCATAACACATCGTATAGAGGCACTAGTGCATAACCAAAACCGAACATCAGCAGGGCCACTATCACCAGTTTTTTAACCAATTTCGTGTTCTTCCGTTGCAACTCCTCGCTCATTGCGAAATCGCCTTCATCACGGCAAATACATATATCGTTAATGCCACCGCTATCAACAGCACGGCGGTCAGGATATTTTTTTTCTTGGTATCCATTTTTTCAGGAACCCCCAACTTTTAAGGATGGGGGTGCAGCCTCATTATTATCCAACCTTAAAAATGCTCGGTCGGAATGCTTGCAGGTGGGGTAGCAAAAGTATGGTATGGAGCCGGAGAAGGCACGGTCCATTCCAGACTGTGTTTGCTGGCATCTTCCCATACTTCGTCGGTTACTTTCTCGCCGGTACCGCCTCTAATGGTATCGATAACGATATAGACGAACAGCAATTGGCTGAAACCGTAAATGAACGCACCAATACTGGAGACCATGTTCCAATCGGCGAACTGGATGGC
This sequence comes from Methylomonas sp. LL1, assembly GCF_015711015.1. Lineage (NCBI taxonomy): Bacteria > Pseudomonadati > Pseudomonadota > Gammaproteobacteria > Methylococcales > Methylococcaceae > Methylomonas > Methylomonas sp. LL1. The sequence continues at coordinate 2,269,467 of NZ_CP064653.1, forward strand.
ATAATCCGGAATACGGCGCGGCATACCGGCCAGTCCCAGAAAATGTTGCGGGAAGAACAAAATGTTGACCGAAACCGCCGACAACCAAAAATGCAGTCTACCGATTTTTTCGTTGTACATATTACCGGTCCATTTCGGCAACCAGTAATAACCCGCAGCCATCAGAATGAATACCGAAGCAGGTACCAAGGTGTAATGGAAGTGTGCAACGATGAAGTAGGTATCGTGATATTGAAAGTCAACCGGAGCCACCGACATCATCAAACCGGTGAAACCGCCCATGGTAAACAGCACCACGAAAGCAATCGAAAACAACATCGGTGTTTCAAAAGTCATCGAACCTTTCCACATGGTCGCGGTCCAGTTGAACACTTTCACGCCGGTCGGAATCGCGATCAGCATGGTGGCATACATGAAGTACAACTCGCCGGCAATCGGCAAGCCGACGGTAAACATGTGGTGGGCCCAAACGATGAACGACAGGAAGGCAATCGCGCCAGTCGCATACACCATGGAGGCGTAACCGAACAAGGGTTTACGGGCAAACACCGGAATAATGGTTGAAGCCACGCCGAAAGTCGGCAGAATCATGACATACACTTCAGGGTGACCGAAGAACCAGAAAATATGCTGATACAGCACTGGGTCGCCGCCGCCGGCCGCGTCGAAAAAGCTGGTTCCGAAGAAACGGTCGGTCAACAACATGGTCACCGCACCGGCAAATACCGGCATGATCGCGATCAACAGAAATGCAGTAATCAACCAGGTCCAGACGAACAACGGCATTTTCATCAAGGTCATGGCGGGGGCGCGCATGTTGAAAATCGTCGCAATGATATTGATCGCGCCCATGATGGATGAAATACCCAGCAAATGCACCGCAAAAATAGCGAAGGGCAGGGCTTTCCCGGTTTGCAGGACCAACGGCGGATACAGCGTCCAACCGGAAGCTGGTGCACCGCCTTCCATAAACAGAGTGCTGGCGATCAGTAGCACGCCGGCTACCAACATCCAGAAACTCATATTATTCATCCGCGGCAAGGCCATGTCGGGAGCGCCGATCATCATCGGAATCATCCAGTTGGCCAAGCCGACGAATGCCGGCATCACCGCCCCGAACACCATCACCAGCGCATGCATGGTGGTCATCGAGTTAAAGAAGTTAGGATCGACAAATTGCAAACCCGGCTCGAACAATTCGGAACGAATGATCAAGGCCATGGCGCCACCGACAAAAAACATCGCCAGTGCGAACACCAGATACATGGTACCGATGTCTTTATGGTTAGTGGTAATGATCCATCTTAAAACACCCTTTTCAGGGCCGTGATCGTGATGATCGTGGTGATCATCATGTTCAGCTACGACAGCAGTCATACGTTATACCTCAACAAAAATTAGAAAATGAGTTGGACAAGAAAGCTAAACTTTTACTCATCGTCGTCCCATTTAGGCGTGATTTTATTAGGCTGAATTTCATCACCCACTTTGTTACCTAATTCCGGTGCGTTTCTAATATAAGTAATCAGTTCCGCCAATTCATTGTCAGGCAGTTTACGGAAAGCCGGCATTTTGCTGGTTCCGGCCTGGATGAATCCAATCAATTGATCCATGTTGCCGGTCACTTTGGCGCTATTTCTCAGAGCGGGGAACCAACCGGAAATGCCATTACCGTCAATTTGATGACAAGCCACGCAGTTTTTCAAATAAACCGACTCACCTTTGGCCATTAAAGAATTGTAAGTCTGGTCAGCCAAATCAGCTGGCTGATTTTGTTTTTCGAGAGTTGCTTTGACCCAGGCGTCGTATTGATCCTGTTCCATCGCGATGACCACCACCGGCATGAAGCCGTGATCCCGTCCGCACAACTCGGTACATTGGCCACGATAAGTACCAGGCTTGTCAACATAAGTCCAAGCTTCGTTGACGAAACCAGGATTGGCGTCTTTTTTCCAGCCCAGATCAGGCACCCACCAGGAATGGATTACATCGCCGGAAGTAAACAGGAAGCGGATTTTCTTTTTGACCGGAACGACCAACGGCTTGTCGACATTCAACAAATAATTGGGAACCGAACGCGGGTCCATGCTGCTAACCCGGTGAACTTTTTCGCTGGCTTCGTCAAGATGGCTTTCAAAGTGAACACCGTTATCCAGGTACTCATAATCCCAGTACCATTGCTTACCGGTGACCTTGATGCTCATTTCGGACTCTTGCACCTTGTCCAGATCAATCACGGCTTTAGTCGCTGGAATTGCCATTGCCACCAAAATCAAGGTAGGAATGATAGTCCAGATGATCTCGACAGTGGTATTTTCGTGAAACTGCTCGGCTTTATGACCTTTGGATTTACGGTGATGGTAAATCGAATAAAACATGGTGCCGAATACACCAATACCAATGAACACGCAAATCCAAAGAATGAGCATATGTAGATCATAAACTTCATTACTAAGTTGCGTCACCCCTTTCACGAGGTTAAGTGTGTAGTCCGCCTGCGCGGTTCCGAGGCCCAGGGCCATCAGAACCAAACACGCGAGCAGTTGCTTTGTTTTCTTCACGGAGCAGCCTCCTCGATTGTAGTTATAAACTTGTATGCGTATATCTTATTGTAATTTTGCGGTCTGCAATCGAGCAGACGACTATTCCATTTACCGAAAATTATCACAAATTAACCGGTTAATTTTAACCCATGACTCTTCGCTAAACCAGAAGAGCTTTTCCCGATCTACTAATTAACATAAAAAAGGCCCGCGAATATGCCTATTCGCAGGCCTTTGTTTCCGATTATAAAACTATTTATTTACTTCAATGCTTCGGAATATGCCATATCAAAGGTTGGAATATGACTATCCAGCCAACTTTTCACCATTTGACCCACTTCATCAGTCACTTCTGCTTGACCCGCATGGAACTTTTTTTGCAAATCAGCGCAGATACCAATCAACGCTTCATGCTCTGCTTTATGGCGATCATAACCGCCAAAGCCTTTTGCGACCATTTCCTTTTCTTCGTGAGCAAAATGATCCACCACATAAGCGATCAATGCATCCAGCGATGCGCCAATGGTAGTACGAGGCGCACCGCCGGTGGCATCGTCATATAATTTGTTTAACAGGCCAAACAGGGTTTGATGTTCCTGGTCGGCAAAACCTACATTGGTTCCATATTGCGCAGCAGTCCAAGTGATTAACGCCATAGCATACCTCCGAGTTATTTTTTTAGGAGGCTGCATTGTCATCATAACGACGCCGTTAATTATTGATCTAAATCAAACAATTTTCAGATTCAGAGACTGACACGGGTTGCCAGAAAATCAAAATCAGGTTGTTCCAAATACGGCAATATACCCAGCAACGGCGCCCGGATATGGCCTTGCAAAAATACTACGTTCGCTTGAAGTTCCAACAGATACCGATCGATCCCAACCGCCACCCAGCCGGCACACACCAGTCCCGAAGCCACGATGGCTTGATAAGTTAACCGGGCATGATTGATACAGCCTAAGCGCATGCCGACCACCAAAACCACCGGCAGCCGCAAGGCCATCGCCAATCCGGCGTTGTCCAGTTGTCGGCTCAACGGCGACAGCCAGCCTCCGGCGCCTTCCACCAACACACTATCACTAACGGCATGCAGACTTCGATAGGCTTGCAGGATAACTTCAATTTCAACCTCGACATCACCACAGGCGATATGCGGCGAAACCGGCAATTCAAAAGCATACGGATTGACTGTCCGATAATCCATCGCGAGCGAGGCATGGCGTTGCAGCAATAAAGCATCCTGATTTTTCCAGCCATCCTGTTGCCATTCACAACCCGCGGCCACCGGTTTCATGCCGGTTACCGTCCGGCCTTGTTTCTGCAATGCGCGCATCAACGCCAGACTGGCCCAGGTTTTGCCGACATCGGTATCGGTGCCGGTAATGAAAAACCCTTCCGACATGTTCAGCTCCGAGCTCGCACAAATATAATCTCGTAACTGGCGATGATGTCTCGACCCGTCATTTGTTCTTGATACTGGCTGACCATTTTTTGCAACTGGGCTCTAGTGGTCAACTTGGGATTTCTACCGCGATTGACGTTGTGCGCGCCTATGCCTTTCAATTCCCGCATCAGCGCCCGCACGCTCGGATAAGCCGGTTGATAAAGCCGCCTTTCCAACCGAATATCGCTAAACCCCGCCGCCCGCAGAAAATGCTCCAGGTCATCGGCGGCATGGAAAGTATTGACATGGACAAAATCATCGACCATTGCCCACGCCGCCTTCAATTCCCGCAAGGTTTCGGGGCCGAAGATAGCAAAAACCAGCTGGCTATCGGCTTGTAACACCCGCTTAAAACCAGCGAATGCGGCCGGCAAATCCCGTGCCCACTGCAAGGCCAGATTGGAATAAATGCCCGCGATGCCATGCTTAACAAACGGCAGGTTTTCGGCATCGGCGCACAGATAGCTAGCCGGCATATCCGGGTATTTCCGGCGACTGGCCAGCAACATCGGCAACGCAATATCCACGGCAATCAATTGCCGACCGCCGATAATGGACGCCACCTGATGCGTCAAAAACCCGGTTCCACAGCCTAAATCGACCAACGCCCCTTGCCGCCGTTCCAACGGAAACCGGCGCAGCAATTCCAGCCCCACCCGTCGCTGCAGATCGGCCAAACCGTCGTAACTGTCTGCCGCGGCGGCGAACGAACGCCTGACCTTGGCTTTATCCAGATTCAATTCGCTGCTCATACCATCGGGCCGATGACCGAGATCAGTTGTTCCGCATGGGATAAAAACGGCGCATGCCCGGCCGACTCCAGCAGATGCAGATCGATGCCGGGATTCAGTCGCCGCAACAATAGCCCGCTGGCCGGCGGTATAAGCATGTCCTTGTCGCCCACAATCATGCTGACCGGCAGACGATTGCTCAACATAAACTCGCGCATATCGCTTGTTTTCAAAATCCGCAGACCGGCCAGTAACACTTCCGAACGCGGTGGCGGACATTCTTGCATCGCCAACTTCAATGTCTGCAGCAACTGTTTGCCATGCGACAAGCCGTTGACTTGCAATGCCAAAAATCGAACCAGAGTCTGCTGCACATCACCCTTCAGTAATTCGGCAAAACCGTCCAGAACATCCGCCTTAACTCCCGGCCAATCCTGTTTATCGACAAAATGCGGATTGCCGGCCAACACAATCAGACGTTTGACCCGTTCCGGATAGCGATCGGCCATATCCATTGCCACCGTCGCTCCCAACGACCAACCCAACAAAGTAAATTTCGGCACAGGAATGGCTTTCAGCAAGGCGTCGCTGACTTGGCGCAAGGTATACGGGGCAATCGCCTCGCTACGGCCATGCCCCGGCAAATCGACACAAATCACCTGACAATGCCCCGCCAGCCGCCGGGCGAACTCACGCCAGACGCCGCTATGCATGGCCCAGCCATGTATCATCACTAGAACCGGACCCTGTCCATAAGTTTCGGTATGAATTTGGGTCACGCCATCACCTTGCCCAGCGCATCCAGTAAGGCATCGACTTGCTCAATTTCATGCTCGGCCGACAGCGTCACCCGCAAACGGGCGGTTCCAGCCGGAACCGTCGGCGGCCGAATCGCCGACAACCAAAAGCCTTGCTCCAATAATGCCGAACTGATGGCTAGCGCTGTTTGGCTGTCACCGATCAATATGGGCTGGATAGCCGTGAAGCTATTCATCAATTCCAAACCTTGCTGACTAGCTCCGGCCCTGAAACGGTCAATCAGGCTGTGCAATTTATCGCGGCGCCAGCTTTCGGTTTGCAATAGGCGCAAACTGACCCGCGTCGCTTCAGCAAGCGCCGCCGGCATGGCGGTGGTAAAAACGTAGCTTCGGGCTTTCTGGATCAACAGTTCTATCAAGTCGTCGGAACCGGCCACAAAAGCGCCAAAGGTGCCGAAAGCCTTGCCCAAGGTACCCATCAGAATCGGCACATCGTGTTGGCTCAAGCCGAAATGTTCGACTACGCCAGCGCCAGATTTTCCAAGCACGCCAAAGCCATGCGCATCGTCTATCATCAATCCGGCCTGATGCTGTTTAGCCAAATCAGCCAACCTCGGCAAATCGGCCAAATCACCGTCCATGCTGAACACGCCATCGCTGACGATCAAGGTCTTAGCGCTACATTCGGCTAGTCTGGCTTGCAAATCCAGGCTATCGCCATGCCGGTAGCGCTTAAACTGGGCCCGTGACAACAAACCGCCATCGAGCAACGAGGCATGATTCAAGCGATCTTCCAGCACCGAATCGCGCCGTCCGATTAACGCCGAAATCACGCCCAGGTTAGCCATGTAACCGGTGGAAAACAGCAAGGCCCGTTCCCGTCCGGTAAACTCAGCCAATTCTTCTTCCAAGGCATGATGAGCATTGCTGTGACCGCAGATCAAATGCGCGGAACCACTACCGACGCCATACCGATCGGCGGCCTGTTGAAACGCCGCCACCACGCCGGGGTGGTTGGCCAAACCCAGATAATCATTGCTGCAAAAATTGACAACCCGCCGGCCGTCGACTTGCAACAACACAGCTTGCGCCCCCTCGACGACGCGGCGGCTCCGATATAGGTTTTGTTGCTTGAGCTGTTGCAGTTGGCCGGAAAAATCGTAAAAGCCGTTACTCATCAGGCGTAGCTGGAACCGCCCATCCGCACCCCCAAGCGATCGAACAATTGCCGATCGTGGTTGGTCATCGGATTGTCGGTGGTCAGTAGCTTGTCGCCGTAGAAAATCGAATTGGCGCCGGCCAGGAAGCACAAGGCCTGCATCTCGTCGCTCATATCCTTGCGGCCGGCCGACAGGCGCACCCGCGATTGCGGCATCAATATCCGGGCCACGGCAATGGTGCGGACAAATTGCAAAGGGTCCAACGACTCGACACCGTGCAACGGCGTACCCTCGACTTGTACCAACATATTAATAGGCACGCTTTCCGGATGCTTGGGCATATTGGCCAGTTGCAACAGCAACTTGGCCCTATCGGTTTCAGACTCGCCCATACCGACGATGCCGCCACAGCAGACATTGATGCCGGCCTCGCGCACTCGCTCCAGAGTATCCAATCGGTCTTGGTAAGTCCGAGTGGTGATGATTTCCGAATAATAATCCTCGGAGGTATCCAGATTATGGTTGTAATAATCCAGGCCACCGTCTTTCAGAGCCAGAGTCTGTGTGTCGGTCAACATCCCCAAAGTCACGCAGGTTTCCATGCCCAGCGCCTTGACGCCTTGCACCATTTCCACCACGCGTTCGATGTCCCTATCCTTCGGACTACGCCAGGCCGCGCCCATGCAAAAGCGGGACGCACCCTGCTGTTTGGCTTGCTGGGCGGCTTTTAAGACCGCATCCACCGGCATCAAGGCCTCTGGATTCAAATCCGAATCGTAACGGGCGCTCTGCGGGCAATAGCCGCAATCTTCCGAACAAGAACCGGTCTTGATGCTCAATAAACTGCTGACTTGTATTTCATTGGGATCGAAATAGACCCGATGCACGGTTTGAGCCTTGAACAGCAAATCGTTGAACGGCAACGCAAACAACGCTTCAATTTCGGCCAAGCGCCAATCATGGCGTAGCGATGCATCGACCTTAATCGATTCCGGGGTGACTGACATTCTGGTAATCTCCAAACAATCGCAGACAAAACGGCAAATTCTACCGCTTATCAACCTTTCAAAAAATATTAAGTGAACAACTGGCTGAATATTATACAGAACAAATTGCTACCGCCATGCTGTATCTTGTGTGGACAGGCGGGATTTGCCGGTCTGGACTTATGTAAAGCCTGTTTTGACGATTTGCCTAGAAACCTTGATTGTTGCTACCGTTGCGGCCAACCTTTTGACATGGCGATCAGCGCGCCGCAGTTGTGCGGCCGTTGCCTAAGGAAAAGCCCCAGCTTCGATGAAACCCACGCGCCTTTTTTGTATGACGACAGCCTGCGCTATCTGATAACCCAACTTAAATTTCATCGGCACTATAAACATGCCCGCCTGCTGGGCACGCTGCTGGCCCGTTATCTGGCCGAAACCGCCGAACTGCCCGAATGCATCATCCCGGTACCGCTGCATCGCAACCGTTACCGGCAGCGCGGTTTCAATCAAGCCATAGAAATCGCTCGCCATCTGTCCAGCCAATTATCGATCCCGCTACTTTTAAATGCTTGCATCCGCGACCGGGATACCGCCCATCAAACCGAGTTACCGGCCAAACAACGCCTAAAAAACATGCGGCGAGCATTTTCGGCGGCCAAGCCCTTAGCGTATCAACACGTTGCCATTGTCGACGATGTAATGACCACCGGTGCCACTATCGGCGCATTGGCGATCGAACTGAAAAGACAAGGCGTTAACCGGGTGGATGTTTGGGTTTGCGCCAGGGCTTGAAACAGCGCTTATCAACTCAACAGCTCACGCAAAAAAAAGCCCCCGATTTATACAATCGGAGGCCGCGGAGTGTAGGTACTACGAGGTAAACAACGAGGGTGTTACAGAAAAATCAATTACGAGCGCAACGCGTTATCCAAATTCAGGTTGCTGGAAAGCGAAGCCGCGCCGAATAACAAGGTGGAAATCATAAATTCACCCGACATGAAGCCGAACACGCCGATAGTAAAGAACAGGCCGGTCGCGATATCTCTATACAGGTTGTTTGATGTGTTCATTTCTGCGTCCAAGACTGAATTCAGTCGATTAGTTAGTGAAGACGACTTAACTATAAACCGTTTCAATTAATTTACAATACCAACATAAATGCATTAACTGTTTCATAATAAGAAATAAATAACTTTTCATCTCCCCGTCCTTGGCAAGCAGCGCTGCCAGCATTCGATTTCCATACACTTGAACAACGCTGCTGTTCAAGCGTAAGCTGCTGTAGTCAAACTAGCTTGCAAGGATACTGCAATGACATCGGCTTTAGATGATCGGCTGAGTCCGGTGTTGTTTATTCCGCATGGCGGCGGCCCTTTACCGCTGCTCGGCGACACCGGACATCGGAATCTGATCCGCTTTCTGCAAGGCATCACTTCCGACTTAGGCAAACCCTCGGCAATATGCGTGATCAGCGCCCATTGGGAAGAGCCTGTCGCCACCATTACCAGCGGCGAATCGCCTTGGTTGATTTACGACTATTACGGTTTTCCCGATCAGGCTTACGCTATTCAATATCCGGTGCAAGGCTTACCTAAACTTGCGACGAGAATTTTTGATCTACTGAAGTGCAACGGCATCGAAGCGCGCCTGGACGATCGCAGAGGCTTTGATCATGGCCTATTCGTGCCGTTAAAGATCATGTTCCGCAACGCCCAAATTCCTTGCGTGCAGTTATCACTGGTCCACGGCTTGGATCCCGAAACACATATCAAGATCGGCAAAGCGATTTCGGCGCTTCGCAAGGACAACATATTGTTCCTCGGCTCCGGATTTTCGTTTCATAACTTGAACGCATTTGTTACCCCCAACAATCATGCCTCCGATGCTAAAAATCAGTCATTTGAAAATTGGCTTATTGATAGCTGTACCAATCCGAAACTGTCGCCGCATGAACGAGAAACGCGACTGATCCGCTGGAAAGAGGCTCCTAATGCCGGCTATTGCCATCCCAGAGAGGAACATCTCTTGCCATTACATGTTTGCTTCGGACTGTCGAATGCCGCGCCCGCCCGACTAGTGTTTGATGGCGAAGTCCTGGAAAAAAAGACCAGCGCCTTTCTGTGGTAAGGTTTCGAAAACCGGTGAACTCGCGGAAATAAAATCGGTAGCCCCCATTTTTTCGCTCACGATTCACGACGCTTTGCCGCGGAATTTTTGGGCGGCAGCCGTGACCAACAACCCGAGCAAACCCAACCATAAAAGCCCCGGCATCAAGCCGATATGCCGCTGATAAAAAGTCGCTTGAGGCTGTGTTTGATAAGCGACACGATAAGCCCCCGCCCAACTGGTATCCATGGGCGATAGGGCCAAGACCTCGCCGTTCGCCAACGACACGGTCGAAATTCCGGTATTGGTGACCCGCAGCACCGGTCGTCTGAATTCTATGCCTCTCGCCAAAGTCATATATAGATGTTGATAAGGCTCCTGCCAGTTGCCGTACCACGAATCATTGGTCACATTGACGATGAATTGCGCGCCCAGATCGGCCAGCCCCTTGGAAAACTCGGGGAACAAACTCTCGTAACAAACTTGCGGCCCCATGGCGTAACCATTGAATTTCAACAACATGGTCGGACCTGGGCCTCGCCCGAAATGGCTCACCATCGGCAACATGGCTCTAAGCCAAGGAAAGGTTTCTTCACCCGGAATATATTCGCCCAAGGCCAGCAGAATGGTCTTGCTGTAATGCGGTTCGGTGACGATTCCCTGTTTGTCGATCGCAAACAGGGAGTTTGTAATCAATCCCGAGTCCTGATCCTTGGCATACGAACCCGTAATCAAGGCGACTTGATGTGTCCGCAAAAAATCTTGCAAGGATTGGGCGAGAACTGATTGGTTGTATGCTCCCCCCAGCATTGCGGGAAAAGCCGTTTCCGACCACATGACAAAATCGACTGTCGGATTTTTGACCAGGCCTTCGGCGGTGATCTGAAGATATTTTCTTAAAATTTCAAATTGAAAACCTTTACCGTGCTCCATGGCCTGCTTTTCCATGTTGCCGATATTCGCCTGTACCAGCAAGGCGGAAAAGGAGGCGTCCGGCTCCGGCAAACGGCTTTTTAGCCAAACACCGCCAGCATTAAGTCCTAAAAAAACCATCAAAATCGCTACGAAACCTAGTTTACCGATAGTTCGAGCGCGCGCTTGCCACGCCGCCAAAACCAGCAGATTGGCCAGTATGGTCAACATGCTCAAGCCGGTAAAACCGATGATTTCGGCCCATTGGTAAATCGGCAGGCCGGCGCCATACCAGCTATAACCGAAATTCCATTTGAACAACATCGGCACGTAGAGTTCGGTTAGCGCCGTGAATACGGCCATCAGTGCAAACGCAGCCCAACCATTTAAAGCACAAAGCTTGCGGCTCCAGAACCAGAGCATTCCAGCGACAGGCACGAACAAATGCCCAAACAAGGCAAACAACATCATACCGATGCCGGACACGAACCAATTCACCTTGGCGAATTCATGCAAGGTGAAAGTCACCCAGTTGAATCCGATCAAGGTATAGATAAAGCTGGTCAGCACCCCGCTCAGTAAAACAGCGCTCAGTTTTTGCTGTTGCCGCCAAAACAACCACAACGGTACAAAACAAAACAACGAAGCCCAGGGCGGAAAAGGAATATAACTGGTGCCTATGAAAATACCGGACAATACCGGCAACCACCATTGAGAGTTTCTAGCCGGCCAAAGCTTATGCATACTGATTCATCTTGTCCTAGGATTGAAAAGCCGGCATTGTACCTAATGGTGCCATCGAACGATCTTAAAACCCTCTTTGATAGCCCATGGTCCAACCAGATTATCAGCGCGATTTGAGCACGCTGAAAAAAGCTAACCAGGCTCTGAATCCCAACAAGGGTAATCGGTATAACCGAGGGTGGGGTCTTGTAACCCATAGCCATAAAAAGTATCGCTATGAAAGGGATTCAAAGGCAGATTAAGTTGCAGCCGGCGCACTAAATCGGGGTTGGCAATAAAGTCCTTCCCAAAAGAAACCGCATCCGCCTCTTCCGCCGCGATGACTTGCCGGGCCGTGTCTCGATCGAATGCTTCATTGGCAATCAAAACTCCGCCGAAACGTTTTTTTAAGAGTGGGCTGATGCGATCATCGCCCAGTGATTCGCGAGTAAAAATAAAGGCAATGCCACGTTGACCTAATTGTTCCGCCACATAAGCAAAAGTATGCACTGGATTCGAATCGCCCATGGAATGCGCGTCGCCCCTGGGTGCCAGATGTACCCCGACTCGCCCCGCGCCCCATACCGAAATGACGGCATCAGTGACTTCCAGCAGCAGTCGAGCGCGATTTTCTATCGAGCCGCCATAGCTATCGTTACGATGGTTGGTACTGTCTTGCAAGAATTGGTCGAGCAAGTAACCGTTGGCGCCATGGATTTCCACGCCATCAAAACCGGCCCGTTTGGCATTTTCCGCCCCCTTGCGGTAGGCCTCGATGATGCCGGGAATTTCATCCAACTCCAAAGCGCGTGGCGTCACAAATTCTCGCTGGGGACGCAACAAGCTAACAAACCCCTCGGGCGCAATAGCGCTGGGAGCGACAGGCAGTTCGCCGTTGAGATATTCGGGATGAGAAACCCTGCCGACATGCCATAACTGTAGAAAAATACGCCCGCAGGCCTCATGAACAGCCTGGGTAATTTTGGTCCAGCCCTCGACTTGCTGGTCCGACCAAATGCCCGGCGTGTCAGGATAGCCGACACCGTGGGGGCAAACACTGGTCGCTTCGGTTAAGATCAATCCGGCACAGGCTCTTTGAGCGTAGTATTCCGCCATCAGGGCATTGGGCACTCTTCCCGCACTCGCGCGGCAACGTGTCAACGGCGCCATTACGATACGGTTAGGTAGATTAATGTCGCCGACCTTGATGGGGTCAAACAGAATATTCACGGTGTTCTCCTTTGTTAAAGCGGTTTGAAATTGCCGCGCCAGCAACTCGATTGCTCGACCAACGCCATTATTTGCTTGCATTTGAGAGCCAATGCGTTGGGCTTGGCTACTATAGCAAGGTTCGGACACTATGCCGTCTATAGCCCGCGCCAATGCCTCGGCCGCCACTGTTTTTGCCGGCAGCGGTTTGCCCGCCACTCCCAATGCCTGAAGCTGCCTAGCCCAAAACAATTGCTCATCCATAAAGGGAATCACCACCGACGGACAACCCGAGCGGATAGCGGCATGCGTGGTTCCGGCGCCGCCATGATGCACGACCGCGACGCAACGCGCGAATACCGGCTGATGGGGATGTTTGCCGATAAAGTAGACATTGTCTTGCCGGCAATCCGCCGGATAGCGGTTTGAACTGGTTTGGATGATGGCCCGGCGGCCGGACAGCTCAACCGCCCGCAAAAACAAATCCATGCTCCATTCCGGTACGGCCTGTTGTAAGCTGCCAAAGGTCATATACACGGGCGGCGGACCGTCTTCCAGAAATGCCAGCAAGGCATCCGGCCATGTCCAGTGCCGGACATCTTCAGTCAAATTCAAAAAACCGCAACTTCGATGAAACGGCCGCCAATGCTCGCTACCACGGCAAAACACCGGATCGACCGCGACCAGATTCAATTGTTGCGAAGTCAGCAACTCGCTGAGCATATTGACCGGCGGCGTTTGACCAGCTTCTCGCCATAAACGCGTCAACGGTCGCCTCAATGCCCAGTTGAATACCGCATCCAGCAGTTTCCAGCTTAGCGGATTGATAAATTTTCCAAGGTCGGGAAAACCGAAGGGAGGCAACAGTGGATTGGGAATCGCGGCATGACAGAACGTCACGCTGTAAAACGGTTTATTTGCCAGCAGCGCGGCTAATTTCAACGGATACAGAAAATGGTGGCCTATCACGCAATCGTTTTCCGCCACCAAAGTTTGAGCGGCTTGATAGATCGATTGCTCGCTGGGAAAGAATGCCTCATCCAATAAAGCCCTCAACCACTGCAAGGGATGCATGCGAAATGAACGCTCGGCGAAATCCTGCATATCGAAGTCGATATGTTCCGGGACTTGCCGATAAGCAATCCGCATTTGCCCGCACAGCGTTTGATAGCTTTGATTGTCGATGCTGCTGACCACCAAGGTGACCTGATGCCCGGCTTTTTGCAAACCATCGGCCAATGCCAGCAAGGGCCGAACATCGCCATTGGATCCCCAGGTTTGGATGCCGATTTTCATGGCGCTTAAAGGCAATTAATGCTTAATTGGGCCGCTCTGGTTATAAATCGCTTCAAACAGCTGAATCACGACAAAAATCATCGTTTTACTGATTCGCACTGCTTCAATCGATGGCCGGTATTCCGCAACGTATTGGTCGATCGACAGGTTCATAAAGTTCACTAATCCTGTTTGCGCATTACTATCGATCATACGTCCGGCAAAACGATCCTGTAATTGATTACGGATTTTCGAATCCATTGGCTGATCAGTCATAAATGACTGTAACTCCGCCCCCAATAAACCCGCGAACTTTTCTATCCAATCCACCCCCATGCTTTGCTGAGTGGGTAAAGCGCCGAAAGCATTCTGAAAAACACATAGAACATCAAAACACAAGTCCATGAATAGGTAAGCCATATTTTGATCTTTCTCGGCGATCATTGATGGAAAGATACCCAAAATGGTATGCGCCAATGCCGGCTGGTTGTTCTGAAACTGCTCAAGCATTGCTCTGCCTGCATTTTCGTCCTGGCTTTTGGCATATTGCAGAGCCGAATAGAGTTGTTGGTCGGTTAGTTCTTGCATGGTTAATCGTTGTTATTGAAATTGTTTTTTTCACGGTCATGACTAAGTACGACGCGCATGATGGTAACTAAATGTCCGCGATACTCTTCTTGTTTAAAAATCCGCCAGCCCAGTTTTTGATAGAATGACACTCGATCCGGCGTAAAAAGATAAAGGGCATCAATACCGGCGTATTTGGCTTGTTGCATGACATGCTTAACCAGGCGGCCGCCTATCCCTCGATTGCGGAATTCCGGCGCCACGAACACACTAGCCAACCAAGGCGTCAGCTCGGGTCGGGTGTCCATATCATTCTCGATGATGGCGGCCGAACCCATGAGTATCCCCTGTTTTGCGATGAAAGTGCTGGGCACCAGATCATCGCTTAAGTAAGACTGCATATATTCGATGCGGTGATCGATGCTTCGGCCTGGATTCAGTGCTAACCACTCGTGATGATGCCAGGCTGCTAATTGCGGAATGTGGTGCGACTGGTCCCTGAGATTTAGGATTTGGATTAAAGACACAATTCAGCTCTGTATTTCATGGAGTTAATCAGATTGAGCAGCAAACCTTATGAATTTCGATTTGGGATCATGCCTCTGGCAACATGATCGAAGGTAACGAACGGCATCTACCAAAACTTCCACCACGAACGTGATCGCCTAAAGCGTGCCAAAGGGATGCTTTCGGGTTCCAACAGATTTGGATTGATCATCCCTTCGAGTTGATAGCCAAACAACTCACACAAAGCGGCCTCGCCCAATTCGAGAGGATGAAATGGAAATGGATAGTCGTCCTCCGGATCGCATGCGGGATGTCGGCCGGACCAGTAGGGTTCTTCGAATGCTAGTCTTGGGCCTATGTTCTCCAAAACTCCGCTGTCCGGCGAAAGGCTAACAGATCTTTCGAGTGTGCCATTAACCCATATTGCGTAAGCAAACCAATCAACAACGCTATGCATCGCGTGAAGATAAACGGTTTTATCCAATGAAACGTCGAGAAACCTGGTATCTAATTTGGAGGGATAGTCGATTCCGAATTCCTTTGCGGCAATAATGTTCAGTCCCGGAAAGCAACCAACGAGAAGTTCATTGTCTGGTGGACAGGTAAGGGACAGGTCGCCATCCTCAAGCATGACGAGTTTCTCGGAAGGGAACAGCTTTCTCGCAAGCGCGAAACTGGCTTGCCTATCCATTTGAGGATTCGATTTCAATATTTCGCGCGCGTTTCCATCAACGCACGCAAGCATCCAGGTTTTTGCGCCCATTTATCCCTCCCAGTAATTCCAAATTGCATCTAACGTTCGGCATAGTCGGAATCATTGACATCCAGACCGCTTGCGGCTGCAATCAACCCATCCGCGATCAACGGAAAAAATGCGGTACAAAAACAACAGCTCATTGATGGCGACAGCTTTACATTATTGAGCGCCAGGTCATGCGAACTTTTTGCTAAGCAGGGGATACAAATCATATACATCATCCTCGGCCCACTCTTCGCCGGAAGGTTCACTGGGGAAGGAAACCTCTCGCTTAGGAACGCTGCCTACCGCCGCCGCTACACCATCCGTCACGGCATATTGAAACCCCTCGTAAAACCAACTGTCTTCGTCGAAGTCTTCTTCGGCCAAGCTGTCAGGATCGGCAAGCGCGCTTTCAAACGCTCGGCGGCCGCGAGATATCAAGGCAGAGCAAAAATCGGAGAACGAATCATCGCCACAACCGCCGTGGATCACATAGGCAGCGCCCCACAAACGCCAATCATAGGCCCGCGCCATCATCAGGTCGAAGAGGCGCGCAAATCCAATGGCATCATCCCTTGACAGCTTCGAGATTATGGTTTTGATGACTTCGCATTTGTGGTCCATATCACCGCTCGACTGTTCATGGGCGCGCTGCACAATTTCCCAAAATTTAATTTCATCCACAACACTCTCCTATTGCTCATAACATTTGAGGCGAGAAGCATGATGGGGCGGCTCTCGGCCTGAAACTCACCGAGGGCCTCCCGGCCTTTTAGGCGTTGAATCTACTTTTCGACGCTAAACAACTCTAAGGTACGTTTCAAAACGGAATATCGTCATCAAAGTCATCATAGCTGGCCGGTGCTGGTTGCGAGCTGGTAGCCGGACCGGATGGCCGATTGTCGTAGCTGCTGGCGGGAGGCGCGTTGTCGGAATAATTGGCGGTGCCGCCGCTGCGACTGTCCAGCATGTTCATCTGTTCACCAATAATCCCGGTACGGTATACATCGACCCCGTCCTTTTGGTATTTGTCGGTTTTAATCCGTCCTTCGACATAGACCTGGCTGCCTTTTTTCAAATATTCGCCGCATACCTTGGCAACCGGACCAAAGAACGTCACCCGATGCCATTCGGTTTCTTCCTTGCGCTCACCGGAATTACGGTCTTTCCAGCGCCGACTGGTGGCGAGATTTAGCGTTGCGATGGGGTCTCCGCTCGGCATGTAGCGAATTTCCGGATCGGCGCCCAGACGGCCGATCAGCATGACTTTGTTCAACATAGTTGTCTCCGTATAAAAAATTTCAACGGCATTGGCTTACTGCCACTGCCTTAAAAAAATATTCAATTGGTCTTTGTTCAGTTGCTGGCTGTCGACCTTCAAATAAGCGGTATTTTCCTCGAAATGCAATCGCACTTCCTCGACACCGTTGATGGTCAGCAATTGCCTGGAAAACTCAGCACCGCGTTCCGGTTTGATGGCTTGCAGCGATAGCAGCAGATTGGCCAGATAACGCGGCGGAGACATGAACAACGCAATCAACGCCCAACTGGCGGCCACGATCGCCGAAAACACGAACACCGAAGCCGGACCAAATTCGGCATACAGCCAGCCGCCGCTGGCGCCGCCGATAAAGGCGCCGATGAATTGGGCACTGGAATAAATCCCCATCGCCGTGCCTTTCAAATCGCCTGGCGCGGTCTTGGAAATCAGCGACGGCAAGGTCGCCTCCAGCAAATTGAAGCCACAGAAGAACACCCACAAGCAAACGATCAAACCGATCAACTGCCCGTGCAACAGCACAAAACCCAGATTAGCAAGAATCAGCGAGACGATGGCACCGACAAAGACTTTTTTCATCTTCCGCTTTTTCTCGGCAATAATCACGAACGGAATAATCGCCGCCATCGACGTCACCAACACCGGCAAATAGACCTGCCAGTGGCTGCCACCGCCCAAGCCGGCGTCGCGCATCAGTAGCGGCACCACCACGAAGCTGGCCATCAAAATTAGATGCAATGCAAAAATACCATAATTCAAGCGCAGCAGATCGGGGTTCTTGATCACCGAACCCAGCTCCGACGGGATATATTCGGCATCGCGGTGTATAGTGATTTTTTGCGGGTTTGGCACGACGAACAGGATCACCAATACCGCCAGCGCGGCCAGGATCGCAATCAGCCAGAAAATACCGCTGATGCCGAAATGATGCGCAATCACCGGCCCTATCGTCATCGCCACCCCAAACGAAACCCCGATGCTGGCGCCTATGGTCGCCATGGCTTTGGTGCGATTGACCTCCTGGGTCAAATCCGCCAGCAAGGCCATCACCGCCGCCGAAACCGCGCCGCACCCCTGCAAGGCGCGTCCAACCAGCACGCCGTAAATATCGGTCGCCAGCGCCGCCACTACGCTACCCAGCAAAAACAGCAGCAAACCAATGACGATGATAGCCTTGCGGCTAAAACGGTCGGACAGCAAACCAAACGGTATTTGTAAAACCGCCTGAGTCAGCCCATAAATACCCATGGTCAAACCGACCAGTTTGGGCGTGGAGCCCGGCATTTGTTCGGTGAACAAAGACAACACCGGTAACAACATGAACAATCCCAGCATCCTGAGCGAATAGATACTAGCCAGCGAAACCGTCGCCCGCTTTTCCATGCTCGTCATTGCGCCCGAAACATCCTGAACCTGTGTCAAACCCCAACTCCCCTTTGCCTTGAATCGTTAAAGGTGGCTATAGTACCAGTTTATTGGCATCGCGCTCCAGCGTGGGAGTGCCACTCAAGCAGTATTTGCCAACGATTTTCGCATGTTAGAATGCTGCTAATTCCACCCATAGGAAACCAAATATGACCGCAATCATGTTCGATACCCATGAATTTATTAAAGAACTTAAAGGGGCGGGATTTAGCGAAGAACAAGCTGAAATCATCACCAAACTGCAAAAATCCGCTATTGCCGCAACCTTGGAGCAAGCAAAACATGATTATGATTTAGACGATCTGGCAACTAAACGCGATTTGAAGGAATTGGAATCCGGCCTGAAGCGGGACATCAAGGAACTTGAATTGAAGCAAGACGCCAAACTGGCCGAAACCAAAAGCGAATTGATCCGCTGGATAGTCAGCGTGGGCTTGTTACAGACCGCCTTGATTTCGGCGTTGTTGCTTAAATTGAGTGCGTTGGGCTAAGGCTAATAAATAGGATGTGCTGAACGCAGTGAGGCGCATCGGTCGCGATTAATTCTCGCTTTGCATAGGCAGCCTAGAGGGTACCCACCTTATTGAGTTGGAAGCCATGAGTAAAATCTTATCCTTGCTTAAAGCTAATATGGGCATAGTAATCCTATTTACTATTGCAACCCTTTTATGTAGTCAGCGACTCACGGCCTACATCATCATTCCAATTGCCATTCCCGCGCTGCTATACCAAAGCATCCAAATTCTGCGTTACTGGCATTCCCCCCAGCAACGCGCTATACGCCTGACTGCGATTGTCATTATTATTACGTCGCTAAGCAGCGTACTCGTTTTCCACATCTATCGACACTACAGCGTTCGGACCAAGAGCGAGCAAATCGCAAAAACTATCGAAATGTTTTACCTTAATAATAACCGATACCCCGATAAGCTTGAAGAAATGGGGATTGATCCCAAAGAAGTGCTCGATTGTTGCGGATTGTATTTTCATGTCTATAACGACTCACCGGCTCTGACATACGATGTAACCTACATACCCATGGATTGGTGGAACTACAGCTTTACGACCCATGAATGGATCTATATAGCTCCTTGAGCATCCCTTTACTGACCAAGCCAATGAGCTTCGATACCAAATCCCCCTTTGCCCAACCCCCACCATTCCCCGTATAGTATCGAGCTGTTCTAATTCCAGGAATTCACAGCAGTGGACACCATTAGTATTCGCGGCGCCCGCACCCATAATCTCAAAAACATCGATCTTGACCTGCCGCGCGACAAACTGATCGTCATCACCGGCCTGTCCGGCTCCGGTAAATCTTCGTTGGCCTTCGACACCATTTACGCCGAGGGTCAGCGCCGCTACGTCGAATCGTTGTCGGCCTACGCTCGGCAATTCTTGTCGATGATGGAAAAACCCGATGTCGATCATATCGAAGGCCTGTCGCCGGCGATCTCGATCGAGCAAAAATCCACCTCGCACAACCCGCGTTCCACCGTAGGCACCATCACCGAGATTTACGATTACCTGCGTCTTCTGTACGCCAGGGTCGGCATTCCGCGCTGCCCGCAACACGGCGTGTCCTTGCAGGCCCAGACCGTCAGCCAGATGGTCGACCAGGTATTGGCGCAGCCGGAAGGCGAGCGCTGGATGTTGCTGGCGCCGGTGGTCAACGACCGCAAGGGCGAACATGTGTTGTTGCTGGAAGACCTGAAGGCGCAAGGCTTTTTGCGCGCCCGCATCGACGGCGAAGTCTACGAGTTGGACGAGCCCCCTGCTCTAGACCTTAAGAAAAAACACACCATCGAAGTCATCGTCGACCGCTTCAAGATTCGCGACGACATTGCGCTAAGATTGGCCGAATCGTTCGAAACCGCATTGCGTCTCTCCGAAGGCTTGGCGATAGCGGCATCAATGGAAAAAAATCAGCAGCTGCTGTTTTCGGAACGCTACGCTTGTCCGCATTGCGGCTATAGCCTCAGCGAGCTGGAACCGCGCATCTTCTCGTTCAACAACCCCAAGGGTGCCTGCCCCAGCTGCGACGGCCTGGGCGTGCGCCAGCATTTCGACCCGCAACTGGTGGTGCATAACCCCGAGATCAGCCTGGCCGGCGGCGCGGTCCGCGGCTGGGACCGGCGCAACGCTTATTACTACCAACTCATCTGCGCGCTGGCCGAACATTATGGTTTCGATCCCGAGGCTCCGTTCTCCAAGATTTCCAAGGAAGTGCAAGCGGTTATTTTGTACGGCAGCGGTGACGAGAGCATCCGCTTCCAATTCCAGATGGGCAGTGCAAAGCCCAAAACCAGCCACCATCCATTCGAGGGCATCATCCCCAACATGGAGCGCCGCTACCACGAAAGCGATTCGCAGCTGGTACGCGACGAACTTTCCAAATATCTGGCTCAGCAAACCTGCGCGGCCTGCGACGGCGCCCGGCTGAATCTCGGCGCCCGCAATGTGTTCGTCGAGGACCAGCCCTTGCATCACGTCACCCGCCTGCCAATCAAACAGACGCTGGGCTTTTTTCAGCAACTGAATATTCCCGGCCATCGGGGCGAAATCGCCGCCAAGATCAACAAAGAGATTCAGGAGCGGCTGGAGTTTTTGGTCAACGTCGGCTTGGATTATCTGACTCTGGACCGCAGCGCCGACACCCTGTCCGGCGGCGAAGCCCAGCGCATCCGCCTGGCCAGCCAGATCGGCGCCGGCCTGGTCGGCGTGATGTACGTGCTGGACGAACCCTCCATCGGCCTACATCAACGCGACAACGAACGCTTGCTGAGCACTCTATTTAGATTGCGCGACTTGGGCAACACGGTGATCGTGGTCGAACATGACGAAGACGCGATCCGCGCCGCCGACCATGTCGTCGACATCGGCCCCGGCGCCGGCGTGCATGGCGGCCGGATTGTGGCACAGGGAACGCCGGAGCAGATTCTAGCTAATCAGGACTCGCTGACCGGTCAATACTTGTCAGGCGTGTTGAACATCGATATACCCAAACGCACCACGCCGCGCGATCCGGCCAAACAAGTCACCATCCGCAACGCCCACGGCAACAACCTGCAAAACGTCGACGTTAGTTTCCCGATCGGTTTGATGACCTGCGTCACCGGTGTATCGGGCTCCGGCAAATCCACGCTGATCAACGATACCCTGTACAGCCATGCCGCCCGTTTGATCAACGGCGCCAGTTGCATCCCGGCGCCCTGCGACGCTATCGAAGGCCTGGACCAATTCGACAAGGTGGTCGACATCGACCAAAGCCCGATCGGCCGCACCCCGCGCTCCAATCCGGCCACCTATACCGGCATCTTCACGCCGGTGCGGGAATTGTTCGCCGCCACGCCGGAGTCGCGTTCGCGCGGCTACACGCCGGGCCGTTTCAGTTTTAACGTCAAGGGCGGCCGCTGCGAAGCCTGCGCCGGCGACGGCGTGATCAAGGTGGAAATGCACTTTCTGGCCGACATCTTCGTGCCCTGCGACATCTGCCACGGCAAGCGCTACAACCGCGAAACCCTGGAAGTCCGCTACAAAGGCAAGACCATCCACGAAGTGCTGGAAATGACCGTGGAAGACGCCGCCCAATTTTTCTCGGCGGTGCCAAGCCTGGCCCGCAAGCTGCACACGCTAATCGACGTAGGATTAAGCTACATCACGCTGGGCCAAAATGCCGTCACGCTGTCCGGCGGCGAGGCCCAACGGGTCAAATTGGCGAAAGAGTTATCCAAACGCGACACCGGCACCACGCTGTATATCCTGGACGAACCCACCACCGGTCTGCACTTCCATGACATCAAGCAACTGCTGACCGTGCTGCACACCCTGCGCGACCACGGCAACACCGTGATCATCATCGAACACAATCTGGACGTGATCAAAACCGCCGACTGGATAGTCGATATGGGGCCGGAAGGCGGCAGCGGCGGCGGCATGCTGGTCGCGGAAGGCACGCCCAAGCAGATCGCCAAGCATAAGCAGTCGCATACCGGGGTTTATTTGAAACGATTTTTTGAGTGAGTCAGCCTGCATTACTGGTTACCAAGCTCCTGCTTGGTAACCGAGCCTTGAAAGCTCCAGCTTTCTTTAATTAGCCGGGAAGCAATAGCTTCCAAGACTGGGTATCCAAGCTGGAGCTTTCGTAGGCACCCATGCCCAATACGACCAAATCGATGTGGAGACCGTCAATGACTATTAAACCCATCCGTAACGATGAAGAACTAAAAACGGCGTTTCAACGGCTGGAAGCCATTTTCCAAGCCGCGGCAAACACGCCGGAGGCCGACGAAATGGAAGTATGGGTGACCTTGATCGAAGCCTACGAAAACAAACACTACGCCATCGCTCCGCCCGACCCGATCGAGGCCATCAAATTTCGCATGGAGCAGCAAAACCTCAGCGCCAAAGACCTGGAAAGCTATATCGGCAGCAGAGGCCGAGTATCGGAAGTTCTCAACCGCAAACGCCCGCTGAGTTTAAGAATGATCAAACGTTTGCATGACGGTTTGGCAATACCTTACGAAAGCTTGTTGGCCGGTTAAACGAGCCACGCGACTGGCCAATTATCCCCCACCCTGCCCGACTGTTATAAAATCAAGCAATCGATCCTTTCCCAACCTTCAATTCGGGTGCCAGCATGATGACTTTAAATATCGACGACGACACGGCGGACATGCTCAATCAATTGTCCCAGCGCCAACATATCAGCCAGTCCCAATTGCTAAAAAATTTGCTGACCGAATACCTCGAAGACATGGCCGATGCCGCCGCAGCCGACGCCGCATTACTGGAGCTGGCAAACGGCAAGAACGGCGTGATCAGCATGGCGGAATGGGAGCAACAGCTCAATGCCCTGGAGCATTAAGCTTAAAGCCGGTGCAGCCAAAGCCATCAACAAGCTGGATAAACCCGTTCGGGAGAGAATCAGAAACTTTTCCTGGTTACCAAGCTCCTGTTTGGTAACCGAGCCTTGAAAGCTCTAGCTTTCTTTAATTTGGCCGGGAAGCAATAGCTTCCGAGATTTGGTATCCAAGCTGGAGCTTGGATACCAGTATAAATTCCAAAGCAACTACTGACATTTAGCTTAATTCCTCGGCAGCAGTCGACCCCAAGCCGTCACACTCCAAAAAATCCAAATGTCAGCCTACCAACATATAACGGACCTACGAATTCGAGCTATATTACTATCATGAAAAACCTGATTGAGATTAATATAGACTCACGAACTAAAAACATACTCGTTGACAATATCGGCTTACTGGCAGCTTACCTAGGGACATGTTCAGTTGTAATGGTTTAAACTACAGTTATTGATTATCTAAAGAGAGAAATAATGGGGCACCCAGTAAAGCTGGTTTTTTTAATAATGCTCATTTTTTCCGTTTCAAGTTGCGGAATTTATTATCGAGATGAGGAAACCGGCGCTGAACATATATGGGGAATCGGTCATTTGGCTACAAAAGTTTCGGCGCCTGAGGACGGTAAGCAAGCAGTCATCAGCAAAGCGACCTTGGCGGGTATGGCGTTCGGCATAGAAGATGGTGCGGTAGGCACGAGTATCGGTTGGAATCAAAGAGAGAGAATCTCGATTTACGATGAAAATGCTGCGATCGCTATCCAACGACCTGAAGACGACAATTTATTTATGTTTAAATTTAGTTCCCGACCTTCCACACAGGAATTCCAAAAAAATAATTAAAGATCCCAGGAGGAGATAGGCATGAAATTCGCCGTTACACCTAATTTATCGCTTGTTGTTTTCTGCGCAGCCCTGTCAGGTTGTGCAGGGGATCGAGTTCTATTCGTAACAAAGACAAATGTGGGACTTGATGTTGATACAAAGCCGCCAACTGCGGAAGTAACAGTAGCCAGACGAGAACTTGCTATTTTGCCAATATTTCCGATAAATTCATCTGAAAAAGCACCTGAAAATAAGGATCAAGGTGAAATTATCGATAAAAACAAGGAGAAACAAGCCGAAAGTGACGGTAATCAAAATAGCGAAGAAGTCGCACTACCATTGCTTGGAGCGTTTGGTCTACGAGGAAACTTTTTAGACCCAAGAATAACTGCTCACTTTGCAGGAGGTGATGCAGCAGTTTATTTAGCTCAGGAATCAAATAAACCTGTTGAATCTTCAATATGCATGCAAAGTAAGCCAGGTGACACACGTGGTTGGCTTTTAAAAACATTACATTTTTTTACAGGGAAAGGGCCTGAGGAGTACCAAACTGAACCCCGCCCATTTTATTTTGCAACTGATACTTCATATGGGCTCAAAGTGGCCTGGAGCGGCACATCAGGACCCTATCCAGATTCATTAAAATTGGGTTATAACCGTAAAGAGTTTGCATCACCCCCAATTTTTGTCAATGAAGGTTGCGCGAATGGAAAGAACGGCTGGAATATCAAAATGCCTTCTTTTTATGCTTCGATTGATAACAAAAGTGGAATAGATGACGCAGCGAATCAAGCAGATCAGTCGAATATTTGGAAAAGCGCTACCAACCATGTCCAATTCTTTGCCACAGGTCAGGCAGCATCTGAATTTGCGAAAAGAACCTCTGTTCGTCAAGTGGCTTTTGAAAACATAGCGCCAGATGCAGCAATAAGTGAAGCAGGAAGCTTAAACCGCGACTTGATTGGCGAAATTGTAAAAACGTTTGATATGGATACGGCGGATAAAGATGCCATCTTGGCTAAAGCCGTCGAATTGGAGCTTGTCCCAAAAGAAACTATAACGATAGATTTCAAAACTAAGCTTATGGCAAATGCCACGGGAATCAATTATTCGGTAGCGACAAGACTTAATCAACTAAGAATTATTGCGGTCAACTTTAAAAAAGTCAGTGCTGGCTCGAGAACATAAAAAATGAAATTAATTTTTGATGAAGCCGCACTAACCCAGACACATTTTGTGAACTACCACCAGCTAAAAGCCGGTTGCATCAAGTTTCGGATTGAAGATGGATTTAGTGACTCATCTGAGCGGCTACTACACCCGAATATCATCGTCCGCCTTGTCTAGTTTGTTAAAGTGTGTAGAAATTATTCCAGTGATAGGCGTCCTGGTGAACTTATAACCATTATATAACAATGCCTTGATCAATTAACTGAAAAAAACTGGACAACCATTTTGCTCAAAAGTTGGAAAATTTTCGATGCCTATTAACACTCCACTAAAAGCACTCGACAGGCATGCATGGGACCAAAGGGTAATGGCTTTAACACTTGCTTTCGCGCTAGTTTTAATTGTCGGCGGCTGTAGCCATGGATCGAGTCATCACGAGGCACCTGAAGCTTATAAGCTCGATAATATTTTGTCTGAGTCGATTGTCAGTGCTAAAGAGAACATCGCGCATGATGTTTATTTTTTCCCAGGCCCTTCGAAGCAGGCGCCGCCGATATTGCTGTTGCACGAGCTACCGGGGTTATCGCCCAATACGCTGCATTTCGCTGAAACTCTTTCCAAGGATTTTAATGTCTATGTTCCCCTGTTGTTTGGCTCGCCCAACCAGGAGAATACCTTCTTCGGCACTTTGGCCTATTTATTTAACGGCGACTGGTATGAGCGAGCGAACCTGCAAGGTAGTCGCCCCATTACCAGATGGGCTTCGGCGGCGCTTGATCGGGTAAGCACCCATCATCCAGGGCAACCGGTAGGTGTCATTGGCATGTGCCTGACCGGGGCCATGCCCTTATCTTTACTTGATCATAAGGAAATCAAAGCGATTGTGTTGGCGCAGCCTACTTTGCCGATTTTCGGGGAAGATGATGATCTTGGAATATCGGCGCAAGAATGGGAAATAGCAAAACGACGCGCGATCGCCGGCGATATTCATATTTATGGCGTGCGCTTTGAGAAAGACACGATTGCGAAACGGGCTAAGCATTGTCGATTGAAAAGGGAACTTGGAGACAAGACTTTCCTGGACCGTGAAATTACAGCTCTGGAATATTGCCATAAAGACGCGGAGGGAAATTATACCGATTGTTCTAAATCGCACTCGACTTTGACCTATGGCTGGTCATCCAGTTTCCCGTCCAATCATCCTATGAATGTCCGCCGTTCCGAAGTGAGAGATTTTTTCAAAACTTGGCTAATCCAGGCCAAGGAAGAGAAAGGTCAATAACTGCATAAAAGCAGTTCTTTTCTGGCTACTCCAAAACAACAATAACAATAGGACAATATCCAATGGCACTAAAGAAACACTCTCAGCAATTAGCAATGCTATCTTTACTGCTGCTGTTGCTTTCCCTAGGGGGATGCGCCGATCTTAAGAATTATCATCCCAATGCCAAGTATCGTTCCGACGTTGCGGCTTGCCCTCTGAAAGAAGCCATTCCAGAGCCATCAGAAGTAATCGACTGCTGCAGCAGTTATGCCTTGCAGCATTATAAAAACGGTCAGGATGAAGGCTATTTGCTGGGCTTTGTTGAGCTTGATGAACAAGGTCAGCTATTCGACCGCCAACAGATGAACACGGTACTGGAAGAGTTCAGCCAATATGAGGACTTGCTGATGGTTGTGTTCGTGCATGGGTGGCACAATAATGCTGATCCTGCCAACGACAACCTAAAACGATTCCGTGAAGTTTTAATGAAACTCGGCAAACAGGAAGCCGCTTTAAGTAAAAGTGAAGGCAGACTAAGACGCCAGGTTGCCGGCCTTTATATCGGATGGCGTGGAGACTCTATCAGCGAAATCGATATTCCAGTCGTCAAGCAGGCAACCTGGGCACCGGTCAAATTATTACAGCAGTTCACCTTTTGGGATCGAAAAAACACAGCTCATAAAGTTGGGGATGCCGGTTTGACTGAAGTCCTTGTCCGCCTTGACCGCATCAAGAAAGTTAAAAACAAGATGCAAGAGAATGGCAATACCAAGTTGGTGGTTATTGGGCATAGTTTCGGTGGAGCGGCGGTATATTCAGCACTATCTCAAATACTTGTCCATGGTTTCGTCAACACTGTTTGTCCGGAAGGGATTGATAGCGGGATTACTGATTGCAATGCTAATGGTTTCGGCAATCTCGTATTACTGATTAATCCCGCCATCGAAGCTCAGCAATTCTCAGTCCTACATGATATGGCCATCGAAAGAGGGAATTATTTTCCGGACCAATTGCCGGTACTTGCCGTTTTGGCCTCAAGGACTGATGTTCCTGTAACGTATATTTTTCCTTTCGGACGGTGGTTTTCTACGATTTTCGAAAAAACACTGGATTTAGAACGCTACAATGCTACCACCCGAGGAACTGAATTGTTCGATGAGGAAAAAGCTAATAGATATGCTCTTGGACATTTCGAAGCGTATACCAATTATCAGTTAAATAATGGAGCTTGTTCGGGACAGGAAAGCTCAATGCGGACAGTAGGCTATGGAACAACTGCCTCTGAAAAGGCATTTACTTTTAATTTTCTGCAAACCGCCAGCGATGCCTGGGATAGCGGAGCGTCTAAAATTCCATTTAGTGGTGAAAAGTTTGAGGGCTGCCTTGAACGCAATAATAAAACAGCAGCGCGTAATCCTTACCTCATTGTCAGTGTAGATAAGGAAATCATTGACGGACACAGCGATCTATCCAATGACAATATGCGTGAATTTATTCGAGGAATGGTGCTGTTAGCGACGCAGAAACCAACCGCTAAAGAGAGGAAGGAAGTTAGAGCGATGATAATACGGTTGGAATGAAGATTTAATAGTTATTTTCCAATTGGGCGTACTTGTTACGGTAATTTTATGCATATGAGAAAATATTTCAGTTGCGCTACTTTATCTGAAGGGTAAGAGTTCGCATAAATTTCTGTTGGAATATTAAATCTTGAGGAAGCGATATCAGACGAAAAGTTCAGGAAATCAGCGATGTCGGGCCATTTATAGCTATATCAACGAAAAGATGTTGAACTGGGCGAGACGGAAATTCAAATCGCTAAAGCGCCGGAAATGGCGTGCCGGCCAATGGTTGCGAGAGCTATATCGGCAATATCCGACACTTTTTGCACATTGGCGAGTCTGGCGTTGGGCGGTTGAATAACAAGAGCCGTATGAATTGAGAGGTTCACGTATGGCTCCGTGAGCAGCTGAAGGGGGTTTTGGTTGACCATTACAGGTTGCTTGGGTAGTGATTGAGATGATGGCACGACAGGTCAGACCGTGGCTGGGTTAGTCTGTGGGAGACTTGGGACTTTGATCCCGTTTTCGTGATCAGACCCTGGTCAGCGGACTCCATCAGGGATAGAAGCAAAGGCTTTAGAAAAATCCGAATGTATGGCTGCAATCTTTTCCTGTCGAACCAGATTTAAAATTATTGCTTGGCAAACTGGGGCGTCAATGTAAGGAGACCTTTAGGTGGTATTGCTATGATTCTTGATATTAGTATGACCGTAGGAATTAAATATTCTATGATTAAGTCATTAACAAAATTGGTGCATATTTTATACGCGTGTAGACTGGTGCTAATGCATAAAAATCAAAATTAGGGATTTAACATGACCTCTTCTATTCCAACAGGGCCTTTTGAATTTTTCTCAACCAACAGTGGCCAAAAAGTTCCGCTATACCTGATTCCATTCGACAAAAAAGGTCGGTGCGAGGGGCCTCTGACGCAGGACGAACTACTCCATGCTGTTGCTTCCGGTGAATTTACCGACATTCATATTTTTTCCCACGGCTGGAATAATATATTTAAAGAAGCTCTTGAGCGCTATCGCAGTTTTTTTACTGGCTACCTTTCAATTCGAGATCAATTTGGCCTTAATAACCCCGAAGTCTATCGGCCATTGTTTGTTGGCATTCTTTGGCCAAGCACGGCTTTGGTTCTCCCATGGGAGGAAGGGCCTGACATTGCCGGTGCAGGCGGACAGGATCAGCCAATATTGGATGAGCAATTCGCGTTACGAGAACTCGCATCTGATTTGCCTGACGATCGGGTCAGCCGATTCTACGAACTCGCTCAACGGGGCCGGACATTGACGCGGGTGGAGGGAATTGAATTCGCAGAAATTTTATCCATTGTTTATAGGAAGTACGGCGATACCGAGCTTGGAACCGACGCGAACATCTCTGCAGACGACCTACTTAAGGTATGGCATCCGTCTATGGATGATAGTGGCGAGGGCGGTTTCGCTCCCGACGAAACGGAACCAAAATCTGATCAACCAGCGACTGCTGGCGTCCTGGATTTTCTCGATCCACGTAATGCCATCCGCATGGCGA
This sequence comes from Methylomonas sp. LL1, assembly GCF_015711015.1. Lineage (NCBI taxonomy): Bacteria > Pseudomonadati > Pseudomonadota > Gammaproteobacteria > Methylococcales > Methylococcaceae > Methylomonas > Methylomonas sp. LL1. Next base: position 2,299,055 of record NZ_CP064653.1, read on the forward strand.
CTGTTTGGCAAATGAAGGATCGGGCTGGAACCGTAGGCGCACATGGCGTTGGCCCGATGTTGCACGATATTCTCAAGACACTCGAAGAAGAAGAAAAAGCCCGAAACACACGCGTCCATCTTATGGGTCACTCGTATGGAGCCAAGGTTGTACTGTCAGCGCTTTGCTATCCGTCCAATCTCCCCAGAAAGATAACATCGACCCTCTTACTGCAACCGGCGATCTCCTACCTATGTTTTGGAGAAAACATTGACGAAAATGGCAGGCACGGGGGGTTTCGGAAGGCACTTCAGAGTGTGGACAGACCGATCTTTACTACCTTCAGCAAAAACGATGCCGCACTCACCAAGTTTTTCCACCTCGCCGTGCGACGGGATTCCGATCTGGGCGAGCAGAAAATCGCTGGGATACCACCAAGTAAATTTGCCGCACTAGGAGGATTTGGACCAGGTGGGATGCAGAACGGCGAGAGCAAAACGATACCCATGCCGGAAGTTGGAACAAGATATCCGCTGGAGGGATTCAAGATATTAGGGATCGACGGTTCTGATGATAAGATCAAGGGACATGGCGACGTCAGTAATCGGTTCACTGAATGGGCACTGGTTAACTTGGTTTCTGGGGAGAAGCGGCCATGACTGAACGGCTAATGAGGGAAAACCAGTTATTTGTACTGAGATTGTCCTTATCGCTGACCGCTGAGGCAACCCGGATTGTATTCGATCTCTCTTTAGGAGGCGAGCCAATGGGACGGTTGCAGGCAACTCCGGATGAATTTGGCCTACCTATGACGTTAGATGAAGCCAATGCGGCTGATCGGAATCCGGATTGTTTCAGACTTCCTCAGTACATTGCCGCATCGGTAGCTGCCATTGCAGCACACAGTGAGGCGAAGAGTAAACCCCTCTGGTTATACATAGATTATCCCTCCGGTTATCTTCCTCTCATTCCGTGGGAGCGATTGTTTCAATCTATCCTTAAAATACCGATCCTCCGGTTGCCCTATCTTGATATTCAGCCGGTGACATCGCGCGCGTCGCTCGATGTGGTGATCTGCATGAGTTTGCGGGGGGCGCCTAATGAGGTCGCTCATGAAGCCATTATTGAGAAATTATTAAGTCAAATTCCTTCTGGCTTGACATCTGCCACTACCCTTCACCTTTTCGCTAACCAAGCTAGTCAGGCGGCTCTTCGCCAGCTCGCCGAGTCTTTCTATTCCCAATATCAGATCATCCTTTACGATCCCGCTAAGGCACCGAGCTATACCGAGGCTTATACTCAGGCAGTTGCATCATTAACTAGGGACGTGGAGAATCCCTGGCTCCTCTGGATAGCGAATGCCCTTCATGGCCGCAGTGCTGATGTCGTCCATTTCCTTTGCGAAGGCTACCTGTGTCGAGAGAAAGGTAATTTGTCACTGGGCGAGTCTCCGCTGGGCAAGGTTGACGCCTATTGGGCGAGTCGGGTTGACGCTCAACAGCTTTCGGTTTTTCTCAACCGTCTTGGTGCTTGGGCCGTGGCATTCAGTTCCCCGCCCGGAAACACGTCGCTAGGCGGCCTGCGCCTGTTACAGGAGCAACTCTCTCGACTGCGGCCTGGGCCGGTGTTGCTGCACGATATGGATCAAGATCGTGGTAGCAAACCGCTCGCCAACTGTTACCGCTTCCTCTTCGCTTCAAAACCAGGGCGTCCGCCACAATCCGCCGCTGTGGCCCTGAGCTGCCATCCCTTACAACTAGTTGGGGAAAAATCTGAGTCAGGCGATCAATCTATACTTGAAGAGCTCACAATGGCGACAAAATTGTCAGAAATTCTTCGTGGCTCGGAAAATACGCCCGCCTGGATTGCAGGATCGCAACGCTCCTTGGAACAGGCGGCGGCGGCCCTGATTCATCGGACTAAGGTTTCAGAGGGATTGCGCGGTCTGCAGGAAACCCTCGGAAAGACTCTTGAAGGAGGGGATTCGCCGCTGGAACATATACCTACTTTTGTTAATGAGTCAACTCGCAAGGCGGCTTTAGTGCATGAAGTCATCCGAAGCGGAACCGAAAATGCTTTGCGCTTTACCTCTAATTTGCTGGCGAAGGCTGTACTTGACAAGGAAATATAATGAATTCGCGCACTGTGATCTGGATTCAGGAGACCGACCAAAACAAACCGCAGATGTGTTTGCTTGAGCCACAGACCCATCCGGAAGCACGGATGGGGAAGCAGCTTAAGTTCAAAGCTAAACAACCATTTCAGAATTGGAAACAGGGTGACTCGGTTTCTGGTCCCGTTCAAAAAGCGGGTAGTCAACTTTACCAGTGCCTCACTTCGCACAAGGCAATTGAATATGAATTAGGCGTAGCTTCCGTAACAACTAATGGCAATAAACACCCTATCTATTTTTATCTTGATCCGCCCGAGATCGACGAATTGCCATGGGAAACTCTGTACGATGTCAAAATGGGATTCCTGGCACTCGACGCTCGCTGGCCCATTGCCCGATTGAAAATTCCCTTAGCACAGATCAAGTTGGAGTATGAATTTTCGCCGCCACTACGGATGCTTGCCGTTCTCTCCGCTCCTGGGGGAAATAGCGTTGCGCAGGTCCCTGCTCGTGAGGAGTGGGACTCTATTTACGAGGCCTTACAAGCTGCGAACTTAGAATTCAAACTTCGTGTGTTTGTGTGCGAAGAGTCGCTTAAACAACACATCGATAGCTTGAACGACGCAAGGGTTAAAGTTGATTATGTCATTGACAAATACGAATTAACCCAGGGAATCGTTAATTTTGCACCGCATCTACTGCATTTTTTTTGCCATGGAACGGCAGACAAGTTGCCTTATCTTCAAATTGGTAACAGGGCTGATTGGGAGGTGGAGCGTGACGGTAGCATCATTTTGGAGGCCAATGAGTTACGCCAGACAGCCGATCCAAACCAAAATGTCTGGCTTGTGACCCTTAATTGTTGCGAAAGCGCTATGCAAGCTAAGGATGCGCGCAACTTGGCCAGCGCATTGGTATCCGCAGGCTTCCCTTCCGCGGTCGGCATGCGTGAACCCGTGGCTAGCATCCATGCACATGCGTTTTGTAAATTGTTCTACCGGGGAGTACTTGAGCTGATCAATACCGCTCAAGTTGGGGGCGTGCCGACCACAATCGAGTGGGCAAGTGCATTATGGAAGGCACGGCAAAAACTGCTTGATAATTGTGCACCCAGAAAAGTACCAGCAACGGAGGCTGCGCCGAATTGCAGAGAATGGACGATTCCTGTCCTGTACACACGTAGAGAACCGTTTCTGCTCCGGCGTGCACAGAAGTCGAATGGAATGACGCTGCCGCAGCGGTTGGGCCGGCTGGCTGAGCTCGACGAATTAAAGAGGCAACGGGATGAATTTGCGGCCCGACCGGACGTTGATCCAGGTATCAGACAAAAAATACTCAACGAATTTGAAAATGAAATTCGCCGAATTGAAGATGAGCTGAAAAACTGACTCTCTGATGGTGACATCAACAAGAGGAACTCTAATGGATTTTGAATGGCCGACTACACTAACTATTAACGCATATACAGGCACCGGACAAGCGAACGGTATTGTGTCTGATGCTGCCAAACGGTGGGTCTTGACAAATGCCCCCGAAACTGTGCGGACTTTCTTAAAACCTCCTCCTGAAGCTGATCCGAATGATTGGCACGATCCACGAGTCGGATGGGGACTAGTGCTTCCAGAAAAGCCGGGTCAGTCAAATTCCGATCTCAAATCTGGAGACGATGCGCCCGAACCAATCCGACAATTATTGAAACAACGCAGCCAGGATCTTGGCTTTCCGGTACCGGTGCTGCGCTATCGTCCTGAATCGGAGAATCGGTACCGTTTTCTGCGTAATTATCGTGATGAGAAAGATATTGCGATTAGCGGGTCGCCCCCGGGGGTTATGCCGGGTTGCCTGCCTCGCTACCTCTTGATCTTCGCCTCACCCACGGAAATCCCTTGGGAATTGCAATACCTCCTAAATGCCAGTTGCGCAGTCGGACGTCTGGCATTGGATGGCCAAGCGCTCGAAAATTATGTTGGGGCAATGATGGATGACTGGAAGGATACCATGGCAAACCCCGCCAACGCGGTAGTGTGGGCAACTGACCACGGTCCCAGCGACATTACACGGCTTATGCGAAACAGCATCGCCGCCAAAGTTTACAATCGCCTTGCAGCCGATCCGCAGATTGGCACCAATGCAGTGTTTGTCGATGGATCATCCACCAACGCTAGCGGGGATGCGCTCACCTCGGCCCTCGCTTTGGCCTCTCCTGGGCTGGTGGTTACCACTAGCCATGGTCAGACAGGACCACTCGATAATCTTGAGCTGATGGGTTCACAACTTGGGCTTCCGGTCGACCAGAATTTCTTGCCTATCAATCCTCATAATCTGCTCGACAAATGGTCGCCTAACGGCGCCATCTGGTACGCTCATGCTTGTTGCTCGGCCGGAAGTGATTCACGTACGCTGTTTAATGGCCTCGTCGATAGCGGTTCCGAAATCGATCGAGTGTTGAATGGTATTGCTATGTTAGGTGCGCGAATCGCGCCGCTACCACAGATGCTGCTGGGTGGATCAAAGCCACTCCGCGCTTTCGTTGGGCATGTGGAACCAACGTTCGACTGGACCTTACGCCAACCTCCTACCGGGCAGCATTTGACCGATACGATTATTACAGCACTCTACGAAAAACTGTTTCAACCGGATAGGATTGGCAACGCCTTTCGAGATCATTATGGTCGGCTTGGTGCTCTTTACGTCTCTTACGAAGCAAGTCTGCGTGCATTTAATTCTGGCGAGAATACCAGGCCGGCCATGCTCCATGCTCTTCTCAGCGCACGGGACGTGCAAAGTATGGTCATTCTCGGTGACCCAACAGCATGCTTACCAGCGCTACCCTGACTGGTTTAGCTATAAAACGCTGTTAAAAGAATAAGATTTTAGTTTTTCGATATTTAAACGCAATCAACATTGTTGGGATCGGCGAATTACGATAGCAATCCTTCAAACTCTTCGACCGCATCACTGCGCAACCATGGATCAATTTCGTGCCTGGAGACTGGTCCATGGTGGCGAGTAGTGCGGCGCAGCAGTCGCGCCACGTACTCCATCGCTAGGGTATGATTCTCTTTCATTGCCTTCTGGAAGGCGTTTCCATCAAGCGTTCCGACGTCTCTCAGTACTAGATCTTTGAGTTCCTGCCCGAAATTCATTGAGTTTGCGCTTACCTGCCAAGCACCCGCCTCGATGGTCTCCGGTGTTACTGAGGTCGGGTTATTTTTATCGCGACCTTCATTCCAATTCCATGATGATTCAAAACCAGCGAGTACGCGCATCACTTCTAGCATGACGGCACGTCGATGTTTTATATCCTTCCAAGGACCGAGCGTGTTTTTCACGCTTGAATAGATATCACTTATAAGATTGGGAGCGAAGATTTCATCGGGCGCTTGCTTACCCCAGGAAACTAGCTGATCAAGGAAGTCGTCGGGAGGGGTGCCTCGGTTAGAAACGTGCTGTTTGGTAGCAAGGTATTTCATGGCTAGTTTTTCCTCCACGTCTTCTGGTTTAATAAGCTTATTTATTTCAAAGTGCATAGGGTCATTGAATGACTTGCCCCAGGTAAATCCAAAGAGCTGAAAAACAGGGGCTATAGGTGCCACAGAGTCTCCAAATCCAGGATCATTTTCATTCAAGTCAATCGCAATTCCAAAGGCATGATTGGAAGGAAGCTTGCTTAAGGCACCGCTAGTTGGTTTCCGCAAACGTGGGTTCAGTGTTCCTGCACAGGTTTTAACCAGGGGAAGCTGGCCTTTAGCTTCAATTGAATTAAATACTGCTAGTAGTTGTTGGTGAGCCTGTTTATGAAAACGCAACTTTCCATTGTTAGAGCCTGGAATATCCTTAAGTTGTGGGATGACAATAGGCGTCACATCATTCAGATCGAAGCCAGCAATAAATATTATTCTATCTCCACGTTTCCATTCGGAGCTAGCCGTGCGAAATTTGATGGGACCGAATAATGGGTGAGTAAAGCTGCTTTCTGGCATGGTGTTCTCCTAATAGACGAGTTAACGGATTTTGGCGGGTGAAGAGCATAACAAGGACAAGATAAATTATTGATCAGCATGTAAATTTCGTTTCTGTATGTCATTCGGCGACAAGGCATTATGACTAACTACCAAAGCGCTGTCATTAATCGAATGGACGCTCGCTAAAAACCTAAAAGTGGTCTGCTTGGAACTTGATGTGGCTACACTAAACCGGACACACTTTTTAAAATAACCTGAAAAAGCGTGAATCCAAAATGAGCCAAGAAAAACCCAATACCTATACAGCCGAATTCAGAGCCTCAGCCGTCAAGTTGGCGAATGAATCCGATAAACCGATCAGCCAGGTAGCCCAGGATCTTGGCATTAACGTCAATACCTTGCATACCTGGATAGGAAAATACAGTCGCCCCAAAGACAGCAATAAAGCGGTCCGTACCGATGAACATCTGTACGATGAACTCAAGCGCCTTAAGAAGGAAGTGGCCCGATTGACCGAGGAGCGCGATTTACTAAAAAAGGCAGCGGCGTACTTCGCCAAGGAACAAAGATGAAGTACGCCTGGATCAAGCAGCATGCAGAGGACTTTGCGGTAGATACCCTGTGCCGGTTCATGAGGGTATCCCGAAGCGCCTACTACGACTGGCTGAAGCAAGGCCCCTCTGCGGGCGAACAAGACGATGCCGCCCTATCCGAGATGATCCAAAGCACCTTTGGCAAAAGCCGGGCAACCTACGGTACGCGCCGTCTCAAAGCCGCCTTATCCGCTCAGAACCGAACCGTCAGCCGCCGCCGTATCGGTCGTTTGATGCGGGAAGCGGGGTTGGCCTGTAAAACCAAGCGCAAATTCAAAGCCACGACGAATTCGAAGCATCATCAACCGGTTGCGTCCAATCACCTGGATCGGCAATTTGCCGTGGAAAAGCCCAATCAAGTCTATGCCGGCGACATCACCTATATCCATACGCAGGAGGGCTGGCTGTATCTGGCCGTGGTGATTGATCTCTATTCCCGGCAAGTCGTGGGCTGGTCTATGGCCGAACATATGCGGACCAAACTGGTGAACGATGCGCTACTGATGGCGGTTTGGAAGCGCAAGCCCGAGAAAGGCTTGCTATGGCATACCGATCGCGGCAGCCAATATGCATCGGACAGCCATCGAGCCTTATTAACGCAACACGGCATCCGGCAAAGCATGAGTCGTAAGGGAAACTGCTGGGATAATGCCGTCTCGGAAAGTTTCTTTCATACCCTGAAAACCGAGTTGATACATCACCAGACCTATCGAACCCGATCCGAGGCCAGGCAGGCCGTATTCGAATATATCGAAGTGTTTTATAACCGCGAGCGACTTCATTCCGCCAATGGCTACCTGTCGCCCGTTGACTACGAAGTGCAGCTTAAAGCTGCTTAGCTGTGTGTCCGGAAAAGTGTTGACACATCATATCGTCGCGGCTAAAGCCCCTCCCACACCGGCGACATGCAATCGTCGAAAACGAAAAGTTATGTTTGGCGAAAGCCTAAAAATCTCGCCGTTCCCGTTCGGAGCGAGATCATCCGAGCAAAAAGCCTCGTTATTCCAACAAAAAGCAAGACCATTCCCTTTCGGAGCGAGATCGTCCGAGCTAAAAGCCTCGCCGTTCTCGTCAAAAGCGAGACCGTTCCCTCTCGGATCGAGATCATCCGGGCAAAAAGCCTCGCCGTTCTCCTAAAAAGCGAGACCATTCTCTCTCGGAGCGAAATCATCCGGGCAAAAAGCCTCGTCGTTCTCGTAAAAAGCAAAACCATTCCCTTTCAGAGCGGGATCGTCCGAGCTAAAAGCCTCGCCATTCTCGTAAAAAGCGAGACCGTTCCCGCTCGGAGCGAGATCGATGATGTTTTGAGTTTATAGGCCGGAACATGGGCACAGCAAAAGACCGATTCAACATCCGACAATTCAGCTTGAACACCAGCAAACGGCGGCTTATTTGAAACGGTTTTCATCAGAACTGCTTGCCGCCGGTCCGCGTACTGTTTAGGATGGAAATATGTTGGCACCGCAGAAAACAGACCATGGCTTTGGCATTGAAAGACCGGCAACATCACACTTACGGCGATTATTTGGGCTGGAAGGACGACCTTCGTTACGAGCTAATTAACGGCAATGCTTATTTAATGCCAACGGCACATGACTTGCCGCATCAGGACGTAGCCGGAGAAATTTATTGTCAAACCGCCCACGCGCTATCAGGCCAACCCTATAGAGTTTTCATCGGGCCGCTCGACGTGCGTCTGCCCAAGAAAAACGAAACCGATAACCAAATCGACACCGTTGTCCAACCCGACGTACTGGTGGTTTGCGACAGCAACAAGTTGGATAAACGCGGCGTGCGCGGCGCGCCGGACTGGATCGTGGAAGTGTTGTCGCCATCCACCGCCGGCCACGATCAAATCAAGAAACGCAATCTCTACGAACGCCACGGCGTCCGCGAATACTGGCTGGTGCATCCGGTCGACCGGATGTTGACGGTGTATCGCCTGCAATACGGCGAATACGGCAAACCGGAACTATCGCAACTGGAAGGCGAAACTCCAGTCGGCATTTTGCCTGAGATCGTGATTCGCTGGGACGAACTGGCGGCGCGCCTGCCAAAGGATTATTGAGGCTGATCGTTTGAGAATCTTCTTACCGCCGCTACACCAGTTGGCCATTTTTATAGTCACTCATGGCCTGCTCAATCTGTTCGCGTGTATTCATCACGAAAGGCCCATACTGGACTACCGGCTCGTGTAGCGGGCGTCCTGCCAACAGCAGAAAGGCAGCGGACCGATCTTGAGTGCGTATTTCGATGCTATCGCCGCTAGACAGGACGCCGGCGGATTGCGATTCCAACTGACGCGCCTTATCGATGGGGCCGATCTCGATTTGACCTTCATAGGGATATACAAACGCATTGAGCTCCGAGGCAAACGCTTGGCTGAATTGTCCGTTGGCTGGCAAGCGAACATCCAGGAACAACGGTTCGGTAGTGATACCCTGAATTGGACCCCAGATAAGTTTGCCATCCATGTCTACAGAGCCGGCTATCACTTTAACTTCTCCCCCGTTAGGCAGAGCTATCCTGGGGATTTGATCCGGCTGAATGTCCTGATAACTTGCTGGTTTCATTTTTTCCTTGGCCGGCAAATTGACCCAGAGCTGGAAGCCTCGCATTCGGCCGCTTTCCTGTTGCGGCATTTCCGAATGGATAATGCCGCGTCCGGCCGTCATCCATTGGGCACCGCCGCTTTTCAAGTCGCCCTTGTTGCCAAGATGGTCTTCATGCAGCATATGGCCATCCAGCATGTAGGTGACGGTCTCGAAACCGCGATGGGGATGACTCGGAAAACCGGCGATATAGTCATCGGCGTTCTCCGAAGAAAATTCATCCAGCATCAGGAAAGGATCAACGCGCAGGGCTTGAGTTTGCCCCAGGCTACGGCGCAGCTTGACGCCGGCACCATCGGATGTGGCGATGGCGGGAATGATTTGTTGAAGGATACGTGTGCTCATATCTGACTCCTTAGCGGCCGATGGCAATTGGACAGCCTGTTGTCATCGGCCAAGGGTTTAAAAACCGCCGTTTCAAAAGCGCTCATGTCACCGAGACTTAGGCGATTTATGGAAATAAAGTTACTCAATCCGAGAAATTTGCCGTTGACTGAGCGGAGTCGAAGTCCATCATTCGCTTCGACTCCGCTCAGCGAACGAAGGTTTGGCAATGGGTACAATCTTTCTCAAAAGTCGTCTTATTGTTTGACGGCTTCAACCGGGATGGTGATGGTGATTTCGTCACTCACTTGCGGCGCATATTTGCCCATATTGAAATCGGTGCGTTTGATCACCGCCGTGGCATTAGCACCGCACGCATCTTTTTTCAGCATCGGATGCGGCATGCACTGGAAGGATGTCACCGTTAGGGTAACCGGCTTAGTGATGCCTTTCAGGGTTAGCGTGCCATCGACGGCAACCGGATTTTCACCCTCGAATTTGAACTTGTTCGATATAAAACTCATCGTCGGGTACTTGGCGCTATCCAGAAAATCCTCGCCTTGTATGTGTTCGTTGAATAACGGAATGCCGGTGTTGACTGAAGCCGTATCAACCACGACCTCTACCAAACCGGTCTTGGCTTGACGGTCCAGCACAATCTTGCCGGATGTTTTATCGAAGCGGCTAACTTGGGTGGAGTAACCAAAATGGCTGTAGGAAAAACGCGGCAAGGTGTGGTCGGCGTCGATGACATAGGTTTCGGGGGCGGCCAGCGCCGTGCCTGACAGTAATGCGGCTAATGATAATAGGGCTGTGTGTTTCATGTTAAAGCTCCTGGTTTTGGATGATTGAAAAATGAGAGCGGTATGTTTATGCAAACGGTCTAGCTGTTGCCTAGTTTCATGCGGCCAATGCGGTAATGCGTTGTTGAGCGGCCAGTAAGGCTTTGTCCTTGGCTGGCTCTCCCATGTTCAAGCCTTCCGCATAGATGAATTCAACATCGGTGATGCCTATAAATCCTAGAAAATCGCGAACATATGTGGTCTGACTGTCGAGCGCGGTGCCTGCATACAGACCGCCCCTGGTTGCGAAGACATAGACCTTTTTGTCTTCCAGCAAACCTTCGGGGCCGTTCTCGGTATAACGAAAGGTCACCCCGGCGCGGGAGATCTGATCGAAATAGGCTTTCAGGGTCGAGGGGATACCGAAGTTATACATCGGCAAGCCCATGACAATGATGTCCGCCCGTTGAATCTCGCCGATCAAGGCATCGGATTCCTCGACATAGGCCTGCTGCTCCGTTGTTCTGGCTTCCGGCAAGGTGAAAAATGCCTCAACGCGTTGGGCGTCGAGATGGGGCAATGGATCGCTAGCCAAATCTCGAACCTTGATCCGTGCATTCGGATTATGGCCTTGCCATTGGGCAACAAATGCATCCGCCAATTGGCTGGAGTTTCCGCCCGATGAAAAGATACTTGAATTGATTTGTAACAATGTGGTCATAGTGTTTATCCCCAATCAGTAAACGTGGTGCTATTTAACGCTTTAAATGATCGATAAAAAAGCATAATAATTCGCGCATAATGATCCATTCATTCGATAGGTAACCATGAGCCCTCATATTACGCTGGAACAATGGCGCTCCTTGATCGAAGTGGTCGATGCGGGTGGTTATGCGCAAGCGGCTGAAAAGCTGTGCAAAAGCCAATCGGCCGTCAGCTATGCGGTACAAAAAATTGAATCTCAACTGGGCGTCAAAGCCTTCGAAATTCAGGGCCGCAAAGCCATACTGACTCCAACCGGGCAAATGCTGTACCGGCGCGCGCTAGCGCTCGTGGATGAGGCCAACGAATTGGAGCGGGCAGCGCATAGGCTTTCAGCCGGCTGGGAAGCGGTTATCACCATTGCCGCTGAAATTCTGTTCCCGGCTAAATTACTACTGAACTGTCTTGAGCGCTTTGGACAGGAAAGCCCGGGTACCCGGGTTGAACTGATTGAATCGGTATTAGGCGGAACGACCGACGCTTTGCTGAGTGGATACGTGGATTTGGCCATTTCGCCACGAATCCCGCCGGGGTTTTTAGGCGAACTTCTGACTCGAATCCGCTTGCTGGCAGTGGCGCACGCGGATCATCCACTACATCACCTAGGCCGGGAGCTGAGCCATAGAGACTTGCGCCACTACCGCCATCTGGTTGTACGGGATTCCGGGGCTAAACGCGATCAACGCGCGGTGACGGTTGAAGTGGATCAACGTTGGACGGTGAGTCAGGTTGCCACTTCGATTCAGGCGGTCTGCATGGGTTATGGTTTCGCCTGGTTACCCGAAACACAGATCGGCGAAGAACTTCGGACAGGGCTGTTAAAGCCGCTACCCTTACGGGAAGGTCAGCTACGCGAGGTACCTTTGTACTTGATTATTGCTAATCCGGATGTTGCCGGACCCGGGGTAAGGCATATGGCGAATATTCTCAAGGCATCGGTCATCCCGTAAAAAAATAGGTTTTTTGCTGTATGCCGGAACAATCGATTAATCTCTGGACTTTCACTAACGGGCTAACTACCATTCCAATGCAAATTCGCCCGTCAGCCACTTCACGGTAATACGCCACACAACATGCAACAATCAACCGCCTTCGTTAATTGGTTTAGAAATTCCTCACCCTATATCCACGCGCATCGCAATCGCACCTTCGTCATCTTCTTTAGCGGGATGGCGGTTACCGAGCCTGACTTCGACAATCTGATTCATGACTTTGCCTTGCTAAGAAGCCTGGGCGTCAGACTGGTCTTGGTGCACGGCATTCGTCCGCAGATCGACGAACAGGTGACAGAGCACGGCGACATCCCGAAATTTCACCACCATTTGCGCATCACCGACGCACAAACCCTGCAATATGTAAAGCAAGCCGCCGGCCTGGTGCGGGTCGAGATCGAAGCATTATTATCGATGGGGGTATCGGGTTCGCCGATGGCGGGCGCCAAGATTCGGGTTGCTTCCGGCAATTTCGTCACGGCCAAACCGCTGGGCGTGCTGGATGGCATCGATTACTGCTATACGGGCAAGGTACGGCGCATAGACAGCCAGGCAATCCATCAACAACTGGATCAAAACAATGTGGTGCTGATCTCGCCTATCGGTTATTCGCCCAGCGGCGAGGTGTTCAACCTGTCCGCCGAAGAAGTCGCCACCGAAGTCGCCATTGCCTTGCAAGCGGAAAAACTGATCCTGTTGACCGAGCAAAGCTGCATCTCGCCGAAGGATAACCAGACTATCCAACAACTGACGACCGATCAAGCCGGCGAACTCTTACAGCAATCAACCGACATAGCCGTCGCCGTTGCGCTGTCGCTGCAGGCCGCCATCCAAAGCTGCCAAAAAGGCGTGCGCCGCGCCCATTTGGTCAATCGCCATTTGGACGGCGCCTTGCTGCTGGAATTATTTACCCGGGATGGCATAGGCACATTGATCAGTTCCACCGCGTTCGAAACTCTCCGCCCGGCCACGCTCGACGACATCGGCGGTATCATGGAATTGATTAAGCCGCTAGAACAAAATGGTATCCTGGTGAAACGTTCGCGGGAAAAACTGGAAATGGAAATTGGTGATTACATCGTGATCGAACGCGATGGTTTGATTATCGGCTGTACCGCCTTTCATGTTTTACCGGATCGGCATAACGCCGAAATCGCTTGTCTCGCGGTTCATTCGGATTATCAAAAAGGCGCGCGCGGCAACCGGTTGCTGGAACACTTGATCAATAATGCCCAAAAACAGGCCATTACCCGCTTGTTCGTCCGATCGACCCAGACGGTGCATTGGTTTGTCGAACGCGGCTTTATTCCTTGCAAAATAGAGGATTTACCCGAACCGATGAAAAGCGCCTATAACTATCAACGAAAATCCAAGGTCCTGTTTAAAGACGTTGACTGACCGCGAACACATGATCCGCTTCGATGCCCCTCTCAAGCCAGCTATTGCCGATTCAAAAATGCTTAGTCAAGACATCTTTATTGAAACCCTAAAACACACGCCGCTGGTATCCATCGATCTGATTGTCCGCTCCGCCAATCACGAACTATTGATGGGCAAACGGCTCAATGAACCCGCATCGGGATATTGGTTTGTGCCGGGCGGCAGAATATTCAAATCGGAAACACTGGAAGCCGCATTCCACAGGATTTGCCGGGCGGAACTGGGTCTAACTTACCGTTTGGGCGACAGCCAGTTGGTGGGCGCATTTACCCACCTGTACCCGAACAATTTTGCCCAGGTACCGGGCGTAAGTACACATTATGTGGTACTGGCTTATCGGTTAAACCTGGACATTGAAATACAACAACTCCCGCGGCAACAGCACTCGGATTATCGTTGGTTTAAGCAAGATGACAACTTAACCGAAGTACATCCTTACAGCCAGGCCTATTTCGGCTATTTATCATGAGCGGTTGCCGGCCACGACTATGCTAAAAGTCCTGCAAATCACAGACATGCACTTGTTGCCGCACTCCGGCGACATCATGCTGGGCATTGATACCGAGCATTATTTCAAGCTGACCCTAGAGCACGCCCACGCAGTCCATGGCCGCTTTGATTTGATTCTGCTAACCGGCGATCTGGCGCAAGATCCCTGCCCCGGCAGTTACCAACGCCTTTACCGACACCTGAACGGCTATGACACGCCTTGTCTGTGCCTGCCGGGAAATCATGACGATTTAAGTCTGATGACGAAATATTTGAATAATGGCTTGGTCAGTTGCCAAAAGCATTTGGTGTTGGGAAACTGGCTGATCATTGGCCTAAACAGCCAAAAGCCCAACAGCCCCGTTGGCGCGCTTAGCCGAGAGGAATTAGTGTTTTTGCAACGGACGCTGCAATCGAACTCTGACAGGCCAACATTGATTGCGGTTCACCATCACTGCTTTGCCAGCGGCTCGGCATGGCTGGATACCATGCAAATCCAAAACAGCGAGGCTTTTTTGAAATTGATCGAAGGATTTGGGCAAGTCAAGGCGGTGACCTGCGGCCATATTCATCAGGAATTCGCTTGCCAGGAAAAACCGATAGCCTTCTTTGCCACACCAGCCAGCTGTTTTCAATTCACGCCAAATTCCAGTGAGTTCAGCATTGATGAAACGGCCCCCGGTTACCGGATATTTAATCTATACGATGACGGCGGCCTGCAATCGGATTGTCACCGCTTACCGGTCAAGCTGGACAATTTAAACCGGAATGCTCACGAATATTAACCGGACAGGCCGGTCAAATAGCTTGTCGCGTCAACCTGAACATCCTCGGCGATCAACAAGGAACCCAGTTCATCCATGGCCTTGCGGTAAACCCGGCGCTTGAAATACACCACATCTTGCAGCGGGTACCAATATTCCACCCATTTGAAATTATCGAATTCCTGCTTGTGGCCGCAATCGAAACGCACCATCGATTCATCGCTCAACAGGCGCAGCATAAACCAGATTTGTTTTTGGCCGATGCACAGCGGCAGTGAATTCTTGCGGATATAGCGTTCCGGTAGCTTGTAACGCAGCCAGTAGCGGGTACGCCCCAGCACTTGAACATGCTCGGCGCGCAAGCCTGTTTCCTCCCACAACTCCCGATACATCGCCGTTTCCGGGTCTTCGTCGCCATCGATCCCGCCTTGCGGAAACTGCCACGAATTAGCGCCCTTGCGCTTTGCCCAGAATACACGACCCTCGTCATTGCAAAGGATAATCCCGACATTAGGCCGGTATCCTTTCGAGTCTATCATGTAAAAAACCTGTATTATTGCGGCCCGTTTTCGATGACTGAATGCTAAAATCAAAAATGGGCCGACCATTAAAATCAATGGCGCAATTGTTCCATAAATAAGCGGCATAAGCCATACGCCGCTTTGTTTTATTTACTTTCAACGGGTTTAACGTGAGCTTAGCGATTTTTGATTTGGACAACACGCTGATCGCAGACGACAGCGATTTTTTATGGGGACAGTTTCTGGTCGATCGCGGCATCGTCGACAAAGACTATTACGAAGAGGCTAACGCAAAGTTTTACCAAGACTACCAACAGGGCAAACTGGACATCATCGAGTTTCTGGATTTCTCACTGAAACCCTTGGCCATGCACGATGCCCAGCAGCTCTATCTCTGGCGCGATGAGTTTGTCGAAACCGTGATCAAACCGATTACACTGGCTGCCGCTCACAAGCTGGTCGAACAACATCGGGCCGCCGGCGACACCTTATTGGTCGTCACCGCCACCAACCGCTTCGTCACCGAACCCATCGTCAAACTGTATGGCATAGACAATCTGCTGGCCACCACCCCGGAATTCATAAACGGCCAATATACCGGCAACTTTATCGGTACACCGTGTTTTCAGGAAGGCAAGGTCAAACAACTACAAGACTGGTTAGCCGGCTCGACCGAGAGCTTGGCGGGCAGCTGTTTTTATAGCGACTCGCACAATGATCTGCCCCTGTTAAAGCTGGTCGACAAACCGATAGCCGTGGATCCCGACCAACAACTGCGCCTAGTGGCGGAACAAGCCGGTTGGCCGATTATCAGCCTTAGATAATTAAACGATCAGGCTACAAAATGCTTTGAATCCTGATTTTAATATTGAATCGCTTCTATTTTTTCTGTATAAAGAAAATCTGTTTGTCGGCTTCCTTTAGAATTTTCAGCGGAACATGTCCGGCCTGATCGATATAGACACCGAAATCCAGATGAGCGGCCGGATCGGTGGCAATCACCTTGACCACTCCGCCGCTCTCAATTTCCATAATCGCCTTTTTCAGGCGCAATAACGGCAAGGGACATTGCAAGCCGCTGGCATCCACTTCTAAGTCGAACTCGATCATTACTTTGTTTTCTCAATTGAGCCATAAACGCTTTTATCATATCACCAACTTAAACCCACGAATATCAAGCAGCGATGGATTACTTTCCCCTTTTCGTTAAACTCAAAAATCAGCCCTGTCTGGTGGTAGGCGCCGGCGAGGTAGCCGCGCGCAAAATCGAAGTATTAGGCAAGGCCGGTGCCAGAATCACGGTGATAGCCGAACAACTGGGGCCGAGTGTTGCGGCATTGCAATCCGCACTGAACCTGACATTAATACAAAAGCGCTTTTCCGCTGACGACGTGTTGGGCATGCGCCTGGTGATTTCCGCCACCAATAACAGGGCCACCAATGAGCTAGTCGCCGCCGCCGCTGAAAACCATCGGATTCCGGTCAACGTGGTTGATAACCCCGATCTGTGCAGCTTCATTTTCCCGGCCATCGTCGACCGCTCGCCGTTGATTGCCGCGATTTCCTCCGGCGGTGCTTCGCCGGTCCTGGCCAGAATTTTACGGGCCAAGATAGAAAGCCTGATTCCAGCCGCCTATGGTCGTCTGGCGCAATTTGCCGAGGAATTCAGGCTTTTGGTCAAGCAACGGATCAAACAACCCTCACAGCGGCGCATCTTTTGGGAAAACATGCTGCATGGACATGTGGCCGAATTGGTTTTCACCGGAAAGATTCAGGAAGCGGAATTAGAGCTCAAGTCCCAATTGTTGCTTGCGGAACAGGCTACAACCAAGGGCGAGGTGTATTTGATCGGCGCCGGCCCTGGTGATCCGGATTTGTTGACCTTCCGCGCCTTGCGCCTGATGCAGCAAGCCGACGTGATCGTGTATGACCGCCTGGTGTCGGATGGCATCTTGGAAATGGCGCGGCGCGATGCCGAGAAAATCTATGTCGGCAAACAACGCAGCAATCACAGCCTGCCGCAAGAATCGATCAACGAATTGCTGGCTAATCTGGCCTTATCCGGTAAACGAGTAGCCCGATTAAAGGGCGGCGACCCGTTCATCTTCGGCCGTGGCGGCGAGGAAATTGAAACCCTGATGCAGCAAGGCATACCTTTTCAAGTAGTACCCGGCATTACCGCCGCCTCCGGCTGCGCCACCTATGCCGGCATTCCGCTGACCCACCGCGATCACGCTCAATCCTGTACCTTCGTCACCGGACACCTAAAGGACGGCAGCATTAATCTGAACTGGAAACAGCTTGCGGCCCCGAATCAGACTATCGTGATCTACATGGGCCTGGTGGGCCTGTACACGATCTGCCAGGCTTTGATCGAGCACGGCTGCCCACCGGATCACCCCATCGCCATCATTCAACAAGGCACCACCCAAAACCAGAGGGTTATCACCGGCACCCTGACCGACATGCCGAGACTGGCCGAGCAGGCCGACATCAAGCCGCCAACCCTGATTATAGTGGGCACCGTGGTATCGCTGCATGAAAAACTTCACTGGTTTCAATCCGGGCAGCCGCCACACTCTTAACGCCGGCATTTTCAGCGAAGTTTAAGTTTTAATCATGACAATACAGCCGCAAGCCAGTGAAATCGTCCTGTTTTAGCGAAAATCGATTGAATTTTTCTGTAAAATTCCCTATGCTTTGCCGACTTTTTCCATTGGTCCGTGGGTTGCTCCGGCAACTCGTAGTCCTTTTTTTAATCACAACGAGAGATCATAATAATGAAAAAATCATTTGGTTTATTGGTAGGCGCGGCTCTGATTGCAATCAGCGGTCAAGTAGCTGCAAACGAAGCAGAAGAAGTTGGCGCGAAAATTTATGAGCGTGCTTTCGGCCGTGGTTGCGGCGCTTGCCACGACATCGCTTCCAACCCACAATTGAAAGAACTGATCAAAGCCGGCAAACTGCCTAAAGATCAATTCGCCAAAGTTCTGAAAGAAGGCAAAAACGGTATGCCTAAAGCAACCGCCGCCATCATGGAAGTCGGTCCTGTGAAAAAAGCAAACATGACCGAAGACCAAGCGATCGATGCCGTTTACTCTTATCTGGCAAAATAAGACCGACGCTTAGGCAAACAAAAAAGCCGCCCACGATTTGTGAGGCGGCTTTTTTATGCCCGTTAAAAACCCACGGGATCGGCTAATCCTGCTGACTACGACTCAGATAAATGGTATGGCTTTTCTGGTGGGTCAAACGATAGCGATGGCGCAACCAAACGCCCGCCACGGCCGCAATCATAAGCCCGCAAGAAATAAAGGTCAGATATACCAGATCCTTCAAATCGGTTAACTCCTTGATCAACTGCTGGTTAACCTCGGCTTCTCGAGGACTACCAACCTTGGGACCATCGGTATAAGCGCTGAGCACTTTTACATCGCTTTTCAAATCCTGAATCGTGTTCAATGAGTCGACGACACTGCCGCGCTTGATATTTTCCTCGAGCGAGCGCAGCTTGCTTTCGATGGATCCGCTAACAAGGCCAAATAACTGGCCCTTAAGGGTGTTGATCTCCGCTGAAATCGCCGGATTCTGCAACGCATAAGCCGCAGTCGTGGCCGGGTCGGCCTTGAGGTCGCTCAATCGATTTTGATTGGGCATTAAAACCAATCCCATCACAACAACCGCGACCATCAACAAAAACACCAACATCAACAAAAAACGATTGACCTTGACCAAGGCGTGATGTTTTTGGACAGCCTGAAGTATCGCTAGTGCACGTGATTCACTATTGGCATCATCCAGATTAATCTCAGGCATATTGCTCATTATTATTTTAGTGTGGCTAATCAGGAAGCTTTAGATTAAGGCCGGCCCATGCCGCCGGGGAGAACCCGATCCGTTATGAGCGCGAACTTAACCATACTAATTCATTATACAAGCTTCACTGAAAATGTCCTGCTTTAAAGGCCCGGAAAGATCTTATCGGCCTTTTTTGGCGGCAATCCGCATTCTCAAGGCATTCAGCTTGATAAAACCCTCGGCGTCTTTTTGATTGTAAGCGCCGCCATCTTCCTCGAATGTGGCGATATTTTCATCGAACAGACTATTATCCGATGCGCGGCCGACCACGATGACATTGCCCTTGTACAATTTCACCCGCACCTTGCCGTTTACATGAACCTGCGAGGCGTCGATCATGGTTTGCAGCATACTTCTTTCGGGACTCCACCAGTAACCGTTGTAAATCAACGAGGCATAACGCGGCATCAACTCATCTTTCAAGTGTGCTACTTCGCGATCCAGCGTCAACGACTCGATGGCCCGATGCGCTCTGAGCATCACAGTACCGGCCGGAGTTTCATAGCAGCCGCGCGACTTCATGCCAACATAACGGTTTTCGACGATGTCCAGTCGCCCTACCCCATTGGCGCCGGCGATTTTGTTCAGCTTCTCCATGACTTGATGCGGCGTGTGCGGCACATCATCGATGGCAACGATGTCACCGTTTTGATAGGTCAACTCGACATAGGTCGCTTGATCGGGAGCGTTTTCCGGTGAGACGGTCCAACGCCACATATCCTCTTCCGGCTCGGTCCAAGGATTTTCCAAGATACGGCCTTCGTAGGAAATATGCAGCGAGTTGGCATCCATCGAATAAGGCGAGGTTTTGCCTTTTTTCATCTCCACCGAAATGCCGTGTTGCTCGGCGTAGTCCAGCAGTTTTTGCCGTGAGTTCAAATCCCATTCCCGCCAAGGCGCGATGACCTTGATATCAGGGCGCAGCGCATAGGCGCCCAACTCGAAACGCACTTGGTCATTACCCTTACCGGTCGCGCCATGCGAAATCGCATCGGCGCCGGTTTCATTGGCAATCTCGATCAACCGTTTGGCAATCAGCGGCCGGGCAATCGAAGTTCCCAGCAAATACTCGCCTTCGTAAATCGTGTTGGCCCGGAACATCGGGAAGATAAAGTCACGGGCGAATTCCTCGCGCAAATCGTCGATATAGATTTGCTTAATCCCCGCGGCAGTGGCCTTGGCCCGCGCCGGCTCCAATTCCTCGCCCTGGCCGATGTCGGCGGTAAATGTCACCACCTCGCATTGGTAGACATCCTGCAACCATTTGAGAATAACCGAGGTATCCAGACCGCCTGAATAGGCCAATACGACTTTTTTGACTTCGGACATAATGCGCTTCACACCTTTAACGATTAAAAAAATGGCCTGATTATAACGGAAAACGCCTAGCGTTTCCGCAAACAACCAGCGACGCAAGCATCTGTTAAAGCCTCCGAGACAGCAAATCGGCTATGCGTCGCGTCGCACCCTGATTGCGCAATACGAAAGCTTTGGCTTTGGCGGTCAACTTGCTTCTATAACCGACATCGGCATGTATCCGCGACAGCGTTTCGGCAATCTGATCAAGATTGCGGCACTGCACGGCCGCTTCCTCGGCCAATATACGCTCGGCGATTTCCTTGAAATTAAACATCTGCGGCCCGAACAACACAGGCACACCGACCAAGGCCGGCTCCAGTACGTTATGCCCACCGACCGGCACCAGACTGCCGCCGACAAACGCCGCATCCGCCGCCGCATACAGCATCTTCAACTCGCCCATGCTGTCGGCAATATAAACATCAACATTCTCGGCAACAGGCTGATTTTCACTGCGCATCACCACTCTCAGACCTTGATCCAGACATAATTTCTTCACGTTCTGAAACCGCTCAGGATGCCGCGGCGCAATCATCAATAGGATTTGTGGAATCCGTTGCTTTAATTGGGCAAACACCTGCAATAACTGCTCTTCCTCGCCTTGGTGGGTGCTGGCCACAATCCAGACAAAACGACCGGTAAAGCTTTGCTGTTTTAGCGTTTGTCCTGCTGCGATTACGCTGTTGTCAATCGCAAGATCGAACTTGATATTACCTAAGGTCGTCACCCGCTCCGCTACGGCACCGATTTCAATAAACCGCAACCTGTCTTCCTCGGTTTGAGTGGCAATTTGGGTAACGCATTGCAAAGCCGGCTTAACCAAGGCCGGAATTTTTAGATAGGCTCGCGCCGAACGCGCCGACAAACGGGCATTGATCACAAATAAAGGAATTTGACGCTCGGCGCACTGCGCAAACAGATTGGGCCAGATTTCCTTTTCCATGAACACCGCCATTTTCGGGCGAAAATGCTCGAAGAAGCGTGCCAGAACAAGCTGCACATCATAAGGCAGATAGACATGTTCGACCCGATCCGCCAGCACATCGCTTACCCGAGCGGAACCGGTCGGCGTGGTAGTGGTCACCAAAAATCGTTGGCCGGGATGCTCGGCTTGCATCAACCGGATCAACGGGAATGCCGCCTCGGCCTCGCCTACCGACACACAATGAAACCAAACCACGGGCTGCCCGGATTCCTTGTTATAAAAGCCCAAGCGCTCTTGCCATCGGCGCCTGTACTCAGGGGCCTTGAAACCACGCCAGTAAAGCCGCAACAACACGGCCGGCAAGCCAACATAGAACAGCAAGGTGTAAAGCCGACGCACAGCGTTCAAGCCAAACCCTCGCTGGTAAGAACCGGTTTTGGCAAGACATTAAAACTAAAGACAACCATCATCACGCTCTCCTCGACAAGGCCGAAAAGTATAGCAAAGCGCCTAATGGAATTGAGTGAAATCGGCTAAATGCCGGATAAAAGCAGCATAGCCATCGAAATTCGAGCCAGGCACAAAAAGCTGGGGAAGCACTTCGGTCTTGCCCAAAACCTACCTGATAGAAGGGTTAGCCATCCTTGGCGGTCATCCTGACGAATCCTGAAACCAAAACTCCTTGCGCGGACAAACAACTTGTCTGTCCGCGACTTTCTCAAACGTTATTCCACATTCACCGCATCCTTGCGAGAGCAAAGCCATTCCTTCCCTGTAATCACGTGAAAACCTTCCCTGGCAGAGTCATCCTGACATATCCTTTATAATTTCCTTTTTTATTACAGCTTATGCAGCGACCGCGGCTTTGCGGCGGCCGAATCCAACCAGACCGGCGACAGCACTACCGAACAACCAGACTGCGCCGGGGACTGGGACGGCTTGCACATTAAGCGCATAGCTGGCTTGATTTCCGCTCCAGGTTTGACCGCCGTCGCTACCGCCTAGAATTACCGTATAAGTGTGACCAGCCAAAGCATGGAAGATCAGATAATCTTGATTATTGGCATTTAAAGTCAGGTTAGAACCATCTGAAAATCCAACAAAAGTTAAACCAGTCATGCCGATTGGATCGTTGCCGTTGATTCTAGCCAAGTTGGTTACGGACTGATCACCCAGGATATAACCGCCGTGCCAAGAACCGTGATGACCCCATGACTGCACATTGGTCATGCCGTCGTAAACGCTGATACCAAAATTGCTGTCGAAGCCGACAGTGTTAGCCAACACGCTTGCTGACAGACGAATGTCCGTATCCACAGCAGTTTGAATCAAGCCGACATCAACCGCATGGCGCCAACCAGTAGGAGCCGGATTATTTTGAGCATTCAACTGTGCGTCAACCCAAGCGCCTTTGCCGGTGTCGATGTCGGCGGCAACACCGTAACGATCAATCGCATCTTGGCGAGAAATGACGCCGGAATCAGTAGCCGAGGTCAATTGAACGGCCCAGTTCAAAGCGGTTTTGCCGGTATAACCGAATGGAACAGAACCAGCACCACCTGCCCAAGCATTCAATGTGCCACCTGTTGCGCCATTTTGTTTGCCGTCAGAATACAACCAGCCATCCGTTGTTTGTGCACTAGAGCTATAAGTACCTGGAGCTTGTCCCACGTCCCAAGTGTTGTACATGGTGGTCGAAGCCATTGCACTAGATGCGCCAGCAGACATTGCAACTCCGGCAACGGCTAGGGAAACCGCTTTAGCTAATTTAGTTTTGATCATAAATCTTCCTTTTCTTTTTGACTTAAGGTTATGGTTAAACAGCTTTCGACGCCGTGGACCGGATAACAGCGCTGTAAGCCCTGCCTGACAGCTGTATTTCTAATTAAGCAAACCTTATGCCAACAGCTAGAGTCTCGAAATATCTAGGCAAAAAACGAGGCAGCATCAATATCTCCAGAAAAATATGTGATACCCCTCACATCATTGCGTGAAATGCCTTATTTCCAATTACAACATCCCTACTTAACGATGTACTAATAAGACTTGAGGCCGAGCTTTTGTCCTCCGAAACCGACAAAACCCTTTATTAAACAGGATTTACAGAGTTTGACACTACACGGCAAAATCATGAATCGGGGTTTTAAGTGAAATGCCCTATTTAAACCAAAAACTCCAGATAATGGGATTTTGAACGCTCCCAATATGGAAACCCGAATTCAGCGCAACAAAAAAGGCGCATTCCTACAAATGCGCCTTTTTTAGCCTAGCGGAATAGTATGCCGCACCCTCGACAAGCACATCCGCCTATCCTCGACCTACAATCAAGCCGTGGCAAACAATTTGCGGCGACCCACACCAACCATCCCGACCAATGCAGTGCCGAACAACCAGACGGCTGCGGGCACCGGAACTTGAGAGACGGCGATGGTGTTGCCGGATAGGCTAAATTGAAGGTTATCAGAGCTAAACACGACTCGATAATCGCCATATCCTCCGACAATGGTATTGCGGATAGTATCGCTTGTATTGATGCCAGAAGCCGCCTCGGTCTCCGTCAAACGATAATCCGCCATCACAAACAAGTAATTGCCTGCGGCCAGCGTTACCTCGTATGCGGGATCGCGCTGGTAGTGAATCGAGCCGTCACTGGCACCAAAGGCTGCGCCCAGGTCGGTCAATTTAAAGCCAGGTGTGTCGACGGCTGAACAATTGTTGGCAATATCATCACAACGGGCCAAATGATTCGCTGCGTTTAGTAGCGAATTGGCGCTGCCGTCATCCTTCCAAAAATGGGTATCCGGGTCGATATAGGTAAATTCACCATCGCCGTTGAGATCGACAGCATTTGTCGTTGAGTTATCCGTGCTTTCGTAAGCTAACACGTTCACCTTGAAACTACCGGCTGTCGGCATGACGATTTTCCAAACATCGAAAGTCGAACCACCGATTTGCTGAAAAAGGCTGCCGTTGATTTCCAGGGAATTAGCCGCTTGCGCGGGCGTCAGATAGGTGCCGCTGACCAGTGTGGCGGCCGTAAGGATTTTAAGCAATGAATTCATGTCCGTTCCTTTTGACAGATGGAAACTAAAAAGGCGAAGCCTAAGCTTCGCCTTGACTTGATTTTACGCAGTCACTGCCGCTTTACGGCGGCCAAAGCCGACCAAACCGGCGATGGCGCTACCGAACAGCCAGACCGCGCCAGGGACGGGAACCGCAGCTACCGACATACTTGCTTTATAGAACTCATTCACATTGTCAGTGCCATTGCCCCCAACCCACAAACTGTAGTTACCAGCGGCCAGGTTATTAAAGGTATATGTTACTGAACCACCGTCCACAGTGGTTGCCGCGTGGCCGACATAGGTCAATTCGTTACTACCACGCGTGGTTGGTGCAAAAGGGTTTGCGTTCCATGAACCGTGCTTGCTGCTGGTAGCTGTAGCATCCCAACCACTCCACAAGGTAAAACCAGGAGCGAATGTGGAAGCCAGACTGGAATCGGCTTCGACCGTAATGGTCAAGTTTCCAGCCACTTCCATATTGATCAGACCGAAATCCAACGCATTACCCCAGCTTGAAGCTGGCTTCCATTTATTGTTAATGGATTCCAAAACAAAATTTGATGCAGCCCCCTTGTTGTTGATCGCATCAGCCGCCGATATTTCGTAAACAGTATCAACATGGTGAATATTGGCCACCCAGGTGACAGGCAAATTACCGTCATAAGAAGGTGCACCACCCGTCCAAGAGCCGGTTGCATCGGAACCATTGACGTTTGGAGCTTGTCCGCCGGCTGCATCCAAATGATAGGAAACATGCGCTTCAGCAGCAGTTGCACCCATGATTGAAGCGGCAATTGCTCCCGCGATAGCCAGTTTTTTAAATTGAATCATTGCTTTCCATTCCTAAATTGTTATGTAAATTGCATTCTCATCTGAACGAATGCACTCGCACCCCTCGTCTCCGAGAGGGCAACCCGGCCATCTTGTTAGGCTCAAGACCCGTGGCTTTCCGAACCCGCCTCGCGACGGGGGTGGCTGAAGCATGAAGCTCCCCAACAATCCTTTGACAGTGCTTTTGCTTACCACAAACAAGCCAAGTACAAAATCATGAACACGGCGAACCAGAGATTTGCCGGCATTCATTCAGCATGGGCCGGAAAAAATTTTGTAAGCACTGCCTGACAACTGCATTCGGACTAATGCAACCCTTATGCCAATTGCCAAACACCTGAAATACAGGGACTAAAAATAAAACCAGCGTTAGCAAGGACTCGGAAATACGTGATATGGCTCATCACGCAACGTGAAATACCCTATTTTCAGCTCTAACACACCTCATTTAGGCCGCATGAAATGATTATCAAAGAAGCTCATTGTCGGATAATACCGACGCATCATTAAAAACCGCCTTAGACGCCATTAAATGCCACGGAAGATTGAGAATTGGATTTTCCTTTGGGCAGAGGGTTACGATCGTCAGCACAAATAAACGCAGCTAATGATCGGACGAAAAATATCTTCCAGAAATTTTGGGAAGCAATATGGTAGATACTCTGTTCCAAGTCAACAAAATTCCATCACTTTTTCACTCAGCGATGATGGGTGTCGGAATGACATAAAACCGTGTGTTATCGAACGGCTGGTCGTGCTTTAGCATGCCATGGATCGCATGCAGTAATTTACGCATCACTGCGCAGACGGCCTGTAAAGGTTTCTTGCCGTTGTCGACCAAGTGCTGGAAATAAGCGCTGACATGGGGATCATGCTGTTTGGCGCTCAAGGCCGGCATATACAATGCCGAGCGAATATGCCGGTTACCCGCCTTGGACAGCCGCATTTTCTTATGTACGCTTTTGCCGGATTCAAAGGCTTTGGGATCGAGCCCGGCAAACTTGACCCATTCGCGATGCGACAGGTTGGGTGGCAATAACAGCAGTTCGCCCATCAAAGCAATGGCGCTGGTTTGGGCAATGCCTTTGATGCCGGTCAGCAACTCAAAAACACGCTTGAGTTCCGGGTGCTGGTTGATCAAGGTCATCGCTTCGGCGGCCAAGGTATCGATGCGTTTTTCCAATTGACTGATCGCCAGCTTGGCATCGCGCAGCAACGCCTTTGGAGTTTCCTGAGTCGCACTCAGTGCATGCAGATGGTTTTTCGCGGCAGCTTTCTGACCGGTCAGCGCATCAATGCGGCGGGCAAACCCGCGCAAAGCCAGGGTCTGATTCGATGGCCGGGTCCAGGCGACAAAGTCCATGCGCTCGACGTATTCGGCCAGGGTATTGGCATCAACGGCATCGGTTTTGCTGTTTCTCATCAACACCTTGGCGAAGTTATGCGAGGCCTTGGGATTGACGACCATCACGGGAATACCGGCGTCATGCAACGCAATTGCCAGGTCGAAATGGTAAATGCCGGTGGCTTCCAGGCAGACTTTGATGCCCGGCAGCTTGATCAGCTTGTTGACCAAGCGGGCACGGTCAGAGCGGGTATTGGCATATTTTTGTGGATCGAACGACTTGCCGTTCTTGCGGATCACCAGCACCAATTCATCGGCTCCGACATCCACGCCGGCAAACAGGCGGTGGATAGATTCAGCGATGGCATTGATTGGGAGGTTCGTCATAATCGTTTTTTAATTCAGTTAAAGGTTAAGTACACTATTCACCGGTTCCCGACCCTGCGCATGCACCTACCTTCCTTGTGTATGCAGGCTCTAAGCCTCGGATACTCCACGGTATGGGTGAATAGGGCGGGGGCCAATCTACAGCACAGGCTCTGGTATTTACCAGTCCTCAGGGGCGAACGGCCTCCCAATGAACGATGACAGCTTAATCGGTTCTTCTAGGCTATCGGTTGTTAAAATTCATCATACAAGGGGCGAATTCATTCGCCCGGTGAAATGCCATGAGGCGAATAAATTCGCCCCTACAGCAGACTCTGATCACAACCGCAATCGAATCGGGAAATTAATTTTTGCTGAATCCTGACTTGAAATATTTCGCAAGCGAGGATTTCTGCCTGTGCGGAGTAAAAATCAGCCGGTTAACGCCCCAAACGCCGTTCCAACTCCAGCACCCGCCGGGTGGTCTGCAGCACGGTGTCGGGATTTAAACTCATCGAGTCTATGCCGATCTCGACCAGATATTCGGCCATTTCCGGATAATCCGACGGCGCCTGGCCGCATAGCCCCGAATGCCTGCCGTTGCGTCGAGCGCCTTCCACAGCCATTCGAATCATGGTCTTGACGCCGGGATCGCGTTCGTCGAAGTCGTTGGCGACAATTTCCGAATCGCGATCCACGCCCAGCGTTAATTGGGTCAAGTCATTGGAGCCGATCGAAAAACCGTCAAACAGCCGGCTGAATTCGTCGATCAGAATCACGTTATTGGGTATTTCGCACATCACATAGATTTCCAGTCCGTTGTCGCCGCGCTTCAATCCATGCCGTGCCATCGCCTCCAGCACTTTCTCCGCCTCGCCGATGCGCCGGCAAAACGGGATCATCAACACCACGTTGGTCAACCCCATCTGCTCGCGCACCCGCTTCATCGCCGCGCATTCCAGCGCAAAGCCTTCGGCATAGGCCGGATGCACGTAACGCGAGGCGCCGCGAAAGCCGATCATCGGATTGGCCTCTTCGCGCTCAAACCAGCGTCCGCCCAGCAAGGTGGCATATTCGTTGGTTTTGAAGTCGGACATCCTGACCACCACCGGCTTGGGATAAAACGCCGCGCCGAGGGTGCCGACGCCTTCCGCCAGGCGTTGGATGAAAAAGTCCTCGGGCTTGGCATAACCCTCGGTCAAAAGTTCGAGCCGCTCCAATTCATCGGCATCCTCGACCCGCTCCGGATGGATCAACGCCAGCGGATGAGCCTTGATGTATTCGGTGATGATGAATTCCATCCGCGCCAGCCCGACACCATCATTGGGCAGGAAGCTATGCTTGAAGGCCAGCTCCGGATTGCCCAGATTCAGCATGATCTTGGTTTTCGGCCGCTGCATTTGCGATAAATCGGTACGAATGACCTCGAAATCAACCCGGCCGCGATAGACCTTGCCGGCATCGCCCTCGGCGCAACTGACCGTCACGTCACTGCCGCTGACGATAGTCGCCGTGGCGTTTTCGCAACCAATCACCGCCGGCACCCCCAACTCGCGGGCGATGATTGCGGCGTGACAGGTACGGCCGCCGCGGTTGGTGACGATGGCGGCGGCGGTCTTCATCACTGGCTCCCAGTCCGGCGTGGTCATATCCGCCACCAAAACCTCGCCGGGTTTGAAGGTCGACAATTTGGAAACATTGTCGATCACCCGGGCCGCGCCGACCGCAATCTTGCTGCCGACCGCGTGCCCCCTGACCAGAACCTCGCCGCCCTGCTTGACCAGATATTGCTCCAGCACATTGCCGCTGCGCTGCGAAGCCACGGTCTCCGGCCGGGCTTGGACGATGTAGAGTTGCCCGTCCAATCCGTCCTTGGCCCATTCCATATCCATCGGCCGGCCGTAATGGCGCTCGATCTTGATCGCATAATCGGCCAGTTGCAGCACCTCGGCATCGCTTATGCAAAAAAGGCGGCGTTCTTCGTTGGCGGTGGCGACATTACGGATAGGCTCGCGGGTACGGCCGTCGCTGTAGATCATCTTGATTTTTTTCGCGCCCAACGTTCGCCGCAATACCGCACGGTAGCCTTGGGCGAAAGTCGGTTTATGCACGTAAAACTCGTCGGGATCGACCGCACCTTGCACCACATTTTCACCTAGGCCGTATGCGCCGGTAATGAATACCGCATCCTTGAAACCGGACTCGGTATCCAACGAAAACATCACGCCGCTGGCGGCCAGATCGGAACGGACCATTTTCATCACGCCGATCGACAAGGCGATCTTGAAATGATCGAAGCCCTGGTCGAGACGGTAATGTATCGCGCGGTCGGTGAACAGACTGGCAAAGCAGCGTTTGCAGGCATCCATCAAGGCTTGGCCGCCACGGATGTTCAGATAAGTATCCTGCTGGCCGGCAAAGCTGGCGGTCGGCAGGTCTTCGGCGGTCGCCGAGCTGCGCACCGCGACGCTCAGATCATTACCGTATTGCTGCTGAAGCCGAGCAAAGGCGCGGTGGATTTCGGCCTGCAAATCGGCCGGCAGCGGCGCGGCGTAAACCAGATCGCGGGCCTGCTGGGCTCGATAGGCCAAATCGTTGACATCCTCGGCATCGACTTGATCCAGCAGTTCGTGCAAACGTGGCCAAGCTCCGGCCTGATCCAACATGTAACGGTAAGCTTCGGCGGTGATCGCGAAGCCGTTCGGAACTATCACGCCCTCCCCGGCCAGTTCCCGGTACATTTCGCCCAATGAGGCATTCTTACCGCCGACCAACGGAATATCGTTGATGGTCAGTTCGTTAAACCAACGTATGTAATGGTAGGATTCCGACATGTTGCGCTCCTTGGCTTATTATGATGACGCTAACAAGCATAAGCTCGGGCCGATGGAACGGCAAGCCTGGATGACGACACGCGTGGTTTCGACCTCCAAAACCATTAGGTTACTTTTCATTTCGGGCTACAATTCGTTTCAACGCCTTACCGCGGCTGGAATCGCCACGGAGCAGGCAGCCCCGAGGCAACCCACGCTTCGGCTCCGCTCGACGAGCCGGCATTGCCTTCGAGCAGACGATGTCATCTTCCGGGCTATTTCGATGAACAGGACTGATTAACATGACGAGCTCGAACTTTCCGGTTGTCTTTATCATGGCGCTGTCGGTGATGGTCCAGTTTACAGCCGCCGTGATGGCAATCCGCTTGATCGGCATTACCGGCAGACGCACGGCCTGGAGCCTGATCGCCGCCGCGCTGGTGTTGATGACCTTGCGCCGCCTGATGCCGCTCTACCGCCTAATGACAGGCGATACCTCTTTTCCGCCGGATCCGAGCAATGAAGCCATCGGCCTTGCCCTGTCGGTCGCAATGGCCATCGGTATCTCGCGGATAGCACCGCTGTTCCATGAACGTAGACAAAGCGAAGAATCGCTAGGCCGGCTAAATCGCGAACTACTCGCGATCGGCAATTGCCACCAGATTTTGATGCGGGCCAAGGATGAGCAAGCTTTGTTAAACGGCATCTGCCGCATCATTTGCGACGAGGCCGGCTATCGGATGGCCTGGGTAGGCTATGTCGAACACGACCCGGACAAAACCGTTCGTCCCGTCGCCTGGGGCGGAGTCGAACAAGGCTATCTGGCTACCGTCAACATTACCTGGGCCGACAGCGAACGCGGACGCGGCCCTACCGGCACCGTCGCCCGTAGCGGGAAAACCGCCTGCATCCAGGATTTCACCAGCGACCCCAAGGCGGCCCCCTGGCGCGAAAATGCCCAGCGACGCGGCTACCGATCCAGCATCGCGCTGGCCCTGAAAGATGAAAACGCCAATATCTTTGGCGTAATCACCATCTATTCCACATTAGCCCATGCCTTCACGCCGGCCGAAATACGGCTACTGGAAGAACTGGCCGACGATTTGGCATTGGGCGTCAGTGTGCTGCGCACCCGCGCCGAACGCAAACAGGCGGAAGCAATACGCACCCAATTGGCGGCTATTGTGGAATTTTCAAACGATGCGATCATCGGCAAAACCCCGGACGGCATCATCACCCACTGGAACAAAAGTGCCGAGAGAATTTACGAGTATGCGGCCGACGAAATCATCGGCAAGTCTATTACGGTGCTGGCGCCAGCCTCGCGCCATACCGAGATTCACCAACTTTTACGAAAAATCCGACAAGGCGAGACCGTCGTCAATCATGAGTCCGAGAGAATCCGTAAGGACGGCTCGCTGATCCATGTCGCGCTGACCCTATCGCCAATCAAGGATGCCACGGGAAACATCACCGGGATTTCCACCATCGCGCGGGACATCACCGAGCACAAACTGGCCGAGGCGCAACTCAGACACAGCGAGCATGGCCTGGCCGAAGCCCAGCGCATTGCCCATCTGGGCAATTGGGAGCTTGACCGGGAGCATAACCAGCTGGCTTGGTCGGACGAGCTATACCGCATTTTCGAAATCGCCCCGGAACAATCCGCCGACTCCTATGAGGCCTTCCTGGACAGGATACATCCCGACGATAAGGATAGGGTAGTCAAGGCCTATACCGAATCGGTCGAGAACAAAATACCGTTTGAAATCGTGCATCGCCTGTTGATGACGGACGGACGGGTGAAA
This sequence comes from Methylomonas sp. LL1, assembly GCF_015711015.1. NCBI lineage: Bacteria > Pseudomonadati > Pseudomonadota > Gammaproteobacteria > Methylococcales > Methylococcaceae > Methylomonas > Methylomonas sp. LL1. Next base: position 2,330,761 of record NZ_CP064653.1, read on the forward strand.
TACGTCAACGAAAAATGCGAGACTTATTATGACGAAACCGGCACGCCGGTGCGCTCCACCGGCACGGTGCACGACATCACCGATCGTTATAAGGCGGAGCTGGAATTGGCGGAACTAAGCCAGCAACACCGGCTAATCCTGGATTCCGCCGGGGAAGGCATTTACGGATTGGATATCGAGGGCCGATGCACCTTCGTCAATCCCGCCGCCTTGCAATTGCTGGGTTTCAGCGCCGATGAGCTGATCGGTCGGCCCAGCCATGCCATGTTTCATCACCACAAGGCGGATGGCGGGACTTACCCGCCGGAGGATTGTCCGGTACAGGCAGCCTACCAGCAAGGCGTGGTTTATCGCGGCAGCGACCTTTACTGGCGGAAGAATGACGGCGGCTTTCCGGTGGAATTCGTCAGCACGCCGATTTTGACGGCGGGTAAACCCACCGGGGCGGTGGTGATGTTCAACGACATAACCGAGCGCCAGCACTCGGAAGAAGAACTAAGGCGGTACAAGGATCATCTCGAGGAACAGGTACAACAACGTACCGCCGATCTGGTATTGGCCCGCAATGCAGCGGAAGCCGCGAACCAGGCCAAGAGTGTGTTTCTGGCCAACATGAGCCATGAACTGCGTACACCGCTGAACGCTATTCTGGGTTTTTCCAACATGCTGCGCAAGGATCCGCAGTTGCCGGAGAAGCCGAGGCAAAGTCTCGACATCATCAATCGTAGCGGCGAACACCTGCTGACCCTGATCAACGACGTCTTGGAAATGAGCAAGATCGAGGCCGGACGGGTGCAACTGGAAAACGCGCCGTTCGACTTGGGCGGCATGGTCCGGGATATTACCGATATGATGCGGATCCGCGCGCAGGAAAAGGGCTTGCAACTGCTGATAGACCAAGATTCGCGGTTTCCACGTTATATCGCCGGAGACGAGGCTCGCCTACGCCAGGTGTTGATCAATCTGGTCGGCAACGCGGTTAAATTCACCCTTCAAGGTGGGGTTACCTTGCGGTTGGGTACCAAACAAAATGCCATCTCTCATCTGCTGATCGAGGTCGAGGACTCCGGCCCTGGCATCAGCCCGGAAAATCAACAACGCATTTTCGAACCCTTCGTGCAACTGGGCGAACAAGGAGATAACAAGGGCACGGGGCTGGGACTGAGCATCACCCACCAATTCGTACATCTGATGGGGGGAAACATCAGCCTGCAAAGCACGCTGGGCAAGGGCTCGCTATTTAGAGTCGATTTGCCCCTGAACGAGGTTATGGAATCCGACATTGCCGAACCGACACCACAAGAAAAAGGCGAGGTGCTAAGCTTGGCGCCCGGACAGCCCGCATACCGGATCTTGATCGTCGAGGATCAGCGCGACAACCAGCTACTGCTAACCCGCTTGATGGAATCCGTCGGTTTTCAAGCCAAGCTGGCTGAGAACGGCGAGGAAGGCGTTCGGCTGTTCCAAAGCTGGCATCCGCATCTGATCTGGATGGACCACCGCATGCCGGTGATGGACGGATTGGAAGCTACACGGCGCATACGTGCATTGCCGGACGGCAAGGCGGTAAAAATTGTCGCGGTGACGGCCTCGGTCTTTCTCGAGCAGCGCGCCGAAATAATCGATGCCGGCATGGACGACTTCGTGCGCAAACCCTACCGTTCCCATGAAATCTACCAATGCTTGGCGGAGCAGTTGGGTGTAAGCTATCTTTACGCGCCAGTTCCTAAACCGGAATTGCCGGCCACGATATTGACGCCGGAGATGTTATCCGTGCTGCCCGAGAGATTGCGCGCCGAGCTGGCGAGTGCGCTGGAAAGCCTGGAAATCCATCGCATCGCGCTGGCGATGCAACAGATAGCATCGTATGATCCTATATTACAGAAGACTCTGACCCGCCTCGCCGATAACTTCGACTACCCCGCCATCCTAACCGCTCTACGAGAACTGACAAAAACCCTATGACCAACAAAGGCAATATCCTGGCCGTGGACGATACTCCGGCTTCCCTCAAATTATTGACGGACATCCTGAACGAGGAAGGCTATGAGGTGCGCGCCGCTCTTAACGGAGAGCTGGCCTTGCATTCCGCCACCCTTAATCCGCCGGAATTGATGCTGTTGGATATTTGCATGCCCGAGCTGGATGGCTTTGAAGTCTGCCGCCGGCTCAAGGCTCACCCCAAAACCCGGAATGTACCTATCATCTTCGTCAGCGCCATTTCGGACACGGACGACAAGGTACAAGGCTTCGAACTGGGCGCAGTGGACTTCGTCACCAAACCATTCAAACGCGAAGAGTTGCTGGCCAGGGTGCGTACTCATCTGGAAGTAGACCGATTGCGCAATCATCTGGAGGAGATGGTAGAGGAGCGAACCCGCGAGCTCAGAAAAAATCTGCTGGATTTCGTTACGGCCATCGGCGCCACCATCGAAGTACGCGACCCCTATACGGCCGGGCATCAACGCCGAGTGGCCCACCTCGCCACCGCGATCGCCAGGGAATTACAATTGCCCCCGGATCAGATCGAGGGGCTGAAACTAGCCAGCGTAGTGCATGATATCGGCAATATTCGAGTTCCCGCCGAAATACTCAGCAAGCCGGGCCGGCTGGATGAACTGGAGTTCAGCCTGATTAAGTGGCACCCCGAAACCGGTTACGACATCCTCAATCCCATCCATTTTCCTTGGCCGATTGCCCAAATCGTGTTGCAACACCATGAACGGCTAAACGGTGAGGGTTATCCAAATGGCCTGAAAGACGCGGAAATTTTACTTGAAGCCAAGATCGTGGCGGTCGCCGACGTAGTGGAGGCCATGGTATCGCATCGTCCCTACCGCGCCGGACTGGGCATCGAGGCGGCGCTAGCCGAGATTAGCGCTCAACGCGGAGTGTTGTACGACCCGGCCGTGGTCGATGCCTGCCTAAAACTGTTTCGGGAACAAGATTACAACCTGCCCAGTTAAAATGGACGATGCCGGTCGAACAGGGTTGAAAAATTGGTTGGGAATAATTTCCCTGAATTCAAAGGGGCGATTTAAATCGCCCAGGACATTCGAAATGGGAACTTATTTTGACGAAATCGTTAGCGCTAAAGCGGCACCGGCCCGGAAAACCTATCGGTTCAACCACTCCATATAGTGCTGCACGCCCTGCTCGACGGTTTTGAACGGATGCTCGCAACCGGCGGCTCGGAGTTTGTCCAGATTAGCCTCGGTGAAGCTTTGATAACAACCTTTCAGATGTTCCGGGAACGGGATGTACTGGATATGGCCGCGCCGGTGATAACGGATCACCGCGTTGGCAACATCGTTGAAGGTCTGGCTGCGGCCGGTGCCGCAATTGTAGATACCGGAAACTTGAGGGTTATCCAGAAACCACAGATTGACGTCGACCACATCGCCGACATAGATAAAATCGCGGCGTTGCTCGCCGTTACCGTAGCCGTCACAGCCTTCGAACAATTTTAATTGGTCGGACTGTTTGATTTGGTTGTTCAAATGAAAGGCAACGCTGGCCATGCTGCCCTTATGAGCTTCGCGCGGGCCGTAGACATTGAAATAACGCAGCCCCACCACTTGCGCGGTCAGCTTGGTTTGTCGGCGCAAATATTGGTCGAACTGAAATTTGGAATAGCCGTAGACATTCAGCGGACCTTCGTAAGCCAATTCTTCCTTAAAAGTCGGATCGGCACCGTAAGTCGCGGCGCTGGAGGCATAAATGAACGGAATTTTATGGCTTTGACAATAATGAAACAGCGTTTTGCTGTACTCATAATTGTTGTCCATCATGTAGCGGCCGTCCCACTCGGTGGTACTTGAGCAGGCGCCTTGGTGAAAAATCGCATCCACGGATTCGGCGGAAAAAGCACCTTGCTGTAAACGTTCCAGAAAGGCGCTTCTGTCCATGTAGTCCGCTATCCGGCAATCGACTAGATTTTTGAATTTGACTCCATTGGTCAAATGATCGACCACCAAAATATCATCGTAACCTCGGGCATTCAGGCCCAACACCAGATTACTGCCGATAAAGCCGGCACCGCCGGTTACGATGATCATGCCGGTTTACTCGGAAACGATTTTGATCGGCAAGGTTACAACTACATCGGTGTGCAGGTTGATCGCGATGTCGTATTCACCGATTTGGCGAATCACGCCGTTAGGCAAACGGACTTCATGCTTTTCAACTTTAACACCGGCGGCGCTGATCGCTTCGGCAATGTTTTGAGTACCGACCGAACCGAACAGACGGCCTTCGTCGCCGGTTTTGTGCGCGATGCTGACGTTCAGTTTGCTCAACGCCTCGCCACGCGCGGTAGCAGCCGCCAATTTTTCAGCCGCATGTTTTTCCAACTCGGCGCGACGCTCTTCGAATTCCTTGATTTTGGCGGGGGTTGCCATCGCAGCCTTGCCAGTTGGAATCAAAAAGTTTCTGCCGTAACCTGATTTTATGGTGACTTTGTCGCCCAGATTACCCAGGTTTGCTATTTTTTCAAGAAGAATAACTTCCATCTCTACCTACCTCGTTAATCGACTTATTGTCGAATGATGGCTGGGATTATTCAGCCGTTTGATTTGAAATTTTTTTTCGTAAGTTCAACCAGTTATCGGTCAAGCCACACAAGGCCACGATCACCATCACATGCGGTATCATCACCAAGGTGAGATACAGAAACGGCACCATGAAACGGCTGCCCTTCATCGCCGCGAAGCAGGCATGCAGCGCGGCCGTACCGATAAAGGTATACAGCACGAACAGCACCAGCGTCATGTTCCAGCTGACTTCGGCCAACGCACCGGAGGATAAAGCCGCCACCGCAACCAACACGATGGTAGCCATCGCCAGTTTGGCGTGACCTTTCAACGCCAGGAACTCGATTCTAAAACCGCCCGGGTTATACAAAGCCGCCTGCCACCATCGCGCCAGAAACAAGCCGAACAACAAGCCGTAAACACTGCCGGCCGCAATCGCACCGGTCATGAAATGGGCAAAAGCTTGCGCCGATTGCTTGATTTGTTCGACAGGCACCTCGGTGCTGCCTTGCAGCATCGGCTGCATCATCACCGTCAACACGCCCGCCCAAACTTGCGCGGGCTGCGGCTGATACAGATAGAACCCCAATACGGCCACGACACCCAACAGCACGGCAATCTCGATCGCCACGCCCAATTGCCTGCCTTCGCGTAAAACAATCGAGATCAACCAGACCGGCGTCCACAGCACCAAGCCGTACAGCAAGGCAAACTGGTAACCGATACTTAGGAAGACGCTCAGTACCGCCGCCGCCACGCAGGCGCACACCAGCACATACAAGCCTTCCTTAGCGCCCCGCCGCAAGGTGATCAAAGCCACCGAGGCCGAACTTACGATACTGACCGGAGGAAACGCCAATGACAGCAACGCCAAGGCAGCCGCAACCGTCATGGCTTGCAATCTGCCCTTCATGATGTAGGCCGCCAAAAATTGCACGCCCGCTCTCCGGATAACCTAGTTTATTTGTGCGCGTCGCAGAACGGCAGCAGCGCCAGAAAACGCGCTTGCTTGATGGCCGAAGTCAGCTGTCTTTGATATTTCGCGCTGGTACCGGTGATACGGCTAGGAATGATTTTGCCGGTTTCGGTGATGTACTCGCTCAACAAATCCAGATCTTTATAATCGATCACGATTGCATCTTCACCGCTGAAGCGGCAGCCTTTTTTACGTCTGATATTGTTACGTGCCATGTTAATACTCTTGGTTCAATTTGGATTATTCGGAATCAGCTTCAACCGCGGGGCTTTCGACAGCTTCTACTTCTGTCTCTTCCTGCTCTTCCTCGACTTCTTCTTTCACGCGGCCGCCGGATTTCTGGCCGTCGTTGCCGCTGGTCGCAATCGCGGAAGGCGCGGTAACGGCTTCTTTTTGCAGCAGAGTTTGGCTGCGCAAAATCGCGTCGTTGAAGCGAAAACCCGCTTCCAATTCTTCAAGAGTAGCTTGATCGCATTCGATGTTCATCAACACATAATGTGCCTTGTGAATTTTTTTGATAGGGTACGCCAAGTGTCTGCGGCCCCAATCTTCCAGGCGGTGAATCTTGCCGGAAGCATCCTCGATAGTGGATTTATAACGTTCTATCATGGCAGGCACCTGAGCACTTTGATCAGGGTGTACCAAGAAGACGATTTCATAATGACGCATGATTTCTCCTTACGGTTTAAAAAGCTTCCCACCAATGGCGGTGGTGAAGCAAGGATTTGGGATGGAATACCCCAAAAACCGGCCATTATAAAATCCGGCAGGATTCTTGCAAAGCTATTTTTTCAAAGTTCGACGGCATCGAGCCGGCTTCAGCGCAATTGCCGCATTTAAATCGCCAGCCTCTCCATCAAATAACACAAACAATCCTGCCGAATGACTCGCTCATTCGGGGTCAGCATCGACGGCATGATCGAGCGGATAATCTGTAATTGCCCCTCTTGTAGCCGGAAAAATTGTTCGGTAATCGGCTTGCCGTCGCTATCCCTGGCAATCAACGGCATTTGCCCACTCTTGACCTCCCCCAGCACGGTGCCCGGCGTAATCTCGGTGAAATTCATCCTCTCCAAATCGTGGCTCAACAATAAATCGGCACTGTCATCGCTAAAACTGAAACTGGCTTGCTCGTTGACCGTCACCTGAGCCACGGTATGGTAAACATCCACATCCTGCCTGGCGACTGGCTGCAACGGGAATTCCTGCAAATGCAGACAACTATCGATGAACCGGAATGCGTGTTCGACACCCCGCGGCTGATCCGGCCGGCCGCATTCCAAAGTCACCGCCGGGCAAAATTCGGCAAAAGCACCGGATTGCACGCCCTTGGGATGAGTAAAATACACCAGCAAGCGGCCAAACAACGCCCCTAAATGCAAAAACGTTTCATCCAGTCTGTTGACGCAAGCGTAATGCGGATTCAGGCCGGTATTGTTATGCACATCGATACTGGCAAACACCCCGCGCCGGCGCATCACCCGGCAAATCCGCCGCGCCCAGGCGGTTTCCGCCGTTTCTTCAATCCTCGTACCGGGCCAAATACGATTGAAATCCGGTTGATGATCCAATCGCCGTAGATTGAAGCGCGCGGCCTGAGTATTACCGAAGAACAGCGTCAATCCCCGCGGCAGGGTTTGATCCCGATATTTCCGTAATAATTCCTGCAATGCCAAAAAGCCGGTAGGCTCATTGCCATGCAGCAGCACCGAGACGAACAGCGTTTCCGAGCGCTTGCCGGGCAAATGAAACAAGCTAGGTTCGGGAATCAGCCTGTACAGCTGTTCGACAGAAACATCCAACAGGCCGTCGGGCAGGCGGTCGAATTGTTTTAGTTCGCAGTTAGCGGGTAGAGTCGGCTGCATGTTTAATTAGGCAAATTGGCTTGCCTCCATTCTATCGATATTTTAACGCCTGAAAAAAATTAGGCTGAGTTGTTACGACAGCGAGAGCCCAACTTAAAGATCTGCTTGGACGCCGAGGCGTCATTATCATCTAACCTGACTTACGAGCCAGATGATAACCGATATTATGCAAAAGCCGTTTTTGTGCCCGCCATCGGACAGGCAGCCCAATTTTCACTTACAGGCTCCAACCCGCAACCGTCTCTCCCTGCCTCTGCCGCTGTAAATACAGCCGAGTCAAACCGCTAAAATCGCCCGGACATTGCTTGATATAGCGCCGCTGCCAGTGGCTGCCGGTTTGTTGGTTGGTGATGCGTTGGCGAATGATGCCCAGATAATCATCAATGTCGGAGGCGGCAATGCCCAGCGACTGTAAGCCCTGCTCGGCGCGGGACAGCAGTTCGTTTTGAATCAGAGTTGCCAAGCGCTGTTTACGCTCGCCGAACCAGATCACATGGCTATCCAAGCCATGGCGAGCGGCCTGATAAAAATTGTCCTTGGCCTGGGAAAATCCCAAATCAGCCTGACCCGCCGCGCGTTGGTCGGATAAATTTTTCACCAGGCCGTAAAAAAAAGCGGCATTGGCGATCATATCCAGTACGGTCGGCCCGGCCGCCGGCGTGCGATGTTCGATGCGTATATGCGGGGTGCCGTCGGCATCGAAACCGACCAAGGGCCGGTTCCAGCGCCAGATGGTGCCGTTATGCAAGCGCAGATGGGAAAAACGCTCCGCCTCGTCATCAAACGTCTCCGGCAACAACACCGGAAAATGCCGCAGGTTTTCCTGAAAACATTCCAATATCGAATCCCGCGCAAAATCCGAACCGAAGCTGACCCGATGCAACGGCCCTTCCGTCGCGCCGCGATAGCCGCCGGCGGCGATAGCCTGCTCGAACATCGGGATACGGGTTTCCATCCAAAGGTCCTTGCCGAACAAATACGGTGCATTGGCGCACACCGCGACCATCGGCGCCGAGGCAATGATGGCCGCGTTATACACATGATGAGCCACGCTCAACGGGCACTGGATATGCAGCTGAAACGAAGTGGTGGCGGCCTCCAGCATCACATCGTGATGTTGGACTTTCAAATGCTCATGCCCGCAAATATCCAACAGGATCGGCTTGTCTCGGGCTTTCAACAACTGCCGATTCAAGGCCCGGTAACGATTCATGTCGGACATATTCGCCAGGTTCAACTCCCGCTGTTGCAGGGTCGGCAAGGTGCCTATCATCAACAGGTTTACATCCATTTGCCGGGCATGCCGATCGGCTTGCCGCCAGGTATCGGCCAGATTGTCATGCAACAGCCGGAAGGCGCCACCGGTAATAGCCACCGGCAGAGTGTTCAGTTCGACATTGAATTTGGCCAGCTCCGCCCCGGCCATTGGATGATTGAAGGAGCGCAAAAAGTCGGCGTTGAGTGGTGCGGGCCGCATATCGTCATGCAGCAACCAGGCTTCGATTTCGAATCCCGCGACCGGCGGCGCCTCCGAACAAATTCGGTCTTGGATAAAACGGCCGAGCAATTCGGTTTCGGCGGCCAAGCGTCGGTAAAAATACTGGAAGTCGGCATCTTGGTACGCCGAGGCGTGAATTTCCTGACCCATGTCGATAACCATCCACCATCCGACCGGAAAGCTTCAGATAGTAAGTGCGTTAGCGGCAACAGGTCAATCGTTGAAACATACTGCGGGAGGAACTTTAGCCTCGGCTGATTAAATCACGGCTAAAGCCTTTCCTACATCGTCAGGCAAAAAGACTCAACAAACCATTACTGGCAACCGCCCTACCCGCTTCGATTTCATCGACAATATCCTGGGCTTCGTTGACCGCACCATTGCCAAGACCATCGGCATCGGCGCTACGATTACGACCCTGCTCGCTAGCCATTTGAAAGAACTCGCGCGCGGGCTGGCGTTGATCGGACTGCTGTTGCGACACATTGACATCCGCCAGGTTTAACTGTTGACCATTCAACATTTCCCGCAATTTGGGGATAGCGGCCTCAATGGCTTCCTTGACCGCCACATTCTGGGCGGTGAAGGCGATACTGGCCTGATCATGGCTGACGTCAACCTTGATCAAGACCGGACCCAAATGCTCCGGATTCAAGCGCAATTCGACCGATGGTATCGATTGCTTATGCATCCAGATCAATTTTTCGCCCAACTCCTTATTCCAAGCCGGATCGCCAAAAGACTTGGCCATCTGGGGCTGAGCCGATGCCGACTCCCCGCGCACCGCGGTATTTAATTTGGCAATATCGGCCGCCGCGCCGGGTAAAGTCTTACTGAATTCCGCACCGTCGACTTGACTGTCAAGCTGGCTACCCAGTTGCCGACCCAGCGGATTTTCGCCCTTAAAATCCAGATTGGATTTATCCGACTGCGACTTGCCCTCCGCGCCTTCCCTAGCCAACATTGCACTGATGCTACGATCAAAGTCCAGAGCCGGATCAGCCGGTTCCGCGGCACTCGCATCGGCCGGACTATTTTTTAACCTAGTTTCCTGGCTCAGGATCTGCGCCGGTTTTTTGGCGTCCGCCAAAATCCCTGATAATTCGGCATCATCGGCAAGCTGATCGGCCAATTCATCCAACTCGGGTTGCGGCACGCTCACCGGCACCGGAACGGCGCTATTCATCATCGCAGCCCGATCCAGGGCGGCTTGCTCGGCATCCGACAGCGACGTCTGCTGAGTGTCGGTTTCCAATCCGACACTCGCTGCCGGCAAGGCCTGCGTATCGGCTTCCAATTGCTGCAATTGCTGCAACACATCAGCCAGGGTCTGCAGAGTGTCTTCGAGATCGATGTCCTGATTGATTTTGCTTCCGACCGGCAAGTCTTTACCGAACAAGGCGGCAAAATCTTGCAATCCCTGTCTGGCATCGCCGCCGGCCGCCGTTTCGGCCCAATTTTGAATCGCCGCCAAATCCGGACCTCCGGTGTTGGCGCCGCTAGCCAGATTACCTTGCAATAGGCCCAATTGTTCCATCAGGGCCGAAGTAAATCCGGCCTGATCGCCGTTAACGCCCCCCTGCTGAAGATTGCCCAGATTTTCCGATCCGGACAATAAGGACAACAAATTCGCACCTTGGACATTCATGACATTTCTCCCACACTTTTGCTTAACTTAAGCACTATTAATGCCATCTTTTCTACCCGTTCTGGCGGCCCTGGCATCTTGTTCATTTTGCTCACGCTTGTTTTCTACTTTTTGTTCCTCGGCCACCGCCAATTCGCTCAGTTTTTCCAAACTTTTGGTCCGCTGGTGACGCTCTTCCCAGGTGCCGCGGGCGCGTTGAAAATCACGTTCATGCTGGATCACGGCCTGCCGCTGACCTTCGATGGCTTTATCCAGCTTGTCGGCAAAGGCCCTAAATTCCAGCAACTGACTCACGTTCATGCCGATCTGCTGCCGCTCCGCTAGCTTGACCTGGTATTCATGCCGATAGGTCTGCAAGTGTTCCAACTGGGTTTGTTGTTCCTGCAATTGTTGCTGGCAACGCCCCATAATTTGCAACGCCTCTTTTTCCTGACTGACATGCAAATCGACGATAGTTTGCAAACGTTCCGATCGTTTCATCAGCTTGCCAGCAATTGCGACAATTCTTCAAGGCTACGGCTCATATCGACGGCCTCATCCATGTTCTGCTGCAAAAACTCCAATATGGCCGGATTTTTGGCGATAGCCTTATCGATACGCGGATCGGAGCCGGACCTATAGGCACCAACACTGATCAAATCCTTGTTTTGTTGATAGGTCGAATACAAACGCCTTAACTCCCGCGCCATCTGCAAATGCTGTTCGTCGACAATATCCGGCATCACCCGGCTGATCGAGGCTTCGATATCGATGGCCGGATAATGGCCGGATTCGGCCAGACTTCTGGACAACACCACATGCCCGTCCAACACTCCGCGCGCCGCGTCGGCGATCGGGTCGTTGGTGTCGTCGCCCTCGGCCAACACGGTATAAAAGGCGGTGATCGACCCGCCTTCAACATCGCCGTTACCGGCCCGTTCCACCAGTTGCGGCAGTTTGGCGAACACCGACGGCGGGTAACCCTTGGTAGCCGGCGGTTCGTCGATGGCCAAGGCAATTTCCCGATAAGCCTGGGCATAACGGGTCAAGGAGTCCATCAGCAACAACACATCCAAGCCCTGGTCACGAAAATATTCGGCAATACTGGTGGCACGCAAGGCACCATGCACTCGCATCAAGGGCGAATCGTCGGCCGGCGAAGCCACGACTACCGCCCGTTTCAAGCCTTCTTCACCCAAAATTTTCAATACAAATTCATTGACCTCCCGGCCCCGCTCGCCAATCAGACCAACCACGACGATGTCGGCATTGGTGAATTTAGTCATCATGCCCAGCAGTACGCTTTTGCCGACGCCGGTGCCGGCGAACAATCCCATCCGCTGGCCACGTCCGACACTGAGCACGGCATTGATGGCTCTGACACCAACATCCAGCGCTTCCCTGATCGGTTTGCGCGACAGAGGATTGATGGTGACGCCGGCCAGCGAGACTTTGGCGTCGGTTTCCAACGGCCCCTTATTATCCAGCGGATTACCCGCGCCATCCAGCACGCGGCCCAACAAGCCAAAGCCTACATTGGCCAAGCTGTTTTTGCCCATTGGGATCACTCGGCAACCCGGATCCAGGCCGTGGGTGTCGCCGGTCGGCATCAGAAACAAACGCCCACCGGAAAAACCAACCACCTCGGCTCCTATGCTTTTACCGCTACTGGTAACGACCTGACACAAGGAGCCGATTGCCGCCCGACAGCCTTCCGCTTCCAGGGTCAAACCCACCATGCGCGACAACTTGCCTTCGACCACCAGTTCCGGCACGTCCTTCAGTCTTTGCCGGTACGGTTTCAGCCGATCCAGCCAAATAGCACTCCGGTTGACCGACGGTATCATCGTGCCGCGTCCTGTTGCCGCTCGCCACCCAACACCGTGGCAATCACCGAAGCCAGCCTTTTTTCCAGCGAGGCGTCGACGGTGGATATTTCGGTTTCGACGGTACAGCCGCCACGGGTAACCAAGGGATTATCCTGCAATTTCCACGGCGGCGGGTTTTCATCCAGTTTCAAAACCGATCGCACCAATTCCGCATCCTCGGGATGTAGGCTTAACGTGATGTGCTGCGAAGCGAGCGGCAATACATTTACCGCCTCGCGGATAACGCCAACGATTTGACCGGGATCGAGTTTTATTTCGCGGCGGATGATTTGGCTGGCAATCGCAATCACCAATTTGACCAGTTCATTTTCGACTTCGTCATCCAGGCTCTTGAAGGGTTCGGCCAGCGCACCCAGCAAGCTGCTCAATTCCGACACCTGTTTCTGCAACAAATGCTGGCTTTCCGCGTAGCCTTTTTTCGTGCCGGCCTCCAGCCCCTGCTTCTCGCCTTGCTCAAATCCCTGTTTATGGCCTTGTTCGAAACCCTGTTGCCTGCCCAGTTCAAAGGCTTCGTCGTAGGCCTGTTTCTGCATGGCTTCGATTTGCTCGACGGTCAACACCTGCGTCGCCTGAGCCACTTCGACATTTTCCGAACGCGGCGCGCCGAAATTCTCCAGATCGGTCCAGGTATTCAAGGCCTCCAGTTCGGCCTGAGAGAACTTGGAAACTTTAGACGAACTCATCGCCACCGCCACCGCCCAGCGCTATTTCACCGGAATCGGACAACCGTTTGGCAATCGCCAAAATATCCTTCTGCGCCGCTTCGACTTCGCTGAGACGCGCGGGCGGCGCCGCTTCCAGATCGTCGCGCAACATTTCGGCGGCACGTCTTGACATATTGGCGAAGATTTTGTCGCGCAAGCCCGTCTCGACTCCTCGCATCGCCAACAGCAACTGGTCGGTCGACACCTCTCGCAACAATGTCTGGATGCCGCGATCGTCGACATTGATCAGATCGGCGAACACAAACATCTTGTCTTGAATACGTTGCGCCAGATCCGAATTGTTCTCGTTGACGTCCTGCATCATCGGTTCGCTGATCGCGCTCTCGATGAAGTTGAGGATGTTGGCCGCCGCTTCGATACCTCCGATTTGCGAGGATTTGACCCCATCGCTGCCGGTAAGCTGTTTTTCCATGATGTCGTCCAGCTCGCGCAACGCGGCCGGCTGCACACCTTCCAGCGTGGCAATCCGCATCAGAATGTCCGAACGCATGTTTTGCGGCAACAGCGTCAATACATCGGCGGCCTGGTCCGGATCCAGCAAGGACAGGATGATGGAAATGATTTGCGGATGTTCGATCCGGATCAGATCGGCAATGGACCGGGTATCCATCCATTTCAACTGATCGATACCCTTGCTGTTGGCGCCCAACAGAATCCGGTCGATGATGCTGCCGGCCTTGTCCGCGCCCAGCGCATTGGTCAGCATGTTGCGGATATACTCGTCGGAATCCAGCCCCAGACCGGTTTCGTTTTTGATCTCGATGATAAACTCTTCCAACACTTCATCCACCATCGACGATGAAATTGGCCCAAGTTGCGCCATGGTCGATCCGACCAGTTGCACTTCCTTGGGCCCCATGTGCTTCAACACGCTCGCGGCTCTATCCTGACCCACCGCCAATAACAGCAATGACGCCCGTTGGGAATGGGATAAATGTTTACTTTCTTCAGCCATCGTCTTTCAACCAAGTTTTAATGACTTGCGCGACCAGTTTAGGGTCTTCGTCTATCAGTTTTTGCACGTATTCCAGCCGTTTATCGTAACTTTGCGGCGCTTCCAGCAGCAACAAATCCTCGGCGCCGGCGGAAATACCCATAACCTCGCCGGTTTCCTCGTCCACCCTGACCGCCACCGGTTTACCGTTTTCATCGAAACGCACCACCCCGCCCATGGCTTCGGCGGCCTGCCTGGCTTCTTCCAGCGCCTTGAGTTGCTCCTCTTTTTCATCCTTGCCAATCAAGGTCGCAAATACCGGCCGTAATACCTTGAAGATTATCAACAACAGCACCGCCGCCGCCACCAGCAATTTCATGACATCCAGGAACCAGGCCCTTTCCCAGAGTGGCTCGGACACGTCTTCCAGAATTTCGGGTGCCTTGAAGGCGACATTGGTAACGGTAACCTGGTCGCCTCGGCTACTATCGTAGCCCACGGCTTGTTTAACCAAGTCGCGCAGCTGATTCAGATCCTCTTGCGAATAGGGTTGTTGAGTTAGGGCGCCATCCAGATTGATGCGTTTGTCGTCAACCACCACCGCCACCGACAATCTACGCAACGCACCGGCCGCCAATCGAGTATGGGTGATGGTTTTGTCCAGCTCGTAGTTACGGGTTGCGCTTTTGCTGCTGGAACCGGATTCGGCATTTGCCTGTTTTTCCTGTCCACTGGCCACTTCCGGCGCCACGCCGGTGGGCGGCGGCTGATTGGACAATGCACCGGGCACGCCCTGAACCTTGGATTGAGAATTTAGGTCTTCCTGGGTTTGCTCGCTACGCAAGGCCGGCAGGTCCGGATTGAACATCTCCTGGGTTTTTTCGGTGACGGTAAAATCGACATCGGCCGAAATTTGCGCCCGCATGCCGTCATTGCCGACCAGCGGCGCCAGAATATTTTCGATGCGTCCGCGCAGGTGCTCCTCGATATTGGTTTTGTATTCAAATTGCTTGGAGGTCAAGGAAATATCTTCCGACGTTCCCTTGCTATTCAGCAACCGGCCTTTTTGATCGACCACGGTCACCTGACTGGCTTCCATCAACGGCACGCTGGAAGCGACCAAATGGATAATCGATTCAATTTGCTCTTTTTCCAGCGAGCGACCTTGATACAACTCGACCACCACCGAGGCGCTGGGCTTTTTGCGTTCGCGCACAAATACCGACTGCACCGGTAGTGCCAGCAACACTCTGGCGGATTTGACGTTTTGGATGGTTTGGATGGTCAAGGCGATTTCGCCTTCCAGCGCCCGCTGGAAACGCATCATTTCGACGTTTTTGCTGGAACCGAAACCGTTATCCTTATCCAATAATTCATAGCCCAAGCTGGTACTGCGCGGTAACCCTTGCGCGGCCAGTTTCAACTTTAATTCACGCACGTCGGTTGCGGGCACCATGATCGCACCCGAGCTGGGTTCGACTTTATATTCCATCCCCAACTTATCCAGTGCTTCGATGATTTCCGCCGAATCCTTTTCGGCAATGCCGGAAAACAGCAAGTCATAGCTGGGAGCTTGCGCCCACAGCACCACGGCCAGTCCGATCGCAATACTCACAGCCAAGGCCAATATCAGGCCGATTTGGCGGGCAGCGGATAATTTCATCAGGTTCTTGAAAACCGGATGTTGATTATCGCCCGACCCAGACTGTTGCGGCTGTGCTTCGACGGGAAAATTATTGTTGGCTTCGCTCATGGCTTAAAAGTATAGCGCTCTACATGGGCATACTCATAACATCCTTGTAGGCATCCACCAGTTTATTTCGCACCTGTACCATGGCTTGAAAGGAAACACTGGCTTTTTGCGAGGCAATCATCACCTCGGCCAGGCTGACATCCGACCGGCCGGTTTCAAAGGCCGTGGCTAATTCAGTGGATGTCTTCTGCGCTTGATTGACCGCTTCGATGGATTGTTTCAGCATCGCGGAAAAATCGCCGGAATCGTTTTTTACTTCAGACTTGCTACCGGCATCGATAGACATGGCCCGCATCTGGGCCAGCACTTGATTGACATTGATATCTGACATAATTGTGACTCTTGCTAGGATATTTTCTATTAACTAGCATTTTCCAAGCCATTTTTAACAAGGCACCGAGACGCCGGCCTCTTTCATCCGGGCGATCTTATAGCGCAAGGTACGCGGACTGATACCCAGCTTTTCCGCGGTAGCCTTGCGGTTACCGCGAGCCTCGTTCAAGATTTGTAGGATGATTTTTTCCTCGGCCGAGCGTACCCCCTCGCCCAGGCTTTGCAGCTCGGCCGATTCGTCAACAGGATCGGCGGCATTGGCCACCGCCGGCACGACAATAGGTTGCCGACTAGGATGCCAATGGCTGATTGAACCCATATCATCGTCCTCGAACAGCAAGTCATCGGCCGTGATACAGCCGCCGCCTTGCAAAATCAATGCGCGCTGAACCACGTTTTCCAACTCCCTGACATTGCCCGGCCAATGGTAAGCCTGCAATTTGGCCGCCGCCACCGGATCAAAACGGAAAGCGCCCCTGGCATGGGGACTGTGTTTCATCAGTAATTCACCCGCCAACGGCAAAATATCGCCGACACGCTCGCGCAGGGGCGGAATCCTTATCGGAAAAACATTCAACCTGAAATACAAATCTTCCCGAAAACGACCTTGCCGCATATAGTCTTTTAATTTGCGGTTAGTGGTCGCCAAAATTCTGACGTTCAACGCAATTTTGCGCTGACTGCCGAGCCGCTCCACTTCTTTTTCCTGCAATACCCGCAGCAACTTGGCCTGCAGCCCCAAATCCATTTCAGAAATTTCATCCAGCAATAAAGTACCGCCTTGGGCTTGCTCGAACTTGCCGGGCATGGATTGGCTGGCGCCGGTAAAGGCTCCCTTTTCATAGCCAAACAACATGGCTTCCAGCATGTTTTCCGGAATGGCCGCGCAATTAATGGCCTCGAACGGGCCGGCGTGATAATGGGAATTGCGGTGAATATAACGCGCCAGCACTTCCTTGCCGGTACCGCTTTCGCCTTCGAGCAGCATCGTGACACTGGTTTTGGCGACCTTGTCCACCAGACCGTAAAGCTTTTTCATATTCGCATCGGTCACTATCCGTTCCGGCTCGGGCGGCGGCTCGATTACGATCAGGTTTGCAACCTTGTTGACCAGGGTTTTGGCTTCGAACGGTTTGATCAGATAATCGGCCGCGCCGGCTTGCATGGCTTCAACCGCCCGTGGAATCGTGCCGTAAGCCGTCATCAACAGCACCGGCAACTGTTCGAATTTTTTCCGTAAATTCTGTAACAACTGGATGCCGTCCATCAGCGGCATTTGCACATCGCTGACCACCAAGCCCACGGCATGTTTATGCAAATGGCTAAGCGCCTCGATACCGTTTTTAGCCGAAATCACCCGGTACCCTTCGATTTCCAGGGTATCGCACAGCGCTTCGCACAAGGAGGCGTCGTCTTCGACGATTAGCACGTCATACTGCTTCATAGCCTACCTCGCTTGACTGACGGTCCAAACCAGCCGAAGACAAGCCCAACTCGGGCTGAATCAGCGGCAGGGACACGGTAAATACGCTACCTTGCTCCAATTCGGACTGACAGCTAACCGATCCGCCATGAGCCTTAACCACGCTGTCCACCACGGCCAAACCCAAGCCGGTACCGTGAGTTTTCGTGGTATAAAAGGGTTCGAAGAGCAACTTCTGCCCCGCGTTGTCGATTCCCGATCCATTATCCCGGATCCTGATCTCGATATTCCGGCCAGTTTGCGCCGCAATCAGACTGATAACGTTGGCGCCGGCTTCGACCGCGTTATTCAGCAGATTCAACAAGGCTCCGCCCAAGGCATCTTCATTTCCAAATAACCTAGCTTCGGATAATTGGTTATCCAGTAAAAATACGCCGGGAAATTCATCCATCCGTTCCCCTATGCGCTCCAGCATCCGGCTCAAGGCAAAACCTTGCTTGGCAAGGCGCCCTTGTTTGGCAAAAATCAGCATGTCATTGACCTGACGCTCCAGATAGTGCAACCGCTCCAATATTTTTTCCGCAAACTGCTGGCGCTTTTCTTGCGGCAGCTTAGGCTGGGTCAGTTGCGACGCATATAAAATAGCGGTTGCCAACGGCGTTCTGATTTGATGCGCCAAACCCGCGACCATCTCACCCATGGCCGACAAATGCTTTTGTTGCGCCAGAGTATCCTGCAAGGCATGCAATTCGCTGACATCCGATAACAGAATTATCTGTTCGGCATCGTTGCCGAGCTGATTAAGGCTGATATTAACTATGCGGCCATTTTGAAGCCGACACTCATGCGGCGAATCGGGAACCGGCAACAGGCTGCGTTCCACAACGGTTTGCCATGGCTGCCCCAATAGAGGCTCGCCCAAAAAAGTGATCGCGCGGTTATTGCAATCGATGATCCGCCCTTCAGCATTCAAAACCAGGACAGCCGCCGGCAATGCCGCCAGAATTTGTTGCAAGCGGCTAGCGAGCGTTTCTTTTTCGATCAAGGTGGCTAGGCGTTCGCCGCGAGCAGCCGCTAACTGCCGATTGAGATTGGCAACCTGTTCCTGCAAACCTTGATAGGACAGCGCCAGGTTTTCGGAAAGCTGATTGAAAACCCGAAAGGCATCGGTTAAACGTTCGGCTTTTTGTTGCTGTTGCTGAGAGGCTATATTCATGACTATTCAGGCTTTTGACTGTAATTAGTCAAAAGCAACATTCAAGCCAGGATTTTATAAGCTTATTTACAAAGACTTAGGATGAATTAGACGGATTTTTGACGCGCCAATTAAGCCACATCGGTTTTGCGTAATTTTTCCACCAACGTGGTGCGCCGCATATTTAGCAATTTAGCGGCATGTGCCACGACCCCGTTACACTCTTCCAACGCCTGCCGAATCAGTTCATTCTCCAAATCGGTCAGATATTCCTTTAGATCTATCCCTTGTTCGGGTAATTGAATCGCCGTGCCCCGCGGAACCGGTACCGATTCTTCGCTCGCTCTGCGCTCCTGTGGCATGTCTTGGCTAACCGGGGCTTCAAGTTCCACCCAATCCAATTTGACACCCGACGGTACTTCATAGGCTTGAAATTTTTCCGGCAGGTCCGCGGCATCGACCAAGCCGCCCGGGAAGATAATCGCCAGGCGCTCAATCAAATTGGAAAGCTCTCGCACATTACCGGGCCATTTGTGCTGCATCAGCAGTGCAATCGCATTGCGCGTCAACCTGATTGAGCCCCGATTGGCCGCCTCCATCCGCCCGACCAGATCATTGACCAGATAAGGTATATCCTCGGCCCTATCGCGCAGGGCCGGCACTTCGATCGGAAAAACATTCAACCGGTAAAATAAGTCCTCCCGGAAACGCTTTTCATCGATCTCCCGTTCCAGATGCCTATGGGTGGCGGCAATGATTCGCACATCGCATTGTATGGTTTTATTGCTGCCCACGCGCTCGAAGGTGCGCTCTTGCAACACCCGTAACAGCTTGACCTGCATCGGCATCGGCATATCGCCGATCTCGTCCAGAAACAGGGTGCCGCCTTCGGCTAGCTCGAAACGGCCCTGGCGGGAAGTCAAGGCTCCGGTAAACGCGCCTTTTTCGTGGCCGAACAATTCGCTTTCCAATAATTCGCCGGGAATGGCGCCACAATTGACCGGCACGAAGGGTTTGTCTTTACGCATCGAGGCTCGATGCAAGGCTTGAGCCACCACCTCTTTACCGGTTCCGGATTCGCCCAGTATCAACACGGTCGCGTCCGACTTGGCTACCTGATCGATCAAACTACGGGTTTTTTCAATGGCCTTGCTGCGGCCGGCCAAGCCCTTGAGCGCCAGATTTTTTTTCCGCGCATCCCGCCGTTGCGGCAAGTTGTTCAACAATTCCGTCAGCACGGGATAGACGGTCGGCCATTCCAGCACGCCGGTGACCATTTGCTGAATGGCGCTGGAAACTGGCTGGGCATCTTTTTCCACCAGCAGAAATACGGGCAAATCGGCCGTTCTTTCGGTAACGGTTCTTAATAATGCCGCCTGTTTCTCGTCGGGCGCCCCGACAAACACCACGTCCACCGCATCCAGTTCTTGCAAGGCCGCTTCACAGTCATTGCTACCAACCGTGGACAACCCATATTCCAGAAATGCGACGACGGTCTCGACTTGCTGGACTCTGATTACATTGTCGTCAATTAACAAAATGTCTGGCAATACCATGCGGGTAATCTCTAATTAGGACAGTACGGAGCGATACGCGGTTGGAAACTTTTCAAGTTAAGCATTGAATCCATCGAATGTCAAAACAGCCTCCAATTCAATTCATTGGATAACAAACCTCATGTTGTTTTCAGAAAAATTCGGCTCCACGCCAAACTTAATAAAGCCTTAACGACTTGACAAAACTTCGCCAGCATAGAAACTAGCGAGATGTTTCGCAATCTTGAGCCACTTCGTTGAACGACATTCCTTTAAGTATATTGCTCGGTATACTGGCCCTTTTATTACTCCTATCCGCTTTTTTCTCCGGTTCCGAAACCGCCTTGATGACACTCAACCGTTATCGGTTACAACATTTGGTCAAACAGAAACACCGCGGCGCCATCAAAGCCCACCAACTGCTAAAAAGACCCGACCGTTTAATCGGTCTGATATTGCTGGGCAACAATTTCGTCAATATTCTGGCCTCGGCCATTGCCACCCTGATTGCCATTCGCGTCGGCGGTGATGAAGCCATTGCCCCCGCCACGGCGCTACTGACCATCGCCGTTTTAATTTTCTCCGAAGTCACCCCCAAAACCCTGGCCGCATTGAGGCCCGAGACCCTAGCGTTTATTTCGGCCTGGATTTACACACCCTTGTTGAAAGTTTTTTACCCTATCGTCTGGATTGTGAATGCGGCATCCAATGTGCTATTACTCATCGTCGGCGTTAATCCCAAAAAAGCCAAGAAGGATGCCCTGGATAAAGATGAATTAAAAAGTATCGTCTCGGACACCGATCACCTGTTGCCGGCCCGCTATCAAAACATGCTGTTAAGCATACTGGACCTGGAATCGGCTAGCGTTGAGGACATCATGACCCAGCGCAAGGAAATCGTCGGCATCGACTTGGAAGACTCGATGGAAGATATTATCGAGCAGTTACGCAACAGTCCGCACACTCGATTACCGGTCTATAAAAAGAACATCGACCGCGTCATCGGCTTTTTGCATATCCGTAACGTTTTATCCAGAATCACGCACGCCGACTTCGACAAACAGATCATCACCGACAGTTTGGTCAAACCCTTCTTTATCCCGGCCAGTACCTCGATACACAAGCAAATGCAGATTTTTAAGACCGAAAAATTGCGCATCGGTTTAGTGGTGGACGAATACGGGGATGTACAAGGTTTGGTGACACTGGACGACTTATTACAGGAAATCGTCGGCGAATTGGTCGCCGAGGAACCGGACATCAAAGTCCAAAAAGACGGCAGTTACTTGGTCGACGCCGGCGTGACCGTGCGGGAATTGAATCGCGTCACCCACTGGGATTTACCCACGGAAGGCCCCAAAACCCTGAATGGCTTGATCATCGAATACATGGAAACCATCCCGGAACCCGGCACCAGTATCAAACTGCATGGACACATCCTGGAAATACTCCAACGCGACGATAATACGGTGAAATTTGTGCGCTTCCACCCCCAGATAGAACTCCAATAGCCCAACACCGTTAGTTTGCCCATCCTTTGTTTTGATCTAATATCGCCCGACACTCAATTCAAAATCAAGGGATTGTCTCCGGTAAATACCCGCTCGGCCTAACATTCCCGAACAGATATTCCGTTTGAAAGTTCAGGCATGACGAATAACCTACTATTAAAGTAAACTATAGCCTTTAAAGAAGACTTGATGCCATGACTGCCACTGAAAACGTACATCCACACGAAATCCACAAATTCGGCTCGCAAGCCGAACGCTGGTGGGATCCAAACGGCGAGTTCAAAACCCTGCACGACGTCAACCCATTGCGCCTGGAATTCATCCGACGATATGCCGACTTGCAGAACAAGCGCGTGGTCGACATCGGTTGCGGCGGCGGGATTTTGACCGAAGGCTTGGCTAAATGCGGCGCCGATGCGCTGGGCATCGATCTCAGCGAAGAGTTGATCGACATTGCCGACCTGCATGGCCTGGAAACCGGCATCGCCGCGCATTACCAAAAAATCAGCGCGGAAACCTTGGCGGAACAACAACCGGCAAGTTTCGACCATGTCACCTGCATGGAAATGCTGGAGCACGTACCCGATCCGGCATCGATCATCCGATCTTGCGCCACACTGGTAAAACCCGGCGGCATGGTGTTTTTTTCCACCCTGAATCGTGTACCCAAAGCCTATCTGCTGGCTATTTTAGCCGCCGAACATTTATTGAAAATGGTTCCGAAAGGCACGCACGAATACAAAACCTTCATCAAGCCTTCCGAGCTAAGCCAGTCGGCCCGCAATGCCGGCCTAGAATTACAAGCCATGACCGGTATTCAATACAACCCGTTCAGCAAGCGCTTTAGCCTGGGCCAGGACATCGATGTCAATTACATCGCCGCTTTCAAGCGCCCCGAATAATCAATGACCTGTTTCAAGCTTGATTGCGTGTTATTCGATCTGGACGGCACCCTAGTGGATACCGCACCGGATTTGATCGCCTGTTTAAACCGGACCTTAACCGCGCATGGCTATGCCGCGGTAAATGAAGCCGAGGTTAAACCCTGTATTTCCCTGGGCGCATTGGCGATGATCAAACAGGCGGTGGCCGACGCCGATCAGGATCGGCAAAACCAACTACTGGAATTCATGCTGGATTGCTATCAAAACAATATTGCCGAGCATAGCCGGTTTTTTAGCGGTATCTACGAAACGCTGGAAACCATTGAAAGTCTGGGCTTGAAATGGGGCGTGGTCACCAACAAACGCGAACGCTTTACCCTGCCCTTGATGGATGCATTAAAACTGACCGAACGCGCGGCCTGCGTCATCAGTGGCGATACCACCGCCAACAGCAAACCGCACCCGGAACCCATGCTGGCGGCCTGTAGGCAAGCCGCGGTCAGGCCCGAAAACTGTGTCTACATCGGCGATGCCTCGCACGATATTGCCGCCGGCAAAAATGCCAACATGAAAACCCTGGCGGCCGTCTACGGTTATCTAAAAGACGGCGACCAGCCGGAAAACTGGGGCGCGGACGCTCTCATCGAGCACCCTCATCAACTGCAAAAATGGATACAGGCTACGCTATGTCATTGACCGATCAAGTTATTCTGATCACCGGAGCGGGCGGAGGACTCGGCGGCACCGCCGCGCTGGCGTTGGCCAAACGCGGCGCCAAACTGATTTTGCTGGATAAAAGCATCCCCAAGCTGGAAAAAATATACGACGCCATCGTTAATTGCGGCGGCACCGAACCCGTTATGTATCCCTTCGACTTGGCCGGCGCCAGCGAAGCCCAATACCAGGAAATGGCCGATGCCATCGGCCAACATTATGGCTCGCTGCAAGGCCTGTTGCATTCCGCCGTGGAATTCAGCGCTTATACGCCTCTGGCTATACATAAAACCCAGGATTGGGGCCACGCCTTAAACGTCAACTTGAATGCCCCGTTTTTATTGAGCCGGGTGCTACTGCCGTTGATGCAAAAAAGTCCGCATGCTTCGATTGTGTTTACCTCGGATTCCGCCGCGCGACAAGCCCAGGCTTATAGCGGCGCTTATGGCGTGTCTAAAATCGCGCTGGAGGGCTTTGCCAAGATTTTGGCCGAAGAACTGGAAGCCGGGCAAAAAATCCGAGTCAATACCCTGGTTCCAGGCCCGGTCGATTCGCCGCTACGCAAAAAAGCCTATCCGGCCGAAGACAAATCCAAACTGCCGCCAATGAGCAGCTTGGACCCGATTTACTGTTACTTATTTGACACGGCCAGCATCGGTATCACTGGTCAAATTATTGACGCACAGACTTTTACATTCGAATGACTATGGCAGAAAGAGAAGTAGTTACTTTAACCCGCGACGTCAACATGGTCACTATCCCCGACGGCTACCAAGGCACCTTGAACAAGGGTCAGGAAGTCACGATACACCAATCGCTGGGCAGCAATTACACCGTAATCACCGACTACGGCCATATGGTGCGCATTGCCGGCGTCGATGCCGATGCGCTGGGCAAGGAAGCGCATGAGTTGCATACCCTGGTCTCGGAAACCGACGCCAAAGCCGTGGAAAAAAACTGCTGGGAAGTCATGAAAACGGTTTATGACCCGGAAATTCCGGTGAATATCGTCGATCTGGGACTGGTATATGGCTGCGATGTCAGCGGCAACGCCCAAGGCGGAAACGACGTTCATATCAGAATGACGTTGACGGCTCCGGGTTGCGGCATGGGTCCCGTGATTCAAAGCGACGTGGAAAAATGCATCCGGGCCTTGCCGGGCGTCAGCTCGGTCAACGTCGAAGTGGTGCTGGACCCGCCCTGGTCCAGGGAAATGATGTCCGAAGTTGCGCAGGTGCAACTGGGTCTATTCTAAAATCCGCGCGGCAATTTTTTGCCACTCCCGGCAGCAAAAATAAATTAATAAATTGATTTATATAAAATAATTTAATCTGGCACAGCTATCGCTTGAACACGTTGAACCGTTGATTCGAGACCCGAGGAAGTGTCATGAAAGAAAAAGCAGCCGAACTAGCCGTTGTCAGCAATAAAAGTTTTGAAGCCTCGACAGCGGTTAACCTTCATCATTACGACATCAGCAGCGCCCTGCAAACCACGCTGGAATTCAACGAACTGATCTCGATATTCTGCAATAAAATCCAAGTTACCATTCCGCATAACAGCCTGGAATATGTCAACCCTGAATTCGATTTGGCGTTCAAGCGCGGCATCATCGGACGCCATTCCTGCAGCTATTCCCTGAAAGTCGAAGATCAACAGCTCGGCGAACTGAAATTGACACGCAGTCAACGTTTCGGCAAGGAAGAACTGAAGATGCTGGAAAGCCTGTTGTGCTGCCTGATTTATCCGCTGCGAAATGCCACCCTGTTCCATCAAGCCTTGCAAATGGCTTACACCGATCCGTTGACCCAAACCCATAACAGAACGGCGTTCAACGACACCTTAATGCGGGAAATGAAGCGCGCTAATCGCTGCGAACAGCATTTATCGCTGATCTTTGTCGACATCGACCACTTTAAATGGATTAACGATGAACACGGCCATGACTGCGGCGATCTAGCCCTGGCCTCGGTGGCCGGCTGGGTCAAAGACAGCGTGCGCGGAAGCGATATTGTATTTCGCTATGGCGGAGAGGAATTCGTGATTTTATTGATAGACACCAACCAGGAAGCCGCCGCCATCATTGCCGAACGGGTCCGCCTTGGCATCGAATCGCACACCATAGCTTACGGCATGGCCGTGCTGAATATCACCGCCAGCCTCGGCATCAGCACCTTAACAGGCAACGATACCATGGACAGCCTTATCAAGCGGGCGGATTCGGCCATGTACAAAGCCAAAAGCCTGGGCAGAAACCGGGTTTGTCTTGGCTAAATCCACTGCATAACGGTCCAACACCCTTCCTTTGACTGCCTGGCTGATCCATCAATGCTTGCCAGGCAGCCTAGCCTCAAGTCGCTTAGCCCGATTATCCGGCCAAACTTTCCGGGTGCGATTCAAACTGAGGCGGAATTCTTTTGTTTGCAATAAAACCGCGAAGCGGAAATATGCCGAAGGCATGGGGGTAATCCCCTGATACCGCCCCGAGCATCGCAGCATTTGACGAGAATAGCCCGCCATGGGAGTGGCAGGGGGATGCCGCTCGTTTTCGGAGGGGCTGGGAAGCCCCTTGAGAAAACCCTCGTCAAATACGAGAAGCGCAGGAAAGGCGGTATTGGGCGGCCTTTTCTTTGGTTGCTGTCTTTTGGCCGAGCAAAAGAAAGCAACTCGGCTGTCGGTCCGAGAACCGACTTTAAATCAGCTTCGCGTAGCGTTTCGTTAATTTACGCCTCGGTTTGAATCACACCCAACTTTCCAACATTCCATACCCACTAGGGCCAACTGCACAGTTTAGGTATCATTAGCGGTTTACCGTTAACCTAAACTCGTCCATGACTCTTCAGACTTTACTGTCCCAGCATACCGTGCATTTACCTGATGCCTTGCACAGCCAGGCGCTTACTTTCAGCGCCGAACTCGAAGACAAACTGACCGAGGAGGATTTGGCCATCTTCGATAACGATAATTTCCGCACATCGGTATTAAAAGTCTGCGGTTGCAGCCAGTTCATCAGCGATAGCTGGCTGCGCGATCCGCGCTTAATCACGGGTCTTGTGCAATCCGGCGATTTGTTTTCCGCAAGCCGCCGTGATGATTACGCCGCCGCATTGCAACATTCTCCGGCCGAGAGCGAGGCCGGTCTGGCCAAGCATTTGCGCTTGTTCCGGCGCCGAGAAATGGTACGCATCGCCTGGCGCGATCTGGCCGGCTGGTCGGATCTGGACGAAACCCTGGCCGATTTGACCGCACTAGCCGAAGCCTGCATCCAGACCGCCTTGGATTTTTTCTACCGGCAAGCCTGTCAACGCTGGGGCACGCCGACCCTGTCCGATGGCACGCCGTTCAACATCGTGGTGCTGGGCATGGGCAAACTAGGCGCCTGGGAGCTGAATTATTCGTCCGACATCGATCTGATTTTTGCCTATGCCGAAGACGGCGTGTTGAGCGAAAAAAAGGAAATCAGCTACGGCGAATTTTTCAGCCGTATCTGCCGTTCGCTGGTAAAAATGCTGGACGAAATCACCGTGGACGGCTTTGTGTTTCGCACCGACGTGCGCCTCAGGCCCTTCGGCGACAGCGGCCCCTTGATCATGAACTTCGACGGCATGGAAAATTATTACCTGACCCAGGCTCGCGAGTGGGAGCGCTATGCGATGATCAAAGCCCGGCAAGTGGCGGGTGATTTCAACACCGGCAAACAACTTGCCGCCTTGATAAAACCCTTCGTCTATCGACGCTATCTGGACTACGGTGCTTTCGAGGAACTGCGGTCGTTGAAATACCAGATCACTCAGGAACTAAAACGCAAGGACCGAATGGAAAACGTCAAACTCGGCCCCGGCGGCATTCGGGAAGTCGAGTTCATCGGCCAAGCCTTTCAACTGATACGCGGCGGCCGGGAGATAGCGCTGCGGCAACGGGAAATCCAGGTAATACTGGAGGTATTGGATGAACTGGGACTGATGGCAAGCGACGATGTGGCGACGCTGAAATTCGCCTATCGTTTCCTGCGCCGGGTGGAAAACCACATCCAGCAGTATCAGGACAAACAAACCCACGACCTGCCTCAACAACCGTTGGCCCGGCAAGTCCTGGCGTTTTCGCTGGATTTTGAAGACTGGGACAGCTTCAAGCGGGAACTGGACCGGGTCCGCGCCAGCGTACATGCTATTTTCGATCAGGTATTTTCACTCAGCGAACAGGACAATCAGCAGCAAGCCAGTCGCCAGGTTTGGGCCGGCGCCGACGAGGAATTGGCGCTGGAAACCCTGCTTGATTTAGGCTATGCCGATCCGCAGACCGTGTTTAGCGCCATTTTGGATTTCAAGACCTCCAATCCGATCAAGCGTATGTCGCGCAAGGGTGCCAGCGTGTTGGACAGACTGATGCCGCTGTTGCTCGAACGCATACCCTGCATAGCAAACCGCGACCAAACCCTGTTACGGATTCTGGACTTGTTCGAGGCCGTATCCGGCCGCAATGTCTATCTGTCGTTGCTGGCGGAAAATCCCGACGCCCTCACCCAGTTGATCAAACTGGCGGCCGCCAGCCAGTGGATTTGCGAATACTTGGCTCAATATCCGATTCTGTTCGACGAGTTGCTGGACCCGCGCACCCTGTTCGAGCCCCTGAAAAAAGCCGATCTAAGCCGCGATTTGCTCCGCGAACTCGACAAAGTCGACACTCAGGATGGCGAACAGTTGATGATCGCCTTGCGCCAGTTCAAACATCTGAATGTGTTGCGGGTGGCGGCGGCCGACATCATGGGCGTGATTCCGGTGATGATCGTCAGCGACTATCTGACCTGGACCGCCGAAGCGATACTGGAACAGGTGCTGGAACGGGCCTGGCAAATACTGACCGACAAACACGGCTGCCCGCCGGGCACCGATGTCAATCAAGCCCGCGGTTTTGCAATCATCGCCTTCGGCAAATTCGGCGGCATCGAATTGGGTTATGCCTCCGACCTGGACTTGGTGTTTTTGTATGACTGCACCGATGTCAACCTGATGACCGATGGCGACAAACCGATCAGCGCCGGCCAGTTTTATCTGCGTCTGGGGCAAAAAGTCCGCCACATCCTGGATACAAAAATGCTGTCCGGGGTCTTGTACGAAGCCGATTTGCGCCTGCGCCCCAACGGCGACTCCGGCTTGCTGGTGACCCATATCCAGCATTACGAAGATTATTTGCGCGATCAGGCCTGGACCTGGGAACATCAGGCCTTGGTGCGCGGCCGCTTCGTGGCCGGCGACTTGAGCTTGAAAGCCGAATACGAGGCCATCCGCGCCCGCATTCTAGCCATGCCGCGCGATGTGACCGAACTGAAACTGCAAGTGCGGGAAATGCGCGAGAAAATGCGTGACGCCCTGGCCAGCAAAAATGCCGAGGTTTTCGACTTAAAACAAAGCAAGGGCGGCATTGCCGACATCGAGTTTATCGTGCAATTCGGCGTGCTGGCCGAGACCGCTAAAAACCCAAGCCTTGCCGCCTACACCGACAATGTCCGTCTGCTGGAAGGACTGGCCGCGCATGGTTTCATCAGCAATGAAGATGCCGCCCTGCTGAAAAAAGCCTATTGCAGCTATCGCGATTACGGCCATCACCAAGTGCTGCAAGGCGAAAGCGCCACCGCCGGCGACGCCGAATTCAGCGAATTACGGGCACAAGTCGATAGAATCTGGCATGATTTTATGGAGTAGATCCAATCCATTTAAGAATTTATTGGTCATTCTCACGCTAAACATCGCTAAAAACCTGGGGTGTCGAGCGTAAGGAAACCATAAGCGGAAATAATTAGCCTATACCAGACTATTCGTAACCGTTCAGCGACGGGTAAAACCGATGATTTATTGTGCTTCGCAAGATCGGGATATTTAAAAAAACGCGCTGAATCGTTATGCCTCTATTTTTATCACTGTTAAGGAGCTGCCATCATGTCCGGCTTAAATTCCATCGCATACCGTATCACCCCGATTTGTTTCGCCATGGCGTTGAACGCCTGTTCGTTCTCGCATAGTTCGGAATCCAGCTCAACCAGCGTTGAAAGCTCGTCGGATCTGGCCTCATCGCCCTCGTCCCTGTCGTCGTCCATCAATTTTAAAAAATACGAATCCGATGTTGTCGACTACACCTACGCCTATCTGAAATCCACCTCCGGTCCGACCGATTACGAAGGTTTTCAAAAAGGTCTGGGAGAAATTGCAAACGATCACGGCGTCAGCGACTGGGAATCCGATCCGCACACCTATAAAGCGATCGGTAAAGCCTTGAAAAAGGCCGGTATTGATGGTGTCGGCTACGAAACCTTCAAAAACAATTTCGCCGACGGCGATGCCGAAAAAATGCAGTCTATCCAGGATGGCTACGACAGCCGGAAGTAACGGCGCTTGAAAGCCGCCGCAGGGTTGTTGGCGCTGTTATTTTGCTTAAACAGCGCCAACGCCGATACATTTCGCTACCTGTACATCGAAGCCAACGAGGGCAATTCCAGCGGTGGCCACGCCGCGCTGCAATTTGACGATCAGGTCTACCATTACCAATATAGCGATGGCCTGATCCGATTGGTCAAGGAAAATGCCGAAGACTTTAGCTTCGACTACCGTTACCTGCAAAACCGCACGATACACGCCGCCGATATCGAGGCTTCCGGCTCCACTGTTGCGTTATTGAAGGATTACTTCAAACGCCAATTCTGGGATCAGGACAGACGATTCAAACGCCAACAGGCCTTGGAAAATGACCGCCTGCTGCTGGAATGGTTATTAAATTTAAAGGGTGATCCTACATCCATAGCCGATAAACGGCTTAAACTGGCCGGAGCCGGCTTGTTTTATAGCGACCGGGATTTAACTCGCCCGGCAATCCCGGCCGGAGAATGCCAAACCGCCGACGCCGCCCGCGCCATCCTCGGTCGACTGCTTGAACAAATCAACCGGCAACAAGGCCCGGATTTTTTACCGCGTCGGTTGCAAGAATTGCATGGAGCCATTCAGCAACTACCGGTGCCCCGCTTCGATAACCCAACGGCGCAGACCGATTACGGATTTTTCCAGCGCTATACCGACTTATTAAACGGTTTATTGGCCGTGCGGGCATTGAGGGAAACCCGCCCCTTGGCCGAAGACACCTGCCATCAGCTAGATGAGGCCGACTGGCAACTGGACGAAGCCCAAAGACTGGCTCTGCAAAAATTTCAGCAGCATTTATCGAAAACAGCGCAAGCCTTGCTGAGCTCGAAACGGCCGGACTGGGGACAGGCTTTGTTTGTAACCTTGGCCCGATTAGTGGCGGTCGAGCAAAGCTTGCAGTCCGGACACTGGCTATTTCTGGACGATTTCAGTAGCGATGCCGGCGTTATTTCCACCGAAACCTATAGCCGCCAAGCCGAAGACATGCAACGCCAACGTCAGGCCGCCGAACAGGGGTGGCGTCAACAGTGGCAATCCCTGGACCGGAGCGAAACATTGGATGATCTGGCTTACACCGATCTGGAACGGGCGGCCAACCGGTATCGAGAATGGCGGCTCAGTCTAAGCCGAAAAAGCCTGCGTTATCGGGGCCAGCAAGCGCTGCCGCTCAAAGGGTTGGAATTGCCGTTATCGATGAGCCCGGATTTATCCGATCAGGCGCTGCAACAGGCCTTGCGGGCAATAGGGCTTATCGGCCCGCAACTGAAAACCGAACTGGAACAGCATTATGCTTACGACTTACTGTCGCGCAACTGCGTCACCGAAATTTTTCGTAGCATAAACCAAGCCTTAGGCCATGAAACCGAACAACGGCTGGGCGGCGTCATCGATCCGGATTTGCACTTTATTCCGTTCACTGCCTATGCCAAGCTGCAATCCGCCTATCCGGTCAAAAATGTCACGGTCTTACCGTCATTCCGACAGCAACAACTGCAAAAACAATACCAGGAGGATTTCGCGCCCTGGGTCTACCTCCGGGAATCGAACATCTTCAGCGCCCAACTGTATCGCTATAATCCCGACGATGCCGCCTTCCTGTTTTTTACCGATGACGGCTGGCTGTTGCGGCCGCTGTTCGGAGCCTTTAATACCATGACCGGCCTGGGCCAGAGCTTGCTGGGCCTGTTCGAATTGCCTATTGACGGCGGCGAGGCACTGACCAACGGCACTCGCGGGCTGATGATGAGCCTGCCGGAGCTGGCGTTTATCAATATCCGCAAGGGCAGCTATAAATTTGCCTGGCCCCAGTCCTTGCCGGATTAGCCGGGTATTCTATTGCCGACGGCTTGTTCAAAATCATCTCCATCCTGATTTTATCGGCCATATTCATTAACCGGGCATTTTACCCACATTGCCGGAAACTCAAGTTTGAGCCTGCAGGGAGTGGCCCCGCTATTTAGGGCATAAAATCACCAGCACTACGAAGCGCCGAATGTTAGGCCGAGAAAGACGAACCGCAGCCACAGGTAGTGGTGGCGTTGGGGTTGCGGATCACGAACTGGGCGCCGGATAAATCTTCCTTGTAATCGATCTCGGCCCCATTCAGATACTGAATGCTCATCGAGTCGATCAAGACGGTAACGCCGCCGTTCTGAATCTGAGTGTCGTCGTCGTTGACTTCTTCATCGAAGGTAAAGCCGTACTGAAAACCCGAGCAACCGCCGCCGGTGATGTAGACTCTGAGCTTGAGGTTATCGTTGCCCTCTTCCTGAATCAAACCCGCGACTTTGCTTGCGGCACTGTCTGTAAAAACAATAGGATCGGCCATACAAACCTCTTTAACTGATTGATAAGGAATAATTATGCTTTTACCCAGTATTTTAATCAAGAATTTTTGCTCCCGCTTGAAATAACCCGCTCCGCATGACTCGCCATTCCGCATGACGGCTAAAAAATTGGCGTGGAAACACAGGCAATTGCCTTATTTTATGCAGTCGATCCGAGTGATGGCGGCGTGGTCATCGAAATGAACGGTCAGTGTCTTGCAAGCCTTGGCATTAAGCAGTTGAGCAGTCTCCAGCTCGAACAGATTGGCCAAGGCCCGATCGCTGACTGGTGCTAGGGTTTTGTGCTTGGTCGATGCATGCAGCCATGACAGGAAAAAAGTCCAAACCAACCAAAGCAGCGCAATGACGATGATGATGCCGCCGTACATCTGCAACAATTCCAACAGGGTTTTGTAGCCGCCGAACCAGCGGATTTCGTCCGACCAGCTTTTCACCCCCATCAACCAACCGCCCAAGGTGAACAACGGCAGCAGGAAATACAGCCACAATAACCAACTCATCGCCGATAAAAATACCGAACCCAGTCTTTGTTGCAGACTTTGCAAATGCGGCTGGTTGATGATGATTTCTTTCATTTTTGCCTCAAACCTCTATCCAAGGTGACCCACACCGCGCGTTGACCTCTCTTTTTGCGCAACGCCTTGATACAACCGTGAATGGTGGTGCCGACACTGATCAGCCAATACACAATCGGATACCAAATCATCCAATAGTAATGTTGCGCCGAACCGCCGCTAGTTTTTTCATAGACCGAATCAATCGTCAGACTAACGGCAAACTGAATCAGACAGGTGACGCATAACAACATGCTGGTCCAATGCGGGGATAAATCTTCCAACGCCTCTTGCGGCTGCTCGGTCATAATCCATTGCAACGGCGCGGCGATTAGTAACCCCGCCACCAAGAACGCCCAGCATAAACTGATACAACATTCCAAATACAGCGGCCACATGCCGCGCGAACCCCAGCGCCACAACGGCCGGAAATAGCGCCGCAACACTTCCACCCCACCCTGCGCCCAACGGCTGCGCTGCTTCCACAAACCTTTCAAGGTTTCCGGCATCAACACCCAACACAAGGCATTGGGTTCAAAATGGATGCTCCAGCCAGCCAGTTGCAGTTTCCAGCTGATGTCGATATCTTCGGTAACCATGTCGGGACTCCAATACCCCACATCATGCAGGGCGGTTTTACGAAAACCGGCAATCACGCCGGAAATGGTAAAAATGTGTCCGTATGAACGCTGGGCGCGTTTGATCATGCCGACAATCGCCGAAAACTCACCGACCTGGACCTTACCCAGCAGGGTAGACCGATTCCGGATACGCGGATTGCCTGTTACCGCTCCCACATTGGGGTTCTCCAGAAAATGCCTGGCTATCCAGGCGGTTGCATTGGGCGCCAACAAGGCATCGCCATCGATGCCTATCAGAATTTCGCTATTGGCCAGCAAGGCCGCCGTGCGCAACCCCACCGCCTTGCCTTGGTTGCTGGCCAGATTGACGACCCGAAGTATGGGATGTTGCCCGGCCAATTCATGCAGAATATCCAAGGTATTGTCCTGGCTGCCGTCGTTGATGGCGATGATTTCATAATTGGGATAGTTCTGCCGCAGTAAATACTCGATGGTTTCCCGGACATTATCGCCTTCGTTGTAACAAGGAACCAGAATCGACACCATCGGGTATTCGGCTAAAACCGGCAAATCGGACAGCACATTGCCTCGATTCCGCTCCCAGCGCAGATAGTAAATGATGCCGCCTATCATCCAGACATAGGCCATCAGCAGCGGATAATAAAACACAAACCGCGACAGCCATTCATTGAATGACTGCCACGGCATTTCTTCCAGATATTCCTGTGTTATCAGCCACCAGTCAATCAGATGCTGAACCACGGGGTACGTGATTAATTGATCCATAAGGGTCATTCCGGTTTAGTTGCCGGGAAAAACTTTTTCAACTCTTCCAGTTTTGGGTGATCGTGATGCACGTTATCGGGGTAATAACCGATATGTTTAGCGCCCAATTTTTTCAGCAAATTAAATTGCTCGGTGAAAATAGGCATTGGAACGTCTTGTTTTTTGTTCCAATCGACTGCTTGCAACTCGAACAGCATTTTTTTGAGGCCATCCGGATATTTGGCGGTTTTTTGAACCAGTTCGGTCAGCCACTGTTTAGGATGATCCGCTTTTTCCATGAACGGCATGGCTTCGATCGCGACGTAGTCGTAATGTTTTAAATAAGCCGGGAAAGATTGGGCATACCACTCTTCGCTATAGGGTTCCAATAAGGGCAATGCGTAGAAATTACGGGCGGTTTTAATATAAGGCCGGTAAAACCTGACCCTGTCGGCCAGGTAATCGGTAAATTGCCCCAACAGTTCGGTTTTGTGCTGGGCCCAGCGCAGGCTCAATTCAGGCGAGGCATGAATGGCCTCGAACTCGGCCGGCAAGCCCCAAACCTTATGAGTCATCTCCATCGCCAGCGGAGAAACATCCTCGAAATTAGATAGAATGCCGTCATCGTGAAACAGAATGCCGTTGAAATCGCAGTATTTAGCCAAGTCCTCGTAAATTTCAGCAATATACTGTCTGGCTTCCGGATTAAAGGGGGATAACCGGGTGTAAATGTGTCTGGATAATTGCGGCCCACCGTCGCGCCATTCCTTTACAAACCATTTTAACGGCACATCGGCTTTGTAAGCCAAGATCGGCATCCAGGCATACACTTTGACGCTAGCCTTAGTATGTAACTGCGAGGCGACGTGATTGAACATGTCGCGCCGCACCGGCAAATGCCGATTCGGAAAATACAGTTCATCGGCATTGCCATCCCCGTCCGGGTCGGAATAAGCCTGTAGAAATACCGTGTTGGCGCCGCTGGCCTTGATACGTTCGAGTAATGCGCTCAGATTACGGGTAGTCTGTTCTTCGTCCTCGTCATAAATATAATCCATGTCGACATGTGCCACGCGTAATGTTAAGTCGCTACGCTGATTCTTGACCACCTCGGCGAATTGCTTCCCGTTGATGTCATCGGTGATCATCAAGCGCTTCATCACGCCCACGTCGGCCAGGCTATTGACGCCATCGCTTAACCCCATGGTGAGCGGCATGCCATATTGCTTAGCCGCTTCCAAGGCAATCGTATTATATTCGCCATAAGGCCAAACCATTACCCGGGGCCGGATGCCCAGCAACTGAAACAAGCGTTCCGAGCTTTTTTCGATTTCCTTGAAAATTCGGCCACGGTAATCCTCGTCTTTTTCGTATTCTTCGTATTCGCTGCTATATAAGCGCGCGGTCACGGCGCTATGCTCGGTGCCTTGCGGATTGGCTGTTATGCCATGATGCAGATCATGGGTATGGGAAGCGATTTCAACCAAGCCACTGGCCATGACTTCTTGAATTTGAGCAACCGACATCAAGGGTTTAACGCCTTTGGTGTTTTCCCCCTCCAGCCACGAACCGACCACGGCAAGCGTGGCCGGGTATTTATACTTTTTCAATAAAGGCAAGGCGCGGGTGTAAAAACTCAGATAACCGTCATCGAAGGTTAATAAGACCGCCTTGCCGGGCAATGATTTTTCGCCCTTCACCGCATCCACCAAATCTTGAATACTGATCACGTGGTAGTCGTTCTTTTTCAGCCAGGCGAAATGTTGCTCCAGATGCTGCTTATTGACCGCGATGCGGTCGAATGGCGGTATTTTTTCTTCTTCTTCCAAAATATCGTGATAGTTCAATACCAAAAACCCGGCATTGGAGCCATTGGCAGCCACGAGTGGCGAAACAGTCAAACAAGCAAGCACCACAATTAAACGCAATAAGGCAAATATAGTCATTTAGGGATGGGAAGAGCGGATGGTGAAAAACCAACAGCGAGGTTGGCAACGAGCCCGACAGGGCCGGGCATTTTACTCTAATCCATTAAATTTTAAATCGATAACCCACGCCGGATTCGCTCAATAACCCCTGGACTAGGTGTCGAATTAAATTCAAGCATGTGAGGCAACTGATTCAAGCGGATACGCCAAGCCCTTGCGGACATGTTAGTCCAAAACCGCCGACAGCCGACATTGAATCGGCGCCTGAGCCCATCTCAAAAACAGATCGCCTTGCCAATACCCCCAGCGTACTTAAGCATGTCGCAACCCGGCAAATATGACTAGCTTGAATTGAAGATTACTTTTTTGCCGTCGAAGGCGTTAAAATTAGCCCATGTCGAGACAGGACTCATATCGTTTCGTAACCTGCACAAACCAAGGTTCCGACCATGGACGATTGGGCGTTCCACCTTTACTTATATCTGCCCATATGGAAATCATCCGCTCTAAATTCTTGCTTACTCTTGCATTATTCGTCCTCCCCAACTTTGTATTCGGCGCCGAAGCCTCTGTGCAGCCGGAACGGCTGGACCTGACCCATCACTGGGTAGGCTATTTGGCAATCGTTATTTTTACGATCGCCTACATCCTGGCCATGATCGAGGAAGTCACCGAACTGAATAAATCCAAACCGATGGTACTGGCCGCCAGTTTGATCTGGGCTTTTATCGCCGGCATCTATGTGTCGGGCGGAATGGGTGAACAGGCCGGTACTGCTTTCCGAGCGGCGCTTGAAAGCTATGCGGAGCTATTTTTGTTCATCATGGTATCCATGGCTTATCTGAATGCGATGGAAGACCGCGGTGTATTCAACAACCTACGGGTCTGGCTGTTGAGCAAGGGTTTTAGCTATCGCAAGTTGTTCTGGATTACCGGGATCATGTCGTTTGGCTTGTCCTCCGTTTGCAACAACCTGACCACGGCCTTGTTGATGGGAGCGGTCATCATGACCATGGGCAAGCACAATCGCCAATTTTTAAGCGTTGCCTGCATCAATATCGTGGTTGCCACCAATGCCGGCGGCTCCTTTAGCCCGTTCGGCGATATTACAACGCTGCTGGTCTGGCAAAGCGGCATGGTGCCATTCGCCGATTTTTATTCGTTATTCATCCCGGCCGTGGTCAATTTCGTACTCCCGGCCTCTATCATGTATTTCTGGATTCCAAAGTCGCAACCGGCGGCCGTCGGCAAGGCGCCCACCATGAAACGCGGCGCATTGACCATGATCGTGCTGTTTCTATTGACCATCATTACCGCTATTTGCTTTGAAAACTTTCTGGAACTCCCGCCCGCAGCCGGCATGCTGGCCGGATTGACCTATCTGAAATTCTTGGGCTTTTATCTGCAAAAGACCGAATCCAAGCCCGAGACCAGCGATTTTGCTCACGTTTACAAATTGTTCGACGTCGAATTGCCGGAACGGAACAAAAGCCATAAATTCGATGTCTTTAAAAGCGTGGCCGATCTGGAATGGGATACTTTGTTGTTTTTCTATGGCGTCATGGTCAGCGTCGGCGGTTTGAGTTTCATCGGTTATCTGACCCTGGCATCCGACGTACTTTATGTTGGCATGGACCCGACCATCGCCAATATTCTGGTCGGAATTCTGTCCGCTTTTATCGATAACGGTACTATCATGTACGCGGTGCTAACCATGCACCCCGAGATTTCGCAAGGCCAGTGGCTGCTGGTCACGCTGACAGCCGGGGTGGGAGGCAGTCTGCTGGCTATAGGTTCCGCGGCCGGGGTCGGTTTAATGGGCCAAACCAAGGGCATCTACACCTTTGGCGTTCATTTAAAATGGATGCCGGTAATTTTACTGGGTTTTTTCGGCAGCATAGGCGTTCACTTCCTGCTGAATGGCCATTATTTTTAAGCAAACTGTTTAGCCGGCAATGGTTTTTTACCGAGCAAACACTGAAATAAACGAGGAGTTATCATGGGTTTTAGTCTTCCGCATCTATTAGTGGTACTGGCGATTGCTATCTTAGTGTTTGGCACCAAGCGTTTGAAAAACATAGGCGAGGACCTTGGCGGCGCCATCAAGGGCTTTCGTAAAGCCATCAAGGAAAGTGAAGCAAACGACAACGCTTCATTGCCGACCGATAAAGATAATGCCCCACATTAAAGCCATGGGCTGTAAAATACCGAATCGCGCCCGCTGCTATTGCCTTTGTGCTTTAATAGAAAACTGGCGGGCATTTCACTATCACCCACACCCCATGCAATGGATTTAGAACAACTCATTATCGATTATGGCTACTTGGCCTTGTTCATCGGCACCTTTTTGGAAGGCGAAACAATACTGGTAATCGCGGGATTTCTAGCCCATAGCGGATATTTGCAACTACCCTGGGTAATTTCAGCCGCTTTTCTCGGCACATTCGCCGGCGATCAAACCTTTTTTTATCTGGGCCGTTTCAAGGGCATCCGCTTTCTGGAAAAACGTCCTCTCTGGCACAGTAAAACCGATAAAGTGTTCGACCTATTGCATAGGCATCAAATCAAGGTCGTGCTGGGTTTTCGCTTTCTATACGGTGTCCGCAATGTGACGCCTTTTGTGATAGGCGCCAGCCGCATGCATCCGGTCAAGTTTTTCATATTGAATTTCCTGGGGGCTTTGATCTGGGCGATAGCGGTTGGCTATCTAGGCTATGAATTTGGCGACATCGCTCAATCTATTCTGGGCGAAATCAAACAATATGAAATTCACTTCCTGGTCGGCCTGATCGTAATAGGCCTGCTGCTATTTTGGCGCTCGACCCATAACGCCAGACAAGAACGCAACAAAAAGAACCTGACCGAATCTTGATGATGGAGTGTATTTCGCGACCCGATTTTGGCAAGGATTACCGAAATTCGACCGCGATCAAAGCATCGAAACGCTTGCCGCATCGGTTAACGGCAACCCGGAGGAATCGAGCCTATCGCAAACCACTCGAGCTTCGGCCGGCAATAACCACCTATTTTTCCCCATCGCCCATGGCAGGCGCCGATGCTTTAGCCGCGACGATAAGCCTTCGGTCGCCGCTAAAGCACCTGCCACACAGTCCATCGAGAACTTATTTGTTCCCGGTTTACATAAATTTGTTTTTTATTTCATGAGTACACTTTTTTTGGTTGCCGGCGCTCTGCTGCTGGTGTTTTTAAACGGTTTCTTTGTCGCGCTTGAGTTTAGCCTGGTCAAACTGCGGCAAACCCGCATCAAAGCCATCGCCCAATCCAAGGGTTGGCGCGGGCGGCTCCTGGCCAAGGTTCACAGCCAGTTGGATGTTTATCTTTCGGCCTGCCAACTCGGTATCACGTTGGCTTCATTGGGTCTTGGCTGGATCGGCGAACCGGCCTTTGCCGAGCTGCTTGATCCATTGTTTGCCAAAATGGGCATCACCTCGCCCGAGTTGATCCACAACGTTTCATTTGCTTTCGCCTTTTGCACCATCTCGTTTTTGCATATCGTGGTCGGCGAACAAGCCCCCAAATCGATGGCGATCCGCAATCCAGAAGCCGTCGGCTTGTTTAGCGCCGGACCGCTTTACCTGTTCTATTGGTTGATGTACCCAGCCATTTGGCTGTTGAACGGTAGCGCCAATCTGGTGCTGCGCATCGCCGGCCTTTCCTACCAGCATGGCCACGACACGCATTATTCGACCGAAGAACTCAAACTCATTTTGCGTTCCAGCCGGCCCAGCGAACGCTTCAACGATGAGGAATGGAACGTACTGGCCAAGGCGCTCGACTTCAACAAACTGGAAGTTTCGGAATTGATGCGGCCCATCCATGAAATCACCGCGCTTTACCGCAATTGCAGCTTGCAAGAAAACCTGCTGACGGTATTTAACAGCCGTTTCAGCCGCTACCCCTATTTCGACAGCAACGGCACCGACGTACTGGGGGTGATACATCTGAAGGATCTGTTTTTCGGCTTGCAGCAAGATGGGGGCATCAAGGATCTGGAAACTTATTTGCGTCCGATTCAATACATCCCGTCGCATATGCCGGCGGTTGAATTGTTCCGCCAATTCAACCAAGGTTCGCCGCATTTTGCCGTGATCGGCTTGCAAGGACAAAAGCCGCGCGGCTTCATCACCTTGGACAATTTACTGTCGGCCTTGGTCGGCGATATTCACGACGAATTCCGCCCATGTGATACCGGCTGGCAAACGCTGGAAGACGGCTCGTTACTCGGCAAGGGCAGCCTGCCGATCTTTTCGTTGGAGCGCGTGCTGGGTATCGACATCGAAAACGAAGAACTGGACATGGAAGATGTCGATTCGGTCGGCGGCTTGGTGTTGGCTCAATTGCGCGACATTCCGGAAGAAAACGAAACCGTATCATTCGATGAGTTCGACATCACCGTGACCTCGATGAACGGTGCCCGCATCGAATGGGTGAAAGTCAGAAGCAAGCCCACCAACGGCGCCGAGCCAACCGACCGCAGCTGATTCGAGCCTAGCTGGTCTCAAATAGCTCCCCCACCAAGGTGACATACTCGAGAACATTCGCCGGTTTTTTATATTTTTTTACCGGCGAACCGTAAATTTTTACAAAATTTTTAGACCGTATTGTTTATATTTATCTGCCCTGATCAAACATGAATGACTGTTGGCTACGCGCATGACAAATCCGGAACCCTTGGCCACCCCAACGCCATCTACGTCCTCGGCAAAACCGAACTCCTCGGTCAAGTCTAATTTCAGCGCATAATAGCCCCGCCCTTCCCACTTTCACTCCGGCAACCGATGCACCGTTTTTGTACGCTTGTCTTTGTCCTTGGCCTGATTTTGATGGTGTTCGGCCTGACCTATGCATTCCCTATTGTCGCCTCGTTGTATTTTAACGATGGCATGGTCAACTATTTTGTCGACGGCATGTCCATCAATATCGGCGTGGGCGGGATTCTGGCCGGTACCACCATGCGTTTTCGCGGCGAGTTGAAAAACCGGGACGGCTATCTGTTGGTGGCGTTCTTTTGGGTGCTGATGGCGTCGGCCGCCACTTTACCCCTGCTCTGGGGCATACCCGGCTTGTCGTTTACAGACGCGTTTTTCGAGACCATCTCCGGTTTCACCACCACCGGTGCCACCATTCTAGTCGGACTGGATCAATTAGCCCCCTCCCTGAATTTATGGCGTCATGAACTGAACTGGATAGGCGGCTTGGGTATCATCGTACTGGCGGTAGCCGTGCTGCCGCTGCTCGGCGTCGGCGGCATGCAGCTCTATAAAGCCGAAATCGCCGGCCCGGTCAAGGACAGCAAAATCACCCCGCGCATTACCGAAACCGCCCGCCTGCTGTGGCTGGTCTATGCCGGTATTACCTTGGCCTGCATCCTATGCTTGAAGCTGGCCGGCATGGGCTGGTTCGATGCCATCTGCCATGCCTTCGCTACCCTGGGCCTGGGCGGTTTTTCCACTCACGACGCCAGCGTTGGCTATTTCGATTCGGCCGCGATCGAGCTGGTGTTGACCGTGTTCATGCTGATTTCGGCGATGAATTTTGCCACCCACTACACGGTTCTACATCAGCGCAGCCTGAAACCGCATCTGGCCGACCCGGAAACCATGCCGATGTTGGCCTTGATTTCCTCCAGTATTTTGCTCTGCGCCGGTTATCTGTGGCATTTCGACATCTATCCCGACTTTTTCGTCGGCTTGCGCCATGTGACCTTCAACTTGGTCTCGATCGCCACCGATTGCGGTTTTGTCAGTGTCGATTACGACCAGTGGCCGCCCTTTGTACCGTGGTGGATGCTGTACCTGAGCTGCATCACCGTCTGTACCGGCTCCACCGGCGGCGGCATCAAGATGTTCCGTACATTGCTGCTTTGGAAACAAGCCGGCCGGGAAATGTTCAGCATCCTGCATCCGCGCGCCATCAACCCAATCCGGATCGGCAACACACCGATCGCCAACAAGGTCATCTTCGCGGTGTTGGCCTTTATTTTTCTGTATTTTATTTCAGTGGTGGTTTTGACCTTTTCGCTGATCTTTGCCGGTCTCGAGCCGATTTCAGCCCTCAGCGCCATCATCGCTTGCATCAACAATGCCGGCCCCGGTCTGCATCAAGTCGGCCCTGCGACTAATTACGCCAGCCTGAGCGATTTTCAAACCTGGATTTGTTCGATCGCCATGCTGTTGGGCCGGCTGGAAGTGTTTACCTTAATCGTACTGTTTACGCCGGCTTTCTGGAGAAGTTAGACGTTGCTTAAATATGATTGGACAAACTTTCCGAAATTGATTTCAAAAAACCATACTCCCATTTGATCCAGTCCGTTCCAATCACCCATGCGCATCATTTCGCTCAATCTCAACGGTATCCGCTCGGCGGCGAGTAAAGGTTTTTACCACTGGCTGGCCGAACAACAGGCCGACCTGGTCTGCCTGCAGGAGATCAAGGCCCAAGCCGCCAATATGACCGAACAAATGCTGAATCCGGACGGTTACAGCGGCTATTTTCATTACGCTGAAAAGAAAGGCTACAGCGGGGTCGGCATATACAGCAAACGCCCGGCCGATGAGGTCATCGAAGGCTTGGGACATGATGACATCGACGCCGAGGGACGTTATTTGGAGGCGCGGTTCGGCAACTTATCGGTGATTTCGTTGTACCTGCCATCCGGCTCCAGCGGCGAGGATAGGCAAGCCGTGAAATTCAGCGTGATGCAGCGGTTTTATCCGCATCTG
Source organism: Methylomonas sp. LL1 (assembly GCF_015711015.1). Taxonomy (NCBI): domain Bacteria; kingdom Pseudomonadati; phylum Pseudomonadota; class Gammaproteobacteria; order Methylococcales; family Methylococcaceae; genus Methylomonas; species Methylomonas sp. LL1. The sequence goes on from NZ_CP064653.1 coordinate 2,373,484, forward strand.
TCGGCCTTGAAGGCCAGCGGCCGCGAAGTGGTGATCTGCGGCGACTGGAACATCGCCCATCAGCAGGCCGATTTGAAAAACTGGCGCGGCAATCAAAAAAACTCCGGCTTTTTACCGGAGGAAAGGGCCTGGTTCGGCCAAGTGCTAAACGATCAAGGCTGGGTGGACGTCTATCGCCGCCTGCATCCTGACGCAACCGATGCTTGTTACACTTGGTGGAGCAACCGAGGCCAGGCCTGGGCCAAGAATGTGGGCTGGCGCATCGATTACCAAATCGCGACGCCAAACCTGGCCGGCACGGCGCAATCCACGCGGGTGTATAAAGACCAGCGCTTCAGCGATCATGCCCCGTTGATCATCGACTATGCCCAGGGATTTTGATCAGCTAATCGGTCGAATAGAATCAATTAGGCTAGGTTTTCCGGCTGAACGCCAGCCTAACCTTCAACCAAGGTTTGACAAGCCTTAGGCAACAAGCTTTTCAGCTCCGGTAAACAGGAGCCGCAGCCGGTACCGGCGCTTAAACATTCGCCGATGCCGGCGACACTATTTAGGTTACGGGTTTTGATCGCATTCAGTATGGTGTTTTCGCCGACGTTGAAACAAGAACATACGGTGCGGCCAACATCTTGTTCGCCTTGCGGCGGTAAGCCGCTGAGCAAGCTCAGGCGCTCCCTGCGATTTAATCCCGGTTTTGCAAACAGGCTACCCAACCAGCCCGGATCCGGTAACACAGCCTTGGCGCTGATGAACACGCACGCCGACAAGCACTGATCATCGAGTTGCGCCAACCGATAATCGCCGGCCTCGATGTCCCGGTATTCCAGGCAGTTGTCTTGATCCTGCCGGCCGCCGGCCATTATGTTCCGGCTCCAATGCGGCAAATCGTCGATTGCAGCCCGGCCGGCCAACTGATAACGCCAAAAACCATCACCCTTGATTTTGACCTGATATTCGCAACCATCAATATCCAAAGCTTGTCGCGACAGCACCAACGCCTGCCAGGCTGCCGGCCAGGGTTCGATAGTGACCGGGGTCTGCTTGCTTTCCGGCTGGCCGGACAGAGAATCGACCACCGGATTCACCAAGGCGCCTACCCTACCCCTGCTGCTGAGTTGCCCGCTCCAATGCATGGGCACGAATAAATTGCCGGGTTGTTGCGACAAGGTAATGTCCACCCTGGCCAGCATGTTGCCCCACCGGCTAGTCAGCAGCGCCAAACCAGCCGGTTGCAGGCGTAATCGAAACGCATCCTCGGGATGAATTTCCACCGTTGGCTCCGGCCTATGGCTATTCAACTTGGCCGCCAATCCGGTGCGGGTCATGGTGTGCCATTGATCGCGCAGGCGACCGGTATTCAGGGTAAACGGATATTCGGCATCGACCGGAAACAGCGGCCCTCGCGGACCGACCGCGATGAAGCGGGCCTTGCCGCTGTTGGTATAAAACCGGCCATCGCCGAACAATCGCGCGGTACCGCCGCTTGCGGCGGCTGTCACCGGCCATTGCACCGGTTGCAAGCTATCGAATCGGTCTTGATCGATGTCGGCATAAGCTGAAATATCGAAATCGCGCAACTCATGCTCGGCGTCATTTTCAAAGCCGGACAAGGCCGCGTGCTCCCGAAAAATATCGGCGCTGCTTTGATAACCAAATCCGGCAAACCCCATGCGCCGGGCTACCTGAGAGATGATCCACCAGTCGGGCCTGGCCTCGCCGGCCGGGGCAAACAGTGGCCGTTGCCGGGAGATTCGACGCTCCAGATTGGTGACGGTGCCGTCTTTTTCGCTCCAACCGACGGCCGGCAACTTGACGTGCGCCAGCTCGACTGTATCGGTCCGGGCGATACAATCGGACACCACCACGAAGTCGCATTGTTGCAAGGCGCGCTTGACTTTATCGGCATCCGGCATTGATACCACCGGATTGGTGGCGATGATCCAGACCGCCTTGACCGTGCCGTCGGCGATGGCATCGAATAGCTCCACCGCCTTCAAACCCTGCCGATTGGCGATTCGCTGACTACCCCAAAATCGCCCGACCCTGTCGACATGCTCCGGATTTTCCAGATCCATATGCGCCGCCAGCATATTGGCCAAGCCGCCGACTTCTCGCCCGCCCATCGCATTGGGTTGGCCGGTAAACGAAAACGGGCCGCAGCCCGGCTTGCCGATCTTGCCGGTAGCCAGATGGCAATTGATGATGGCGTTGCATTTATCCGATCCGGAGCTGGATTGGTTGATGCCTTGCGAATAGACGGTCACCACTTTATTAGAACTGGCAAACCAGACAAACAGTTGCGCTAAATCGGCCGCGGCCAAGCCGCAACCGGCCAGCAGCTGATCAAAGTCGCCGGCACTGGCCCGCGCCATCGCCAGGCTTTCGGCAAAGCCTTCGCAATGGTTATCGATAAAGTCTTGATTCAGCGATTCGGTCTCGGCCAGATACGCCAGCAAACCATTGAACAACAACCCATCCATGCCGGGCTTGATCGGCAAATGCAGGTCGGCAATATCGCAGGTGCTGGTCGCGCGCGGATCGATTACCACGATTTTTAAGCCTGGATTTTGCTCCTTGGCTCGGCGCATGCGCTGAAAGGCAATCGGGTGGCACCAGGCGGTATTGGAACCGACCAACACGATCAAATCGGTTTGTTCCAAATCTTCGTAATTGCACGGCACCGCATCGGCCCCGAAGGCGCGCTTGTAGCCCACCACCGCCGACGACATGCACAATCTGGAATTGGTATCGATATTGGCCGAGCCGATGAAGCCTTTCATCAGTTTGTTGGCGACATAATAATCCTCCGTCAACAGCTGGCCCGACACATAAAACGCTACCGCATCCGGCCCATGCTCGGCGATGATGTGGCTAAACTTTTCGGCCACATGATTCAACGCGCTATCCCAATCGCAACGCCGGCCATTGATTTCCGGATACAGCAGACGATTTTCCAGACTGACCGTATCGCCTAGCGTGGTGCCCTTCGAACACAATCGGCCGAAATTGGACGGATGCTGGGCATCGCCCTTGATGCCGACGATATGCCGCTCGGCGTCGATCACGGTCGCTTCGATACCGCAACCGACGCCACAGTATGGGCAGGTGGTTTTGATGCTGGGCGGATACATACTGGGTTCCTCAGGCGGCCAACTCGACCGGCGTGAAAATCAGCCGATCGCGGATGGCGGCGATATTGATTTTGTTCTTGATCAGATTCAAATACCAAGCGCTGTCGCTGGTGTCGCCGTACATAATCATGCCGACGATCACATTGTTTTTTAGAATAATTTTGCGGTAAACACCCAGCGCATGATCGACCAGAACCTGTTGCTGACAACCGGCGTCTCCCTCGAAATCGCCGATCGAAAACAAATCGATGCCTGTGACTTTCAGCATGGTCGCGGACAGTAAGGTCCGGTAAGCGGCGGCCGAGTGTCCCGCCAGTTGTTGCGCACAGACCTTGGCTTGTTCGTACACCGGCGCCACCAAGCCAAACACTTCGCCGCGATGCTGCACGCATTCGCCGACCGCATAAATAGTTTGATCACTGGTTTGCAGACTGTCGTTGACGATGATGCCGCGTTCGCAGCTCAAACCAATGTCCAGACCCAGCCGGATGTTGGGTTGAATGCCGGTGGCCATCACCAGAATATCGGCCGGTAACAGGCTGTTGTCGCTCAGGCGTACGTTGCCGATATGGCGGTCTTGGCCGATAGCCTCGGCAACCGTCACACCCAGCCTAAAGGCCATGCCCTTGCTTTCCAATTGCCGCTGTAAAAAACCGGCGGCTTGGCTGTCCAGTTGCCTGTTCAGCAAATGCCCGGCCCGGTTGACCAGCGTGACTTGCATGCCGCGTTGCATCAAACCGTTGGCCGCTTCCAGTCCCAGCAATCCGCCGCCCAGAATCACCGCGTGTTGCTTGACCTTGGCTTTTTCTATCATGGTTTCGACATCGGCAATATCCCTAAACCCCATCACCCCATCCAGATCGCGGCCCGGAATATCCAGCATCAACGGCAACGAACCGGTCGCTATCAACAAACGGTCGTATTCGACCGAAGTACCGTCCTTGGCGAATACCCGGCGATTGACTCTATCCACATCGACCACGGTTTTGTCCGCGCCGCAATGCAGGGTAATCCGGTTGCGCCGGTACCAGGCAAAATCGTGGATCATGATGTCGCTGATGCTTTTGGCGCCGAACAATACCGGCGTCAGCATGATGCGGTTGTAATTACCGTGAGGCTCGGCGCCGAACACGGTAATCTGGTATTTGTCCGGCGCGATTTGAATCAATTCGTCAACAGTGCGCATGCCGGCCATACCGTTGCCGATGACGACGAGTTTTGGTTTCATCATGTTCTGCTCGTTGATAATATTGTGTCGCTATCGCGACCGATTATTCAGAAGTCGGTTCTCGCACCGGCGGGCGGAAACCGGCATTAAAATCAGCGGCGCGATAGCGACACAAACTCAGGCGACGTCAAATCCAACCAACACAACCTAAAAACTCACATTCGCCTGTAACCAAATTTTCTGCGTATCGGTCCCGAACGTATCCGCGTTGTAATTGGCGTATTTCGCCAACAATGAGTAATGCTTGCCGAACTTCTTCAACACCGAAAAATCCCATTCCTTACCGTATCGCGCGGTACCGGCATCATCGCTAAAGTCGTGATACACCCCGGTCACGATCAAACTGTCGTTCATCATCTTGTAGCTTGCGGTGGCGAACACATCACGGATACCATTAGGCGGCGTCACTAGAAACAAATCCGCCCAACCCTGAAACGCATGGTTGGTTCCCAATGGGGTTTGGAAGGTTTTGCCGTTGCCGTAACCGTTGAGTTGCTCTACCGCACCCGACAAGGTCAGGTTGTAGGCCGTGGCGCCCGCCATCAGATTAATCCGGTCGGCCTGGTAATGATTCGGGTTGTCGCCATAATCGGATTGCTTACTCCATTCGGCGGTGTAGATGGCATTGACGGTATCGAAAAATTGCGGCGACTTGCCGTCGAAACGCAAACCGTAAGTCTGCGAAGACTTGGCATAATTTTCAGCTTCGCGGTAATCGAGCCAATAGCCGTAACCGATCAGATTGCCCCAATCGCCGACCTTGTAATTCAGGTTCAGAATCGGCGAGTTCATCGATTCCTTGGTATTGGCGATGGTGCGGGCGCTATCGATATAGCCGGCGTTGACCGTCAACCCGAACAGGGTTTGATTTTTGTGGGTGAACAGTACCGAGTCGAAAGTCATTTCCATTTGCCGCCAACCGACGTTGCCGATGAAGCGGTCGTCGTCGAATTTGATCCGTTGCCGGCCGACCTTGACCAGGGTGTCGGGAATACCTTTATAACTGAGCCAGAACTGGTTTAATTCGCTGGCATCCGGATCGACCACGGTGGAATATTGAGTTCGGCCATTGCGGGTACTGTTGTAATCTTCCTGCAAAGCATACAGTCCCTCGTATTCGGCATAAGCCTGCAAGTCGTAAAGCGTGGGGGACAGCAAACCCAGCCGCAAACGAGCGGTGTTGGCATTGGCAGTCCGGTCGGTACCGGCATCGCGGTCGACATTTTCCCAGCGATAGTTCAAATCCATTTTCACCGCGCCGTTATTGCCGTAATGATAAAAATTCAAGGCGTCTTCAATGTCCTTGGTTAAATCGGCCCGCGCCGTGAGACTGGTAAGCGACAGCATCAATAGCGTCGCCGTCATCGATCGTTTGGAAGGTACTGCTGTGTCATTTGGCATAAAGCCCCCTTTGCAAGAAAAATTACAACTATTCAGCGAGTTTCGTTGTAGGGTCGAATTCTCTAAAATCATCCAAACCACTCAATGCCGAACAATTAAGAAAAATGTTGTTTTAGGTTAATGCGTGTGGTCACACTCCGACAAAAAGGTCAGCAAACTCTCGCGGTAACGGTAATAATCGGGATGCTCCAATAGTGCCTTACGGGTGCGCGGCCGGGGCAAATCGATTTCCTGAATCTTGCCGATTTTGGCGTGCGGACCGTTGGTCATCATCACTACCCGGTCGGCCAGCAGGATGGCTTCGTCGACATCGTGGGTCACCACGATCGCGGTGACATGAGTGCGCTCCCAGACTTCCATCAATACTTCCTGCAACTCCCAACGAGTCAACGAATCCAGCATGCCGAACGGTTCGTCCAACAGCAGTAATTTGGGCGACAAGGCAAAGGCGCGGGCGATGCCGACCCGTTGGCGCATGCCGTTGGACATGTCGGCTGCCTTTTTGAACATCGCATCGGCCAGACCGACCCGGGTCAGATAGTATTCGACGATGTCGTCGCGCTCATCTTGCGAGGCATGCGGATAGACTTTGTCCACCCCCAACATGACGTTTTGAAACGCGGTCAACCACGGAAACAGGCTGGGCGACTGGAACACCACGCCGCGATCCGGCCCGGCGCCGTCGATTTCGCGGTTGTCGAGAATGATGCCGCCTTCGGAAATCTGATTCAGGCCGGCTGTCATCGACAACACCGTGGATTTACCGCAACCGGAATGGCCGATGATGGAAATGAATTCGCCCTTCTTCATTTTCATGTCGAAGCCGTCCACCACCTTGATCGTGCTGTTACCATCCGGGGTCGGATAGACTTTCGACAGATTGGCGAACTCCAGATAGCGCGGTTTGCCCAGGTCGCTCTGGTTGGGTTTCAGGGCCGAGGTATCCAGCTTCCAGTCGTTACTGGTATTGGGCCGCACATCCGGCAATTTGACCTTGTCGCTGATGTCCGCTTGAGCCTTTTCCATGCCGATATTCATCAGATAACGGGTGATTTCGGCCCGCAGCCGTTTGAATTCTTCGTTATGGTTGAGCGCGGCGCGGTCGCGCGGCCGCTCCAGGTTGACGACAAAATCAGGGCCAAAACTGGCGTCGGGGCCTGGATTGAGCGGAATCACCCGGTCGGCCATGTAGATAGCTTCGTCGACATCGTTGGTAATCAATATGACCGTCTTCTTATCCTGCTCCCAGATTTGTAGAATCTCGTCCTGCAAGTTGCCTCGGGTCAACGCATCCAGGGCGCTGAGAGGTTCGTCCAGTAGCAGGATGTCCGGATTGGCGGCCAAGGCGCGGGCCACGTTAACCCGCTGGCGCATGCCGCCGGACAGTTCCGCCGGCTTTTTATCCATGGCCCGGCCCAAATTGACCATATTCACGTATTTTTCGGTATGCGCGCGGCGTTGCTCGGGCGACCAATCCTTAAATATCGCATCCACCGCCAGTGCCACGTTTTCGTACACAGTCAGCCACGGCATCAGCGAATAATTTTGAAACACCACGCCGCGATCCGGTCCGGGCTGGCTGATAGGTTGACCTTGTTTCAGCAAGTCTCCGCTATCGGCCTGAATCAATCCGGCGATCATTGATACCAGCGTGGTTTTGCCGCTGCCGGAAAAGCCGACGATGGCAATAAATTCGCCTTCCTTGACATCCAGATTGATGTTTTTCAGGATGGAGGTTCTGTGTTTGCCTTCGCCGTAAGATTTACAGACATTGTTCAATTTCACTAACGATTGCCGCGCATCATTGGCCGGTGCCAACGGGGTAAGCGTCTGCTTTCGGATCGCCAGATCGATGATTTTTAACTGGGCTGCTGCATTCATACGCTATGCCTCAAATTTTGCTGAACGAAAATACGGTTTGCAGCGACTGCATCACCCGGTCGAGAATGAAACCGATGATGCCGATGGTGAATACCGCCACCATGATCCGGCTCAGGGAATTGGAACTGCCGTTTTGAAACTCGTCCCAGACGAACTTGCCTAAACCGGGGTTTTGCGCCAGCATCTCGGCGGCGATCAGCACCATCCAGCCCACCCCAAGCGACAAGCGCATGCCGGTGAAAATATACGGTAACGCCGATGGCAGAATGATACGTTTGATCTGGGTCGACCAATCCAGCCGCAGTACCTTGCCGACATTGACCAAATCCCTATCGATGGATGACACGCCGACGGAAGTATTGATCAGGGTCGGCCACAGGGAACACAGCGTCACGGTGACCGCCGAGGTGATGAACGATTTGGCGAACCAGGAATCGTCGGTGGAAACATACACCGCACTAACCACCAAGGTCACGATAGGCAGCCAGGCCAGCGGCGACACCGGTTTGAAAATCTGGATCAGCGGATTGATCGCGGTATTGATCGTGGGGCTCATGCCGCACAGAATACCCAGCGGGACAGCCAGCAAGGTCGCAATTAAGAATCCGGCAAACACGGTATGCAGACTGGTGATGATCTGGTCCAGATAGGTCGGTTTACCGGTGTAAGGGCGGAATTTGATTTCAGCCTGCGGATCCTCGGCCAGTTTTGCCTTGTTACGCATATCCTGGCGCTGGTAAAACTCAGCCATTTTGGCCTTTTCGGCGAAATGCTCGGCTATCAAACCGTCCGCCTCATGCCAAACCGCAACTGGTCCGGGAATGGTGCCCAAGCTGGTATTGATGCGGGACGCGGTTACGCTCCACAATCCCAGGAACAGCATGAAGGCGATGATGGGCACGCCCATGATCAAGCCTAACTGGCGTAATTGTTGGGTAGGATTTTCGCCGGCGGCTATTTTGACCAGTGGTACAAACCAGGTCAGGCCGGTGATGTTAAAAAATTTGATTAGTTTATTGCTCATCATCGTTACCTTTTTGTTGTCTCTCGTGTCTCTCGTTCCCAAGCTCTGGCTTGGGAACGGTCGGTCTTGGAAGCTCAAGCTTCCTGTCTGCGTTAGACTTGGGTTCCCAAGCCGGAGCTTGGGAACCAGAAACCAGAAATAGCTGAACGCCGGTATTAAAGTGTCCGCAAAAAAAGATGCATCCCTGCACCAAACCACATTCCTTGTGAGAGCACCCACCACAGTGTTAGTTACTCAACCACCTTGCCGCCCGATACCGTCTGCTTACCCTTCAAGCCAATCGGAAACTTGGACAGATAATCGTTAGGCTTGCTGGCGTCGAACGGGATTTTGTCGATGAAGAAATTTTGCGACGGCTTGATGCCGGTGTCGGCCGGGAAGTCCTCGGCCTTGGCCTTGCCTTCCGCGACCAATTCCTTGGCGGCGGCCAGATAGATGTCGGGACGATAGACTTTTTTAGCGGTTTCCAGGTACCAGTCGTCCGGTTTGAATTCATTGATCTGGCCCCAACGGCGCATCTGAGTTAAATACCAGACCGCGCTACTATAGGAAGGGTAACTGGCGCCATGCCTAAAGAAAGTATTGAAATCGGGTAGCGCGCGCTTGTCACCCTTCTCGTATTCGAAGGTGCCGTTCATACTGTTACCCAACACCTCGGAATCGGCGCCGACATATTGGCTTTGCGACAGCATTTCGATGGCCTCCTTGCGGTTCTTGTTGTTCTCCGCATCCAGCCAGATCGAGGCGCGGATCAGGGCTTTCACCACAGCCAGATGAGTATTCGGATATTTATCCGCCCATTCTTTAGTCACTCCGAACACTTTTTCCGGCGTGTCTTTCCACAATTCTTCGTCGGTGATCACCGGCACGCCGATACCCTTGATCACGGCTTGTTGGTTCCAGGGTTCGCCGACGCAATAGCCGTAAATAGTGCCGGCTTCCAGCGTGGATGGCATTTGCGGCGGCGGCGTCACCGACAGCAAGGCTTCTGCATTGACTTGACCGGAAATGTCCTGGGGCGGCGCGTAATAGCCGGGATTAATACCACCGGCGGCCAGCCAATAACGCAGTTTCAGGTTATGGGTGCCGGCCGGGAAGGTCATCGCCATGTTAAACGGCTTGCCTTCGGCCTTGAATTTGCCCACTACCGGTTTCAACGCATCGGCCTTGATCGGATGCACCGGCTTGCCGCCTTCCATAGGAATATTGACTTTCATTTGTTTCCAGATATCGTTGGAAACCGTGATGGCATTACCGTTGAAACCCATGCTGAATGCGGTGACGACGTCCGCCTTGGTGCCGAAACCGATGCTGGAAGCCAGCGGCGCCGGGGCCAGCATATGCGAACCATCCAGTTCACCGCTGACGACCCGGTCCATGACTACTTTCCAGTTGGCCTGCGCTTCCAGTTGTACAAACAACCCCTCTTCCTCGAAAAAACCTTTCTCGGCCGCCACCGCCAGCGGCGCCATATCGGTCAATTTGATAAATCCGAACTTCAAGTCTTCTTTTTCCAGTTTGCCTGCGGCATTCACAGCAGGCGCCAAACCCAGACCGGCAATCACCAACGTTGCCGAAAGTGTCAGTAGCAGTTTCTTCGAGGTTGATCTATTAGTGGTTTTCATAATGAGTCCTAAACAAAAACGGCGGAAAATAAAAAAGGCGTCGCCGTAACACGGGTAAACCCCATGCACGACAGACGCCTTTGTCCGGTTTGCTCAACTGTGAGCGTTTTAGAAAATCAGCTCCAACATTGGAGCGTTATTTAAGCTAAAGCAATAGCGATGCCAGCTTATTGATACGTTCAAACAATCATAAAAAAGTTATTTTTAAATAATGGCTTAGTGATTTTAAGGATTGATCTCGGATCATAGGCCCGCCGGAACCCAGATCGGCAATCCTACAACCGCGCACATAAATGAAACAATTCCTACATTTTTTGCACTTCGATGGTGCGACAGTCAAACAGCCTGCGCGAGGTCGAATAATCCGTTTGCAGTTATCAGCCTGTAAGCGAAAGCGGATGCCGAGGCAAAGCGTCAGTGATACTGCTGTCACCGGGGGGGCGCAGTGAACCAGTTAATACCAATCCAGTTTGAAAGTGGCTCAATCCGCGTAGTTACTGATGCTAATGGTGATCAGTTGTTTGTAGCAAAAGAGTTGCCGAGGCGTTTGGGTACGCATGGTCTGGAAGTGCCACGATTAGGCATATTCCTGATGAGTGGAAGAGTGCCGATTCGCCCCCCTCTGGCGATAAAGAAATGCCAGCAAAATGGGAGGCAATTTCCGCACCCTCATTACCAGAACCTCCAAAGCAACAACCTGTAGCTAATACAGACTGACTTATAAATCAACAGCTTAACCAAGAAAGAAATCCCAGCACCATAACAAAAAACATTGATGTCGAATCAGAACCAGGCGCAAAGCGGCGGCATGATGTCTTGATCTTTATTCCTTAAATCCGCTTACTATTTGCTTACCAGAAAGCAACAGGCAACAAAAAAGGCCTAGGTCGTTAAACCTAAGCCTTTGATTTGTCTGGTAGCGGGGGCAGGATTTGAACCTACGACCTTCGGGTTATGAGCCCGACGAGCTACCAAGCTGCTCCACCCCGCGATTGATTTTTGTATTATACAGCTTTTTTTCGTTACTGCAAATGATATTGGCTTTTATTGTTACCCAGCGCTTTTAGCGTTGTTTGAAAAACAGTACGCTTAGTGCTGACTGGCGCGGCGAATACGCATCGGGTAAATTTATTTATGAACGCAATTTGCCTTGATTATCCGCCGCCGTCTTTTCTTGGAATTAACTGCGCGCCTGTAAAATGGCGACTGCGGGCAGTTCCTTACCTTCCAAGAATTCCAGGAACGCGCCGCCACCGGTCGAGGTGTAGGAGACTTTGTCGGCGATGCCGTATTTGTCGATGGCCGCTAAGGTATCGCCGCCGCCCGCAATGGAAAACGCCGGGCTTTCGGCGATCGCCATGGACATGGCTTTGGTGCCTTCGCCGAACTGATCGATTTCAAATACGCCAACCGGACCGTTCCAGACGATGGTGCCGGCGGTTTTCAGTATCTCCGCATATTGCTTGGCGGTTTCGGGTCCGATGTCCAGAATTAGATCGTCGGCTTCCACGTCGGCGACGTTTTTAACGGTCGCGGCCGCGCTTTCGGAAAATTCCTTGGCACAAACCACGTCAACCGGCACCGGAATTTCCGCGCCGCGTTGTTTGGCGGAGGCCATCAGCCGTTTGGCTTCATCCAGCAAATCGGCTTCGTACAAGGATTTGCCGACGGAGTAACCGGCCGCGGCGATAAAGGTATTGGCGATGCCGCCACCGACTATCAGTTGATCGACTTTGCCGGACAGGGATTCCAATACAGTCAATTTGGTGGAAACTTTGGAGCCGCCAACGATGGCGACCAATGGGCGGGCCGGTGTTTCCAGTGCTTTGCCCAGTGCATCCAATTCGGCTGCCAGCAAAGGACCGGCGCAAGCGACGGCGGCATGTTCGGCGACCGCATGGGTCGAGGCTTCGGCGCGATGGGCGGTACCGAAAGCATCCATCACGAAAATGTCACACAGCTCCGCCATTTTTTGGCCCAGTTCGGCACTATTTTTCTTTTCACCCTTGTTGAAACGAACGTTCTCGCACAACACGACTTCGCCGCGTTTGACTTCAACACCATCCAGCCAGTCCTTGACCAGACGCACGGGTTGGCCCAGTAATTGGGTGAAACGCTCGGCCACCGGTTTCAAGCTGGAGGCTTCGTCATATTCGCCTTCGGTTGGACGGCCCAGGTGAGACATCAAAATCACCGCCGCGCCTCCGGCCAGTGCTGCTTCCACGGTCGGCACACTGGCTTGAATACGTAAATCACTGGTGACTTTGCCGTCTTTAACCGGTACGTTCAAATCTTGGCGAATCAATACGCGTTTGCCGGCCAGATCCAGGTCGACCATTTTATTTATAGACATAAATTCTCCTCTGGGTGAAAAAATAGGGTCATTATAAGACGAATGAGCCGGCAAACCTCATTTAAACAATGGCGCTGCCTGACTGTTGGGCTATAGTTGAGCCAATTGGACAAAACTTTACATCGCGCTTATGAGTCAGTCGAGCCTTGTTTTTTTTATCAGCATGCTGTTATTGATCAGCTGCGCTAGCCGTGCCGAGCCGAGCCCGGATGAGCTCGACGAAATCCAGGTATTAATCGATGTTTCGGGCAGCATGAAGCAAAACGATCCGCAAAATTTGCGAGTGGACGCGACCCAACTACTCATTAACCTGTTACCGGATAACACCCACGCGAGCTTGTGGCTATTTGCCGAGAAAACGACTCAGCTGATACAGAGTGATTCGGTGAACTCCGAATGGCGCAAGCAGGCCATGTTAGCCAGTAAAACCATCCATTCGCGCGGGATTTACACGCATATTGAAGAAGCTATTCAGACCGTCATGCAAAACGGCTTTACCGGTAACGGCAATAAAAATTTAATTCTGTTAACCGACGGCATGGTGGATATTTCCAAGGACATTATGGTTAGCGCAGACTCCAGGGAACGCATCCTGACTGAATGGATTCCCCGCTTACGCCAGCAAAATATCAAGGTACAAACCATTGCGCTGTCCGGACAGGCGGATAAGGAACTGCTGGATAAGCTGGCTTTCGACAGCGGCGGCTGGACTGAAACCGCTGAATCCGCCGAACAGTTGCAACACCTGTTTTTGAAAATGGCACAAAAAGTCGCGCCTAGGGACACTCTGCCATTGAGCAATAATCAATTCAACATCGACAGCAGTATCCAGGAATTTTCAGTATTGGTCTTTAAACAAACAGGGGCATCACGCACGCAATTGATCACGCCGGATCAACAAAAGATTAGCAAGAATAGTGACTTGAAGATGCTATCCTGGCTAGAAGGCGCCGGGTATGACTTGATTACGATTAAACAACCCATGGTAGGTGAATGGCGGATAGACGCCGCCATCGACCCCGATAATCAGGTCATGATACTGACCGATCTGCAATTGCAACTGGCAGAACTGGCCAATTTCATCGGCGAGAAGGACACATTGCCATTGAAACTGCATTTTACCGAGCAGAACCAATTGATCACGCGGGATGACTTTCTGGGCTTGGTGACGATTTCGCTGTCCGTCGATCATCAAGAGCCCGTCGTAATAGAACCCATCAGTAGCGAGCCCGGATTTTTTCTTCACAATCTGAGCAAACTAGGCGTAGGCAAGCACAATCTGGCTATCGTTGCCGATGGTAAAACTTTTAAACGCGAAATTGTCAGAGACATTGATGTCGTATCAACTTTCGTCGAACTGGAAAAACTGGTCGACAAACCCAATCGACAAGTGACTCTTAAATTTCTGCCAGATACCCATGCCCTGGATAGCGCATCGTTGCTTATCAATGCTCAAATACATCAAGCGGGCAAGGAACCCCAATCGCATATGGTCGAGGAAAAAGACGGCGAATGGCGTTTGACATTGGACAGTCTACCTGCCGGCGAGACCATACAGGTCAACTTTAACGTCACCGCTAAAACCCTGGATGGAAAAACAATGACTCCCACATTGGCACCGCTATTGATTGACGATAGTTTATTCACGCCAACCGAACCCGTTACCGCGGCAACACCGCCAAACCAAGCTTTAGCTGACCCAAAAATTGAGCCTGATCAGGAACATGCGCAAGCAGATAACGCTTTAGCCTCGAACCATTGGGGGATAACCATTGCTATTGTGATAGCAGTTAATCTGCTGCTTTGCGGCATTGGCTTTATGGTTTATAAGATGTTCAAAAAATTCAACGCAAAAAAACAACAACAAATTTTGGAGAGATTGGCATGATGGCAGTGGATTCCGCGTTAATTATCATAATGGCGGAAGCCTTGGCATTGCTGACATTATTGGGAGTAGCGCTATTTTTCATTTCACGAAGCAAGCGTAACAAGGAAATCAAAGCCATCGACAGCTTTATTTCTAAATTAGAGGAACAGGCCTTATTCAAAAATCTGCCGCTGGATAAGTTGCTTTCAGATACCTGCGGCATTGACCGCAAGACCATTGATGCCACGTTACAGGAAATCACCGATTCCGAGCGGGCGCTATTTCAGAAAGTAATTCAGCTATTTTTGCAACGCGACATGAACCTGTTGAGCGAAATTGATCAGGGTATCGGAGACTTATCCGAGCCTTATTGTCGCCTGCTAGCGCATATGGCGTCGGGAAAAACATCCACATCGCCGGAAGCCGGAAATTCCACTGGACTGGAACGTGTTAATCAGCAGCTGGTACGTCAGCTGGATACCGCCATGCAAACCATCGATGAAATAACCTCCGAATACACCAGGGTGTTCAGCGGCAATCAAACCGCGTTGGAGTTGGAAAATAGCAGCAAAAAAATGATGCAAATTTTTCAGGATACTGAACGCAGCATTAAACAACTGGCGCAGCAATAAGAAATCACAACTGAAGTTTCCCGCCCTCTTGAGGTTTAAATCCCCCATGTCATGCCTAAAGACCAAGAGATACGCGGTGTCTGACATTCTAGTTTTTTGAGAAAGTTTGTACCCATTGCCGATACCGAGCGACAGTTTTTGGGGATTGGGTAAATTTATTGCCATAAATTACCAATGCCTAGAAAAAGTTGAAACTTCAAGTTACCCAATCCATGATTGGGACAATCAACGGCAGGCCCTGTGGTCTCGATGGATTTTCAATTCTCGAAAGACATTCAAAAAACTCAAACAGCGCCGAATACTCCGAGCTCTACCCAATCACACTTTGATAGACATAAACTCCGGCAACGAGGCGTGCATCTGACAACTGCAAGTCGAGTTACTGTTGAACGCCATGTTGACTTCCGACATGTGTTAAAATCTTATCGGTCAAGTCCCGGTAGCTCAGCAGGATAGAGCAGCCCCCTCCTAAGGGGCAGGTCGGACGTTCGAATCGTCTCCGGGACGCCATTAAAATCAATGAGTTAGTGAATTTTAAGGCTTCTATAAAAGCTCAATGATCCACTTATGATCCACTGAAAAATAAATCATTCCGACAAACAGCATAAAAAAGCCGGTAATCCAATCAAGACCACCGGCTTTTTTATTGCGTTTCGGTTGATCAGATTAAGCCATGTTCAGCGAACGAATATGCTTCACCGCTACCGATGATGAAATGGTCTAACGTTCGAATATCCATCAAACCTAATGCCTCTTTTAGCTTTGCGGTTATTTGTTTATCGGCTTGGCTGGGGTCAGTTATTCCGCTTGGGTGATTGTGGGCAAACATGACCGCCGCCGCGTTGAGTTGTAGCGCACGCTTGACGACTTCGCGCGGATAAACTGAAGCGCCGTCTATCGTTCCCCGAAATAGCACTTCTGTTTTTATCACCCGGTGCTGATTGTCTAAAAACAGACAGATAAAAACCTCATGCTCTACATCTCGATAGTTGGCTTGCAACCAAGCCCGGACAATATCGGGGCTTGTTAGCGCATCGCCTTTATAAATCCGCTTATTGAGCAGAATTTTTGCGGCCTTGATGATTTGATCTTCGGTTAATGGAATTCGCGCCCGATATTTGCCCGATTTGTCGGCGACAAAATAAGGCAGTTTGGCCGGGGTGTTGGTGGTTGGTGTTGGCATGGAGTCCGCTCCTGTTCTGATTGAATCAAGCGCCGCCCTTTGGTCTCAATCGCTGGGTGGCGTGGCTAAGTGGGTTGAGACTACCGCGAACAGGGGCGGCCAGCCGTAAGGCTGCCCAAATAACCACGCCATAACGAACCAGCACGGCAAAGCCGCGCCAACCTATGGACGCGCCGCAACAAGGGCGGCTTTAATGCTCTGTTCTGTCGGGGTCTCAATCCCGGCCCGCTATTTTGCGGGCTTGGTCATTGTCTCGGGTTGTCGGCTTGGCGTCAATGATCGCGCTTTATCGCCCAACCTTGGCCGGCAGAAAGTAAACCCGCCCTCGACGGTTCTTGCTCTCGGCAGCGCCGGCCATGCTCCCGCGCCCATTGAAACAGTTTGACCGGCTCGCGGGTTTTGTTCGGCCTGGGCAACAACAAAGCGAACAACAGCCAACAGCGCCAGGCTTACGGGTCCTTACTAGGGTTTCGCATCGAGGGTAATTCGGACCCCGTATCAAGTGCAGTTAGCCGCCTGATTTGTTACTAAACACAAAGTATAGGGGGGGGGTATATCTCCAGGGCTGGGGATTTTGGGGAGTTGTCTGAAAACCGCGCCCGCCGTGGCCTGTAGCCTGTCGAGGCGCTTTTTTTCTTGGGGAGTTGCTGGGGAGTTGCTTGGGGAGCAAATCACCGCCAGGTCATCGCTCCCCAATTATTTTCCCAAACTCCCCAGCAACTCCCCAAGGATTCCCCAAACCGAAAAACGCTGTAAGCCTTGATACATCTACCTTACAGACATTGCTCCCCAAACTCCCCAAGAAATAAAACATATACCCCCTTAAAACTTTTGTTTCGCCACCGGCCTTTGCAGCAAAAACCGCCGGCCATCCGGCACAAAAAAACCGGCACAAGGCCGGTGGTTTGGGTAGTGGATCGCTTCGGGTTAGGTGTCCGATTTGAAGCGGTTTTTAAAATCGTGCTCGGTCTGCCAGTCGTCATCGCAGCCG
Organism: Methylomonas sp. LL1; assembly: GCF_015711015.1. Lineage (NCBI taxonomy): Bacteria > Pseudomonadati > Pseudomonadota > Gammaproteobacteria > Methylococcales > Methylococcaceae > Methylomonas > Methylomonas sp. LL1. The sequence continues at coordinate 2,390,800 of NZ_CP064653.1, forward strand.
GTAATTAAGTTGGAGCTCGTCACCAGCACGCGGACATTTCGCCCGGCAACTGTGCGCTTTGGGTCTGGTCGAATTGCGCCGGTTTTGCTGTCGGTTTCGTTCGCCTCCAATATGCCGCGCTCTAAAAGTCGCTTCCAAAGCGTCGCCCGGTTAATAATGATGGGCTCGTTCTGGCTATTGGCGAATTTTTGCACCGCTTTAAAGGTTGGCTCCGCCTCCAACCAGATTTCGGTTTTTATCTCGTTAATCCAGCCAATCGGGCAGCCGCGCGGCACTAAGGTTTTAATGATTTGTTTTTTCGGTTCCTCCTTCCCTTGATTGGCCTGGTCGGATTGGTTGGTTATCGGTATCGCCACTTCCTCAATTGATTCCCGCCAGCCGAAAGCAAATTCCTTTTCATCGGGCGGCCCTTGGTCTAGGTGGCTTTTAACGTGAACTTCACCCGTAGAAAAACAGCCACGCAACAGCGCAATAAACCTTTCTACCTCGTCGCTTTGGTGTTGGTACTGGCTTTGTAGTCGCATCGCCGCTTTTAGTGCTTCGTCGATACTGTCCGCCAGCTCAACCACGCGGATAGAGTTCACCACCCCAATTTCCTCCAGGTAATCCAGCAGCAAATCAGCCGCCGAATAAAGGCTGGCGTACAGGTCTGGCGCTCGGGTGTGTGCGCCGGAAAACTCTTTTAGATGATCGTCGCGCAAGTCGCGCACTTTGACCGGGAAAGATTTTTTCAAGTCGTCGATGCGGGGGGCAAGCCATTGAATAAAGCCCGCCATCGCCGCCGCCAGGTGACCGGCCCGCGCGTAATTTTGCAACCGGGTCAGGGTTGAAAGATCCACGTCGCCCCGTTTCATTTCCGCAACCAACAACCGGCCCAGCAGCGAAGCCCCGCGCGGCAAATCTTCCCCGGTGGCAATTAGCAGCCCGCGCGGAAAGTAGGCCGCCTTGCCGGTCATGTCCGCATTCCGCCGCCCGCGCCCGGCCTGGTTACCCACGGATCGAAACAGCCGTTCGGCCTTGGTGTGCAGTCGGTTGGCCTCTTGATTGTTGACGCTGGGGGCGAAGTCGTCCACAGAAAACGCCGCGTCTTTCGCTTGGTGGGCTTTGTGTTCCAGGTCTGCTTCGGTGTCGGTGAAGTTGGCCGGGAAGCTCCGCGCGTCGAATTGGCCGAAACAGGCCAGCGCCGCCGCCGCGCATTCCGACTTTTGCGAACCGGACCGGCCCGCCAGAAACAAGCTAAAGTCTATCGGCAGCACCTCACCCAGCACCGCCCGCGCCACGCCGGCGAACAGCGCCACGCCCACCGCTCGGTTATTCGGCGCTATCGATAACAGGTTGAGCAAAGCCCCGGCGAACTGGCGTGGTTGGTCAGGGGGTGGGGGGAGAAAGTATTTAGAAATATGACCTTCCCCCAATTCAACCTTGATCGATTCATTCAGGCCGCCGGCATGGATCGCGCCCGATCCCGTCAGGTAATGCCATTCGCCATCGATGCGCCGCCAGCCGGTGTGCTGAAAGACCGTGGTTATCGGGATTTCGCCGGATAGCTTCAGAATGGCATTCGCCAGCCGTCGCGGGGTGGCCTGGTCGGCCTCGACAATCGCCCGCGCTCCCCAATGCTTTAACGGCCATTGCATGGCTTGGTATTGGGTGGCCGGGATGGTCAGCGCCGGCAATGGTCCGCCATGGCGTTGCTTGCCCTCGATCAGAAACGCGGCTTCGGTTTTTGCGCCGTCATCGAGTATGGTTTGCTCGGCTACCAAGGCAATAAAGTTATCGGTTAAGGCGGTCGGGATTTCGTTAAATTGCGGGGCTTGATCGTCGCCGGCCTTCTTGCTGTCGCGGCCCTTACGCATAAACCAAACGCGGCCATCGTGAATCATAAAATCGCCAGTTCGACGGTCGGCCCATTTATCCGGTTCGCCCTTGGCATTAACCGGCTTTGCGGTCTTGACCACGGATAAAACCGGGTTATCGGGTGGCTTTTTCTGGTCGGTCATAGCGCCGCCTTGCCAGTGGCGAAGTCGTTAAAATCACCCACGGGCGAAACGCACAACAGACCGCCCACGGCCCGCGCCGCTTCGGTGGCATATTTCACGCCGGGATTGCCTGGGGTTTGGTCGTTATCGGCGCAAATAATCAGCTTGGCGTCGGGTCGGTGTTTGCGTATCAATTCGGCCACCCCTCGCAGATTGCCGGCACTCATCGCGCAAAAGGTTTGGTAGCCGGTCGCTTCGTACATTGTCGCGCCGGTGGCCCAGCCTTCACAGATAATGCGTTCGGGGGTTGGCTGGCCGATGCAATGAAACAGCCCGCCCAACTTACCGCCGCTTAAAAAATCCTTGTCTCGATCACCCAGCGCCGGCACCTTGTCGGAAAAAATGGCCTGAAGGTTCCAAAGCCGGTTTTTTATATCGACCAACGGCACCAGCAGCACATTTTTAACGGTCAGGCTTTGCCATTGGCCGGCATCGTCCTTGATGCGTTTTTGCCAGACTGGCAACAGCCGCAGCCCGTGCGGGTTTACTTGCTTGCGGATCAGGTAGGGGTGTTGCTCGCCGGTGTCGATGGGTTTGGCTTGATCCCACAAGCGCCGCGCCACTTCCACCGCCCGTTCATGTTTCGCGGCTCGGTCGGCTTCGGTTTGCAGCTTGCGCCGTTCGTGCGCTTGGCGTTCTTCGTTGGTTAGCGGTTTGGCCGGTGCGTCGGCTTTCCAGGTGGCCTTTGTCCCGGCCTTAAAATCTTCGAAGTAACCCGCCGGCTTTGCGCCTTCCAGGTGCAATTTATAAGCCCCGTTCAAACTGCCGGATTTATGCCCGACAATATGAAAGCGGTGTAAAACGCCATCGGCAATGATTCGCGGGGGCGGCTCTATGCCGTTCTCAAGCATGGCGGCTTTGAATGCGTCTATAATTTCGTGTGTTTGCATGATTTTCCTTTTTTACGGGCAAGCCTTCCCCGTGGCCGCTTTGCGGCTTTTTTGTTTTTCGAGGTGGGGCTTGCCCGTGTTCTGGTTAGTCTCGGGCTCTAAGGTTGCGCTCGGCTTCTGCTGTAACCGCGTTGATTAGCTTGTAACATTTAGCCTCGACAAATCCTGTCGAGGCGATTAGTTTCAAGGTTTCGGCGAAAGGCTCCGCTTCTTCCAGGGATTCAGGAATAAAGCCAACGGTGGTTTTGAGTGTCTCTATCTCAAGCAGCACATCGCCTGCGGTTCGAATCAAGTCACTCACCGAGTAAATTAGTTCCGTTGCTGCCGTGCTCGTGTCGTCGTCAAAATCGACCGCCGCCAGGTCGGATAAGTCGGAAACCTCGCCGCCGCCATTTTTTGGCGTTTCATGCTTCCGCTTGGGCAATGCCGCGCGGGTTGCTACTGCAAAATAAGCCACGCCTTCGCGGTACGGTTCGATGCAAAAATCGTTTATGTCGTCGGTATAGCTCACGGCCACAATATCGCCGGGCTTTGCCTGCCGGCCACGTTGGAATAATAACCGGGAGCCGGTCGGCAATCGCGGGGCAAAGGTATCGCCGGCCAAAATGGTTTGAAATTTATCGCTCATGCTTGCGCCCCCGCGTTTTGGGATTCGAGCCACGCAAAGTAACGATCTTCGCGGATCAGCACCCGCCTACCATTGCGAACAATCGCCCCGGATTTTTTAAGGCCGTTGGTTTCTTCGTTAAAAATCTGGTGGCGAAGGGTTCCAACCGGAAAGGCCGGGTGCTTTTTGCTGAATTGCTGGACGGTAGAATAAAGCCAGGCTGTTTGCTTAGCGTCGGTTTGACTGGCCGCCGGGGTTGCCGTGGCGGTGCTGGTTTGGTTTTGTGGTGTCATATTCATCCCTTAATTTGTCTGGATTAAACAAGTTTCGCCAAGGCTTGCCGCCGTGACTCGGGGTTGATTAGAAAATAACGGGACAGGGTGCAGTAAAGACGGTGCACGGGTGCATTTTTACTGCACCCTTTGCCGCCTATTGTTTTGAAACGAATTTTTCTTTGTTTTCAATGCGGATAAGGCCCCGTTTATTTGCCTCAGTCCATGCTCTTTTGAATGCGTCTTTGGAAAATAGATGCGGATCACTACTTGAACAATTGGTTTTTATTGCGGCCCTTCCGCCCTCTGGAATATTTAATAAATCCTCATAACCAATCGCCCGCGCGGTTTCGCAAATAATCCTAATTTGTTGATCCCTGCGGCCCTCATCGTTGTGTTTGTCATCGGTCCACCAATTAGCCAGCAAACCAGTCACAGGCCATTGATTGATACTTTGTCGGTAGGCTTTGAATTTCTCCCTCGTTGTGCCAGACGTTTTATGAATAAAAATTCTGCCGTCATCTTCTTCAATTGGCGTTTCAAGATATTCAATTTCTAACGGTTCGTTTTGAATGAATTTATTGAACGCTCGACGTTTGTATCCAAGCAAGAAAGCAATTTCATCTAGGGTTAAAAAGTCAGGCAACCGGCCAGATTCGGCCTTAATGCGCAATATTTGCCTGTCTTCAGGCTCGTATTCTGGAACAGGCATCTCTATAGGTGGGATGTATGGGATTTGATAAGGTATACCATCATCATCAAAAGCCCAGTCTTCAAACTCTTTGCCTGGTAATCGGATCATAAAAAGCTCTCAGGTAATGACCCCATCACGCACCGCTGAAAATGCTAACGTTCATCGATAAACCTCCCGCCGGTGGCCGATCTCGATAACCAATACAATCAGCTCGTCATCTTCGATCTTACACAAAAGCCGATAGTCGCCCACACGGTAACGCCATAGGCCGGACAGATTGCCTTGTAAAGCTTTGCCCGTGTTGCGCGGGTTGTCGGCGGACTGTAACCGCTCTTGCAGGAAGGAAACGATGCGCTTTTGCATGGGCTTATCCAGCTTTTGCAGGTCGCGCTTGGCGTCGTCGGATAACTTAACTGTCCAGGCCAAAGGCTTTCACCACGTCATCAAGGCTATGGGAAACCTTGCCGCCGTCCAGGTAGCTTTGATAGGCAACCTCGGCGCGTTTTGCGTCTTGGCAATCTTCCAGATATTCAAGCAAGGCCGTTTTAACCAGTTGCGCCGGGCTTAGGTGTTGCTGCGTTGCCAGCTCGTTCAATACGCCGGCGGTTTCGTCGTCGAGTTCTAAGGTCATCATGGTTTGATCTCGTGTGGTGATTGATGAAATAGGCGGACGGTTAAAGGCTGCTGCCTAATATTTTGGCGTTCATGCTGGCAAGCACGTTGCTTACATGGCTGTCCGATAGGTGCGAATAGCGCCGCACCATTTGCAAGGTTTTATGCCCGAGAATTTCCGCGATTTCTGCCAGGCTTGCGCCGTTCATCGCCAAATAGCTTGCGGTCGTATGGCGTATGTCATGCCACCGAAAATCGATAACCTCGGCCCGCTTTAGCGCGGTGGCCCATGCCTTTTTTAGTTCGATAGGCTTATCCGGGCAATCTGGATCAGCGGACGGAAAAACCAGCGCCGTATCAAGCCGCCGCACTTTGGACAATTCACGCATGACTTGCAGCGCCACGCCCACCAACGGCACCCGCCGCCGTTCGCCGTTTTTGGTGCTATGCAAGACAATCGCGGCTTGATCCAGGTGGACCACGCCCCACGCGGTTTCGGTCGGTGGGTTGGTTGGCACTCTCCAATACAAGTTCATGAGTTCGCCCTGTCTCATGCCGGTCGATAACGCTAGAATAAAGGCCGGATAAAGCAATGGGTTTGCCGATTCCTTACAGGCCGCCGCCAAATGCTCACGTTCTTGGTCGTCCAGATAACGCACCCGACCCGGTGGTAGCTCGGGCATTTCTACGCGTCGATCCCTTAGCGGGCTTTGTTCCAGCCAATGCCATTCATTAACGGCATACTTCAAAACATTCTGAATAACGCCGAAGTATTTTTTTACCGAGTCGGCAGAAAAAGGCTTCCCGCTTTTGTTGGTTTTCTTTACCAGCTTGTCCCGTGATTGTGCAAATAGCGGGCTTTCAAGGTCGGCCATGACATGCGCCCCGAGCTCATCCCGCCACCATGCCAGGATAGGCCGCCGGTTGCGTTGTTCCTTGCTGGTAAATTTGACGGGTAGCACGTCGCTTAGGTAGCGGTCGATAGCGTCGGCGAACGTGTGCTTTTTGGCCTCGGTGGTTTTGAAGTGTCGTCCTTCTCTAATGGCGCTTTCCGTTGACGCTGCCCATTTTTTGGCGTCGGTCAGTCGCTTAAAGGTTGCGGTTTGTAGTGGGTAGCCTTTAAGCCGCACCCGAACAAAGTAGGAAGTTTCGCCTTCATCGGATAGGCGTTTAGTGATGGTTGCCATTGTCGCCCCCTTGGGATAGCAACCGGCAATTTGATATGATGCTTTCAGCCATTGCTTAACCCAGCGTGTTAAGTGAATCGGTCAGGGCTTGGTTGATGTTCGCAGCATCAGCCAGGCCCGTTTTGTTTGTGGTTTTGGATTATAGATTGATCACCCAAAATGATCCACTGATGATCCACTAAACTATAAAAAACCTCGTTTAATCTCGATAACAGGCAACAATAAAAACATCATAAGTTATTGTTTTATATTGTTGTTATTTGTCGAGACTTGCCGACGCTTTTTATAAATATCGCCCTCCTAAGGGGCAGGTCTGACGTTCGAATCGTCTCCGGGACGCCATATAAGCAAAGTGGATTGGCAAAAACCGAAGCCTTTTTTTATCGGCCTTGGGCCAGTCAAAACTGTCCTGATGTAAGAGCCGCCGACACAGCCAAACGCCATTCATCCCTAAGCGACAAGCGTAATCGGACCGGTTCGGTACGAATCAGCCTCGGCGTGAAACGGCGGACATTGATTTGCTGTTGCTTGCAATACTCGGCTTGCAATAAACCGCTGCGTTGCCACGCATCAATAGGATGAGACCATGTCGATGTTATGGTCTTACCTATGCCTGATGAAAAAATCACAGGATGCCGCTGGCGAAATCCTTTTCATAGGTGGTTTATGGCCGAGCGCTTACTAAAAAGCCGGTGTTACCCGGCTTAATGTGGCTGAAAGGCAACTTTTTCGCTACTCGAAAGAAACCTCTTCCAAACAAGCCAAGCAGCCGAGTCCCCTAGCAAAGTCCTGTATCTCGCTCGCCATGTGATAGTTGATGATGGAATCCGTCTTTAAATCGATAATCGCGTACTCGATAACACCGTCGCCGCTCTCGAGTCGCGGCTTGTACTTCAATAATTTTTTTGATTCCTTAGCCAGTTTACGGTTAACCCTAGCCATTAGCGCGCGAATTGATACCAATTTTTTCATATTCAATCTCCAGGCGTTGTAACAGAAACTTGAGTATAGGGGATTATGTGCAAGTGTGAAATCGCAGTCGGCAAAAATGCCGCAAACCAGTGAAATTTAAGGTTGCATTTTTGTCCATCTTAATGGTCAATACCGACACGAATTAGGGAGCGTTATCTTGCGTCAAACGCTAGCGGCGACGAGAACCTCGGCTTCATTTACCCACCCAAATCAACATCAGCAACAGCAAAACGGCTGAAGCATAATATCCCCGGATATCCGCATCCAAATCGGTTATCAAGGCAAACTCGGTATTGAGTAGAGCACCTTCCAAGGCTTCGCTGGTTTGCAAGCGGTGATACGCCAAACCGCTTTCGGCCGCCAATTGTTGCAAATAGCCTTCCTGCAAGGCGCTGAGGTGTTCGGAGCCTGTCGCCGCCTGCTTCCCGAACGGCGCGTTGCGGGCGTCGTAACCTTCGATTTTTTCCGGATTGAGATCGGATTCGCCAAAGCTTGAACGGTGCGGGACGTCGTCCGGCTCGTAAACGCCTATGCGTTGCCCCTTGGCGTCGAATTTTGGAATCGCCACCGGCTGCAAGCCGCCGGTACCGACGATCAAGCCCTTGAGCTTACCCTTGACCTCGGCGAAATCGGTCCGATAGCGCGAATTCAACGGCGGCGCCTCCTGGCCGTCGCTGATGAATACCAGCGTGGTTTCCTTGTCTTTCAGTAAAGACATCGCATTCAACAGGCCGCCGGCGATGCGGCTGTCCGCCGCCCAGGCCATTCGCCAATCCAACGAGTCTATGCTTTTATCCAGCTCGGCGTAACCGGAACAGACTTCCACCGGCTCGAACAATATCGTCGAACGGCGTTCGGTGAATACGCCTAGACCGACTTGGGACTGGCAGGGTAAACGGCCGATCAAATCTCGCAGACTGTGTTTGACGAATTCCAGGCGGCTAATCGCCTTGTCGCCGACACGATAATCCTCGGCATTCATGCTGCGGGTGATGTCGACGACGAAGATCAGCTTATAAACCGGCTGTTTTTGTATTTGTGTCGGATACAAGACCATGACCAGCAATGCCAATAGCGACAGGCTCAGGCACCAGAAGCGGTAGTCTTTTAATAAGGTGCTGAAATTCATGGTGTTGGATCAGGAGAAAAGGCAAAAGGCTACGGCAAGCCGCGCGGAAATCCCGGCACCGTGGTCCACAGCTGCGAAGGCTTGGCGGCATCGTTATCAGGCTCGGCAGGGCTAATACGGTCGAACTCAGGCAAAAGGCGCATCGCCAGTTCCAGGTTGTATTTGGCATCCCAGAAGCCGCTATCCAGCGTCAGCGCCTGTCGGTAAGCCTGTTTGGCCAGCGTCAGCAACGGCATGGCCTGATTGATGCTGCCGGCTTCGACTTCCACCATCGCTTGAGTCAGATAGACATTGCCCAGGTTGTAGCGGCTCTGAGACTGCAAGCGGATATCGCCCTGCCCCACGATCAGGCTCAAGGTATCCAGCGCTTCGTCGTAACGCTGCTTTTGCCGCAAATACACCGCGCGAGCCAGACGGACTTGTGGTGAATTACCGTAGGATGGGCTGACGTCAGGAAGCCCATCGCCATCTTTACGCGATTGATGGGCTGCGCCTTGCTTAGCCCATCCTACCCAATCGGCGATCAACTGGTTTTCCCGGTGAACGCGATACAGACTCCAGCATTGAAAAACGCCTAGCGACAGACTCGCCAGCAGCAGCGCCCAAATCATTCGATGTTTCAAGGCTCTCATCCGTTTCCGACCTCGCATAATTTCAAACCCAGCAACAAGGCGATCAAGCCCGCCAGCCAGCCGTAGCACACTCCCGATAAATCGCGCTTGGGGATAGCTTCCAGGTAATGCAGCGGCAACTGTTCCAGACGATTGATGTCGGCAATGGCTTTTTGCATCGCGCCTGGGTTTTCGGCTTCGTAGGCCTGGTAGGGGATATTCAGACTGGAAAAGAAGCGGTGCAGGTAAAGTTCCGGCATAGCCTGAGCATTGTCGTCGCGACTGTCTTCGGGCTCGGCGAAAATGCCGGGGCTGTTGTCGGTACGCAGGAACAGCCAGTACAGACGCACCTGCTGTTGTTTGAACAACACCCGCAAGGCTGCTTCGCTATCCGGGTCTATCACCGCCGCGCCGTCGGATACCAACAATACGATACGCGATCCGCTAACGGTTTGATGATCAAAAAACGACAAGGCCAGCCCCAAACCCTTGCTGATGTTGGTATAGGCCAGCGCCGGATTGGCCGTGGCATCGATGGCGGCGCGTATTGCCTGTTTATTCTCGGTCAAGGGCATCACGAACAGCGGCGAAGTACTGTATTCGGCGACGCCGATCAAATCGTGTTCCCGGTGATCGACGAACTCGTTCAGCAGCCGGCGCGCCGCATCGGCCTTGGACTGTTCCGATCCGCTCGGCGCCTTGCCGGCGAAACTATTGTCCATGCTATTGCTTCTATCCAGCAACAACACGATATTGGCGCCGTGGCCTATGCGTTCGATTTTCTGCTCCTTCATATACATACCGGACAAGCCCAAAAAAAGCGCGGCCAACGCCGCCATGCCCAGCAGGCGGATCAATATCGTCAGTGTTTGCGACAATGGATCGGCCGGCAGCATCTCCAGCCACGGATACGGCGCGGTCCGCATGCCGCTACGCAGCAGAGGCACCAGCATCAACAGCAAACCCGATAATACCCAGGGTGTTTCGAATGCCAGATTATTCATAGCCTGCCGCACTCGATATCCCGGCACAGCCGGCATAAGTCGTTCAGTTTGCGCCAATCTTCGAGGCCGAAGTCTTGTTTGCCGGCGAACAGCACCTGGTTGGAGAAATTAAAGAACCAATCCATGGATTCGGTGGCGCCGCGATATTCGGGATGCGCTTGGTAAAATTCGCTCAGCTTGTGTTTGAATAAGGGCCGGCCGTTCAGGGTATTCAAGGCATGATGAATCACGGCCAAGCCGCGCTCCAGCTCCCGTTCCGACAGCCGCGACAGTTCGCCGGCCGCGCGCTTGAAGATGCGCCGTTTCGGCCAGGCCGGGAAATAGCCATACAAATAGGCCAGATAGCCGGCCGTGGACAGGGCCAGCGTCAGGCTCGCATAGATTCCCATCCATTGAGTTTGAGTCGGCAAGGGCATAGGCAAGGCGTCCGGACGCATATAGTTCAGACCGCCCTCGTCCTTTCTGACCGCCAGTTCCTTGATCGGCGACAAGGTGAAATTCCAGGAAGGCACGGCTTGCTCGACGCGCTTGCCGGCCTGCTTGAATTGCAGGGTAAAGCCGGGGACGACCAGCATCTTGACTTCGTTGGGGGCGTAGAACACCTGATACACCAAGTCGATGACCGTATCGCCGGTCTCGCCATCGGTCTCGATTGTTACCCGGTTCAGATTCAGCCAGCGATTGATTTCGCCTTGTTTTGGAACGCTGTTCGGGTTCAGGCTCATTTCTGTGCGAGTTTCGACGACCACCCGGTGGCGAATTTCATCGCCGATCAGATAACCGAAAGGACGCGGTGTTTGCAGCTCGAAACGGCTGATGGGCTGGGACGAGAATCCGGAACACGCGCTCAACAAGGCACAAATCAACAAAATAGATAGACGGCTTTTCATAAGATATGCCGTTGAAAATATTGCGTCAGCGACTCCGCCCGATAAGCACCGCTCAAAAACATGGGCTCCATGCCGAACGAACGAAAGGTCTGCCGCAAGGCCGCCCGGCGTTGTTCGAAGTCTTGAATGATGTGTTGCTTCAAATCAGGCCGCATCAGCAAGGTTCTGGCGCGCCGGCTTTCCGCATCCAGGAATCTGACCAAGCCCCATTCCGGCAAATCCTGGTATTCGGCCTCGTCCCACCAAACCACGGGCACCACGGCATGAGGAGCCAAGGGTTGCAGGATTTGCCGCAGCCTGGTCAACGAAAAATGACAATCGGACACCAAGAACAACAAGGATCGCCGCTTGGGCAATAAGGGCGCGATCCGCTCCAGGCTGTCGGCCGTACCACTCGCCTTCAGGCCGGTTAAGCGCCGCGACATTTCCCGTACCGGCTCCATGGCAGGTCCGGCCGGCAACAGCCAGCGGTGATCCAGGCTGGGTCCGCAGCCGATGAAACCGAAAGTATCGCCCAGCTGCAAGGCCGATTGCGCGGCCGACAGCAGGAAATCGGCTAGCATCGGCAATCTGCCTGTCATCGACGCCGATAGGTCGGCGATCACGGTCACCGATAGTTTGCTGTGCTGTTGAAACACCCGCACCCTATAGCTATTGAAGGGATCGAGCAAACTGGCGCGCAGATCGATACGGCGCGGATCGGGGCTGGCCAGCAAGGGTTCGTGGCGTTTGAACAACTGACCACTACCGACCATTTGTCCAGGATGAGCGCCGGGAAACACGCTGTAACCCGAATGCGCCAACCGGTAATGAAACGATTCGATGGCTTGAGTCATGGCCTTATTGATTGACGACCAGATACAGCACGATGCCGCCAACGCTCAGATAGCCCGGCGCCAGATATTTGATCGGCGCATTCATCAGCAGGCTGACCACGCCGGAATAGCTTTTGTCGTCGCGGTTATGAATCGATTCGCCCAGCAGCCATAAAAACGAATTCACGAAAGCCAGGGCTAAAATCGAAAACAGGCCGACATCGCTGAACAAGAACGACTTATCGGCCAGCAGCGCCATCTTGTCGCTGGTATGCAGAAAATTGGCGATCAGTATGCCTATCATCAAACCACCCTCGTCGAAGGCGACCAGAAAGAAGGTGTAGCTGAGTCGTCTTAGTTGATTGGCCAGCCACTGCGCTTGCGGCAGGTGCAGCGACAGATAAATCGCCGGCAGACTGATGCAGAACAGCAGCAGACCGATCACCGCCAATAAAATCCAGAAGTTGTAACCGACCGCGTCATTGACCGCGTTTGTGTAATAGGCGGCGTAGGCCAATTCGGCCTGTCCGTCCAGCGAAGTGGCGACGAAGGAGCCGATCAGGCCGACACCGGCCCAAGTGAGGTAGGTTTCGGCGTAGTGGCTTAGGCCGGATTTGGGGATGATTTTTTGGGTTAGTTCTTTGATGGTCATGGGCATCTTATTTATGTGTCGCTATCGCGACGGATTTTTAGTAGTCGGTTCCCGTACCGACAGACGGGATACTTTTCTTTGCTTGTCCAAAGAAAAGTATCCAAAAGAAAAGACACCCCGATGCCGCTTTGATCCTGCGCTCCGAAAAGTTTGTCGGGGGTTGCTTGAAGGGGCATCCCAGCCCCTGCAAGCAACGTGCGGCATCCTTGCCGCACCCCTTCGGGCGAATCCCGCCAAACATTCCGGTGCTCGGCGCGGCATAAGGGGAATACCACCCAAACCCCCATTCGACAATCTCTGGCACCGTGTCAATTGACGCGTTTTTCCTTTAAAAACAATTAGTTGACAATATTAGGCATGTCGATAAAATTGCCGTTTTATACCAATAGGATTTGAAATGACTACCCTTACATTAGATCGCGACACGGCTTCAAAACTTTCATCCAAATACTTCATTGAAAACTCACCCCAAAAACCACTTGAAGGAGTTGATTACATAAAAATTGCTAAAAAGGTTCTAAACGAATCAGCATCAAAAATCGAGCAAGATATATTGATTCAAGCTGGACTCGAATGGGGTATATATGCAATCGTTGATCTGGAAGAACCGTTAGCGAATCACTTAGCAGCATCCGACTCACAAAACTTCTAACCAACCTCTCTCCCCCCAAAATAGTCCCTCTGCTAACCAAGCTCCAGCTTGGTTAGCACAACCTTGAAAACTCCAGTTTTCAAAACATAGGAAGCAGTAGCTTCCAAGATGACGTTCCCAAACTTGAGTTTGGGAATCAGAAAAGCATGTATCTGCTCTTGCTGACAAACCGTCAAATCACCGGACGGGGTTTATCCCCTTATGCCGCGCCGAGCACCGAGGTGTTTGAACGGATTAGCCCGACAGGGGCGATGCAGGGATGCATCGCGTTGTCTGCAGGGGCTGGGAAGCCCCTTCAGACAACCCCGTTCAAACACCTCGGAGCGCAGAATCAAAGCGGCATCGGGGCCGCCTTTTCTTTGGATACTTTCTTTTGGCGGAGCAAAAGAAAGTATCCCGCTCGCCGGTGCGGGAACCGGCATTAAAACAACCCGTCGCGATAGCGACACCAAACCGCAAACCTACAATCCATTCAAAGCCTTCCCCGGAAACGCCTATCGGCTTATTCCGGGCTACACAATCTAAAAGCCCCAACACCACTATTACGGTGCGGCAATATTTTCCAAAATCCCTTTCACCAAAACCGGCATCAACTCCTCCTTCCGATACCCATACATCGGATTCAAAAATATCCGATGCGCCATCGTCACTTGAAAAACCGCCTGCATGTCTTCCGGCAACAACATATCCCGGCCCTCCAGCCAAGCCCTAACCTTGGCGGCGCGGATGAAGTAACTCATGCCCCTGGGGCTGGCGCCGGCCTGTATCAATTGCCCCATCTCGACATCGCCGAGACGGATGCCATATTGCTCCGGTCGGCTGCTGGCTTTCCATAACTCCAGGGCGTAACGGTGCAAGGTCGGGCTGGTTTGGATATTTTGCTGAATCAGCGCCGCCAGTTCGTTGAGCCGGTAATAGGCGATGATGTCGCTGTCTATCCCGGCCACCAAGGTATCGACATCATGAAAGCGCGGATCGAACATCAGGGCATCCAGCACGGCGCCTTCTTCCGGGGTATCGATGCTGATTTCCATCATGAAGCGGTCGCGAGCCGCCGCCGGCAGTTCGAAGGTTTCTTCCTTTTCCACCCGGTTTCGATCGGCGAACACCTGCACATGCGGCATCTGATAATCGCGGTTGAAGGCGCTGACGCTGCGTTCGGCCATCACCCTCAGCAGTAAGGAATGCACCTGCGGCCGGGCGCGGTTGATTTCGTTGAAGAAAAAGATAGCCAGCTTTTCGCCCTGTTTTAGCAAGGGCCCCGGATCGACGCACGGCCGGCCGTCGCTGTTCAAATAGGTGTAATAGACGAGATCGGACGGCATCAGGTCTATGGTGCCTTCGATGCGTTGATATTGACCGCCCAAGCCTTGCGCCATGGCCCGCAGCAAGGTGGTCTTGCCGACGCCGACCTGGCCTTCCAGCAATACATGGCCGCGGGCGAAGACCGCCAGCAGCAGGTCGCGCACGGCTTGGCGCTGGCCGATCACGGTGCGGTTGATCTGTTGCTCGAAACGAAGCGCCTTGTCGCGCCAATCGCCGAGTTGATGTTCTGTATTCATGCTCATAAAAAAACTCCGGCGCATTGCTTTGCCGGAGCAGAGTGGTCTTATCTTGAAGGGGTGGCGTTTGCTGAAAAATCCGTTAGCGCTAACGCCGATAATCCATCAGCACGGGGAAACCTGCTTATGACCAGGCTTCGCCTTACGAGGCAATGGCCCGTGCTAGCGATTATTGGCCTTCGACGTCGTAAACGAACTTGCCGGTTTTCGCTAGAACTTCCGTGCGCTTGGCATTACGTTCTTCCATTTCCTTGATCGATTGCGATTGTTTGTTCAACTCGTTGGGATCGTGTTTGGGGTCGTATTTACTGCCGGCCACTTGTGCGGGATAACCGGGCTTGGGTTCCCAGCAGACGCCGGGTTCCTTGCATTTGGTGCCGTCGTAGGCGTTTGCCGAACCGGACAAACCCAAAACAAAAAGTGTTGCGCTCAATATCAATAGTTTCTTCATGTTGATCTCCTGATAATTTGTGTCCTAGTTCCCACGCGCTGCGTGGGAATACAGGGCTTGGCCGCGCTGCGGCAAAATCGCCACCGCAACGCGGTAAATCGGCGTTCCCACGCGGCGCGTGGGAACGAGTCGACTAAGCATTTATTTCAACCATTCGGCTTTCTTGGGATCGCCTTTGTAGATGTGCCGGATAAACGCCATGATATGCAGCATGTCGTCGGTACTGAAATTGACGTATTGCGGCCCCATCATGCCGTTGGCACCGCCGAACAACAGCTCGAACAAGCCTTGGTCGTTGGCGTTACGCGGATAAGTCCAATAATCGTCCGCCAGGCCGGGGCCGAGTTTGCCTTCGGCCTCGTGACCATGACAGCCTGAACAGCCGGTCATGTACAGACTTTCGCCTTTTTTAACCGCTTCTTCGTCGCCGTTGTAGGGATTCTTACCGGTTTGCATAAATTGCTTGAATTTATCGGTATGCCCCCCCTTCTTGGCGAAGCTCAAGTCCAGCACTTCGCCGGTCAAGGCGTGACGCAGGGTAATGTCGGCCTGGGCGGACGAAGCCGCCGCAAAAGCCAAGGTCACTAGAGCACCCTTGAAAAATGTTTGTAATTTCATTGAAAAATAATTCCTGTTAGTTCATGGACAAGGCGGTTTCGGGTTCGTCCAGCAGCGGAATGCCTTCCGCTTCCAGGAGTTCCGCGATCTCGTCCTGTTTATCTCTGATCAATTTGTTCAACTGTTCCAACAAGGCCACCTCGCCCTTACGCACGCCTATCGCCGTGCTGTAGTGGAAGCCGACTTTCTCGCCGTCGGAACGTTTGTTGTTATCGGGAATCACCGTCATGGTCAGTGGCGTGGCAGCCGATTTGACGTAACGCGCCGCCGCCGGTCCCCATAACACCGCCACTTCGGCCTTACCCGAAGCGACTTCGTTGACCAGTTTGTCGTTTTCGTATTTGACGTACTGGTTGCGCTTGGACTTAAAGCCGGCCAATTCATGCTGGTAATTGAACATATCGTTGTAACGGCCTATGCTCCGCAGCATGGTTTCCGCCGGAGTGCCGGGCACGAAAGCGATACGTTGAGCTTTCTTCAAGGCTTCGCTATCCCAGTTTTGCAGGTCCAATCCATCCTTTTCCCGGCTGACAAACACGTAGCCGGAGCGGTAATAAGGCACGGTGGTATACAGCCTCGGATCGCCGTGATCGACGCCCATCACCACGTCGCACAAGCCCTTGTCGACATAGTCGCGGATGAAGTAACGTGGGTCGGTCCAGCTGACGATTTCCAGCTTGCGCCCCATTTGCTGGGCAATGTACTGCGCCAGCTTATTCTCGAAACCATCGCCGTCCTTGTTGGAATAAGGCATTTCGTTTTCGGCCGAGCAGACTTTCAGAGTCGCCTGCTCGGCCTGCGCTGATGCCAAACCCAGACCCAAGGCCAGCGCGGTTAATAGGTGTATTGGTGCTTTCATGAATTTCGATTCAACGTAGGGTGGGCACGCCGTGCCCACCTGGTGGCGAAAACGGTGGGCACATTGTGCCCACCCTACGATTTTAGGGGCTCTTGCCTTACAGCGAGAACACCATCACGCCGCCGCCCATTTGGGTGTAGTGCGCCAATTCCTTGAACGCACCCACCGCGCCCAGACCGGCAGTCGGATCAGCCAGATCGAATACCAGACCAACGCCGGGCCAGCCGCCGACACCGTAATAAATCGCCACGTATTGCTTGTTGTCGTGCTTATAGGTGATCGGGTGACCAATGACGCCGGAAGGCAGTTTGAACTTCCACAGCTCTTCGCCGGTTTTGGAATGTCTAGCCTTGATGTAGCCGTCCAGGGTGCCGTAGAACACCAAGTCGCCGGCGGTAGCAGTGGTACCGCCCCAAACCGCGAATTTTTCCTGAACTTCCCATTCCATCTTGCCGGTAACCGCGTTCATGGCTTTAACCTGGCCCAGAGTACCTTTAGGCCCCGGATACATGTTCAAAGTTGCGCCGACGAAAAACTGGCCGGCTCGGTAAGGCAGCATGAACGGTTCCCAATCCATGCAGATATGGTTGGTGCCCATGAAGAACAGTTTTTTGTTCGGGTCGTAAGACTCGATACCCTGGTTGTGATAACCCATCGCCGACGGACAAATACCTGTGGCTTGGTGATCCATGTGTGTGGAATACTCCGGATCGCGGATCGGCAGACCGGTTTTTAGGTCGACTTTCTTGACCCAGTTGACGGTGTCGTCGATTTTGAAGGCGTTAACCAAGTTGCCATTCTCACGATTCAGAGTGTAGACCAAGCCGTTACGGTCAGGGTGGGTCAACAATTTGGTCATCTTGCCGTCGACCATTTGCTCGGACAAGCCCATGTAGTTGACGCCGGCATAGTCCCACTCGTCATGCGGAGTTTTTTGATAGCCGAACTTGGCTTCGCCGGTATTAACGTCGCGGCCCCAGATGGTCATGGTCCATTTGTTGTCGCCGGGACGCATGGTTTCGTTCCATGGCGCCGGATTGCCGGAACCGTAATACAGCATTTCCAGATCGCTGTCGTAAGCGTACCAACCCCAGTTGGTGCCGCCGCCGATTTTCCAGGCATCGCCTTCCCAGGTTTTTAGACCCAGACCGAATTGGCCGTAATGTGGATTGGCGCTGTTAAAGTCCTTGGACAGTTTGATGTCTTCGTCCGGACCAGTGGCGTAAACCCGCCAGGCTTGCTTGCCGTCCTTGATGTTGTAGGCTGTGGCGTAACCACGCACGCCCAGCTCGGCACCGGAAGTACCAACGATGACTTTGTCCTTGACCACGAACGGCGCGACGGTCAGCGTCGAGCCCATCGCGATGTCGGAGTTTTCCATTTTCCACAGCACTTCGCCGGTCTTGGCGTTGATCGCCACCACATGGCCGTCCAGCTGATTCAGGAAAATGGTAGCCGGATAATCCTTGCCGGCCGGCGCATAAGCCAAGCCGCGGTTGACCACGTCGCAGCAAGCGACCGCGCGAGCCGCCGGATTTTGCTTGGGCTTGAACTGCCACAAAATTTTGTCGGGCTCGTCCAGGTTGATCGCGAAAACATTGTTCGGATAGGGGGTATGCACATACATGATGCCGTCTACAACCAGCGGCCCGCCTTCATGACCGTTCAACACGCCGGTCGAAAACGACCAGGCCACTTTCAGGTTTTTGACGTTGTTGGCGTTGATGTCGATCATTTCACTGAAATGGGTCGAACCGTAATCTTTAGTCTGCATCACCCAGTTGGTGTTCTGCTTGGCGAGCTGTTCCAGCTCCTTGTTGGCCAGCGCCGGTTGCGTCACGCTCAGGATGCCGCCCGCCACTAAAGCGGCAGCTTTCCCTACTACGCGCAAATCGAGTTGTTGCATGTTTCCTCCAGGATTTTTTATCGCTTTAATAATGAGGCGTGGCGCCGTGGGTCAAAGGAAGTTGTTTAAAAACAGCTTTGTTGATCAAACCACATCACAAGTTATCGACCCACCGGCCACGCTGGTGCAAATCTTATAGAAACCGCGCCGGTCACCGTTACGGAAGAATCCATAAAACCAACGGGAATTCAACGAAAAAACACCTGGAAAAATTCCCATGCTAAAACCCGCGATTCGCAGCGATAAACAGGAAAAGCTCCCATGGTTTAACCCGAGAAAAATAGGCAAGATGGGGCAGGTAAAAAACCTAAAAATTTGATCCCATACTTATTACAAGAGGAAACTATCGAGTGCCAGGCAAAATCAACGTGCTACTGGTGGACGACCACGCCGTAGTCAGAACCGGTTATAAAACCTATCTATCGCTTTCCGAGCGCATCGGCGAAATTTACGAAGCCGATCGCGGCGAAAGCGCCTGCCAGTTGTATTCCCGGCTATTGCCCGATGTGGTGGTGATGGATTTATCGATGCCCGGCTTGGGCGGGCTGGAGAGCATTCGCCGCCTGCTGAACCGACACGCAAATTGCAAGATTTTGGTATTCAGCATCCATAACGAGCTGGTTTACGTCACCCGCGCCATCAAGGCCGGCGCCAAGGGCTACATCACCAAGAATAACGCCCCGGAAACGCTAATTACCGCCGTATGCATGCTGGCGGAAGGCGGCACCTACGTCGATCCCGACCTGGCCCAACAACTGGCGATCAGCTCGGCGGTCGATCAAGACGAAACGGCGAAAATCAAATCCCTGTCGCCGCGCGAATTCGATATTTTCTGTTTGCTGGCCACCGGACTGACCAGCCGAAAGGCCGCCGAAAAATTATGCCTAAGCTATAAAACGGTATGCAATCACAGCACCGCCATCAAGGAAAAGCTGGGCATCAAAACCCTGTCGGAGCTGGCGCTGCTGGCCAACCGCCACGGCATCGTGAAAAGCGCGGAGTTCTAGGTTCGGGAAAGATTCACAACTGGTCCGTTCATGACGAGTTTGTCCCGCCATGAACGCTATCATGATCCGGCTACGATGCGCCGGAGCTCTACTGACCATTCTTATTCAAGCTTAGCCTTCAAACCGTTCAGGCCATTTTTGAAAAACTGGGTCATGGCTTTGACGGCGGCTTCGTCGTTTAGGTTATCCGGCGGTGTATTGCCGGTATCGCCGCGATAAAAACGGCTTTTTAGCGTCACGACACTGCTATCGGCGCTGTCGCCATGGGCCACCTTCAGCTCGACGGTATGGGAGCTGGTGGGAAAAGCCTTGCTGTTTTCGGTTTTGAGGCGATAGCTGTACTCGTGTTCCTGTTCGCTGTAAAAATCCAGCTCTTCCACCAAGGTCTCGTCATTCTGAAAAGTCAGGGTCCGCACCCCGCCCGACTGGTTATTGCCGTCGCCCTGGCTTTTTTTCAGGTCCGGGTGCCAGTCGCCAATCGCGTCGAATTGCTTGACCGCCGCCCAAACCTGGGCCACCGGCGCATTAATCGCAACCGACTCCTTGGCTTTTTGCGGCGTGGGGCCGTGAGCGTGGCCGGGCATGGTAACCAGCAGGGAACAGAGGGCAAGAATGATAGGTCGCATAGTAATACCGATTTTTTGAAAAACGCTCATTATCGGCGACACCCGCCGGCCGGCATCGGGAATAGCTCCCGATATTCGGCGGGTAAATTTCATTTTATGCTTGTGGGTTGCTCGGGGCTACGACTGCCGGTATGACAAGGGGCTCTTTGGAGAGGCGCGGCGTGTTCGCCGGAGCGTACTGCCATCCAACGATGAAGGACGGAAAAAGTGTTACCGGGACTCGCGCACTCGAGCGCCAAGGTAATGTATGGCAATACATTTACCTCATCCCCAAAAACCGTCGTTGACTACGCGCTACAAAATCCGCCGTTGATTGAGCGGCGTCGAAATCAACGACTCGCATTCGACTCCGCTCGGCGGACGATATAGCAATCGGCGTACAAACCTGTTCAAGGATGAGCTAGGATTATCAACGTTTTTCGTCGGATTCTTCGCCGATCTCCCATTCCTCGATAGAGGTCTCGATGACTTTGCCGGTTGCTGCGTCCACTTCAACCTTGGTCTCGACAGCCTTATCGTTAACAATGTCGAATTCATAGGAGGAGGCTCCGTTTTCCTCCACTTCGTATTCGACTTCCTGGATCGTTCCCGGCACAGCCTTCAAGGCCACGCTAGCTGCGTCTTCCTCGGTGACTTTTACGTTTTTCTTGAAGGCTTGACTATTCGGGTCGGCCACTTCGCTTTCCTTTTCGGTGATTTTGCCGCTATCGGCATCGCACATAAATTCCCATTCGGCTAGATTGGCATCGCGAATTTCAAATTCGTAAACCGCTTTACCGGCAACATTGAGTTTTTCCAGTTTGACAAACTCGCCCGCCTTTTCATTTTTTATGGCCCGCACACAGCTCTCCAGCCCTTGATCCACGGCATGAGCAGTACCGGCCGCCAGGCCAAGTCCGATTAAAACGGCAATATTCAGAACGGATTTTTTCATGTCGATCTCCAGTTGGGTGATAAAGAGGAATAATTCCCATTTTTTGGGAATAATAGCCGTAATCAACCGATCAAGCCATGAGTTTTTGCAAATTCAAACATGGCTTCGCGGCTTTCGATACCTAACTTAGATTTGATGTGAGATTGGCAATTGGACACCGTCTTGCTGCTAACCTCCAGTTGTTCGGCTATCGATTGCAAAGAACAGCCTTCCGCAAGCAGGCAAAACACATCGAACTCGCGCGAAGTCAAAAGGCTAAACGGCGCCAAAAGTCTTTTGATCTGGCGCAGGGCCAATTGCTGGGCAATGTCTTGATCGAGATGGAAATGCCCGGCCTGAATTCGCGCCAGAATGGCAACGAACTGTTCGGCGGTCTGGGGCTGCTTCAATAAACCCACCGCTCCGGCTTTCAAGAAATCCACGGCATTCAGGCTGGAATCCGACAAGCTCACCAGTATTTTGCACTGGGGATTCAGCCTTCGTAGTCGGCTAATTTGCTCCACGATCCAACGGCCGCCGGCCTCGCCGTCAAACAAAACACAATCAATGCCGTCGATGGCAAACTCCGGCGGTGGCGGAGATTCAAGCGTTATCAGCTCGACACCGGCCAACGCCAGTCGATCTCGATCAACAGTCGACGCGGAACCGAATGCGAGCAAAGTTAGAGGTGCTATTGCCATTTTTGTCGAAGGTTAGCGCGATGCGCTGATCATGGCTGACGACTGCCCGCACACAAGTGACCGACAGATTTTCGCTGATTGTTCGGCACAATCCCCGGATTCAGACTGACAACCCAATAGACAGAAATCAAGCGGGAAATTGTGCATAGGACTGGTGGGGATGATTTAAATGAAATCAAAGTGTACTGAAAGCCGGATACGAATAAAACAAATGAATCAACTCGAATGGAATCACAATTTGAGGTATGTTATATTGTAACAATCATGATGCGGACGCGAATAGCTTGCCTGAACGAAAAGGGGCAAGGTTCGCCGAGAATAGCTTGAACCGATGACTCTAAAACCGGACAGCATCGGATCGTTATTCCACATGCCCCCATGCAAGATTAACCTTATTCAAAAACCGTAGATTTGGACTAATGATGTACAAAAAACTCATTTTACTGGCCGCGTCAGGAAGCCTTGCCCTACCGGCCCAAGCCGAAAAGCAGCCACCCACCGAATTGGAACCGGTGATCGTTACCTCGCCGCTGCCCTTGAAACAATCCGAAAGCGCAATGCCGGTGACGGTACTGAGCGATGACGAATTGCGGATGAAAACCGGCCACAGCATAGGTGAAACCCTGAAAGATGAACTGGGCATCAGCAGCCAATCCTTCGGTCCCGGCGTCGGCACTCCGGTGATTCGCGGCCAGGCCGGACCACGGGTACGGGTACTGAGCAACGGTATCGGCGGCAATGATGTCTCGGCGATCAGCCCCGACCATACCAGTAGCGTCGAACCGTTATTGGCCGAGCGTATCGAAGTGCTGCGCGGCCCGGCTACCCTGCTCTACGGCAGCGGCGCAATGGGCGGCGTGGTCAACGTGATCGACAATCGCATTCCGGGGCAGCTGCCCGATAAATTATTGGGCGGCGCGCTGGAGCAACGCTTCGACTCCACCAGCGACGAGACCAGCACCGCGATGAAAATCGAAGGCGGCAAGGACAACATCGCCTATCACCTGGATGGCTTCTATCGGCATCGGGATAATATGGATATAGGCGGCCGAGGTATCGATACCGCCAATGTCGCAATTACCGATCCGTCCCTGGAAGTGGTCGATAATCCCGTTGGCTATTTGAACAACACCGGCGCCGAAGCCATCAGCGGCTCGGCAGGCCTTTCCTGGATCGACGACTTCGGTTTTGCCGGCGCCTCGATCAACAATGTCAACAACAACTACGGCATCGCTCCGGACGGCACCGACGAGGAAACCGTGCAAATCGCCATGCGTCAGAACAAATACGATTTCAAAAGCGAATTGAACAATCCGTTTAAATTCGCCAAAAGCCTGCGCACCCGGCTCGGCTACACCGATTATCAACATACCGAAATCGCCAACGGCGACCCCGGCGCCTTCTACACCAACCAAACTTACGAAGGCCGAATGGAGTTGACCCATCAAGACTTGGGACCCTTGCGCGGCGTGGTTGGGTTTCAAGCTCAGTCCAGCAACTTCAACGCCATCGAGAAACTAAGCGGCGACAGCATCGTGCCGCGCTCCGACATCACCAGTTACGGCGTATTCGCGGTGGAATCCTTCGACATCGGCGCCGTGACCTATCAACTCGGCACCCGCGTAGAGCAAACCGATATTCGTCCCGACGGCCTCGCCGGCCTGAGTTATACCCCGGTCAGCGCATCCGCTTCGGCCTTATGGAAACTGGATAACCGTAATAGCCTGAATCTGGCTGTCACCCGCTCGTCCAGGGCGCCGCAAGTGCAGGAGTTGCTGTCCGATGGCTACCATGACGCCACCCGCAGCTACGACCGGGGCGACATCACGCTGAAAGAAGAAACCTCCTACAATCTGGACCTGGGCTATCGCCTCAAAACCGACTGGCTGCGCGCCGAGTTCGATCTGTTCCACAACTGGGCCAGCGATTACATCTTTCAGCAACGCAGCGGCGAATTCGTCGACCAAGACGGCAATCCTTGCGAAGAGGGCTGCGTACCGGTGGTCAGCAGCGGTCAAGGCGACGCTATTTTCAAGGGCTATGAAGCCAAGCTGATCATGCCTATGCTGGAAAACCGTTACGGTCTGTTGGAACTGACCCTGTTCAGCGACTACACCCGAGGCCAATTCGTGGGCGGTGGCGACGTGCCCAGAATGCCGCCGTTACGTTATGGCCTGCAACTGGACTACAACAAGGACAAACTATCCAGTTTTCTACGCTTTACCCGCGCCGAGGACCAGCCGCATGCCGGCGATTTCGAGACTTCGACCGCTGGATACTTTTTGCTGAATGTCGGCGTCAACTATCAGATCAAGGCCTACCGGGACGCCAATCTGATGCTGTTCGCCAAGGGTAACAATCTGCTGGATCAAAACATCCGCAACTCGACGTCTTATTTGCGTAACTTTGCACCGGAAGCGGGACGCGGCGCGGAAGTGGGTTTTAGATTGAGTTATTGAGCGAGTAAGGCAAACCGGATATTCGACGCCTAACCCGGCGCTGTCGTCCCGACCAGGCAGCGCCTTTTTAATAAACATCAAACGCTACAATATAACATTATGCATAGTTACGACATCCCGCAAACACGCTTACCGGTCACCGTGTTATCCGGATTCCTCGGCGCCGGCAAGACCACCTTGCTGAATCATATCCTCAATAACCGCGAGCATAGGCGAGTAGCGGTGATCGTCAACGACATGAGCGAGGTCAACATCGACGCCGCACTGGTCAAGAACGAGGTGCAACTGAATCGAGGCCAGGAAAAACTGGTCGAAATGAGCAACGGGTGCATTTGCTGCACCTTACGCGAGGACTTGCTGATCGAGGTCGGCAACCTGGCCAAGGAAGGCCGTTTTGATTACTTGGTGATCGAATCCACCGGCATCGCCGAACCCTTGCCGGTTGCCGAAACCTTTACCTTCCGCGACGAACAGGGCGTCAGCCTGTCCGACATCGCCCGTCTCGATACCCTGGTCACCGTGGTCGATGCGGTCAATTTCATGCGCAATTATATGGAAGCCTTAAGTTTGAAGGAAAGCGGGGAATCCTTGGGCGAGGACGACGAACGCAACGTCGCTGACCTGTTGGTCGATCAAATCGAATTCGCCAACGTGATCCTGATTTCCAAGATCGATCTGATCAGCAGCGACGAAATCATCAACCTAAAAGCCGTCCTGCACAGCCTCAACCCCGAGGCGGAGATCGTGACTATGGTGTTGGGCCAAGTCGATTTGAATAAAGTGTTGAACACTGGCCTGTTCGATTTCGACAAAGCCGAGCAGGCCCCCGGCTGGCTGAAGGAATTGCGCGGCGAGCATACGCCGGAGACGGAAGAATACGGCATCAGCAGCTTTGTTTACAGTGCCAGGCGGCCGTTTCATCCGCAACGATTCTACGAGCATCTGCACTTTGGCGAATGGGACAACGGCACCTTGCTGCGTTCCAAGGGCTTTTTCTGGCTCGCGTCCCGCCCCGAGCATGCCGGCACCTGGTCGCAGGCCGGCGGCGTCATGCATCAGGGCTTGGCAGGACGATGGTGGGCTTCGGTCCCCAAGGAACAATGGCCGGCGGAATATCTGGACGACATCGAATCACAATGGGAGGAACCTTTCGGCGATTGCCGCCAGGAGTTAGTGTTCATCGGCCAGAATGTCGATGCGGCCAAAGTCCGCCGCGAACTCGACGCATGTCTTCTGACCGATGCCGAATTGGCGACCGGACCGGACACCTGGCGCAACTACCAGGATGATTTTCCGCAATGTTTTGCCGATGGCTAGCATCGATACGTACTTACACATCATCGGCATCGAGTTGCTGGCGATGCTGGCCATCGTCTTGCCGCTGTTGGACGACAAGGTCCACAAGCGCGCCTTGTCCACCGTATTTCTAGCCGTGCAGGGTTTCATGCTGGCGCACTTCGCCACCCACTTACTGCCCAGCAAAATCGCGGCTTTCATCTATAGCTCGCACCACGAATACCGCTCAATCAAAACCTTGGGGCCGAATCGAACATGACTATTGCCTTAACGACCGTAGCCGGCACTATTGCCGCCTGTCTCGCCGTCAGTTTGTGCTCACTGTCGAGTGCGATTGCGCTTTGGCTGAAACCCGAGACTTTAAAATGGCTAGTACCCAATCTGGTCGCTCTCGCGGTGGGTGTGCTGCTGGGCGATGCCTTTATTCATTTGATTCCCGATGCCATTCAGCGCCACGGCGCTGTCAGCAAGGTATGCCTGACGGTATTGATCGGCATGTTTGGTTTTTTCGTGCTGGAAAAAGGCGTGCGCTGGCGGCACGATCACAACGTTGATTGCCGTCCAACGGCTGATCGCATTTTGCCCTTGGCGAAAATGAATCTAATCGGCGATGCCATGCACAACTTTGTCGACGGTATTCTAATCGCCGGTAGCTTTCTGGCCGACCCGGCCATGGGGCTAACCACCACGCTGGCCATAATTACCCACGAGATTCCACAAGAGTTAAGCGATGTTGGCGCTCTGTTGCGCGGCGGCTTTGCGCCGCGCCAAGCCGTGCTCTACAACTTTTACTGTTCGTTGACGGTCTTGCCGGGCGCGACTTTTACCTTGCTGCTCAGTCAGGTTGCCGAATCGTCGTTGATCGTGCTGCTGCCGATTGCCGCCGGCGGCTTCATCTACATCGCCGCCTCCGACCTGATCCCCGTACTGCATGAACGCTCCAGTTTGGTTCATCTCGGCGGTCAAAGCGCGGCTTTTGCCACGGGCGTAGTCTTCATGCAATTCATCGTTATTTTCGAACAAGCCTTATTGGCTACCTAAGGAGTTTTTCAATGTTCGCTCGCGTTCCGTTTCGTCAACCTGACAGTGCATCACCACTATTGGCCGGTCCATTCCGTCCGCTATTCAACCATTCGGCAACCAAGACCGTCATTTCCAATCACTTCGCCGATTTGTCGCGCATTTATGACGACGACGTCAATTTGTGCCTGATTGAACGCCCGTTACCGGCCGCCATCGAGCAGTTCGTCTACCAGGCATTGCACGATGCCGGCAGTGTTGAGATTAGCCAGCCGGTCGACCCGCTTCATTTCGACTTCGGCAAGCTGTGGCCACAAGCCGCACAGCTGAACGGTTATCAAGACTGGCTGGAGGATATAGAGATGCTGATCACTGCCTTCTGCGAATTGTTCGAGCGCCGTGAAGCCGGTTTGCGGCTGCGCACGCTGGACAAAGCCATGTGCCCACGATTCCACGTCGACCGGGTGCCGGCGCGAATGATCTGTAGTTACGGCGGCATCGGTACCGAATGGTTGCCGGAATATGCACTTAATCGCCGCAAACTGGGCATGGGCGGCTGTGGCCAACCCGATGCCGAATCCGGTTTGATCGCCGACCCCACCGCCATTCGGCAAATGCCCGCTTATGCGGTGGGCTTAATGAAAGGTGAGAACTGGGAAGGCAATGAAGGCCATGGTCTGGTGCACCGCTCGCCGCAGCCAACCGCCGTGCAACCGCGCCGCTTGTTGTTGACCCTGGACATGCTGTAAGGACACGGATTTGCTGATCAAGTTGAGTGGCGGGCGAATTTTCGATCCCGCGCAGAACCTGCATGACGAACAGCGCGACCTGTTTATCCGCGACGGCCTGATGACAAACGATCCCGGCCGGGATGCCAAGTTTGACGTAGTGTACGACCTGGCGGGCCAAATTGTCATGGCCGGCGCCGTGGATATTCACAGCCATATCGCCGGTGGCAACGTCAACACCGCCCGCTTGCTGTTGCCGGAACAACACCGCAACCATATGGCTAGGCGCTTAAACCAGCCGTTTAGCACCGCAAAGTGGTCGACGACCGATATTGGCTACCGCTACGCGCGGATGGGTTACACCACCGTGGTGGAACCGGCCATGTTGCCGGTCAATGCGTTGGACGTTCATCTGCAAATGGCTGACATTCCGATCCTGGACACGGCCGCACTGGCGATACTGGGTAATGATGACTTGCTTCTGAGATTGATGCGTGACAAGGCCAGTCAAAGCCAAATCAACGATTACGTCGCCTGGACCTTGAATGCCACTCGCTCACTGGGCCTGAAGGTCATCAATGCCGGCGGCGCCAATGCCTTTAAAAGCAACGTTCGTCAATTCGATCTGGACGATATCGTGCCCGACTACGGCGTCAGCTCCAGGCAGATTCTGCAAACCTTGCAAACTGCCGCCTGCCAGCTCGGCGTGCCGCACCCGGTGCATGTGCATTGCAACAACTTAGGCATTCCCGGCAACGTCGACACCATCATCGCTACCATGGAAGCCGCGCAAGGGCTGCCGATGCATTTGGCCCACGTCCAGTTTTACGCCTACGGCAACGAAGGCGCGAAAGGATTTTCCTCGGCGGCAGCACAGCTACTAGAAGCCTTCAACCGCCACCCCAACATCACCATGGATGTCGGCCAAGTACTGTTTGGCCAAACTGTGACCATTTCCGGCGATGTCATCGCTCAATACAGTCGCCACGCTGATGCCAGCCCCAACAAGTGGGTGATGTGGGATGCCGAATGCGAAGGTTCCGGCGGCGTGGTGCCTTATCGCTACCGCGAGGCCAGCTTCGTCAACACCTTGCAATGGGCGATTGGTTTGGAGCTGTTTTTGCTAGCCGAAGCCCCGGAACAACTGTTTTTCACCACCGACCACCCCAACGGTGCGCCGTTTACGGCCTATCCGGAATTAATCCGGCTGTTGATGGACGCCGATTACCGGCAAGCGTATATGGCTCATTTGAATCAAGAGGCTTTGGCCTTGACCTTGTTGCCGAATCTGACTCGAGAATTTAGCTTGAGTGAAATTGCCACCATGACCCGTTCCGCCGCTGCGCGCTTGCTAGGCTTGCACGACCGAGGCCAGCTTGCGCCGGGTGCCATCGGCGATATAGCTGTATATAAACCGCAAGCCGATTATCGCGCCATGTTCGCCGATGCCGCTTTGTTGTTCAAAAACGGTCGCTTGGTAGTCAAAGACGGCGAAGTCATTGCCCGGCCCGCCGGACATGCTCAAACCGTTCAACCTGATTTCGACCGGCACATCGAACGCGATATTCAAAACCACTTCGACCGCTTTTACAGCCTGAAATTAAACAACTTCAAAATCGACGATGTCGCCTTTAACCTCGACGATAACCAACGCTTCCGCAGCGTCGCAAGCCATTAACTCAACCTGTTAGCCATGAATGCCTTAGTAGTCAAAACCGAAGATAATCTCGAAACCTTACGCCACGATACCGCGCATCTTTTGGCCCAAGCCGTCAAGGAACTCTATCCAGACACGCAAGTGGCGATTGGTCCGGCCATCGAAAACGGCTTTTATTACGATTTTGCCTTTGCCGAACCGGTGTCAACCGATGCCTTGCCCCTCATCGAACAACGCATGCGCGACATCGTCGAGCGTGCCGACAGTATCACCCGCGAACAATGGAGCCGGGACCAGGCCATGGTCTTTTTCAGTCTGAGCAACGAACCTTTCAAAACGGAACTGATCGCCCGTATTCCCGAGCATGAACCGATTTCAATCTACCGCCAGGGGCAATTTACCGACCTGTGCCGTGGCCCGCACGGTGCGGATACCGGGCAAATAGGACTAGCCTTCAAGCTGCTCAAATTGACCGGTGCCTACTGGCAAGGCGATCACAAACAGCCCATGCTGCAGCGTATCTACGGCACGGTATGGCCGACACAAACCGAACTGGATAGCTATCTCAAACAATTGCAGGAAGCGGAATTACGCGACCATCGCCGTTTGGGCAAAGAGATGGACTTATTTCATTTCCAGGAACAGGCGCCTGGCTCGGTATTTTGGCATACCAAAGGCTGGCGTTTGTTTCAGCGTTTGATCGGCTATTTGCGCCAACGGCAGACGGCGGCGGGCTACCAGGAAATCAACACGCCGGATGTCATGGATATTGCTATGTGGGAAGCCTCCGGCCACTGGGAAAAATTCGGCGAACACATGTTTACCACCCAAACCCCGGATGAGCGGGTGTTTGCGCTGAAGCCGATGAACTGCCCAGGCGGTGTGCAGGTTTTCAAACAGGGTTTGCGTAGCTATCGGCAATTACCGTTGCGCTTGGCGGAGTTCGGCAAGGTGCATCGATACGAGCCGTCCGGTGCCTTGCACGGTCTGATGCGGGTGCGTTCCTTCACCCAGGACGATGCGCATATCTTTTGCAGCGAGCAGCAGATTACTCAAGAAAGCCTGAACATCTGCGAACTAATTTTAAGCATCTATCGCGACTTCGGTTTTCATGACATCCGCATCAAATTTTCCGATCGTCCACCACAACGGGTCGGTAGCGATACGGTTTGGGATCAGGCTGAACAGGCCTTGATTCAAGCCATGCAAACCAGTGGTCTGCCGTATACGCATAATCCCGGCGAAGGGGCGTTTTACGGGCCGAAGCTGGAATTCGTGCTACGCGATGCGGTGGGGCGCGACTGGCAATGCGGCACGCTGCAAGTCGATTTAAATTTGCCAGGTCGCTTGGGAGCCAGCTATATCGACGCAGATGGTAACAAGCAAACCCCGGTGATGTTGCATCGGGCCTTGTTCGGTTCTCTGGAGCGTTTTACCGGCATCTTGCTGGAGCATTATGCCGGTTGGCTGCCGTTCTGGCTGGCTCCGCTGCAAGTCGTGGTCGCGCCCATCAGCGAACAAACCGAAGCCTATGCGCTGGAGGTTGCCGAGCAATTTCACAGCGTCGGATTGACGGTGGAAAGTGATTTACGCAACGAAAAAATCGGCTACAAGGTGCGCGAACACAGTTTGGCCAAAGTGCCGCTGTTGATCGTGGTCGGTCAGCGGGAAATGCAAGACGGCCAAGTCACACTGCGCTGGCTGCACGGCGGGCATCAACAAAACTTGCCGCTAGCGCAAGCCGTGACCGAACTGGCCGAGCAAAACCGTTTCCCTTCATGCCTATCCACTGATAGAACAGGACAAGTTGAAAACCCATGACCCTCTCTGAACAAACGCCGACGACTTACGGCCTTTATACTCTAAAAGTAAACGCCCAATTTTGCTCCGCGCATGCCTTGCGCGATTATCCCGGCGATTGCCGCCGTCTGCATGGGCATAACTGGAAAGTCGAAACCGAGGTAGAAGCCAGGGTGCTTGATGATATCGGTATCGCCATCGATTTCAAAGCCATCAAGGCTGCGACCCGGCAACTGGCGGATAGCCTGGATCACCAGTTTTTGAACGACATCGAACCCTTCGACCGCATCAACCCCAGCGCCGAAAACCTAGCTGCCTGGTTTTACCGCCAATTATCGATCACCCTGAATAGCGCACATGTCAACGTCGCTGCCGTCACGCTATGGGAAACCGACAATGCCTGCGTCCGTTACAGCGAGGTCGCCGCATGAACTCCTGTAAAATCGAAGACATCCAAGACCGCGCCGACAGCCGCCGCATTGCCATCGACAAAGTCGGCATTAAGGACATCCTGCATCCGGTGCGGATTAAGGACAAGAGCTGTGGCGAACAACATACCGTGGCCCGCTTTGATATGTACGTGAATCTGCCGCATGCCTTCAAGGGCACTCACATGTCGCGCTTCGTCGAGATATTAAATAGCCATGACAGGGAGATCAGCATCGCTTCGTTCCCGGCCATGTTGCAAGAAATGCTGCAGCGGCTGGAAGCCGAATCCGGTTATATCGAAATGCGCTTTCCGTACTTCGTCGAGAAAGCCGCGCCGGTCAGCGGCGTGCGCAGTTTGCTGGATTATCAGGTCAGCTTCATCGGCGAAATCGACAGTACCGGCTGCCGGATCAAAGTCAAAATCGTGGCGCCGGTCACCAGCCTGTGCCCGTGTTCCAAGGAGATTTCCGAGCGCGGCGCCCATAATCAGCGGTCGCATGTGACGATCACCGTGTCGGCCAGTGAATTTATCTGGATTGAAGAACTGATCACGCTGGTGGAGTCTGAAGCCTCATCGCCGATCTACGGCCTGCTGAAACGCCCTGATGAAAAATATGTAACTGAATATGCCTACGATCACCCTAAGTTCGTCGAAGACATGGTCCGCGATGTCGCGGCTCGACTGGAGGCTGAGTCTCGTATTGCCGCCTATTGCGTGGAATCGGAGAACTTCGACTCGATACATAACCACTCGGCTTATGCGCTAATCGAGCGCCGCAAGCCGCAACCCTAACCACGGAGAATCCATGCAAACCGATTTAAAACTCAATTACCCGGTACCCGTTACGATACTGACCGGCTTTCTCGGTGCAGGTAAAACCACGTTACTGAACCGCATTCTGACCGAACATCACGGCCAACGCATTGCCGTGATCGAGAACGAATTCGGTGAAACCGGCATCGACAACGAACTGCTAGTGCAGGCCGACGAGCAAATCGTAACGATGAATAATGGTTGCATTTGCTGTTCGGTACGGGGCGATCTGGTGCGTATCCTTGGAGAATTGTCCGAACGGCGCGAAAATGGCCACATTGACTTCGAACGGGTCGTCATCGAAACCACCGGCCTGGCCGATCCGGCGCCGGTGGCGCAGACTTTTTTCATCGAGCAGGACATTTCCGAAAACTACAAACTGGATGCCATTGTCACCGTGGTCGATGCGGCCCATGGCCACCGGCAGTTGGAACAGCATCACGAGGCGCAGGAACAAGTCGGCTTTGCCGACCGCATTCTGCTATCCAAAACCGATCTGGTTGAAGCGGAAATCGTTGCCGACCTGGAAAGCCGACTGCGGGCGATGAACCCCAGAGCACCGATCAAACGGGTGCATTTCGGCGAAACCGAGTTGCACGATATTCTCGACATCGACGGTTTCAATCTCGACGACATTTTGAAAATCGAACCGGATTTTCTGGACGACGTCAGCCATGAACACGAAGACGACATAGGTTCGTTCGTGTTCCGTACCGAGCGGGAACTCGACGCGGCACGCATACTGGCCTTTTTAGACATTATGGTCCGCGATTATGGTAACGACCTATTGCGCTATAAAGGCATTTTGAACATCGCCGGCTGCGACAAGAAAGTGATCTACCAGGGTGTACATATGCTGCTGACGGAAACCTTCGGCAACCCCTGGCAAGCGGGCGAAAGCAAGGTATCC
This sequence comes from Methylomonas sp. LL1, assembly GCF_015711015.1. Taxonomy (NCBI): domain Bacteria; kingdom Pseudomonadati; phylum Pseudomonadota; class Gammaproteobacteria; order Methylococcales; family Methylococcaceae; genus Methylomonas; species Methylomonas sp. LL1. Next base: position 2,423,582 of record NZ_CP064653.1, read on the forward strand.
AACCTGGTATTCATCGGCCGCAATTTGCCCAAACAGGATATGCTGGAGGCGCTGAATTCTTGCCAGGTCGCGGCTTAATGTTGTGTAGCCTCTAAAAGCAAAACTATCCAAGCCTTGGTAAACTGTTTCAGAGATCAGCAAGTGTGCTCCGAAACCCTGTTTGCAACTTTATGGAATTAGCCAAAATCCCCGTCACCATCATCACCGGCTTTCTCGGCAGCGGCAAGACCACGTTGCTGAACCTTTTTTTGGCGGACGGGGTGAAAACGGCGGTGGTGATCAACGAGTTCGGCGCTACGCCAATCGATCAGGATTTGCTGCAAGCTCAGGACATACCGCTGACCATGCTGGCCGGCGGCTGTCTGTGCTGCCAGATCAAGGGCGCATTGGCGCCAACCTTGAAGAATCTGTGGATGACCTGGAATAGCGCGGCGGTAAAGCCGTTCGAACGCATCATCATCGAAACCAGCGGAGTCGCCAGCCCCGAACCGATACTGGATACCTTGTTGCGCGAGCGTTGGCTGTCGGCGCGTTACCGGCTGCGGCAGGTGATCGCCACGCTGGCGATTCCGGCCGCCGCCGCTCAACTGAATAACTTCGCCGAAGCACGCGCCCAGGTAAGCTGGGCGGACGTATTGCTGTTGACGCATGCCGATTTGGCGAATGCCGAGCAAACCGCCCAAGTCAACGCGCTGCTACAAGCCATCGCCCCGGCCACGCCTAGACTGCGGTCGACCGAAATCGGCATGCTATCGGACATCGCGGCGCCCAAATTCCGCCAGTTACCGGATGGCGCCGGATTGCCGGCACACGGTTTTCACAGCTTATCGCTCTATCTTGATCAAACCCCACCCTGGCCTGAGCTGCAAGGCATTCTGCAAGACTTGCTGGCTCGGCATGCGGCCGAGCTGGTTCGGATCAAGGGCGTGGTATACCCAACCGATCAAGCTCTGCCTATAGCCATCCATGCCGCCGCCGGCCATCTCTACCCACCAGCGCCGCTACCGTCCCGCATCGCGGATGACGGGCGAAGCAGATTGGTTTTCATCGCCAGCTCCGGCATCGAATCATTAGCCCACGAGTTGACCGATACACTGGGATCAATGTTAGGAAAAAATGCCCTCCGGCTGCATTGATGATCGGGCTATCGGATTATTACCGGGATAATCACGCATCTGAAGATGCCGGTAGCAATAAGCAATCGGCGGCAACAACTTCTGGTAGGAGGGGCTTTAGCCGCGACCGGTAGTTTCTCGTCTCAGCCCTTCTTCACCGGCAGTCATTTCCGGCCCACTCCTACATCTTGTCGCAGGGGGTGTTGCCTCCAGGATCAGGAATTTTCAACAACAGCACCCGGTCATCGCCGCGCGGATCGGCATCACCGTCGTCGATTGGCGTGGTGATGATACCGTTGGGGCCGGCGGAAACCAAACGGGCCTGATCCGGATAATAGCCGGCCGAGTATTCGGTGCCGGTTCCGTCCGGATCGTAGTACGGAATCTGCAACACGATGGGGCGATGCCAGGCATCCGGGACTTGGAAGCCGGCAGTGCTTGTGATGGCGGCATGCACTTTGCCGGCGGGGTTGCCGCTCGCATCGAAGACGTCGATAAAACTCGCGTCGAGTCCACCGGGCGCCGATTCGCCGCCTTGCAAATAGGGGCCACGCCAGCCGATAGCGGTGGATGGTTTGTAAACGCCCCAGCCAGCCGGCTTTTCGAACAAGTAGCGCAAATTGTAGTCGGTGCTCGCCGGTTGATTGCGCGGCATCTGGCCTAGAAGGTCGTCGTAATAACCAGGCCCGCCGCCGCCCACGATCGCTTCCTTGACCGCCAGCATTGTGGCGTCGGTGGCTTGGCACGCGGCCATCTGTCCGGTGCCGGCCACATAAGGCAGCGCCAAACCGCCGAGCGCGATCATAATCAACAGCACCACGGCCAATTCCAGCAAGGTCAAACCTTGCTGTCTGATTTTGTTATCCATCATCCCATTACCTCGTCGGAAGCTGTGTATGCGGGGACTTTTAGCGGCGAATGAAAAGGCCAAGCGCAATACGGCTTACCAATTAATGACCGGCAAGGTGGCATGGGGATGAAAATCGACCTGGATTGGAGCTTTCCGGTCGGCCGGGTAATAACTAGTGCTGGTTTTGCAGGATGTAGCGTCGAATTGATAAATGCCTATGGCAAGCGACCCGATGGGGACGAAAGCCTTCGGTACGGCTCCGGCCGAACTCTGCGAATCTCTGAAGTCGTTAAACCTGATGGTTTGGAAACTGCCGTCGGCGGTAATGGTTTTTGCATCAAAACTTATCGCGCTGGCGTCATTACTTAAATCCTCGTCGCTGACTAACACGCCTATAGTCGAATTGGATGTCCGGTAAAAAATCTTCATGCAAATTTTTTCCGGCGAGGGACCAGAGGCACCAAGCGTTTTTTTGAAAATGACACTAATTCCCGAGCGAATGTCGACCAACCAATCGCTTTTATCGATCAACGGCGTTGGGAAATAATCGGGAGGCGTGTTGTCGTCCGCGAACCGGTTGGGCGGGTAATCGTCGATGTAATCGTTGGTCGGCAAAGCATTGGCGATTTGGTCTCGCCCCAAACTCTGCACAACCAGCCGGACAAAACCATCGGGATCGCTCTGATCGTCGGCGGGATTCGCGTTGCCCAGTTTGTCTTGATTCAGCCCCGATTCGAAACGCCAGCCGTAATTGCCGTCGTTGGAGGCTGAACCCCAGCCATCCGAAAACGCGTCGTCGTCCGCCGGATTATTGGCGACGGACAAATAAGGTCCGTTCCAGCCGTAATGCATTCCAGTATCGTCGTCGAGTTGCGAAACCGGATCGTTATTCCAGGCGCTGGCGGTCCAGCTGCCGGGAGTCGGTAAACCCAAACAAGCCGCTTGACTTACGTCGCCGGCATCGTCGCTACAATCGCCGGAGCGTTGCAGCAATTCCCGCAGACTATTCGGCAACCTCCCCATATCCGCGACAAAGCCGCTAATCGCCTGTTGGCCGTTGACGATTTGCCTGGGGTTGCCGAGGATGGCTTGCTTGATCATTTCCAGCCTTTCCTTGGTTTGCTCATATCTCACCTGAAAACCCAATTCGCTGGTTTCCCGCACCGCAACGCTGGCGATCAGCGTGATCAATAGCAGCACCACGGTCAGTTCGACCAGGGAGAAGCCTTGGCAGAATACCGGTGTCGGAAAGCTCCGCGCGTTGATGGCCGTGCCGCCGCAACCGGCTGTTGTCCTTGTGGGGGGGGCTTTAGCCGCGACTGAAAACCATCTGGTCGCGGCTAAAGCCCCTCCCACCCGTTTTCTATGGCGGTTAAAACACATATTCCACCCCCAGATTCAAGCCGTAAGACTGCCACTTGGCTTCGTTCAATGGCATCTCGGCGCTACTGCCGTCGCTGAAAAACATTCTGTCGGTGCCGTTGTCGTTAGCTAGCCAGTTTTGGTATTCGGCGGATAGGCGGAGCACCCAATCGGGCGTCAGGCGGTAACGGGCAATCGCGCTAGCGACGATGCCTTCGCCATCGGCGGTATGCTTGAAACTAATGGGCTGCTGCAAATCGTCGCGCAGATTCCAGTGTCCGGTGCCTTCGTAATATGTCCAGTGATATTCAACATTGGCATCGAGTGAAAAACGTTCGCCCGTGGCAAACCGGGTGGTCAAGCCCAGGAAAGGCCCCAGCCAATTGGTTTCGTAACTACTATCCAGGCCGTTGAAACTGCCGAAAGCCGGGATGGTTTGGTAGCCATCGCTGATGCCGAATTTCTGATTGTGAAAAGAAAATCCCGCCTTGGGAGTAATCCATCCATGAGGGAAGGTTTTGCCCCGTCCCACATTGAAGTTGTAACCGAGCGATGCCGACAGATCGACCAAATGCCCGTCATCTGAATTGTTGTTGGAACGCGAAAATTCGCCCTGGCGATCGTTGAAAAAGTAATCCGAATCCTGGTTATTACCGTCGGTTGGCTGGCCGTAGCTGACTTTGCCCTCTATGTACCAATTGTCGGAAAAGCTGATATCTGTTCCTGCCGTGATGACTGCACTTTCCACATCGTTCCATTGTAGTTCCGACAGCACGTTCGGCGTACCGCCCGGCGCGGCCTTGTTCCATTTCAGCTCGTCATGGCGATAGCCAGCTTCGACATATGATTTAACTTCTATTTCGGACTCGTGGGCATCGCTTTCCGGATATTTCTCCCGTGCCGGCATCTGCCCGTTTGCCGAATCGCCGAGCCTGCGAGATTGCCCCGCCGAATCGGCTTGAATCGACGCCGCACCGCCATCGAACACCACCATTTTCAGATTTTTGGCGGTGCCGCCGCTCGCGGTGGTTGTCACCATCAGCTCCGCATCGTTATTTTGCTCGGGGAAAACATACATTTTCATTCCCTGCATGCTGTTACCCGCCATTACCGTTACAGGACAGAGCAAAACCAACCCGCTCGCTGCTAAAACACCCGCCGCACACCGTATAGTCCGGTTACCGAATTCCAAGTGTCTTGGCCGCGACATGCCGCAAAACTCCGGATTGTTCATCGTTTGGCCTGCGCCATGATTTCCTCGAAAGGCTGCGACGAAATCAGATACAGATAAGTGACGCTATTTTCGCCGTCCCTGCCGTCCAGAACTTCTGTCTCTATTGTCGACGCCAGCCAGCGGCCTTTCAGATGGCGGTAATCGACGGTGACTTTATCCGGCGAAACGTTGTGCAATTCTATGGCGGAGACATATACGCCGCCTTGGCGCCAACTTGCGATCGGCAATGCCGAAAGCCTTGCATCGTAGCTGAGATCAACTGGATCGAACTGTTTAATCGGCGCCGGAGATATTTTCGGTTCGACCTTGCGTTCCAGGCCGGACACGCGCACTGCTTCAGACGCGTAACGGGTCAAATCGATATAAACCTGCTGGTTGGCAGGAATGCTTTCCGGGACGCCTGGCGGCGCGCTGTTCTGCTGCGAAACCGGCGGCTGCGCGGGCGTTTTGTTGGAAAAGCGGCTGGAATCCCCCCGTCCCCGGTATTTATCGAATACATCTTGTTTGTCGTATTCCTTGTAGGGCTGTTCCAACACATAACCCTTGTGGCGTTGATCCGGATTGGAATAAATCCCCAGACTGCCGGCGTCCCGCGCATTGGGGTGCACGCTGTTTTCCCGTAACATCGCTTGACTGACCGGTTCCGCTTCGGCCGGCGTCTCCATGATATGCGGCTTGATGATGATCACCAATTCCTTGCGCGAGCGCGATTGCGCATCTTCCCTGAAGAAAAAGCCCAGGCCGGGAATGTCACCGAGTATTGGCACTTTTTTCTCGTTGTTGCCGGCCGCTTCCTCGATCAAACCGCCGACCGCCACCGCCGTGGCATCCTTCGCAACGATGGTGCCGCTAAAGGTCCGTTCCTGCACCAAGTCGATATTGGCGTCCTGCAAGGTATCGCCGATCTGCACCGGAATCGTGCCCTTGCCGGCCGACAAGGTCGATTGTTCGACCAGAATCTGGACGCCGACGGTGCGGTCGGCATTGATGTTGGGCGTCAGCAGCAAGGTCGTGCCTATGGCGCGCACATCGGTTTCCGGCACCAGGATCGGCGTGGAGACCACGGTGCCGGCCACCGTGCCGGTGGTAGCAGTGGTGGCCGAGGCGGAATAGCCGCTGATGATGGGGCGCTCTTCGCCGACGAACACCCGGCTGACTTCCTGATTGGTGGTCAACAGCATCGGTGTCGCCAGTTCAGTGACCCGTCCCTCTTTTTCCGCCAATTGCAGGCGAGCCTCGAAGTTGTCGCTGACCACGGTGGCCAGCAGTGCAGGATCAAACACCGTGGCTGCGGCTCTGATGCCGCTATCCAACAATTCAGTTGCGCCTATGGATTTGGTGGCGTTCAATGTGGATGCGTTGAAGTCGCCCGATTTAATCTTGAAATCGAACAGCGAGTTGTAGCCGTCGGACAAGTCTATCGACAACACCTTGACTTCCATCAGCAGCATCGAACTTTCGGTGTCCAATTGCTTGTACAGACGGCGAATTTCGTCCATGGCATCCTGGTCGCGGCTGCGCACCAATACCCGGTTCTGATGCTTGATCACGCCGACGAAAATCGGCGCCTGATGCCGAATCGCCGTGCCGACCATGCCGCTGCTGTCGTCGGCATCACCAGCCATGAGGCCGTCGGCGGCGTTTTTGTCGTCCACCAGTTTACGCAGCATCTGCGTGCTGGCACGCAATTGCTCGTCCATCTCGATTTCGCGGTTGCTCAAACCGGATTGACCGCTGGCGTTGATGCCGACCCGATTACCCAGTATGCCTCCGCGCCCCGCGTTGATGTTGTTGGAAGAATTGCCGAATCCGCTTCGTCCGCCAAAGCTACCGCCGTTGGAGTCACCACGGCTACCACCTTGCCCGCTACCTCCGCCGCCCCTGCCCGACAATGTCGAACGGCCGTCTATCATGTTAAAGCGTTGAAAGCGTTGCGACAGATCGGTCATGATTTCGTTCTGATTGTTGCCATAACTCAGCAGCACCCGGCCGGAAAATAGATTCTGTATGGTCTCGGCCAGATCCAAGGCGTTTTTGGCGTTTTTCAGCGTGAAAATTTCGGTTTCTTCCTTCTTGAACTCGACCTGCTCCAGCCGGTATTCCTTGACCGTATAGATGCGCACGATGTTGGATTCGGGGTCGCGCTGATACCAGAGGTTGTAGGTTTTCGAAATCGCATCCAGCACTTCCATCGCCGTCACCCGCCGCAGAAACATGGTGACCGGAATCGATGCCGCCTCCTTGGAGGCAATGATGTTGAGATCGGATTGGTCGGACAACACTTTCAGCGCATCGCCGACCGTGACTTCGCGGAACTCTATCTGTTCGATCACGAAGTCGGCACGCGGCTTGGGAGCTGGCGCGGCCAGGGTTGAAACGCACGCCAGCAAGGCGCTAGCCATCAGCGTCGTCAATAAATAGTTTTTCAAGGCGGGTTTGTTCATTTAGCCGTGGTGTTTGCTTGTCATCGTGGTTGTTTCGGGTGTTAGCCTGCCCTACTCCAATATCATCTGCCTACCCATCGGCATTACGGTTACCGCCACATGATCCTTCTCGATCTTGTTGACTTGGATTTCGTAAATCGTGTTGTTGGCCATTACGGTAAACTTGCCGCCGGGTTTGACCATGTGAGTCTTGCCGGCAACCGTGATCATCGCCGTCTTGCTACCCTGATGGCGGATGGACTTAGCCGCCAATTGAATGTCGGGCAAGGCCTGTATCGGGCCGCCCTGCCCCGGTTTGCCGCTGATGCGGTTCAGCGCCTGGCTGAAGCTACCGGTCATCTGGGTCGGATCGCTGATACGGACTCCGCCCGCCGCAAGCGGGATGGGGTTGACGGATTGAACAGAGGCATCCGGCCGACTCAAGACCTGCCTGGCGTTATCGGCGGCAATAGCGGGATCGGGCAAAATTTCGGTCTGCAGGTTGATGTTGTCCGCTGTCAGCATTGGCGTTTGCGGGATGCCGAGGCCGACGTTAGCGGAGGGTTGTTGCCCGGCGCAGGGCGCGGCCGCGGCCAACAATGCCAACAATAACCCGGTAGCTTGCCATTTGGGAGCGGCTCTTTTGCCCATTGGACTATCAACCTCAATCAAGTCCTTCATAGGCGCCTAGTCTCGAAAGCCAGCAAAACCGCCCCTTGCCATGGCGTCGCGCAATCCAGCGTCCCAATCATTTCGGGCTGCCCCCGGCGGCCGAGAACATCGCCACCAGAAACGCCGCATAGACGAATCCGACCACGCCGCCGACGACTATGGTCATGACCGGCGCGATCATGCCGGTCAGGGCCTCGATACGTCTTTGCAGCAGTTGGTCGTGATACTCGGTCATTTCCAGCAAAATTTCATCCAGGGTGCCCGAGCTTTCGCCCACCCGCACCATTTGCAACATCAACGGCATGTAGCCGAATCCGGCTTCCAGCGGCTCGGTCAGCGAGGAACCTTGCAACACCCGTTCCCTGGCCAGCGCCACCCGGCTCCCCAAATACTTGTTGACGTGCAGTTTTTCCATGGTTTCCAGCGCATCGACGATCATCACCCCGCTACGCAACAGTAAACCCATGGCCCTGGAAAACAGCACCGTGCCGGACAACCTGAACACGTAGCCGAAAACCGGCATGCGTAACGCGGCCCGGTCCAGCCACCAACGGCTTTTGGGCCAGTGGTACAGCAACACAACCCCCGCCAAAACCGCGAGGCAACCGGTGGCCAGTAACGGCCCGTTAGCCAACAGCCAATCGGAGGTATCGATCAAGGCCTGGGTGATCGGCGGCATTTTTTTTCCCATCATCTTCAACAGTTTTTTGATTTCAGGCACCAGACTGGTCAGCATGAATACCACGATGCCCACCGCCATCAACAAGGTAAAAGCCGGATAACGCAATGCCGTCAAAATGGTTTGCTTCAATTTGCGGCTGGCCTTGATTTCGATCGCGGCCTGATCGATCACAGTGCTCAAATAACCGGTCTGCTCGCCGACTCGAACCAGTTGTATGGTGAACTCGCTGAATATCTTGTGCTCGGCCAATGCCTCGTGAAACGACGAACCTTGCTGAATCCGCCGCGCCAGCCGGCGCCAGGTTTTTCGCGCGCCGATCCGGGAGTGGCGCGCTGTCAGGTTCAACGCATCCAACAGGCTGATACCGCTACGCAGCATCACCGCCAGCTGGTGAAATTCATGTTCGAGGTCCTCGCTGTTGATGGACAGGTAATCCAGTGGATTCAGGCTGACCGCGAAACCGTCCTCGTCGGACTTGGCTTTCAGCTCGACGATGTTCAACGGCAGCAAACCCTGGGCGCGCAAAGCGGCAATCGCCGCTTCGCGCGAAGGGCTTTCAATCGTGTCGTTGCGTTGTTGCCCGCTACGGTCGCGGGCGCTGTAGCTAAAAATCGGCATGACTGACTACTGGCTTATACGACTCTTGGAGGGGCTTCAGCCCCGCTGTAAGCCTTCGATCGGGGCTGAAGCCCCTCCCACCACGGTTTGACCAATCAGCACAACCCACGGACATAGCGCTTACCATGACGATGCAATCTGAATCACTTCCGACAGCGCGGTTTCCCCGCTCAGCAGCTTGTCCACCGCATCGTCAATCAGGCTTTTGACGCCGGCTTCGCGCATGCTCTTCACCAAATGAATTTCACCCTCGCCCTGGGTGATGCCGCGCGCCCACTCCTCGTTCAGTTCCAGCATTTCATACAACCCGATACGGCCGGAAAAACCCTTGCCACCGCAGTAAATGCAGCCGCACGGGTCGTGAATGGTCTTATGGCCTAAATCCGGACGGCCGATACTAATGGCTTCCAATTCGGTCATCGGTCTAGGGATGCGGCAGTGCCTGCACAACCGGCGCAACAAGCGTTGCGCCACCGCCAGCCGCAGGGCCGCGGCCACCAGATACGGTTCCACGCCCATGTCCAACAAGCGGGTCACGGTCGCCGCCGCCGAATTGGTATGCAAGGTGCCCAACACCATGTGTCCGGTCAGAGCCGCCTTGATGGCGATGTCGGCGGTTTCCCTGTCGCGAATCTCGCCTATCATCACCACGTCCGGGTCGTGGCGCAGGATGCTGCGCAAGGCCTTGGCGAAATTCAGGCGGTTGCCGTCGTCGACTTCGCACTGCGCCACGCCGGCGATTTCATATTCGATCGGATCCTCGATGGTGATGACGTTGACGCTACGCTCGGCCAGCAGCATTCGGATCGCCGCATAAAGCGTGGTGGTCTTGCCGCTGCCGGTCGGCCCGGTCATGATCATCATGCCCTGGGTGCGCAGCAAAAAGCGCTCTATCCTGTGCTTTTGCTCGGGCTCGAAACCCAACCGATCCAGCGTCAGCGAATCGGTCCGCACCGCCAACAAACGCATGGTCAGACGTTCGCCGTACTTGGTCGGCAACGTCGCCACCCTGACATCGGTGCGCCGCCCGCCACTCTCGAATTGATGCGAAAAGCGGCCGTCCTGCGGCGAGCGTTTTTCGGCGATGTCCAGCCCGGCCATCACCTTCAAGCGGCTGACCAGCTCGGTATAGACATGGGTGTTGATACTGTTATAGGTTTCAAGCATGCCGTCGGTGCGAAAGCGGATCAGCGCGCCTTCGTAATTAGGGTCGATATGTATATCGGACGCCTGGCGCATATAAGCGGCGTACAGCAAATCGTCGCCCAGATTGACGGCGCCATGCCGGTTGCCGTCGCCCGCCACCGCGCTGGGCAAAGCCCGCATGCCGCCGGGCTGATTGGCATAGACCTGCTTGAGCCTGCGCTCCAGCTGCGCTTCGTCGGTTTGCCAGAAACGCAACTTGGCCTTGATGAAGCGCTCCAGCAGCTTGACCGAGGCGTGATTCATCGGCGCGGCGCAAGCCACATGCATCACATCGTTTTCCATCAGAAACGGCAAGGCCTTCTGCCGCATCGCGATATTGCCGGGCAGCTTGGCGATGCAGGCCGGACAAACCCGCACCTCGTCCAAATTCAAGCTATGGCTATCGGGAACGAAACCGACGTGATCGATATATTCGACGCCGAAGCGGGTCTCGCCGGCTTGTTGGCTTATCCAGCGGACCCGCGCCTTGCGGGTAAAGCGTTGCTGTCGTGACTCGATACTGATGGTCAGGATCAGATCCTTATCCAGCCTTTGAACAGCGCCATTCGCCAACAAGCCGGCGCCGCCGGAAGAGCTGTCTTCCACCTCGAGCTGAGTCAACACCATGCTGTCGCCACCGAACACGGTGGCCCGCCAGCCGGATACGAGCCGACGCTCGCCGTTGCGCTGATCCTCGATTTTCTGGTTTACCGGTAATACATTCATGCTTGGTCGTAAAAGTAAATCCGGGGCAAGAGCGACTCTGGTGTTAAGGCGATTTTTGAGAACGTTTGTACCCATTGTCGATGCCAAATATGGCGTTCGCCGAGCGGACTTGTGCTGAGCGAAGCCAAAGTAGCCGAAGCGAACGGTTGACTTCGACTCCGCTCAGTCAACGTCAAATCACTTGGCTCAGTCAACGTTAAATTACTTGTCTCAGGTAATGAAAAGTGGCTTGGATTGGGTACATTTATTGCCATAAATCGTCTAAATCCATAAATCCAGGGTCCAGGCTTTCATACCGATATATTGGGCCTCGTTGTTGTTATCGACATTTTTCATGCTCAGAAACACCGGCAACGCCTTGATCCGGCCCTGCCCCAATTCATCCAGCATTTCATAAACATCGGCATAATGGCCGATGAAATTGAATCGATGCGTATGCACGGTATCGGTTTTCTTCAACATCTCGCTCAACCAGTTTTTCAGGTCGGCGAACGAGCGCGGCAGCTCGGCGACTTTTTTGTCGCCGAGATCGCGGTCATCGATGATTTGCAAGCGGTGGCGCTGCAGCAGTTGCGCCAGTTTGTCGATGCTGTCGTTGAGGTCGGTCTGGCCATATAAAAAGCCGGCTTTCGCCGTCAAGCCGGCCTGAACCTCCTGATCGCGGCGTTTCAAGCCCAGCAGTTCATCCTGCAATTTCTGCTTCTTCCGGTTCAGCCCCGGAAGCGCATCCTCGTCCACCCCCTTTAATTTGATAGCCTTGTAGGCCTGTTCGGCCTGGTCCGATTTTGCAACCAGGGTATTGCTGACAAACACGAAATAAATCACCGTAATCACCAGTGCCGGCAGAAAACGCTTCAGCCAGCGCTCGCGTAATTTGTCGTCGCTGATCGCTTGATTGAATTCCTTGGCGATCATTTTTTAACCTCGCCAAAGCCGGCAATGCCCTGATCGCTCACTACCAACTTGAACGACCAAGGCCCCGGCTCGCCGTCGAATAGGGCCATGTTTTCCTTGGTGGCCGCGCCGACTCGCCAATTGCTCCCCACCAAGCGCTCTTGCAGATAAGCGGCTAACTGGTTGCTCAAATGCTGCTGCAAACTCACCCCACCCACCGTGACATCGTTCAGCTGGCTATCCATCGTTTCCACGATCAACCGTGGATGCCGGCCATCCGCCAGGGCCTTTAACAACAAAGCCGGGCGTTGCTGCAGGGTCTTGACCGTATTCGGGATCAGCTCGGCATCGGCGGCGGCTTTTTTCAGCTTGGCCTCCAGCCGGTCGCGCTGATCCGTGCTGGCCGTGATTTGTCCGCGCAAATCGGCCATGGCCTTATCCACTTGTGTCAGCCTGGCGGTTTCGCGTTCGAAATAAGCCTGGTGATAGACGAACCAGCCGGCATGCAGCCCGCACAGCAATATCGCGCCCAGGCCGGTGCCGGCCATCCAGGCCAGTTCCGGATCGATATTGGCGAGCGGTTGCAGCAGCGCCGCTTCCGCCGCCTGGCCGGCGATCAACACTTGCGCCCACAGCGCCAACCACTGTTCCAATTGGCCGGTCTCGCTTAGTACAAACTGGCTCCGGGTCGGCGGTAAAAATTCCACCCGGTTGTTCAGCAAGGTTTCGCTGGCCTCCACCTCGCCATGCTCGTGCAACCAGTGTTCCAGCTCGGCTTGCCAATGCGGATTATCGAAACCCAATACCAGTGCGGCCAAGCGCTCTTCGTTACGCTGCAAGGCCACCAATTGCGACGACCAGGCTTCGATCCGCAGCCACTCCTCGGCCTCCGGTTTATGCAAGGCCAACGGTAATCCGCCGGGATGCAGCAGGCCGGCCAGTTTGCAGTTGCGCCGTTTAACAGCATTTAACAAATCGTCCCAAGCCAGTTGCTCGATTTGCACCAGCCAGTAGTCCGACATGTCGTTTTCAGCCCGTAAAAACCGAAACGCCACCCGGCTCTCCAGCGAAGACACCCCGGTCAGACCCTCGGCTTCGAATTGCAGGGCCTGAGTCAGCGTGGCATCATCCATGCCCTTGACCTGCAGGGTCGGCAAGCTGAGCAGCAAGGCCGGCAGACGCAAAAACAACAACCAGACCTTGCGCCCCAGGCGCGGCGTGTTATCGGCGATTTTGCCGAAGGCCTTGCCCAGCTGGCCGCTGGATTTGCAGCCCTGCTCGATCACCTGTAGCGGCCCGCGCAAAATCCCATGCCGGTCGGCATCGACCCGGAAGGTTTTGATCTCGGTGATGAACAGCAGCGTGTGCGCCGGGCGCGGATTGAACTGGAGCAGTTTCAGCTTATGCTTCCTCAAATCAAAAAAATTTCGAGCGCCCTGCTGGAGAGGCTTTAGCCGCGACCAAAATCTTTAATCGCGGCTAAAGCCCCTCCTACCATGGATTTTTCCGGCGCTTCGCCGAACGTAAAAAGCCCCATCCTTGGGGCCGCCATCCTTGGCGTGGAGCATCCTGGGTGGTTCTAAGCCAAGCGCTCGTTAACCAACAGCGATTTCCTTGAATTAATCACCATCTTGAATGCTAGCGAAATGCGCTTGCTGGAAATCGGCTTGGGTTTTAAGGTCGGGAGCTAACGCGGCAATAAATTGCGCACGAGTACCTGCCGTTTTTGAAACTCTAAAAATGGCCAAGAAACGTGAGTATTTAGCGCTTGGATTTGCAGTGCTGAAATAAACCGGTGCTTCGCTGATGGTTTTGCCGCTCATTTGCGATTTTTGACCTACGCCCATGACGTAGAACTCGTTATCGTGGTCGGTCGCGGTCGCAGACAAATCGTCGGCGTCAACTTCCACGCCCAGCTTGTCGATCAATAAAGTTTGCAATTGCGCGTGTTTGATACAAGCAACTTTGGTGGTTCCACCTACAATCGGAGTTGCACCATTAGTGCCAGTACTACCGGTCACAACGCCATCGAAAGTAGCATTAAAGTCGTTCCCCGGTACGTTAGTAGCAGTCGCTTCAACCATTGGGAACAGACTGTCGATTTCAGCTGCTTGCAAGTTGGTCAACTGATCAGCGCTAATGGTGCAAACTTCTAAATTATCGGTAGCAGCCGTGCTGTCTGGCAACCAATCGCTAATCAAGTTACCGGTGGCACTGTTGTCAACCAAACTATCAAAACCATCGGGAAAAGCCATGTATTGCGCATCGAAACGGTGGATGGCTTTGCTGACTTCGGCCAATGAATCGGCGCTGCTGCTGTTTTGGGTTTTTTCGGTGAAGCCGCCGACATAGGGCAACAACAGACCGGCCAGGCCGATCAAAACCAGCAGCACGACGGTCAATTCGATCAACGTCATACCGCGCTGTTTGAACGCAATCTTTGAGTTATAATTTTTCACGGGGTTTCCTCGTTAAAGTGGTTGTAAGGATTCGCATTTTTTCAACACATACACGGATCGTCACATCCGTGGCGGGGAAACCCGCCCTGTATTGAAGGCGCACATTTTATGTGAGCGATGTCTCACATGTCGTTAGGAAGAAATCCCGAATTTTTTTACCCGCCGTTCCCGCTGATTTCGGGAATTGATGGAAACAGCTGATTTTCTTGCACTAATCGGCCGCGGTAGCCGTCAGCCTTAACTCACGATTTATCAGTTGCCGCATTCGCGCTGTAGGATCAACTCAGGATTCGGTAACAAACAACTTACCGGTTGGCCGCCCTTATCGGGCCATCATTTCGCCAAAAGCCCCAAATTAACCGCGATATGCGCCAGTTCGGTGGTAGTGTCTACCCGCAGTTTTTTCTTGATTTGGGTGGCGTAGTTGGCGACGGTTTTCTGGCCCAGACATAAATGATCGGAAATTTTAGGAATCGTCAGGCCCTTGGCCAGCAGTCTGAACACATCGAACTCGCGCGGCGAAAATGCATTGATGGCGGCCTGGTGATCGGTATACACCGATAGCGCCTCGTCCTGCCCCAGCAACCCCTGTTCGATATAATGCTGCCCTTGCATGATGGCCTCTATCGCCGGCAACAGAATGTCCGGCGCGGTGTTTTTGGTGATGTAGCCCCGCGCGCCGGCATCCAATGCGCGCCGTACGTACACCTGTTCCTGATAAACGCTGAACACCAGAACGCGGGCGTCCGCATCGCGCATGACGACACGGCGGATGGTTTCCAGACCGCCAATACCAGGCATGGATAAATCCATCACCACGACATCGGGTTTCAATTCCTGAAACAGCTTGATGGCCTGTTCGCCGCGCTCGGCCTCGCCTATCACTTCGACATGCCCCGTCACCGACAGCAACATGCGAAACCCGGCGCGCACCACGGCATGGTCGTCGACCAGTAGAATTTTAATGTTATGACTCATGGCATCGATAGCTGAAAAAATTGGCGTATTATCGGCCAGCCGCTTCCCCGATCATGGCGGGAAAAATTCTTTTTTCTCCAATGAAAAATTAAGGATCAGCCGCAGCTGCTATGTTTGCCGCTCTTTAATCCTAGGGAAGTTCCATGAATCGAATTGGCCGAATCTCAATCGGCGGACTCTTGCTGCTAAGCAACTTGGCGCAAGCGGAAACCTTGTTTATCACGCTGGAAAAAGATAATGCGCTGGCCGTGGTCGATCCGCTGGCCGGAAAATTGTTGAAAACCGTAGCGGTCGGTCAACGTCCGCGCGGGATAGCGATCAGTCCCGACGCCAAAAAGCTGTATGTCGCCACCAGCGACGACGACAGCATTCAAGTGGTCGACGCGGAAAGTCTTAAAGTCATCGGCAAGCTGCCGTCCGGCCAAGATCCGGAAACCTTCGCGCTCAGTCCCGCCGGCGAGGCGTTGTATGTGTCGAACGAGGACGACAGCATGGTAACGGCTATCGATTTGAATCAGGGCAAAGCCATCAAGACAGTCGCGGTCGGCGTCGAACCGGAGGGAATTACCGTCAGCCCCGACGGCCAATGGCTGGTCAGCGCCACGGAAGCCACCAACATGCTGCACTGGATTGACCGTAAAACCTTAACGGTGGTCGATAACACCTTGGTCGATCCACGTCCGCGCGCGCTCGGTTTCAGCTCGGACAGCCGGCGGCTGTGGGTGACGTCCGAAATGGCCGGCAGCGTCACGGTACTGGATACGGAAAGCCGTCAAATTATCAAAAACATCAAATTCGAAATTGCCGGCGTCAGTCAGGAAGCGATCCAGCCGGTCGGCGTGGTGATCGACCAAGCCGGACAAAAGGCTTATGTCGCGTTGGGCCCCGCCAATCGGGTGGCGATGATCAATGCCCAAACATTCGAGGTGGAAATGTATTTTCTGGTCGGCCAACGGGTCTGGAATCTGGCCTTTTCACCCGATCAAAGCCGCTTATATACCACCAACGGCGTCAGTAACGACATTTCCATCATCGATCTGCAAAAACAGCAAGTCACCAAGTCGGTGGCGGTTGGGCGTTATCCGTGGGGCGTGGCGGTCAAGCCGTAGGACTTGATCGGAAATACCCCATGTTTTTTCATTCGAAGGTCGCCGTCACGCATCCGCCCACATCCGCAACAGATTGTGGTAACAGCCGGTCAGATTGACGCTGGCCGGGCTGTCGCCTTGGGTGGTGCGTAGTTCCAGGATAGCCATGTCCATTTCGAACAGCAGCCGGCGGCGTTCGGTTTCGCGCACCATGCTTTCCATCCAGAAAAACGATGCCATCCTGGCCCCGCGAGTGACGGCTTCCACCCGATGCAAACTGGAACCGGGATAGAGCACCATGTCGCCGGCCGCCAGTTTGACCGCGTGTTGGCCATAGGTGTCTTCGATCACCAATTCGCCGCCGTCGTAACTGTCTGGATCGGCCAGAAAAATCGTCGCCGACAAATCGGTACGCAGCCGTTGGCCGGTCTCCGAACAATAACGGATGGCATTATCGATGTGGTTGCCGAAGGTATTGTGCTCGCCTTCGTAGCGGTTGAACAACGGCGGAAAAATCCGCTTCGGCAAGGCCGCCGACAGAAACAGCGCGTTCCGGTTCAAGGCCTCCATAACGATGGCCCGAAGTTGCCGGCTTTGCGGGGTATTTTCCGGCAACTGCAGATTGTTTTTGACCTGGGCCGACTGGCTGCCGGCGGTGATGCGGCCATCGGTCCACGGCGCGTCGGCCAGCAGTTGTTGGCATTGTTGTAGCGCCTCCGCGGAGAGTACTTGAGGGATTTCTATCAGCATGGTTCACCCCGCGATGGCTTGTAAGGCAAGGAACACGCTCAGACTCAAGGAACTCAAGCCTAACCCGGCCGCCGCCAAGCGCTTACCGTGCAGACGGGTCCATAGCAGGATGCCGGTCAGACTCAAAAACATCAAGCCGCCGGCCAAGCTATCCGCCAGCAAAATCCAACCGACACCCATGCCGCTGCCTTTATGCAGATTGGTCAACATCGACAACAGGTTACCCTCGCCTTGCTTGACACTGACGAAGGCATTGCCTTCCCAATATTCGGCGGACAGCATCCGTTGCGGATTGCGCAGGTTGATTTGCCAGGACGCCGGTTGCTGGATCGGCTGATTGTTCCAGATCACGGTTTTAGCCGGTTCGCTACGGATTTTGGCATTAGCGGTATTGATGCCCAGCGATGCGCCCAGCCAAGCGGCCATGGCTTTGGGATCGGCCGGACGCGGCTCCGGCAGCGCCAGCTGGATTT
This sequence comes from Methylomonas sp. LL1, assembly GCF_015711015.1. Lineage (NCBI taxonomy): Bacteria > Pseudomonadati > Pseudomonadota > Gammaproteobacteria > Methylococcales > Methylococcaceae > Methylomonas > Methylomonas sp. LL1. The sequence goes on from NZ_CP064653.1 coordinate 2,441,091, forward strand.
GTTTTTGCTCCATCTTGCCGATCGGGATTTTCATTACCTCGCGATGATTCAGCAGAATGCCGGAAAAACCAAATAGCAAACCCAGCGCCGCGCCCCACAATCCGAACCAGGCGTGGGTGCGGCGCAACCACTTCAAAAAAGTGCCGCGCGCAAGCGACTTGGGTAAAAAAAGATAGCCCCCGTTGGTTTTTGGCGGGCGCTTGGCTGGCTGTATGGCATGGATGGAGGTATTCATGATCCGTTAATCGATTGAAGTGATGGAGTGGATGCTTAATATTTAAAACTCACCGTTAACTGCCCGGACAACGGCGTTCCCGGCAAGGCCGAGTTGGTTTGGCCGGATTCGTAGTAGACGGTGTCGGCCAGGTTGAACACGTTCATCTGCACATCGAAATGTTTTTGATGATAGGCCAGCATCGCGTCCAGCCGTGCGTAACCCGGCAATACCGCCTCGTTGACGCTGTCGGCATAACGATCGGAGGCATAGAACACTCCGCCGCCGATTTCCCAATTATCGGTCAAGCGGTAAGTGGTCCAGGCCACGCCGCTGTGCTCGGGCACATTGACGGCGGTCATGCCTTCATAGGACTTGAGCAAGCCGCTGACCGAACCGGTCGCGCTGGTGGTCGACTTGGTGATTTTGGCATCCAGGTAGGCATAGGTCAGCGACACATCCCACTTCGGCAGGATTTCGCCGGCCAAACCCAGCTCGAAACCGTCGGTGCGCTGTTCGCCGCTCAATTCCTGCAGATTGGGATCAAGCGGCGAGGTGGTGCGGGCATTGGTTTTTTCCAGCCTGAACAGCGCGCCGGTCGCCGACAGTCGGCCGTCGAAAAAGTCCAGTTTGGCGCCGATTTCGTAATTGTGGTTTTGCTCCGGCGGCAGTTCGGCGTTATTGGCCGCCAAACTCAGACTTTCGGCCGACGGGTTGAAGGATTTGCCGTAACTGAAATAGTACGATTGCGACTTGCTCGGCTGCCAGACGATACCGCCGCGCGGGCTCCATTGGTCGACGCTGCTTTCGAAGTTGGCGACGCCCAACCGGTCTTCCTGCTGGGCGTCGAACACGTCATAGCGAGTACCGCCCAGCAGTTTCCATTCCGGGTTGATTTCGAACTGATCCAATACATAGCCGGCATAGGTTTGGGCGTGAGTCAAGCGGTCGGTAGCCAGCGTGCCGCTGAAATCGCTGGCCAAGCCTCTACCGACACTGCCGGTAATAATCGGATCGAAAACCGAGACGCGGGTGACGCCGGTCGAATTCTTCGATTTGAAATCGTACTCTTCCCAACCGAATTCGCTGCCGAACATCAAGGTATTGTTAAAACCGAACAGCGGCTTCTTGAATACGAAGTCGGTCTGGTTGTAGACGTTTTCTTGAGTACTCAGCCGCAAGGCTTGCGAGCGGGCTATCGTGCCGGCATTGGCACCGGTATAGGCCGCCGCGCCGGAGAACAGATGGGTCAGATATTTACGCTCGTAATCGCCGTAACGGATAGAGTTTTTCACCGAAAAATCTTGGTTGAAACGGTGCGTCAGCGCCACGGTGGCGACATTGACGTCGCTATCCATCATCCGGTTGTCGGTAAAACCGTAGAAGGTATTGATAGGCACATCGGCCGGCGTGCCTCGCCACATCGGCACGCCGTAATCGAACACGCCTTCTTCCTGTTGGTGCAACAAGTTCAGCGATAAATCGGTGTCCGGCGTCAATTTCAGCGCGAATGACGGCGCGATGCCCCAGCGACTGGAAGAATTGTAATCGCGGTACGAATCGGTGTCCTGATACATTACATTCAGGCGCGCCGCCAGATCCTGATAGGCGGTTTCGGCATCGATCGCAGTGCGTTTGAAGTCGTACATCCCGTAGGTAAAACTGCCGTTGACGCCGGTCTTGCCGGTCGGTTTCTTGGCAACCTGATTGATTACGCCGCCGGTGGCGCCGCGTCCGAACAAAATCGACGATGCGCCTTTCAGCACTTCGGCTTTTTCGATGAAAAAGGTATCGCGATTGTATTGGCCGTTGTCCTTGACCCCATCCAGGTATTGGTCCGAATTGGCGGCGAAACCGCGCAAGGTGATGGAATCGCCGGTACGTCCGCCTTCGCCGGCGGCGATGGTCAAGCCGCTGACGTTGCGTAACGCATCGCGCAGGTTGAAGGCATTTTGCGATTCGATCAACTCTTCCTTGACCACGCTGACCGATTGCGGGATGTCGCGTAGCGCCATTTCGGTCTTGCTACCGGTGCTGGAACTATCGGCCTTGAATCGATTGGCTTGTTTCTCGCGGGCTGCCTTGACCTTGACATCATCCATGACGACTTCCTGGTCATCGGTCACGCCGGTGACGGGTTCGACGGCGAATGCCGCGCCGCTCAATGCGGCTCCCAGCGGCAATATGGCCCCCAATCGCCATTTGGCTTTGTTGGACTTGGTTTGGCTTGCAAGGTTGCTATACATGGTTTCCCCTTTAGGTAGTTCAAAAAATGGCTGCCTGGCGGGGAATGCTGGGTGGCTGATGATCTTGTTGATTTACGAGGTCCGCTAATCGTTGGCCGGTTAGTGCACCAAGGTCAACGTTGGTTGTCCGCGCGCCTGATTATTGGTCTCATCCTCCATTCTTTTCGAGGCTTCGGCCATCATGATTGCGAAGGCGGTGAACTGTTCGACATCGAAACGCATCGATACATTTTGCAGATGTAGATGCACTACGCCGCAGTCACGGCACATCAACACCTTGCCGGTTTCGCTGCCGGCTAAATATTCATGGGTACAGGGCTTTTTAGTCATGGGCGGATCCTCCGGGTAAACGATCAAGAAAAAACGAATTGAGTTGGCTCATTGGCCCTTAATGAAATTCCGGACACGATCAGCTCTTATCCGGCTCCGACACAAAGCCGATACGGCTGACACCGGCCCGCGCGGCATCGGCCAATGCTTCGGCGACAAAGTGGTAGGCCACGTTTTTATCGGCGTGGACATACAGTTCCACCGAATCGAGATCCTGGCCGAGTTGTGCCAGCTTTTGCTGTAACTGTTCGCGGCTGATGGGATCTTGGTTCCAGAACAATTGCCCATCGCCGGCTATGGCCAGATTGATCGGCTCGATAGGCGCCGGTTGCCGGGCCTGGCTGCTGGCCTTGGGCAAGTCGATTTTCACCGCGTGCGTCATCATCGGCGCGGCAATCATGAAGATCACCAGCAGCACCAACATCACGTCGATCAATGGGACCATGTTGATTTCGGCGACGGCATGGCCGCCGCTTTTGTTTTGATCGAAGCCGCCGAATGCCATTAGCGCTCTCCCGCCAACACCTGCGCTTCGTTGCCCGAGCTGCTGTTTTGACCCCGCGGATTGATGGCCGAGCCGGTGGTCAAAAATGCAAACAGGTCATGGGCAAAGGCATCCAGTTGCGCCAGCAACAAGCGGTTGGAACGCACGCAATCGTTGTAAGCCAGCACCGCCGGAATCGCTACCGCCAGTCCCAGGCCGGTCATGATCAAGGCTTCGCCGACCGGACCGGCGATTTGTTCCAGCGTACCCTGGCCGTTTTGGCCGATGCCGAGCAAGGCGTGGTAAACCCCCCAGACCGTGCCGAACAAGCCGACGAAGGGTGCGGTACTGGCAACCGAGGCCAGGATGGTCAAGCCCCATTCCAGTTTTGCGGTTTCTTCATCGATGACCCGGCGGATCGCGCGGGTCAGAAAGTCACCGGCGCAACCGGCTTCCTGCAAACGCTGCGCGCCGTGGATGGCATGATGGCGGGTGGCGTTGATGGCGTGATAGGTCAGATGCGAAAACGGTTCTTCGTCGCGATGCTGCTCCAAACCGTGCGCGACTTCATCCAGCGAGGCGGCATCCCAGAACTGGCTCAAAAACTCTCGGGTGCGGCGGCGGGTGGTCATGCCCAGCCAAGCTTTGACCACGATGAAATACCAACTGCCGATCGACATCACGATCAGCAGCATGAACAGCGCTTGGCCGACGCCATCGCTTTGATCTAAAAAGTGCGTAAGGTTTTGATTGAATGACATGGCATTATCCTTCCAGACTGAATGAAATCGGTACGACTACCCAGGCGACGACGGCCTGCTCACCGCGTTTGGCGGGTATGAATCGCCAGTTTTTGACGCTATCCTGGGCCGCCGCATCCAGACGCGGATAACCGCTGGATTTGCGCAACGTCACTTGTTCGACAACGCCGGCGGCATTTACCAACACCCGCAGCAACACCCGGCCTTGTTCGCCAAGTTGTCTGGATTGGGCCGGATAATCGGGAGCCGGGTTATTCAAGTAATCGGCGTTCAAATTCGGCAGCGTCAGCGGTAGCTGACTGGTTTCGTCGCTGGTTGCGCTCGAAGGACTGGATGAGCTGTTAGCCGGCTGACTGGGGCTAGGCTCGGAGGCCATGCTTGTTTGCCTAGGTTCGGGCTCGCTACTCGGCACCATCATGGGTGACACGGTTTCGCTGGGCGTGGCCAGTACCGGTTGCGGTTTGGCCAGTTTAGGTAGGGGTCTGGGTTTAACTTTTTTGGCGGCGGCCTCCGGCCGATGAACCGATTGGGGGGCGGGCGATGTGGGCGTTTTCACCGCCGAGGCGCTAATCCAATTGACCATAATCGGCTTTGGCGGCGCGATGGTTTCCGCCGTCACTTGGCCGGGCAATAATGCCACCCCAGCCAAGTGGAGGGCTAATGCCGTACCGATACCAAGCCACGCCACATATGCATTGTCACTATGTGTCTTGTACGGATTAGATGCGGATGGTTGCTGCTGCGGCTTGGCGGCCACGGCGGCATACTGTAGAAAACAAAAATTGGCAATCATATAGCCTCGCGCTAAGCAGATGAACTAAAGCTTGGCTGGCTACCGGTGGGTGGCTGGCTATGCGATTAAATCGAAAAAGTTATTTGGTCAGAATCAATTTACCGTTGCTGGTGATGCGCAAGCGGTACTCTTCTCCCATATGTTCGATAACGACTTCGTTTTGCGCTTCGAACAGCTGTTGACTGGTAATTCTGCGCCGTCCTAGGCCTTGTTCAGGCTTGGCTGATAGCGGAGCATGGTTTTTAGCTATTGGGTTTGTCACGGTATTTAAGATCAATGAAAGCGATGAATTTGCCGTCTGGCGGCTTTCTGCTCTAACAGCGTGTTGGAAACATTTTGCCAGTGTTCCAAAAGTTGCAGATACATATCCCGGCTATCGGACAGTTGAGTAGCCGGATGCGCCGCCAGTTGTTGCAATTGGTGCACGATGACATGAGCCAGCTTCGGACAATGATGGCCGTTGATGAAACGGGTCATCAGCTGGCAGGTGGCGGCATGCAATTGAGTCATGTCATGAGTACCGGCAACGTTGACATCGATTGAATGCATAGAAACCTCTTGATAAATTTGCATAAAGGTTAAGACAGCGCACACTGCTTTTTCTTTGGAGGATGACCAGGTGCGCTGTTGACGGCACGAGAGAGAACCGTCGGATACAAATGATAATGATTCTTATTTGATTGTCAAGCAAAACCATTTCCTTGCTTGTCACGACGCGCCCAAACTTGGCATTCTGCTGCGCGAATAAATCTCGGCGCCGTTCACTCTAGGGAATTTGCCGTACACAATTTCCCGTTTTCGACGATTGCATGTCGCCGGGGGCTTTAGCCGCGACGATAAGCCCTTGGTCGCGGCTAAAGCCTCCCCATACCGTCCAACCGGTAAGCTGTTTGTTACCGAATCCAAAGATTCGTGCGACACAAACAGCCTCAATATTTTTCAAAACACCTGAATTTCTCAGCCAGCTATCGGTTGAAGCTGAAGTCGGCGTAAACTAAACCCACAGTTTTCCGCGACCAAGGCCGCGCAGACATCGGCATGCACCGGTAGTTCGATAGCTTTCCAATCCGTAGCCAGCCCGTATTCGTCAGGTATGGCCCGCAATTCCCCACCAGGACCCAATTCGACTTCGCACCGATCCAGCCCCAAAGCAATGCCCCGCCCCACCGCCTTTACAAACGCCTCTTTTTTGGTCCACAAGCGGTAAAAATTTATTTCTTGTTGATCTGGCGCTAACAAGCACCATGCTTGAAACTCCCGTTGTGAGAAACAACGCCTGGCTAAACTGCCGAGACTGCCGCGCGCTCTGATGATTTCGATATCGACACCGATGTCGGTAAAATCCGCCACGGCTATTAATAAAGTGTCGGCCGAATGGGAAAGATTAAAGCGCAAGGCCGCATCGGCCAGACTCGGCTTGCCATGCTCGCCGAGGACAAATTGCAGACTTGCCGGCTCAACATGCAGATAGGAGGCCAGCGTTTGCCTCAACAAACCGCGCACCGCAATATATCGGTCGCGCATCATTTCCCGCTGGAATGACCGAGCTTTTTGCCGCTCGCCATCACTCAACATTGCTTCCAGAGCCTGCCTGTTTTCAGGGGCCAACGTCAATTGCCCGCACCAGACATCGACAAAATTCTGTTCCACGCATCGCTCCTTACTTGAAAGTCTCCCGCTCCCCTTGTAAAACCCAGGCAAAACACTTGGTTTTCCTTGACGAAAGCCGCTAAAGACAGTAGTTTACTCAACCTTTTTCGTAAAAAACATTTTCAGGTTTGATTAGCATTTTGAGGACATAAAATTGGAACTCAGCGGCGGACATATTCTTGTCCAGTGTCTTAAAGACGAAGGTGTCGAATTTGTTTTTGGCTATCCAGGTGGCTCGGTTTTGCACATCTATGATGCCATTTTCCATCAAGACGACGTAAAACATATTCTGGTGCGGCATGAACAGGGCGCAACCCATTCGGCCGACGCCTATGCCCGTGCCACCGGCAAACCGGGCGTGGTGCTGGTCACTTCCGGCCCAGGCGCCACCAATGCGGTGACCGGCATCGCCACCGCCTATATGGACTCGATTCCGATGGTAATCATTTCCGGCCAGGTCCCGTCGCCGGTGATCGGCAGCGATGCGTTCCAGGAAGTCGATACGGTCGGCATTACCCGCCCCTGCGTCAAACATAACTTCCTGGTCAAGAACGTCAACGACATAGCCGAGACCATCAAAAAGGCGTTCTACATTGCTACCACCGGGCGCCCCGGCCCGGTTTTGGTCGACATTCCCAAGGACATCACCGACCCGAACATCAAGGTACCCTACAAGTATCCGAAAAAAGTCAGCATGCGCTCTTACAATCCCGTGATTATCGGCCATAAGGGCCAGGTCAAGCGCGCGGTTGATGTCTTGTTGTCCGCTCAACGGCCCATCATTTATTCAGGCGGCGGCGTAATTCTGGGCGAAGGCCACAAGGAATTAACCGAGCTGACCCAAATGCTGGGCTACCCCATTACCAACACCCTGATGGGCTTGGGCGGTTATCCGGCCACCGACAAGCAATTCGTCGGTATGTTGGGCATGCATGGCACCTATGAAGCCAACATGGCCATGCATGAAAGCGATGTGATATTGGCGGTCGGCGCTCGCTTCGATGACCGGGTAACCGGCAAGCTGACCGAATTTTGCCCTTACGCCAAGATTATCCATATCGACGTCGATCCATCGTCGATTTCCAAAACCGTGCGCGTCGACATCCCGATTGTCGGCGAAGTCAAACCGGTGCTGGAACAAATGATAGAACTGGTCAGGGAAAGCAAGATCAAACCGTCCAAACCGGCACTTGAGGCCTGGTGGCAGTTGATCGAAAGCTGGCGCGATGTTCAGTGCCTGGAATATGACCGCGGCAGCCTGTTCATCAAACCGCAGTTTGTCATCGAACAATTGTATGAAGTCACCAAGGGCGATGCCTATATCACGTCGGACGTCGGCCAGCATCAAATGTATGCGGCCCAGTATTACAAATTCGACAAACCTCGGCGCTGGATCAATTCCGGCGGCTTGGGCACCATGGGCTTCGGCTTGCCGGCGGCGATCGGGGTCAAATTGGCCTTTCCCGATGCCGATGTCGCCTGCGTCACCGGCGAAGCCAGCATCCAGATGTGCATTCAGGAATTGTCCACGGCACTGCAGTACAACACTCCGGTGAAGATCATCAACCTGAACAACCGTTATATGGGTATGGTGCGGCAATGGCAGGAGTTTTCCTACCAAAGCCGTTATTCGCAGTCGTACATGGACACGATCCCCGAGTTCGTCAAGTTGGCCGAGGCTTATGGCCATGTCGGTATCCGGGTCGAAAAACCGGCCGATGTGCGCCCCGCCCTGCAGGAAGCCTTCGCCATGAAAGACCGCACCGTGTTCCTGGACTTCATCACCGACCGCACCGAAAACGTCTATCCGATGATCGAAGCCGGCAAGGCCCATCACGATATGAAGCTGCGGGTCGCCCCCGGCACGCCTCTGGACAGGGAGTTATCTTAATGAGACATATCATCTCGATTTTAATCGAAAACGAAGCCGGCGCCCTGTCGCGGGTGGCGGGTTTGTTTTCGGCGCGCGGCTACAACATCGAATCATTGACCGTGGCGCCGACCGAAGACGCCAGCCTGTCGCGCATGACCCTGGTCACCCGCGGCAACGATGACGTGATCGAACAAATCACCAAACAGTTAAATAAACTGATCGATGTGGTCAAACTGATCGACCTGGCCGATGCACCACATATCGAGCGCGAACTGATGCTGGTGAAAATCAAAACCACCCAGGAATCGCGCGAAGAAGTCAAACGCATGGTCGACATCTTTCGCGGTAAAATCATCGACGTCACCCCCGCCAGCTATGTGGTGGAAATGACCGGCCAGTCCAATAAACTGGACGCCTTTATTCACGGCTTCGAGGAAGGTAGCATCATCGAAGTGGTGCGTTCCGGCCCGACCGGCATTTCCCGCGGCGAAAAAGGCTTACATTTATAACTTTACACCCATCAGAAAACGAGAAAACCTATGCAAGTTTATTACGACAAAGACGCCGACCTGTCGGTCATCAGAGGCAAAAAAGTAGCCATCATCGGTTACGGCTCGCAAGGCCATGCCCACGCCAACAACCTGAAAGATTCAGGCGTTGACGTTGTCGTCGGCCTGCGCGCCAATTCCGCTTCCGTCGCCAAGGCCCAAGCCAGCGGCCTGACCGTCAAAGACGTGCCGGAAGCCATTGCCGGCGCCGACGTGGTGATGATTCTGACCCCGGACGAGTTCCAATCCAAGCTGTACAAGGAAGAAATCGAGCCCAACATCAAACAAGGCGCGGCCCTGGCCTTCGCCCACGGCTTTGCGATTCTGTACAACCAAGTCGTGCCTCGCGCCGATTTGGACGTGATCATGATCGCGCCTAAAGCGCCCGGCCACACCGTTCGCTCGGAGTTTGTCAAAGGCGGCGGCATTCCTGACTTGATTGCGATTCACCAAGACGCTTCCGGCCAAGCCAAAGCCATCTGTTTGTCTTACGCTTCCGCGATTGGCGGCGGCCGTTCCGGCATCATCGAAACCACCTTCCGCGACGAAACCGAAACCGACTTGTTCGGCGAACAAGCGGTATTGTGCGGCGGCGCGGTGGAACTGGTCAAAGCCGGTTTCGAAACCCTGACCGAAGCCGGTTACCCGCCCGAAATGGCTTATTTCGAGTGTTTGCACGAACTGAAATTGATCGTGGATCTGATGTACGAAGGCGGCATCGCCAACATGAACTACTCGATCTCCAACAACGCCGAGTACGGCGAATACGTCACCGGCCCGAAAGTCATCAACGAAGAAAGCCGCTGGGCGATGAAACAAGCGCTGGAAGACATTCAACAAGGCAAATACGCCAAGCAATTCATCCTGGAAGGCCAAACCGGCTACCCTGAAATGACTGCACGTCGCCGCCTGAACGCCGAACATCCGATCGAAGTGGTCGGCGCCAAATTGCGCGGCATGATGCCTTGGATCAAGGCCAACCAGATCGTCGATAAGAGCAAAAACTAATCGGCAATTGCCTGACGAAAAGCCCATCTTAGGATGGGCTTTTTTTACACTTACCGCAAGCCCTGCAAAGTTAACAGTTGAATTGCTAAACGACTAACAACCCAAGCAATTAGCTACCGGTTGGCGCACAGGAATCTAGCCCCCCCCTAAGAACATCGTACAGTTTATGCCGTAATTCACTTGCAAACGGCATAAGTTTAAGGGTGTTTCAAATCCTTCAGCTCATAAGATTAGAAATTTGACGATCTTTTACGATGCACACCAATTAATCCCAAAACAGCGCTGCCGAACAACCATAAAGCGCCGGGCACGGGCACTTGTGAAACAGTTAGCCTGTATCCATCATCTGTCGCGCCCCAAGAACCGTTCCGGTAGCCACCCAAAAAGATGGTATAAATTTGGCCGGCCTCGGCATCGAAACTAATGGTATTAAGGTTGACGGGATTAGCTCCACCGACGCTATAAGCGACAATATCGGTGATGGGAAGCAGGGTTCCAAGATCGAAATCAATCGTGTAAGGCGTTGAATCATCGGTAATCCCGTCTTGATTGTTGCCCGCATTCCAAGCGCTATGATGAGCATACCGGGTCATGGCATCCATACCCTTAAAGACGGTAAAACCGAAGTTGGTACCGGATTGCAAAATACCTTGCAGCTCCAACGTAACCGTTCCACTGACATCGGTTCTAAACAGACCCGTATCCAAGTTATGCCCCCAACCAACGGCCGAAGGCTTAAACGCATTTGCGTCACTCCAGGCCCCCTTAGCGGTATCGATATCCGCATAGACCCCATATTTTGCGAATGCGTCGAATGTGGAAATTTCGGCCGTGTTGCCCGTGTTGCCGGTAAACTCAAGCCCCCAGTTCATGTGGGCGCCGGTATAACCAAAGGGCGCGCTGGTCTGGCCACCGGTGCCGGCCCATTTTTGGGCAGCAATCGATCCAATAGTTTTAGTCTGCCAATAAGCACCGTTCGCCCAGCCGTCAGTGCCCCCATTTAAATTCTCGCCCCAGACTCCACCAGCCGTAGGATCGATGGTGTTGGTGCTGTTATCGGAACCGAGCCCGGTAGACAGGTTATACATAGTCGTCGAAACGGCCGACGCGTTGGATACCGCGCCTAGAGATAAAACCCCGGTGGTCAGCGCCAGCCTGACGGCACGGGCAAGCTTGGTTTTCTTCATATTGCTTCACCTCAGATAGTATTTGTATTATGAAATTGACGCCAAGCGATTGAAGTTGGTTTTCCTTAACGAAGCGATGCGACGATCTTAGATAAGACTTGCAATTTCCAGCCTATTAATAATGGGCGCGACTTTTCTCTTATGACACGACAAACAACTGTCAGTTTGCTCGTTTGGCAACTTTAATTTGAGCAAGTATTAAGCCAAACTTAGATGTCAATAAAATCATTAGGTTATGAACCATCAGAACTGGATAAATACGCGATATGCCATAATGTGCGCTATTTGGCGGGAACGTCAAAATATCTCCCAAGACGGACGCACAGCTTAACAAGTCCACAACGAAGTGAACACCGACCCATTCCGGCCGAAAGGCATAACCAACTATCCGGACATTTCTTCACACTAACACCAGAACACTGTCGGCATAATAAATACGGCATCAAGGGTCTACACGACAATGTCCCGCAAGCACTGCTGGTATGGCGCTTTTGAAGCGAGTAAAAAGCCCTTGCTAAAATACGGCGAGCGGCAAACAAGATAGCAGCCCTCAAGCGGTCCATGTACAATGCCGCCCAATTCCTCACTGTAAGCTAATACTATGATAGATAAACAACAGCCCAAGCGCCATCGAGGTATCTACCTGCTGCCTAACCTGTTCACCACCGGCGCCATGTTCGCCGGTTTTTACGCCATCACCTCGGCCATCAATGGCCGATTTGAAAATGCGGCGATTGCGATGTTTATCGCTATGGTGCTCGATGGCCTGGACGGCCGCGTGGCCCGCCTGACCAACACCCAAAGCGAATTCGGCGTGCAATACGACAGCCTGTCCGACATGGTATCTTTTGGCGCGGCACCGGCCATTGTCATGTATCTGTGGACACTCTCCAGCATGGGTCAGGTCGGCCTGTTTGCCGCGTTCGTACACATGGCCGGCGGCGCGCTGCGGCTGGCTCGTTTCAACACCCAGGTGGAAGTGGCCGACAAGCGTTATTTCCAGGGCCTGCCCAGCCCTGCTGCGGCGGCTATTTTGGCGGGTGGCCTGTGGTTTTGTATCGAAAACGGTTACGAGGTAGAAAACTTCAAATACGTGGTACTGATTACCACCATTACCACCGGCCTGTTAATGGTCAGTAATTTCCGTTATTCCAGCTTCAAGGAACTCGATTTCAAGAACCGGGTACCGTTCATCGTTACGATATTGGCCATGCTGGCGATCAGCTTCGTGATGGCGCAACCTCAACGCATGTTGTTCCTGATTTCAGTCGGTTATGCCGCATCAGGACCGATTTTCACGCTGGTCATGCGCAAGAAACGATTGCAAAGCCGTAAGAGTCCCGAGTCATAGCCATGCATGACTGCAAGCTGCTAACACATGCGCTTGACAGTCTATGGGAAAAGTACCAAAAGCGCTTGGCAGACTGCCAACATGCAGCCGGCGAAGAAGCCGTGCACAAGCTGCGTATTGGCACCCGCCGCTTATTATCATTAATTGAATTACTTCAGGCGCTGACGCCACAACCGGCTTTACGCAAGCTACGCAAGGCTCTGAAAGCCCAACTGGACGGCTTTGACCAACTCCGCGACACCCAGGTGATGCTGTTGGAAATTTCCGGCGCATTGGACGCACTACCGGAACTTGCGCCTTTCCAACGGCACCTGCGACTCACCGAACAACGGCTAGTGGCTCAGACCCCGCTTATCATCGAAACCATACGCAGCAAAACACTGCATCGATTGCTGGAAAAAACCCGCAAACACCTGCTTGCCGAATTCGGCAAGTCCGAACTGAAACAACGGGTCATGAGCGTCATCGACAACACTTACCAGACCGCGCTGGAACGCTATCAAGCTATCGACTCCAGCCAACCGGCCACGATACACCGCTTGCGTATCGCCGTGAAAAAACTGCGCTATATGCTGGCATCGGCTCAAATGCTGCTGCCGGCCTTGCCGGAAAATCACCCGCGGCAATTGCAGGATTATCTAACTCTCATGGGCGAAATTCAGAATTCCCGCGTGTTCTTGAGTAGCCTAACTAGTTTTTTCGCCGACCAACCACCCGCATCCGTCCAAACGCATTATCAACAACGCCACCGGGCTCTACTGGATGTTTATATGAATAGGCGCGCCGAGCTCTTACGATTCTGGCGTTCCGAGCCAAATCAGGCCTTTCCATGGGAATTTTGAATGTCTATCGGGATTGACGGCCAAGCTAAACAGCGGGATACAATCGGCATTGCCGCTAACATCCAGACGACAACCGGCTATAAGATCGAAGCAACCTAGGATTAATGGCGGGCGTCAAGCATGGACTGAATTTTGACTGCCCACCAAGTAAAGGAAAATATTATTTTGAAAAACTCGATAAAAACCGAGTCGTTACCACTATCGTTTTCGGAGTGTAACGTCCTAATTATTTTTTATTAAAAAAATACACGTCGCCAAATTTACCTTTCAGGGTCATAGTTTTGTCGTCTTTTTCCACCAACGAAAATACGTCGAATTTATCCGACCGTCCCAAAATAGATATTTTTAACTTGCCGTCTTCCACTTCGTAATTGACGGGAGACTGGTCATAAAAAGTCCCTTCGCGCGGAATATGGGTAATGGTGACTTTGCCCCCCTTGAAATCCCAGGTATCTTCCCGCTTCAAAATTTCATTGCTGGCCATCGATTTTTTTGTATGATCCAGTTTCCATGCGCCCTGAATTTCATCCGCCGATTTCAAAGTAACATCCGCATAAGCAGCCGGAACAAACAAGGATAAACTCAACAAAACTGTCGCCACATTTATTTTTTTCATTATTATTCTCCTATTTTTAATTAGCACGTTTTGAATTCTACTCGCCCATATTGGATAATCAAAGGAAAGAAAATGGAATCAGGCCGATTTGCTAAATACCGCTGTTAACCCTCAAAAATTCGGCCATACCCGCATGGAATTCAACATCCAATAAGAGCTTAACCCGAGCCTGCTACATGAGAAAAATGCAAATATCTTTTTCAAAAGATCAATGCTTGCCCGGCTCCAACTTAACCCCTCGGCGTTCGTAAGTCACATAAGCTTGAATCGCAACCATTTTCGGGTCATCGGCCGCTAGCGGCTGGCCTTCCAGCGGATTACGCAAACACCAGTTGACCATTTCCCACAAAGGAATCACCTTACCGATTTGTTTCTGGAACTTGGGATAGGTTTCCGGATGGGTATTGGCGGCGTTGGGGTGGCATTGCGCACAGGCCACACCGTTGCTGCCCAGCGTCGGACTGGTCCATAATTCCCTACCCTGCTTGACGCTATCCATGAATTGCTGTTGCCAACGCTGCTCGTCGTCCGGCGTGAACTCATCGGCCCTTGTCGCCGCAGCGTGTAGCGTAATAACCGAAAGCACTATTAGAGAATATTTCGATGATTTCATAGTATTGCTCCTATCCCGATTAGTAGTGGCGTTGCGGGTTGATTCGCGCATTTTCCGCCTGATAATCCCTGTCCTGCGGCTGTTTTTTCAAATTATCGAAACGCACCACCCGGTCCGTGTTGTTGTACAAGGTAAAATTCAAATCGACGTTGCCATTGGCGACATTAATGAACTGCCAACCGGTAGCGTCTCGTTCGAAAAACGGATCGGCCCGGTTCATCGGCACCGTCAGTTTGGGCAGGTATTGCTCGGCTTGCGCGTAAGTCGATGGATAGGGCCAGGGCCAAGCGGTGGCCATCACCGAATTGAAGCTGATGTTGCCGATCTGGTTGTATTGAATCTGATGCACATGGCCGTAGATCACCGAAACCTTTTTATAGGGTTTCAGCAAGGCCTGAATCTGCTCGGCATCCTCGGTCCAGAAATTCCAGCCCTTATAGATTTTTTGCAGCGGCGAATGCGAGAACACCACGATCGGCACGGTCTTGGCGACCTTGTCCAAATCCTGTTTCAGCCACTTGCTCTGTTCGTCGCCAACCATGAACGGCGAGCCGTTGGGATTATCCAGCCCGGCCATTTCCAACATGCGTTGTTCCGCAGTCGGCCAACGTTTGTAAGTCCAGTCATCATAGGTACGAATGCTGTTCAGCACGATGAAATGCACGCCCTTATGGTCGAAACTGTAGTACTGCGGTCCGAACAGTTTTTCCCAATAGGCGCCAAGGTCGAGATAATAATCATGCTCACCCATCACATAACGCAACTTGTGACTCAAAGCGGACATGATCTCGGCGCCGTGATCCAGTTCCTCCTTGCTGCCAAGCTGAGCCAAATCGCCGCCGAACATGACGAAATCCGGTTTAGGCGTCAGCAGATTGGCCTCGGCCACGGCCCGTTTCAAGCCCATGTCCCAGTTTCTGACGAAGCGCGCGCCCTTGATGTGCTGGATATGGGCGTCGGATATATAGGCAAAGCTGAAATTCTGGCTGGGTTCGGCGAATGCCAACTCCACTAGGCTGATTGGCAAGGTACTTCCCAGCGCCAGAGCACCACCGGTTTTTAGGAACTGGCGGCGGCTACGATTAATGTTTTTCATGATGGTCTCCTTGCGTAGCGGCTACGGGACGGGGTTTAGCAAACTGTTCGCTGGTTAACGCATCCATAAACGCCACCAAATCGTCGATTTGCGCGTCGCTCAGATTCAACGGTCGAATGCCTCCGCTCAAAAATGCATTGACCTGGGCGTTGGCCGGCGTGACGCCGCCGTTGTTGTAATGGATTACCACCTCTTTCAAGGTTTTCAAGCTGCCGTCGTGCATGTACGGCGCCGTCAATGCAATATTGCGCAAGGTCGGGGTTTTGAAAGCACCCAAGTCATTAAAACCATCGGTCACCGCGAAACGCCCCAACTCGGACGATTTTTTGTCGGTCAGCACCATTTTGTCGACATCGCCGCCCTTGGCCTTGGCTTCCAGAAATGCCGGCGCCAGACGAGGCACGTCACCCTGAATCGCGTTGATACCCACGCCGATGTTATGAAAACGGCTGTCGCTAAACAAGGCATGATCCTGTTCTATGCTGTGGCAGGACACGCAACGGCCCTGCGCTAAAAACACTTGAAAGCCGCGATGCTGCTGTTCGGTCAACGCCGATTTATCGCCTTTAAAATAAAACCGGTCAAAAGCTGAATTGCCGGCGACGATGCTGCGCTCGAAACTGGCGATGGCTTTTGACACATGATCCATGCTCAGTTGCTCGCCGCCGGCGTTGAATACTTGTTTAAATGCCGCTTGATATTCCGGATCGCTCCGCACGATTTGTAGTATCGGTTCGTGATTGGCCAGACCGGCTTCGACCGGATTGACGAAGGGGCCTTTCGATTGACCTTCCAGATCCGGCTCGCGCCCATCCCAAAACTGGGATTTGTAAAACGCGGCGTTGATCACGGTCGGCGCATTGCGGGTGCCTCTCAGACCATGATGCCCGATCGATACCGGCAAGTTATCGGTAAAGCCTTTGTCGCCATCATGGCAGGACGAGCAACTGATGGTACCGTCGATCGAAAAACGCTTGTCGTGAAACAGCTTGTCGCCGAGGGCGATTTTAGCCGGAGTTTGCGGATTATTGGCGGGAACGGGAACGGGCGGAAGCCCCAGTAACGGATTGGAATCGCCGGCGTTGGTTGCTGGCGTGGCAACTGCCGCTGAGGATTGCTGACTATAAACCGCCTGGCTACAACTCAAGACAGCCGCGCTGAGCGTGATTAACAACAATGGGCGCATGATGGCCTCCTGGTATTGTTTGTATTTATTACAAATGACGACAAACCTGACGGTAAACACCTAGGTTTTAAGCTGACTCTCCTGAAAATATACGGTTTAGATGGTCGGAACTTTAGACCGGTTTGTGGATTAAGACAATCCCGAAATAGATCAAGCCACTTGCTGAATCAGCGGAAAAATCCGGATAGCCGCCAGGCCTGATCAAAGTTTACGTAAAAAATCCAGTTTGCTTTTGATCTTGATCTCCAATCCCCGCTCGACCGGCTGGTAATATCGCCGATTTTTCAGGGCTTCCGGAAAATAATTTTCGCCTGCGGCATAGGCGTTGGCCTCGTCATGTGCGTAGCGGTAGTCGGCGCCATGCCCCAACTCCTTCATCAGCTTAGTCGGTGCGTTGCGCAAATGTATCGGCACTTCCAACGAACCGCTGTTACGGGCATCGGCCATGGCCGCTTTATAAGCCACGTACACCGCGTTGCTTTTGGGCGCGCAAGCCAGGTAGACAACGGCCTGTGCCAGCGCTAATTCGCCTTCCGGGCTCCCCAGACGTTCGTAGGCATGGGCGGCATTCAAGGCCAGTTCCAGACCGCGCGGATCGGCGTTGCCAATGTCTTCCGAGGCCATCCGCACCACCCGGCGGGCGATATACAACGGGTCGCAACCGCCGTCCAGCATCCGGCAAAACCAGTACAAGGCCGCATCCGGATCGGTACCGCGCACCGATTTGTGCAGAGCCGAAATCTGATCGTAAAAAATATCGCCCCCCTTATCGAAACGGGCAGCGTGGCCTTGCAGCACTTCCTCCAGCACTTCTTGGTTGACAACTTCCCGGTCATCGACAATTTCCGCCAGATCGGCTGCAATTTGCAGGATATTCAAACAGCGGCGGGCATCGCCGTCGGCGGCCTTGGCGATCATTTCCAACACCTCCGCGCTGATCACCAGATTGTGATCGCCCAACCCACGTTGTTTATCGGTCAACGCGTTTTGCAGCAATGCCACCAGCGCCTCGGGCTCTATGCTGCGCATCACGTAGACCCTGAGCCGCGACAGCAATGCGTTATTCAGTTCGAACGACGGGTTTTCGGTGGTGGCGCCGAACAGGATGATGGCGCCGCTTTCGATCGGCGCCAGCAACGAATCCTGTTGGCTTTTGGAAAAACGGTGAATTTCGTCGATGAACACCACAGTATTCAGGTTGCGAGTCAACTTGACGTCTTCGGCTTCGGCGACCGCTGCGCGGATTTCCTTGACCCCAGCCATCACCGCCGACAACTCGATGAAATGGCAATGGGCACTGCTGGCGATGATCTTGGCCAACGTGGTTTTGCCGACACCGGGCGGGCCCCAGAACACCAGCGAATGCGGCGTGCCTTGTTCGATCGCGGCGCGCAATGACTTACCCTTGGCCAGCAAATGCTGCTGGCCGATGAATTCGTCCAATGTCGCCGGCCGCATTCTGGCCGCCAATGGCGCATCGGGCTGAGGTATAAATGTATGGGCTTTAGTCATGATCAAGTAAAACAGATAGGCAATAGCGCCATTTTTCATTAGAATTGCCGGCCATTTTATTGATTCTGACGCCGGATTGACATGGATTTAAAATTTTTAGATTTCGAACAGCCTATCGCCGAACTGCAAGCCAAGATCGAAGAACTGCGCAAGGTGGAGCTGGACAACAATTTCGATATTTCGGAAACCCTGAAACTGCTCGAACAAAAATGCGAAGGCCTGACCGAGAGCATTTTCAGCAACTTGTCGGATTGGCAGATTTCTCAACTATCCAGACATCCCGGCCGCCCCTACACGCTGGATTACATCGACCTGATATTTACCGATTTCCACGAACTGCATGGCGACCGGGCCTACGCCGATGATCCGGCCATCGTCTGTGGACTGGCACGCATGGACGGTCAACCTGTCGTCGTGATCGGCCATCAAAAAGGCCGCGACACCAAGGAAAAAATTTACCGCAATTTCGGCATGCCGCGCCCCGAAGGCTACCGCAAAGCCTTGCGGGTCATGAAACTGGCGGAGCGCTTCAAACTGCCCATCATCTGTTTGATCGACACCCCTGGCGCCTACCCCGGCATCGGCGCCGAGGAACGTGGTCAAAGCGAGGCGATTGCCCGCAACCTGTTCGAAATGTCCAAGCTGAAGACTCCGATCATCTGCACCGTCATCGGCGAGGGTGGCTCCGGCGGCGCGTTGGCGATCGGCGTCGGCGACCGTTTGTTGATGCTGGAGTACAGCACTTATGCGGTGATTTCACCGGAAGGTTGCGCCTCGATTCTGTGGAAAAGCGCCGACAAGGCCCAACTGGCCGCCGAAGCGATGGGCATTACTTCCGACCGGGTCCGTGAGCAAGGCTTTCTGGATGAAGTGGTACGGGAACCGGTCGGCGGCGGCCATCGCAACTTCGAAAAAGTTGCGATGAATCTACGCGAAGCGCTGTTGCGGCATCTGGACGAACTGAATCTGGAAGCGCAAAACCTGGATAAAATGCTGGAAAAACGCTATCAACGCATCATGCGTTTCGGGGCTTATATCGAAGAACCGGTTAAATAAGTTTCACCGCTTTAAGCACCCGAAAAGGCCGATTAACCCCGGCCTTTTTTATTGGACTAACCATGACCAAACTCAGCTACCATTCCATCGCCGACCTGATTCCGGCAACAACCGGAGAGCTGTTTATTGCCTACAGCGGCGGCATCGATTCGCACGTCTTGCTGCACTTGTGTGCCACGCAAACCGCCCTGAAAGCGAGAGTCGTCGCGGTTTACGTACATCACGGCCTGCAAGCCGTGGCCGACGACTGGGAAAAACACTGCCGCCAACAAGCCGACGCCTTGGGCATTGCCTTTCTATCGATTAACGTCAATGCCAAGGCAAGCCATGGCGAAAGCCCGGAGGCCGCCGCCCGTAACGCGCGCTATCAAGCCTTGCAGAACCTGTTGCAAACCGGCGACCTGTTATTGTTGGCCCAACACCGCGAAGACCAGATGGAAACCTTATTGTTGCAACTGTTTCGCGGCGCGGGCATACAAGGCCTGGCGGCCATGCCGGTTTCAACCGCGTTTGGCCTCGGCTACATGTTACGGCCACTCCTAAATGTCAGTAAAAGCGAAATTCGGAACTATGCCCGGCAACAGGCCCTGACATGGATCGAAGATCCGACCAACCAGCACAACGATTTCGACCGTAATTTTCTGCGTAACGAGATCGTGCCGTTATTAAAGCAACGCTGGCCGTCGCTGGATAAAACCGTGGCCCGTAGCGCCCGGCATTGCGCCGAAGCCGCCACATTACTGGAAACCTGGGGGCAAGAAGCATTTGGGCGGATATTCGATCCAACCGATAAAAGCCTGGCCATCGACAAACTCGGTGAGTTCGATAGCGAACAACGTAATTGGCTATTACGGCATTGGCTTGACCTATTAGGTTTAAAGCCGCCCAGCCAAGCACTATTGCAGTCTATCAATCAGCAACTGATAGCAGCCCGCGAAGACGCCAATCCGCGGATTTTCACCCAAGCCCATTATTTAAAAAAATACCGGCAGCGGTTGTTTTGCCTAAGCGAAAACCGTCTGCGTAAACTACAGGGCTGCCAGGAATGGAACCCGGAAATACCCACTTTAACACTGTCGAACGGCTACCTGCTGACTCGGGCAACTGCCTCCGCCGGCATCGATAAACGAATCTGGCATGCAGCCAAAATCACTATCAAACCGCGTAGCGGCGGAGAAAAGCTCAAGCTGCCAGGCCGAAGTGGTCAACATGACTTGAAAAAACTGTTTCAGGAAGCCGGCATTCCACCCTGGGAACGGGAAATCCGGCCGTTGCTTTATCTGAATGATAGGTTGGCGGCGGCTGCGGGCCTGTGGGTCGCGGAATGGGCCTGGACCCGCGCCGACGACACTTGTTATCAGCTCTATTGGCAGCCGCCTGAAAGCGTGTGATGATTAGCGCTGCAACAATTTCCGGAGGTGGATGATGTTGATGGTTCCCGAGATACTTCAAGTAGTGATCGTCGGTTTGATGATCCTGATACCGACTATCCTGATCTACAAAAAAGCCGGCTTGAACCCGGCCTGGGCAGCATTGGTGTTCCTGCCCGGCTTCGGTTTATTGATCATCTTTTTGCAACTGGCCTTTCTACCCTGGCCCAATGCCAAACAGGAGCGGTGATCATGATGCTGTTTTATTTATTGGCTCCGCTGTTTGTCCTGTTCGTGTTATGGCTGGGCTACAAAATCCTGCTGAAAGCCGGTCTCGATGGCTGGTGGGCCTTAGTCTTGCTGGTGCCGGTGGTGAATATCGTGATGATTTGGGTATTTGCCTTTAGCCGATGGCCCAATTTGCGCGGCGGCACCGACCGGGATTTATAAAACCAAGCCCTCCGCACCAACCCGGCACTGAATTAAAACGGCAAGCCGGCCGCAAAACTGTTAAAATTTGGGCCTTTTCCGACCCCTTGCTATTCGCTAAACAGGGCGCATAACATTCATGACAAAATTCATTTTTATCACCGGCGGCGTGGTGTCATCCTTGGGAAAGGGCATCGCAGCTTCTTCCTTGGCGGCGATTCTCGAAGATCGCGGCCTCAAAGTCACTCTCACCAAACTAGACCCCTACATCAATGTCGATCCCGGCACCATGAGCCCGTTTCAACACGGCGAGGTGTTCGTGACCGAGGACGGCGCCGAAACCGACCTGGATCTGGGCCATTACGAACGGTTTTTGAAAACCACGATGGCCAAGAAAAACAACTTTACCACCGGCCAGGTTTACGAGCAGGTTCTGCGCAATGAGCGCAAGGGCGACTATCTGGGCGCGACCGTGCAGGTCATCCCGCATATCACCGATGAAATCAAGCGCCGGGTTTACGCCAGCGCCGAAGGCAAGGACGTGGCACTGATCGAAGTCGGCGGCACGGTCGGCGACATCGAGTCGTTGCCGTTTCTGGAATCGATCCGTCAAATGGGCGTGGAACTGGGCCGCGATCGGGCCTTGTTCATTCATTTGACGCTAGTGCCGTATATCAAGTCGGCCGGCGAGCTGAAAACCAAGCCCACTCAGCATTCGGTCAAGGAACTGCGCACTATCGGCATTCAACCGGACATCCTGATTTGCCGTTCCGAGCAACCGATTCCGGCCAGCGAACGCCGCAAGATCGCCTTGTTCACCAATGTCAACGAAAAGGCCGTCATCTCCGCAATCGACGCCGACACCATTTATCGCATCCCGCTGTTGCTGCGCGAACAGGGACTGGACGATATTGTGGTTGCACAATTACGCCTGGATGTGCCGCCCGCCGATTTGTCGGCTTGGGAGAAAGTGGTCGAAGGCCTGACCCACCCGACCGACGAGGTCAATATCGCCATCGTCGGCAAATATGTCGACCACACCGATGCCTATAAATCGTTGAACGAAGCCTTGATTCATGCCGGCATTCACACCCGGCATAAAGTCCAGATCACCTACATCGATTCCGAAACCATCGAAGCCGAAGGCACCGCCCAACTGAAAGACGTCGACGCGATCCTGGTACCCGGCGGTTTCGGCGAGCGCGGCGTCGAAGGCAAAATTTCCACCGTGCGTTTCGCCCGCGAAAATAAGATTCCTTATCTGGGCATTTGTTTAGGCATGCAGTCGGCGGTCATTGAATTTGCCCGGAATGTCGTTGGCCTGGAAGGCGCGCACAGCACCGAGTTTCTGCCCAAAAGCCCTCATCCCGTAATCGGTTTGATCACGGAATGGATGGATGAAGCCGGTGAAGTCGTAACACGCGACGAAGACTCCGATATCGGCGGCACCATGCGCCTGGGCGCGCAAAAATGCCGATTAAAAGCCGATTCATTGGCTTTCGATCTGTATCAAAAAGACGTGATTACCGAACGCCATCGTCACCGCTACGAGTTCAACAATCAATATCTAAAACAACTGGAAGCCGCCGGCATGCGCTTTTCCGGCAAATCGATGGACGGCCGCTTGGTGGAAATCATCGAACTACCGGACCATCCATGGTTCCTGGCCTGCCAGTTCCACCCCGAATTTACCTCGACACCGCGCAACGGCCATAAGTTGTTTTCCGGCTTTGTCGAAGCGGCCGCCAAACACAAAAAGCAAGGTTAAGCATGCACTTATGTAATTTCGAAGTCGGCCTGGATCGACCGTTTTTCCTGATCGCCGGCACCTGCGTGATCGAAAGCGAACAAATGACACTCGATACCGCCGGCAAATTGAAGGAAATCGCCGACCAGTTGAACATTCCGTTCATTTACAAATCCTCGTTCGACAAAGCCAACCGTTCGTCGATGAGCAGCTTTCGCGGCTTGGGCCTGGAAACCGGCTTACAAATTCTGGAAAAGGTTAAACAGCAACTGAATGTGCCGGTGCTAACCGATGTCCACGAAGACACGCCGCTAGCGGAAGTCGCGTCGATCGTCGACGTCTTGCAAACCCCTGCTTTCCTGTGCCGGCAGACCAATTTTATCCAAAGTGTCGCCGCTCAGGGTAAACCGGTCAACATCAAGAAAGGCCAGTTCATGGCGCCCTGGGACATGAGCAACGTCGTCGCCAAGGCCAAAGCCACCGGCAACGACAAAATCATGGTTTGCGAGCGCGGCGTCTCGTTCGGCTACAACAATCTGGTGTCCGACATGCGTTCGTTGGCGGTGATGCGCGACACCCAGTGTCCGGTCGTGTTCGACGCAACCCACTCGGTGCAGTTACCGGGCGGCCAGGGCAGTTGCTCCGGCGGCCAACGCGAGCATGTGCCGGTATTGGCGCGGGCGGCAATGGCGGCGGGTATCGCCGGCCTGTTCATGGAAACCCATCCGAAACCGGAAGAGGCACTCAGCGACGGCCCTAACTCCTGGCCGCTGCATCGCATGAAAGAGCTGCTGGAAACACTGATGACGATTGACCGTGCGGTAAAAGCAGCGCCGTTTATCGAAACCACCCTAAAATAAAATTACAACTTATCCATCAATCCACGGAGCATTTGAAGATCATGAGAATCGTTGATGTAAAAGCTAGAGAAATTCTGGATTCACGCGGCAACCCTAGCGTCGAAGCTGAAGTCTATTTGGATTCCGGCGTTGTCGGCACTGCCATGGTGCCGTCGGGCGCATCCACCGGTGAACGCGAAGCCATCGAATTGCGCGACGGCGACAAATCCCGCTACCTGGGCAAGGGCGTATTGACCGCGGTCAATAATGTCAACACCGCATTGCGTGAAGCCGTGATTGGTATGGACGCCAGCAAGCAAGCCGAACTGGATCAAAAAATGATCGACCTGGACGGCACCAACGCGAAAAGCAAGCTGGGCGCCAACGCCATTCTCGGTGTATCGATGGCCGCCGCCCGCGCCGCCGCTCAAGAAGCCGGCAAACCGCTGTATCAATTTATGAACACCAGCGGCGAATTCGTGTTGCCGGTGCCGATGATGAACATCATCAACGGCGGTTCGCACGCCGACAACAGCGTCGACTTGCAGGAATTCATGATCCTGCCGGTCGGCGCGCCGACTTTCCGCGAAGCGATCCGTTACGGCGCGGAAGTGTTCCACAACCTGGCTAAAGTTCTGAAATCCAAGGGCCTGGCAACCACCGTCGGCGACGAAGGCGGTTTCGCGCCTAACCTGTCTTCCAACGAAGAAGCCATCGAAGTGATCCTGGAAGCGATCGAAAAAGCCGGTTACAAAGCCGGTCAAGACATCTATTTGGGCATGGACGCGGCTAGTTCCGAATACTACAAAGACGGCAAATATGTGTTGTCGGCGGAAAACCGTAGCTTCAACTCCGAAGAAATGACCGACTTCTTCGTCAACTGGGTCGACAAATATCCCATCATCTCGATCGAAGACGGTCTGGACCAAAACGACTGGGCCGGCTGGAAATATCACACCGAAAAGTTGGGTGGCCGCATTCAATTGGTCGGCGACGATTTGTTCGTGACCAATCCAGCGATCCTGAAAGAAGGCATCGAAAAAGGCATTGCTAACTCTATCCTGATCAAAGTCAACCAAATCGGCACTCTGACCGAAACATTGGAAGCGATCAGCATGGCGAGAGCGGCCGGTTACAGCGCGGTAGTTTCACACCGTTCCGGCGAAACCGAAGACACCACCATTGCAGATCTAGTGGTTGCTACCGGCACCGGCCAAATCAAGACCGGTTCATTGAGCCGTTCCGACCGTGTCGCCAAATACAACCGTCTGATGAAAATCGAAGACGAGTTGGGCGCAAAAGCCAGATACGCCGGCCGTAGCGCGTTCAAAATGCTGGGTTAATTATAAAAACTCGGCTGGATTGGCGTTTCGGCGCCAATTCAGCCATCGCGTTTTTGTAGGGTCGAATTTCCTGCCTGTTGGGTATTCGACCCAACATCGACAATTTGCAAATCGAGAAACCGCCATTAAATCGCTGATTGCCATCATCATTGCTCTGATTATTCACTTCCAGTACCGGTTGTGGTTTGGAGATGCCAGCGTGTCACAAATCAGCCAATATCATGAACGATTGGACGAATTAAACAAAGAAGTACAGGAAAAAAAAGAGCGCAATGATGCGCTGTATGCCGAGGTACTGGATTTACGCCGCGGCCTGGAAACCATCGAAGAGCGCGCCCGTTACGAGCTGGGCATGATCAAGGAAAACGAAACTTTTTTTCAAGTGCTTGAGTAGCCAATTGAGATATTTCGCTTGAAGAAATTTAACAAGCTTTGGTTATTATTGGTGATCCCAGCCTGTCTGATGTTGGCTGTAGTAGCTGGGATATTTATGATTAGTTTCGATCACAAAAGCAACGTAGCCGAAGCAATTCTTTTTGATACAAAAGATGACGCTCTACGCGACAAAATACTCTTATCCGCAATAACTACCCATTTCCCAATTGGTTCCGATTTTGAAAACGTTCGATCATTTGTTGAAAAGCTAGACGGACACTGTGAAAACCGTACAACTGGATTAATTGATTGCTCGATAGGTCTTGCTGCAACTGTTTGTGTATCAACAACTCTTCATATTTTGGCAAATGTTTCTGCTGACGGGACAATATCGAATATCTCTGCCGAATCGAGATTTATGGCATGCTAAAAGTGCATGCAACATAGATAACAATAAAATCTAAAGTTCGTACTTCTAATGAATGAGTTAAGTAGAAAATCAACTCAATGCTGGGCAGTAGTCCCGGCAGCCGGCGTCGGCAAACGCATGCAAGCCGACCGCCCCAAACAATATTTGCCGCTGGCCGGCAAAACCGTCATCGAACACACACTGGCGCGCCTGCTTCAGTCCGGCGCCTTTCAGGCCGTGGCCGTGGCAATTTCCGTCGAAGATCCGTACTGGCCGGAGTTGGAAGTTTCCAACCATCCCGATGTGATCACCGCCCCTGGCGGCAAGGAGCGCGCCGATTCGGTGCTTTCAGCCCTGAAAGCCTTACAGGGCAAAGCGGCCGAAAACGACTGGGTGCTGGTACACGATGCCGCCCGCCCCTGCCTGACTGTATCCGACATCCATCTGCAGATCGACACCTTAAAAAACGACACAGTTGGCGGCATTCTGGCCCTGTCATCGCACGACACCCTGAAACACGTCGACGGCAACACCATCACCGCAACGATCGACCGCAAACACATCTGGCGGGCGCTGACGCCGCAAATGTTCAAATACGGCATGCTGCGCGATGCGCTGCAACAAACCGAAGGCAATCCGGCCGTGACCGACGAAGCCAGTGCATTGGAACTGCTGGGCTACAAGCCTAAGATCGTCGAAGGCCGCCCGGACAACATCAAAATCACCCGGCCCGAAGATCTGGCGCTGGCGCAATTCTATATGGAGCAACATGCATGATTCGAGTCGGCCAAGGTTACGACGTCCACCGTTTCAACGACGGCGACCACATCATTCTAGGCGGGGTGACCATCCCCTACGAAAAAGGCCTGGAAGCCCATTCCGACGGCGACGTGGTGCTGCATGCATTGGCCGATGCCATCCTGGGCGCGGCAGCGCTGGGCGACATCGGCAAGCACTTCCCGGATACCGATCCCGAATTCAAGGGCGCCGACAGCCGAGTGCTGTTGCGCCACGTCTATAAAATCGTTCAGGAAAAAGGCTATAAACTAATCAACGCCGACGTCACCATCATCGCCCAAGCACCGAAAATGCTGCCGCATGTACCGGCCATGCGCGCCAATATCGCCGCCGATTTAAAGGTCGACGTCGATTTCATCAACGTCAAAGCCACCACCACCGAGAAACTCGGCTTCGAAGGCCGCAAGGAAGGCATCGCCGTGCAGGCGGTGGTGTTGATAGAGAAATAATCAGTGACGGATTTTAGCTTGCCAATCTGGCCCTACGCCTACGGCGGCCCGACCGGCCACGGTGACATCAAGACCTTCCCTAACGATTTCATCGTCGAGGAATTCCTGTCGTTCGCGCCGGAAGGCAGCGGCGAGCACGTATTTCTGCATATCGAAAAGGTCGGCGAAAACACCGAATACGTCGCCCGCCTGCTAGCTCGCCATGCCGGTGTCCGCCAGCGCGACGTCAGCTATGCAGGTATGAAGGACAGGCACGGCCGCACCCGGCAATGGTTCAGCGTCTGGCTGCCCGGCAAGCAAGATATCGATTGGAGTGGCATAGAATCCGACCATCTGAAGATTCTGCAATCGGTCAGGCACGCTCGCAAACTCAAGCGCGGCGTGCTGGCCGGCAACCGCTTCACGTTAACGATCCGCAATTGGCAGGGCGACCGCGATGTTGCCGAACAACAGCTCCAACAAATCCAACAACACGGCTTTCCCAATTACTTCGGCGAACAGCGTTTCGGCCATCAAGGCCGCAATATCGAGAAAGCCTTGGCAATGTTTCAAGGCGGTAAGGTCAAGCGCGAACAGCGGTCGATTTATCTGTCGGCGGTGCGTTCTTATCTGTTCAATCTGATCTTGGCCGAACGGGTAAAAGCGCAAACCTGGAATAAAGTGCTGCCGGGCGATGTGTTCAAGCTGAACAAAACCAACAGCTATTTCCATGCGGAAGCCATCGATCAAGCCTTGCTCGACCGTCTGGAGTCCGGAGACATACATGCCACCGGCGCACTATGGGGCAAGGGCGATAGCGGCGTTACAACTACAATGCTGGCGTTGGAACGACAAATTATTGAAGCTTACCCGGAGTTGGCGGATGGTCTGCTGAAAGCCGATCTGGAAGCCGACCGCCGCGCCTTACGGATCATTCCGGAAAACCTGGCCTGGCAATTCGAGCCCGACGAAAATTTACGCCTGTCATTCGGCTTACCCGCCGGCAGCTATGCCACCGCCCTGCTGCGGGAAATTGTCCAAACATCATCGGTTTAGGCTTTACCCTTATGACTATCAAACAAGCCACTGCATTGCATCCGGCTCCACTCCGAGACGACCAACGTCCACTCACGCACCAGAGTTTTGCTCAGTTTGTTTTGCCTTTCTACGCCAAAAATAAACCATGGCACCCAAAGCGATTAATGCCAATACAACGAGCATAGATCGGGATTCCATGGCTTGAGCCGACTGGTTTGCTGCCTTAAATTTAAATTTGACCAACACGCCCACGCTTGGGTCGCTAATGTCAATCGCGACGGATTTTTCCGCCAGATTTAACAATTGCAGTTCCGAACCATCGAAAGGTTTGATATTCCGGGTATCCTTGCCGGCCTGACTCACGACCAAGCTATTTTCGCTTAATTGGGCTTGGCTCAACTGCCGGGCGATTTCCGCTTCCAGTTCACGGGTGGTTTTGCCGTCGGTTTTAATTTGAATCGGCTTTTGCTGATCCAACCTGATTTCGATCTCACCCTGAGAGGCGGTTTTAGGTTTTTGGCCGGAGAACTTGTCCAAGTATTCCACGTCGGCCGCCAGCACCAAATCGATAGCCAGTTGTACTCCCGCCGCATTAAAGCTTTTGTCGACCAGATCGAAACTCAAGGCCTGGTTGGTGTAATCCCTAACCACAACCGACGTTAATGCATATCCGGCCTTGTTGCTTAGGATCAATTCCGCTAGCTCTTGCGGCTGGTCAATGACAAGGCCGCGCCAATTCGGGTCCAGTTGAATCATGCCGTCTTTCATCGAAGTCACCAGTTTTTTGGTGATTTTGGCGGCGGAAGCCGACTCATCCATTTTATTGGCATCCAAGAAACTCATGCCGGTCGAGTGGTACAACTTACCTTCATCTTGCCGCCACTCCGCCGTGTAGGAAAACAAGGACTCGCCGGCTTTCTTGGGCAAGCTGGTATGCATTCGCAATTTATCCTGATCGGCCGGTGTGTTTGCCGCCTGGGCGGTCTGGATTGAAACGCCGGCTGAAAATAATGCGAAAGCGAGAGAAAGGGGAGTGATGAGCTTCATGACGAATCCGGCTAATAAATAAGACACGTTAGCATACCGCAACCAGCCATGAAAATCCGGGCCCAGTGTCAACCGATCGCCATCGCGTCCAATTCTCGCAGGCGCTGCGGCGTACCAATATCCACCCATAATCCGGCAAATTTTTCGCCGCTGACTTTTCCTTGTTGCATGGCTTGTTCAAGCACCGGGCGCAATTTCAAGGGTTGTTCGGCCGACACGGTTTTGAACAAGGCCGGACGATAGACTCCAATGCCGCTAAAGGTCAGTTTAGTGCCGCCTTGTTCGGACAAAAGGCCGTTGGGACGCAAACAGAAGTCTCCAAGCGGATGATGCGGCGGATTATCGATCAACAGCAAATGCGCCAAATCGATGGTTTTGTCGCGTAAATCAGCCAAGGGGTAATCGAAGATGATATCGGCATTGACCACCAGGAACGGCTCATCGCCCAGCAACGGCAAGGCCTTGGCGATGCCGCCGGCCGTCTCCAGCGCCACTTCGCCTTCGTCGGAATACTGTATCGATACCTTCCAGCGGCGGCCGTCGCCGCAATGGTCTCTGATTTGCCGGCCAAGATAGGCCAGATTGATGACGATGTCGCGATAACCTGCTTCGGCCAAATTTTCGATGCTGTATTCGATCAAGGCCTTGCCGGCCACTTTCAATAATGGTTTGGGGGTAAAATCCGTCAACGGACGCATGCGTTCGCCGCGTCCGGCGGCCAGTATCATGGCTTTCATAGTCGTGCTTGATAGACAGGCAGTACCTGTAGTTGTAGAAAGTTGGTAAAAGCATCCAGTTCCGGATATAGCCGGCAAACATCGACGATATAGCCCATGGTGCGAGGAATATCCGCCAGATAGCCGGATTTATTATCGCGCAAGTGCAATCTGGAAAAGATACCAACCGCCTTCAAATGCCGCTGTAAGCCCATCAGATCAAACCAGCGCTTGAACTGAGCAAAATCAACCGCTACCATCTCGGCTTGAACCAGCCGTCGATAATAGTGCGCCAGCCACTGTTCGACCCGCGATTCCGGCCACCGAATATAGCAATCACGCAATAAAGACACCAGATCGTAGCTAATCGGGCCAATCACCGCATCCTGAAAGTCGATAACTCCCGGCGCATCGGTATCCGGCAACATCAGATTACGGGAATGAAAATCCCGATGCACGCAAACCCGTGGCTGTTGCAAGGCCGAATCGATCAAAAACTCATCAAGGCTTTGCCTGATAACTGTCGGTAGCATGATCGCCAACAATTTCTCCAGAAACCATTGGTAAAATATGCCCAATTCGCGAGCCAATAAGGCCCGATCGTAAACCGGCAAGCGACAATGCTGAATGTCGATATTGCTTTGTAGCTTGAACAGGCTATCCAGTGCGTTTTGATAATGGCTATCGGCCGTGTCGGCTTGCAAGTCATCCAAAACGCAGATCGAACCCAAATCCTCCAGCAATAAAAAGCCTTGTTCGACATTTTGTTGATGAATGGCGGGCACATGTACGCCAGCGGCAGCAAACAATGCCGCAATTCGGATGAACGGCAAGGTGGTTTCCTTGTCGGGCGGTGCGTCCATCACGACATGACAACCTCCGGCATGCGTCACGCGAAAATAGCGCCTGAAACTGGCATCGGAAGAGGCTGGCTGGATGGTTGTAAGCTGAAGACCGAGGTCGCCGGTCAGCCATTCGACAAGCGCTTTTGCTCGATGATCTGAATTGGTGTAACACATTATGTATAAACAGGCAGTAACCTAAGGTAAAATGGCTGAGCATTTTATTCGATTTCCATTCCGCTAAGTTAATTTAGCCGCCAACCTCGATATGAATCTTAGGTTTTATACAGTTTATTTAGCATTGTTATCCTTTATGGAAGTCGCCAGCGCCGCCAATAACGCCGCGTGGAATTGTGAGCAAGGCAAGAATGGCGAATGGACCTGTTTGAATCAAGGCCAACCCAGTCAGGAAGCAGCTCAGCCGAAAGTTATCGCCCCTCAAACACCGGAAACGGCTCGGCAAACCAAGCCTCCGGTGGCTGGCGAACCTGCTGCCGCGGCAACGGCCCGCTCTGCGCCAACGCCGGAGCAAGCACCTCGCCAGGAACCGTCTATTCAGACGGCGGAACAACCCGGCTCACAGAAAGTTGCCGCACCAGAGCAGCCGGCCCCGCAAAAACTCAGAGCCCGGATCGCCGAGAATCAGCAAGCGGTGGTCGAAAAAATCCCTCCACGTAGCGAGCCCGCCGCAAAAACGGCAAAAGCGGCGAAGACTCCGGGCTGGAGTTGCCAATCAGGCGATGAAAAAGCCAACTGGAATTGCAATCTGGTGGGACGAGACCCCAAGGGTGAAGCCCAAGTCGCGGCGGAAGCCGAACAAAGCTCGACCTGGCTTACCCCCACCTTCAACTCTCAACAGGAACGAACCTTTCAAGTGTTGCGCGGCGAATTCGACCAGGACCCCTGGCAAAACTGCTCGACCTGGTCAGCCAAAAAACGCCCAATCAAAGCCACTCCTAGTGAAGTTCGCGACAGCGCCAACACCGATGTCACGGCCGATTTTTCCGAAATATACGAGGGTGAAATTCTTAACTTTGCCGGCAATGTCGATTTAACCCGCGCCGACCAACATATGCTGGCGGATAAAGCCAGTTACGATACCGTCGCCGACACCATGGACGCGCAAGGCAACGTCATTTACAGCGAGGACACCCTGGCATTATCCAGCGACACGGCCTCGCTGAGTTTAGGAAAAGACGAGGCGCGCTTGAGGAAAGCCCAGTTCATCGCCGCTGAAGCTCCACTGCGCGGCACGGCCGATGTGATGTATCGCGACAGCAAAAGCCTGTCCCGCTATCACCAAGCCACTTTCACCAGCTGCCCTCCGGGCAATCAAGACTGGATCGCCCATGCCTCGCGAGTCAAAATCAACCGCGAATCGGGCCTGGGCTCGGCCAAACACGCCTGGCTGGAATTCAAGGGAGTACCATTCCTTTACACGCCTTACATCTCGTTTCCGGTCGACAACCGCCGTACCAGCGGTTTGTTGGCGCCCGCATTCGGAAACACCCAGCGTAACGGCTTCGATGTTACCGCGCCGTTTTACTGGAACATCGCCCCCAACTACGACGACATTATCACCCCACGTTACATGGCCAATCGCGGTGGCATGCTGCGCAATAAATTCCGCTATTTGACCGAATCGTCGAATGGCAGTCTGGGTACGGAGTTTTTGCCTTACGACCAATTGAAAGACAAAAGCCGCTATTCGGCGACCTTTAAAGACAATAGAAATTATGCACCGGGCTTAAGCTCAATCGTTGACCTGAATTATGTGTCCGACAAGGAGTATTTCAACGACATGAACAACGCGCTGGGCTTCCAAACCAACAGTTTCCTACCCAGTACCGCGTATCTGTATTACGGTGGGATACCCGGCGTTGGTATGTCAACCGGTATAAACCATTACCAGTCGGTGGACAAAACTATTCCAAAAGCTGGTATGCCCTATGACATTCTGCCCAGGGCTGACTTAACCCTGGGCCACAACTTTGAACACCTGCCTGTGAATCTGGCGATGTATAACCAGTTCAGTCATTTCTACCACAGCGAATTGGTCAATGGTCAAAGGTTTAACCTGGCCCCATCGGTAAGTTTGCCGTTGGAGGCCAGCGCCGGTTTTTTCATCCCTAAAATTACCGCTCAATATACCCAGTATCAATTGAGTAATCTGACAGTACCTAACCAGGACAGTAGTGTTAGCCGCACCCTACCGATTTTCTCGGTGGACAGCGGCATGATGTTCGAAAAAGACATCAATATCGGCGGTTCGGGCTATACCCACACGCTGGAGCCGCGAGCTTTTTATCTATACATCCCGCGCAAGGATCAAAGCGATATCCCGATTTTCGACACAGCGGCCTACGACACCAATTTTTACAGTCTATTCCGCGAAAACCGCTTCAGCGGCTATGACCGGATTCAGGATGCCAACCAGATTACACTAGCCGGAACCTCACGATTTATCGATGCAAAAACAGGCCTGGAACCGCTGAAAGTCAGCCTGGGTCAAATTATCTATTTTCAAGATAGAACCGTCGATTTGGATTATTTAAACGATAACCGTGCGGTTGAAAACAGCAGAACATCTAATTTTGTCGGCGAAGTAAGCGGCCAAATAACCAAACACCTGTCGTATAGTACTGGCGCACAATGGGATCCGATAACAAACGGTTTTGCCAGAACCCAGGCAATTCTGAAATACCGTAATCAACCGGACCAGATTTTCGACGTCGGTTATCGCTGGCGCAACTATAACCCCAATGATATTTTCCAAGGAACAACGACCGACATTTCGCAATCCGACGTGTCTTTCCGCTGGCCATTAGCCGCCGGTTGGTATGGATTGGGACGCTGGCAATATTCATTTAATTTCAGCGCAACCACCGAAAGCTTTATCGGCTTCGAAAAAGAAACCTGCTGCTGGCGTTTGCGTGTAATTGGTCGTCGCTATATCAACGGTGCCAATAACACTAATATCCTATCGCCTGATGCCAAGCCGGAAAATGCAGTGTTCGTGCAACTGGAATTAAAAGGCCTGACCAGCTTCGGCGACAGCGTCGATCAATTCCTGAAGGAAAACCTGAATGGCTATCGCCCCGCCGATTATTTTGAAGATTAAGCCCGCCATGATGATTAAACCTATTCTTGCCGGATGGCTATTAGCCATTGCTATTTTCGGCCAAGCCCAAGCTCAAACCCTGGACAGAATCGTGGCGGTGGTCGAGGACGACGTGATTTTGGAACGTGAATTGAATAATGAAGCAGCCGCGATCGTTAATAAACTGCGTAGCAATAACGTCGCGATTCCACCCGAGTATGTATTAAGAAAACAGGTGCTGGAGCGGATGGTGATCGACAAACTGCAACGGCAACTGGCGGCCCGATCCGGCATCCAGGTTAGCGACGAAACGCTGCGCAATTCAGTGGGTGAAATCGCCGGACGTAACAACATGTCGGTGGAGGAGTTCAAGCGGGAGCTGGTCAGCCAGGGCATGGATTACAAGGCCTTTGAAGAAAACCTGCGTAACGAAATCATCATCAACCAGCTCAGGGGCCGGGAAATCGGCGCGCGCATCAAGGTCACCGATGCGGAAGTGGCGCACTATCTGGAAACTCAAAGCAAGGCCGGCACTGGCAATACGCAATACCATTTGGGGCATATCCTGATTTCGGTTTCGGAAGGTGCATCGGCCGGCGCGATTCAAAAAGCCAAGGATAAAGCCGAACAAATCGTCGCCGACCTACGTAGCGGCAAGGATTTCAAGGAAACGGCGGTTAGCGTTTCCAACGACGACAATGCCTTGAAGGGCGGCGACCTGGGCTGGCGCGGCATCGGCCAGATTCCGACCTTGTTTACCGACACGGTAACCACCATGGCCCAGGGCGATGTATCCGATCCCATCCGCAGCCCCAGCGGCTTTCATATCATCAAAATGTTGGAAACCGAAGGTTCCGCCCAGCATATCGTCACAAAAACCAAGGTAAGGCACATTTTGATCAAGACCAACGAATTGGTCGACGACGCGGAAGCGCAAAAACGTTTGCTGGCCCTGAACGAACGCATACGCGATGGCGACGATTTCGCCACCTTGGCCCGCGCTCATTCCGACGACAAAGGCTCGGCCATCAACGGAGGCTCACTGGACTGGGTCGCCCCCGGCGCACTGGTACCTCCGTTTGAGGAAGCGATGAACAAACTCGGCATCAACGAAATCAGCGCGCCTATTCAAACCCAATTCGGTTGGCACATCATTCAAGTGCTGGGCCGGCAAGATCAGGACAACAGCGATCAATTCAAAAAAGACCGAGTCCGGGACGAGATTCGCAAGCGCAAGATCGAAGAGGAAACCGAATTATGGCTACGCCGCTTGCGCGACGAGGCCTATGTGGAAATCGAACAGGACAGACTGTAACAGGAAACACGGCAGATGCATGTTCACCCCCGTAAGCTGGACAAGCTTAAGAAGCGTCTGCAACAGGTTCTGAAGCAGCAGGATCTTGACGCACACCGAGCGGTTATCCAACAACTGAGTAGCGAGTTGGCAATCGATACCGTTGATTGCGCCGCCGCTCTGCTCTGCATCGGCCAGCCCCATTTATTCCGCAATCATCGCGAACAGGAAGAGCCGAAAGTCCAAGCTCAGCCGATTCAATCACCAAACTGTCGCAATGTCCGCTACCGCCTGGACGTGGGTACCAGCCATCGGATCGATCAAGAACAACTGCTAGCCGTACTGATCGAGGAATCGGGCGTCGACCGGAAGCGCATAGCCCGTGTCGACATGCGCGACACCTACACCTTGATCGATCTTCCGGACGGCATGCCGGCCGATATTTTTCAACTGTTGAGTGAAGCGACAGTGGGCGACCACAAACTGAATATCAAACGGGTCAAACCCAACCGCCGAAAATTTCGGGAAATCAAAACCAGCTATTGATCGACTCCGGCATGAGTTCGATGGCTTGGGCCATACCCGTCCTAGCTTTGAGCGATAAAAGCGGCCGCCGCAATCCATTGCAAAACGGCCTCAACAATAACGCCGACCTACATCGTCAGACGCACACCTATCCACGCGGCTCTTGGCGCGCCGACGCCGACAAAGCGGCTTTGCTGGTCGCCCGGCAACCCCAGGTCATCCAGCACGTCTCCGGTATTGCCCCAGGTACCGAAGTTGGCGTATTCGCGGTCGAACAGATTGTTGACCCGGCCGAACAAGGCCACATGTTGATTAAAGCGATATTCGCTACGCAAGTTGAACACCACGAAGGCCGGCAACTTGTCGGTCAAATTGGCTTCGTCGCCACGCAAATATTGCGAGCTGTTGTAGTTCATATCGAAACCCAAGGTCCATTCCGGAATGATGTCGTAATCAGTGCTGAACTTGAACTGGTGGGCCGGAATCCCCGGAATCTTATCGCCGGCATGCACCTGAATGTTGCCATCGGCATCCGCCATGGGATTATTCGGGCTACTGCCCAGAAATGGCGTTTCAAAGCTGGCATCGATGAAAGTGTAATGCGTCGACCAACGCCAGCGCTGATAAAAATTGCCCGATAAATCCAATTCCACGCCCTGGCGCAAGGTGGAACCGACGTTGTCAAAATAACCGACATTGCTGCCGACGCCGCCGGTACTCTTGAAAATGATGTCGTTATTGTTGATGGCGCGAAACAAGCCCAAATTCCAGTCCATGTGGCCGTCCATCAAATCTTTCAGCCGGCCTCGCAAACCGGTTTCGAAGGTATTGGCCACTACTTGCTTCAACGGCGGATCGGACACGAAGGCGTTTGGCAATCGGCAAGGATCATCCGGATTGGCGCAACTCAGCTCCATCGGAGTCGGCACCCTTGATGATTCGCTGTAATTGCCGTAGAAAGTCAGTTCCGGCATGAAGGCGTAAGTCAGGCCGGCCGCCGGATTGAAACGATCGAAGGAATGCGTGCCGTTCAAATCGGTTCCGTAATGATCTCTCAATTTGATATGGCTCTGGTTATAACGGCCGGCGACGGTGACATCCAGCTTGTCGGTCAGCGAGTAGGTATCGGTCAGAAACAGGCCGTAATGATCGGTTTCGGTGGTCAAGCGCACATGCGCATCCTGCAACACCACCCCACCACCTGCCACGCCGCGATCGCTGGTCAAGGCACCTAATTCGGTGTCGGCTTGATAATTGGCATTACCGTAATCGAAGCTGGCGCCACCGACTAAATGGTTGTCGCGGCCGAAAACTTTGTGATCGAAAGCATCCTGCAACGCGAATCCGAATGACTGCTGCAAAGTGCTGCTGGTATTAATGGTGCCGCCAACAAGCGAAGGGTCATTGGCGATATTGTTTCCCTCCAGATCGAATAAACCTTCATCGGCAAGCTCGCCATCGGTTTCTTGGCACAAGAAAGTATTTTCACCGCCCCCTTCATCCAAACAGGCCCCAAATTCGCTACCATCGCCGTTAAAGGTACCGATCTTGTTCCTACGGTAATACATCGTGCCTGACAACTGGTTATGGTCGTTCAGCCAGGTATCGCCGTCCAGAGACACCAGCATCATCCGATTACGAGTGATGTCGGGATGGGTAAACACTTGGTCGCGGCCAAAAGCCAGCATTTCCTGCGGCAGGGCGCCATTGCCGCGCAAGGTATTGTCGCTGCCGGCGATGCTCAAATCCAGACTGGACTTGACCCCGCGCCAGCTCAAGGTACCGAAACCGCGCTTGGCTTCGCTACGAGAATGATCACGCCAGCCGGCCTCCGAGAAGTTATTGAAATCCAGGAAATAGCCCCAGGTGCCGTTGTTCCAGCCGCTACTGATCTCCTCGGAATGCCGATCCCAGGAACCGCCCTGCACTTCCAACTGATGCTTGGGCGCCGAAAAACCGGTCTTGGTATTGACGCTGATCGATCCGCCCAAGGCGTTCAAACCGAATGCCGGGTTGGAAGCAGGCTGCAAAGCCATATTGTCGATGGCGCCTTGCGGAATCAAATCCCAATTGATCATGTCGCCGAACGGCTCGTTGAAACGTATGCCGTTGACATACACGGCCAGACCTTGCGGCAAGCCCATCAAGGGCGACGCGCTGAAGCCGCGGTATTGCACATCCGGCTGCAACGGGTTGTTCTGGGCATCGTTGACATTGACGCTGCCCAAATAACGATTCATGTAATCCGCCAACGACAGCGCCTGCGCTTCTTGCAACTCATGGGCGGAAACCGTTTGAACATTGGCCGGAATTTTATTGGCATCCACGCCGCCAAATTGCAACGGCGACACCGCAACCACCTCGACACTATCCAAAGCCTCGGTGTCGCCGGCAACTTGCTCGGCAATCGCCTCGGCCAAGGGCAACATTGCAAACCAAGGCAGTAGGCCTAGGGCAACTTTCTTCATATCCATACCTTACTTGTTTAAACGACAAAACCCCCATATTAAATGTCGCACCCAAGTCTCGCCATCCGCCAACGAAAAAAAGGAAATTTTCCCATTCCCCACCGGCGCGGCTCTCCAAAATATTTACCCGACGCCAACATCACTAGCAGAGTAAAATAATCGATTAAAACATCAAAAAACGCCCTTCTTTCCCATTCAGGCAACATGACTATTCAATACATCAACCGTCCCGAACAACTGCCCCAATTGTGCGAACAAATCAATCAAGAGCCCTGGATTGCGCTGGATACCGAATTTTTACGCGAAAAGACCTACTACCCTAAATTCTGTCTGCTACAAATTGCCGCTCCCGGTTGGGTGGCTTGCATAGATCCGTTGGCAATAACCGACCTATCACCATTATTGGAATCCATCTACAACCCCAACATCGTCAAGGTGTTGCATTCCTGCCGCCAGGATCTGGAGATCTTTTACCAGATCACCGGCCGGATTCCCGGCCCGATTTTCGACACGCAAATCGCGGCACCGCTGCTTGGCTTTCAGGAAAACCCCGGTTACGCGATGCTGGTCTCAAGCTTTTTGAACATCAACTTGAACAAGGCCCACACCCGCACCGACTGGTCGGCCCGCCCGCTGAGCGAGGATCAAATCGAATACGCCGCCGACGACGTAATTTATTTGTGCAAAATCTACACGATGATGTGCGAACAGCTGGAAAAACTGGGACGCTTGAACTGGCTGGACAGCGACTTCGCGTTGTTAAATAACTCCGAACTTTACCAACTGTCGCCGGAAAACGCCTGGCTGAAAATCCGCGGTAAAAACAAGCTAACCGGCCGGCAACTATCGATTCTGCAAGCCTTGAGCGAATGGCGCGAACAGACCGCTCAAACCGAGAACAAACCGCGTAACTGGCTGTTCCCCGACGACATGCTGCTGGAACTGGCCAAACTGCAACCGGTTACCCTGACCGATCTGGCCAAAATCAGAAACATCAACGAACGTAGCGTCAACCGCTATGGCAAGGTTTTGTGCGAACTGATAGACGCCGCCCGCCAGCGCCCGCCCAAGCCGTTGAACGAAAAGGAGCGTCCGACCAAGAAAACCCAGCAACATGAAGCCATCATGGATGTGCTGAGCGCCGTAGTGCGCATCCGCGCCGAGGAAAACTCCCTGAACCCGGTGATCCTGGCGACCCGCAAGGAACTGGAACAATTATTGTTTGGCGAGGAAGACAATCCCCTGCTGCATGGCTGGCGTTTCAAAATGGCCGGCAAGGAGTTGCAGGGCTTGCTCAAGGGTGAATATAGCCTGAGCCTGACACCGGATACGGTGGTGATTAGTCCGGTTACCCATCAGTAACAATCCTTCTAAACCGAGCCGAAGCCGCATAACCGGCTTCGGCTCCGCTCGGCCATCCGGCAATGTTAACCAACCGGATGGCATCCATCATGTCCAGCGAAACGGGTTTCGAATTCCTCCGCCGAAACCGGCTTGGCAAACCAATAACCCTGGCCGAAGTCGCAGCCTATTGATGCCAGTAAATCGCGTTGCAGCTCGGTTTCCACCCCTTCGGCAATCACCTTCAGACCCAATTTGTGCGCCATCACGATGATCGCTTCGCACAGCACAAAATCGCTGGAATCGGCACTGAGATTACGCACGAAGGACTGATCGATTTTTAAAAAATCGATGTCAAATTTTTTCAAATAAGACAACGAAGAATAGCCGGTACCAAAATCATCTATCGCCACCTGAATACCGGCATCGCGGAACACCAACAAATGCTCGGTGGTTTTGCTACTGACTTCCAGCAGTAAGCCTTCGGTAATCTCCACCACCACCGCATGCCCCGGCAGGCCTATTTGCCGCATGGTTTCGATCCAGTCATGGGGGCTGTACCTGGAATCCTGAAATTGCCGTGGCGATTTGTTGATGCTGATTTGAAAGTCGGGATGCAGGCGTTCGCGCCATCTGGCTGCCTGCTCAATGGCGGCATGAAACACCCAATCACCTATTTCGTGAATCAGACCGGACTCTTCGGCCAACGGCACGAACTCGGCCGGTCCCACCAAGCCGCGCACGGGATGGCACCAACGCAACAATGCTTCCGCTTTAATGACCGACCCGCTGGCCATGTCCACAATTGGCTGGTAAACCAATTTAAACTCTCCATTCTGCAAGGCCTCGCGCAAATTATTCAGCATGGCCGCGCGTGCATTGGTGGCTTCCTGCATGGTCAGAGTGAAAAAACTATAGCGGTTTCTGCCCTGACTTTTAGCGGCATACATGGCCTGATCGGCATTTCTGAGCAATTGACTCAGATCCCGGCTATCGTCGGGATACAACGTGATACCGATGCTAGCCGACAAATAAATCCGCTCGTCGCCCAGGCAGAACGGTTCGTTCAGCCGTTGCATCAAATCCTTGGCCACCCGCTCGGGATTGTGAATAGCGTCGAGTTCGCACAAAATAATGGTGAACTCATCGCCCCCCAGACGGGCCACCGTATCCGATTCGCGCACACAGGCCACCAAACGCCGCGCGGCTTCCACCAGCAATACATCGCCAATTTCATGACCCAGGCTATCGTTGACTTCCTTGAATCGGTCCAGATCGATGAATAACAGACCAAAGCGCTGCCGCATGCGGTGAGCTTTTTTAATTTCCTGCTGCAAACGCTCGCGCAGCATGCGCCGATTAGGCAATCCGGTTAACGGGTCGAAATTAGCTTGTTGCCAAATTTGCTCTTCCGATTGCTTGCGCTGTGTAATATCGAAAAACAATGCCACCCGCCGTTGCGGCCTGTCCTCCTGATCGTAAATGGTATTGATGACCAGCTCTTCGACATACAATTCGCCATTTTTCCGGCGATTTATGATTTCGCCGTGCCAACGGCCGGTCTGGTTGACCGACTGCCACATCGCTTGATAAAAAGCATGGTCATGTTCGCCCGAACCGAGAATTTTAGGATCTTTACCCAGCACATCTTCCCGGCTATAACCGGTCATCTCGATAAAAGCGGCATTCACATTCAGTATTTTGTTATCGGCATCGGTCACCACCATGGCCTCGCTGCTATTTTCAAATACCAGCGCCGCCAGCTTCAATGCCTCTTCCGTTTCCTTGCGTTGAGTAATATCGCGGGCAAAGCCGACGGTACCCAACACCTGGCCGCCATCATCAACCAAGGGGGCCTTGTAAGTTTCAACCCAGATGCGCCGGCCGCTTTCGTCCAGTTGCTCCTCGACATTGATTTGCCGCCTGCTCGCCACCACGGCCAGATCGTTGTCGCAATAACTCGCGGCCAAATCGGCCGGAAACAGATCGTAGTCGGTTTTGCCGATAATGTCCGAAATGCTGGTCTTAAGCTTCTCGGCAAAGGCCCGGTTCACCGCCAAATAACGGCATTCTCTATCCTTCAGCCAGACCAAAAACGGAAAGTTGTCCAGCAATGAGCGTTGATAATATTCTTGTTGCTGCAAGGCCCGTTGAGCCCGGTGCATTTGGGTCACATCGCTAAAGTGCCAGATCCGGCCGTAATAGTGGCCCAACCGATCGCGCACCGGCGACGAATAGCGCTCCAGAATCACCCCGTTCAGCAATTCGATTTGGTCATGTATGGTCAGCTCGGGATTGGCATACAGCGCGGCCACTTTTTGTACAAACTGTTCGGGGTTTTTAAGTTTGTTCTTAACGAACTCTATCTGTACATTATCGTCCGGATCTTCGGCTATCTCGGGTGGGATACCCCATAAATCGCAGACACGCTGGTTCTGCAGCATTTTTTTACCGGCGCTATCCACGGCCAGAATCCCATCCGGCGAAGACTCCAACAGGGTTTCCAAAAACGTGGTGCGCCATAGCAACTGATCCTCGATCCGCTTGCGCAAGCTAATATCTTCGTAAATCCCTAAAACCCCGATGATTTGCTGTTCCAGGTTACGCAAGGGGAGTTTGGAAGTGCGTAACCAGATTTGCTCACCCGCCGGTGTCGTTTGCGGCTCTTCATAATTCAAGCGGCTCTGACCCGTTTCCATCACTTTTTTATCATCGGCCTGATAAGCCGAGGCCTGCTCCCACCAACCCAGCTGATAATCGTTCTTACCCAGCAAGGCATCGACCGAATCCAAACCCGCGTCCTGGGCAAATATCCGGTTAGCCCCCAAATATCGCGACTGCCTGTCTTTCCAGAACACCCGGATTGGCAGGGTTTCCAGTATGGTTTGCAACAATTGATTCGATTCGGCCAGAGCCAGGCTGGATTGTTTCAGCACGGTAATATCTTGCAGGGTGACCAAATGCACATTGGCAAAGGTCTCGCCCAAGGCTGCCGCCGCCACTAAAGCCGTGCGGGTTTCGCCGTTCTTACAACGGATATTGACTTCAAACGGCTGAAACGGGGTATTGGCTTGTCTGGCTTCTTGCAAACGCTGTTGCCAGGTCTTGATAACCCAGCGCCGATATTCAGGATCAGGGTAGGCTTTGGGC
This sequence comes from Methylomonas sp. LL1, assembly GCF_015711015.1. NCBI lineage: Bacteria > Pseudomonadati > Pseudomonadota > Gammaproteobacteria > Methylococcales > Methylococcaceae > Methylomonas > Methylomonas sp. LL1. The sequence continues at coordinate 2,483,716 of NZ_CP064653.1, forward strand.
CACCAAGCCGCCAGAGTTGGAATATCGTCCAAGGTGTATCCGAATATTTTTATAAATGCCGGATTCAATAGGGTAATATTCCGCCCATCATCATTCAGCGCATAAGGTATCGGCGATGCGTCGATAATAGCTTGCAGCCGATGCCGGCTAACTTGCAAAATCCGTGCATTGTGAAAATTGCTATGCAGCGTTAAAACCAGAACCGTGCCGGTGCAGGACAAAATCGCCGTGTAAAACCAGAAATTCAGCATACCCGATTGCTGAAAGTCCCGAGCGAATAGACCGACATGATGTGCCGCCCCGAACAAACCCATCACGACCACGATAGCGGATACCAGCATCACGCCATGTCGTCCGAAACGCAATGCCCCCCAAAACATGCATAAATACAACCAGTAGCCGCGCGAAATATTTTCCAGCCAATGCCGAAACGCATCGAGAAACACCATCTGTCCTATCAGCAGACAGAAGCCGATAAACAATAGAGCCTCCGGCCAACGCCGCCCTTGAAACCACTCTTTCGGCCAGCGCCGCCAAATCAATATCACCGGGGTGGTGGAGACGATACCGAACACATCGGCCATCCACCAATGCAAAACCGTCAGAGGCATCGCCGACATTGGAATCAGCCCACCCGACCAAATTGCCCAAGGTCCGAAAACCGCGCTGATTAGCGAGCAGCAGGCGGCGACCATGGTCAAACGAATGAAATGTCCGGGCCGATTCAACGTTATCGAAAACCGGACGCTACGACTCAAACACCAGGCTGCCGCCACCGACTCCAACGTATTGCCGGCGGCAATAAAAAACGACATCCAGAAGGCATCATCCACTATCAAGCCGGCGGCAAAGGCACCGATAAAAATGCCTGGCCAATAATGCATACCCTTTATCAACAATATCGCCAAGCCCAGTCCGCCGGAGAACCAGACCAAGGTGACGTTACCGATCTCGGAAAACTGGCTAAGTACAATCTTGGCCAGCATGGCATAAACCCCGGCCAACCCCAGCATAGCCAACAGCGCTTGCCACCGATAACCGGGAAATCTCATTCAAGACTCCTGTGCGAAAATCCGGAAATATCCGCTAAAACACCGGCAGCAACCCTGCTGCAAGCAAGCTCTGGTAGGTTTTGTAAGCCGCCACGGCCGCCAAAACCAAAAAAATTAGGCCACTGACTTTATGCAACAGGGCTAAAGGGATGCGTTGCAACAACGTGCGGCCGGCCAACACGCCCAATCCCGAGGTAAAGGTCAACGCTAGCGTGGAACCCAGCCAGACCGCCACGGGTTGCGCGGTACTGCTGAATGCCACCACCGCCAGTTGGGTCTTGTCGCCAAATTCGGCCACGGTAATCAAAAAAAACGTGGTAAAAAAAATCCCATGCCCGCTTTTTTCGACCACATCGCCCTCTTCATCGTCATCCTGATGATTCAACAATGCATGCAGGCCGAAACCGGCGAACAACACCGCCACCGTGGCCGCCACCAGATAAGCCGGCAACCAATTGGCAATGGCCGCGCCAAATACCACTGCCAGCGTATTCAACAACGCAAATGCGGCAATCGCCCCCCAAATCACCGGCGCCGGCCGATGCCGGGAAGCCAGCGTCATGCAGACCAACTGGCTTTTATCGCCTATTTCCGCCGCGGCAATCAGTGCAAAGCTGGTGACCGAGGTCGCGGTAAGTTGGGAGAGGTTGATGTCATGCAAATTGGCAATAAATTGAGTCAGTGCGTCCATGGGCAATAAGCGATCGAAAGGCGAAAGAGAAATAAGTCCAAGGGCTTAAGGTAAAAGTGGCTGTTTTCCGGCTTCCAGCTCTCGCCTTTTATTTAGGTATCAGCCCAACATTTTGTCCAGCATCATCATAATGATAAAACCCACCATCAACGAAAAGGTGGCGATGCGGGAGCGGCCCTTGGAATGGGTTTCCGGGATAATTTCCTCGCTGATCACAAACAGCATGGCGCCGGCGGCAAAGCCCATTGCAATCGGTAATACCGAAGAAAAAATCGTCACCATGGTAATCCCCAGTAAGCCGCCCACCGGTTCGACCAGCCCGGTCAAGGTGGCAATTGCCACCGCCTTCCATTTGTTGTAGCCCAATCCGACCAGCGGCAAAGCCACCGCCAGACCTTCCGGCAAGTTTTGCAGGGCAATCGCAATCGACAACACCAGGCCGTTATTCATATCGCCGGAACCGAAGCTAACGCCGACCGACATGCCTTCCGGGAAGTTATGGATAGTGATCGCGATAATGAACAGCGAAATCTTTTGCAAGGAATCCAGACTCTCATCGGCCACCGCATCGAAATGCAGATGCGGCAATTTTTCGTCGGCGAAATGCAAAAACAATGCGCCCAGCATCATGCCGGCGGATACGATCAACAAACCTTTGCCGGGCCAGATTTGTTGTCCATACTCCATGCCCGGCACCAACAGCGAAAAGGCGGTGGCCGCCAACATCACACCGGCAGCCGCGCCCAGTAGACTGTTAAATAAGCGCGGAGAAATATCCTTTAAAAACAAGGCAGGCAAAGCGCCAACCCCGGTAGCCAAACCCGCCAGAATACTGGCCAGAAAACCCACCACCACTATTTCATCAAAAATAATGTACAGACTGCCAAACACCACGATTTGACTCAACAAAAATATCCCGGCAATCACACCCCAGCGTTGCAGGGTCGGCAGAGTCATTAGTTTGAGATATTGAGGATGAGCCTGCAGCCGCAGATACTGAGTTTCAAAAAAGGTTTGGATATTGAACATGAGATTCCCCGTGAATGTTGACAGTGCAAGTCGCGATTATACTGAAGCCCACATAAAAGGCAGGCGATTTGTTGTTGGCCGGGACCTTTCGCCGTATACAACCAATGCGGCTCCTCCTCGAAGACGGACGGAGCCCACCAATAATCAAGCTCTACCGAAAGGAAACGCCAATACCTGCTCGATATTGTCGCAGCCGCCGGCAATCATCAACACACGATCCAGGCCGATAGCCACTCCGCTACAATCCGGCAATCCGGCTTGCAAAGCTTGCAAAAACCATTGATCTTTTTCCACGGCGGCTAGGCCGCGAGCCTGGCGATGGGCGATTTCGCGCTCGAAGCGCGCTTCCTGCTCGGCGACATCCGCCAGCTCAAAAAAACCGTTGCCGAGTTCCATGCCGTTTATGAAAACCTCAAAACGCTCGGACAGCCGCCGGTCGTTCGGGTCAATCCGCGCCAACGAAGACTGAATCGCCGGGTAGCCGTGCACCAGGCAAACCGCATCACTGGGCATCGCGTTTTGCACGCAGTGGCTGAATAAAAAATCCAGCCATAACGCATGATCGTCGCCGCACAAGCTATCGGCTTCGGGGTAGCCGAGGTCGGCGGCGAATTGCCGGTATTCGCCACGGGAAAAAATTAACGGGTCCAGTCCGGTCATTTCGCTAAACAATTGCTGGTAACCGACCCGCATCACCGACAACCGCGGCATGACAGGCAGCAGCAACGCCAACAGCAATTCGGCGACTTCATCCATCAGTGCCTGCAAATCAAAGCCAACCCGATACCATTCCAGTATCGTGAATTCCGGATTATGAAAGCGGCCGGCTTCGCCGTTGCGAAACGCTTTGCAGATTTGATAAATGCTGCCGCAGCCCGCAGCCAGCAAGCGTTTCATCGCAAACTCGGGCGAGGTTTGCAGATAATAGGTTATAGGCTGTGGGGAGCAATGAAATCGGCTGGAAAAAAAATCCAGATTGGGATCGGTGCCCGTGGCTCGGCACAACAGCGGCGTTTCCACTTCCAGCACATCGCGCACCGCAAAAAATTGCCGGATCGCCGCCAGCAACCGCGCGCGTTGGCGCAGTTGCAGCAGGTTAGCGACCGGTTGCCAATGCCCGGTCACTATTCCTTGACGCGGGAAACGTATTCGCCGGTGCGGGTGTCGACCCGGATCATTTCACCGATTTGTACGAACAACGGCACCCGCACCACGGCGCCGGTTTCCAAGGTCGCGGGTTTACCACCGCCACCGGAAGTATCGCCTTTAAGGCCGGGATCGGTTTCGGTGATGCTCAATTCGACGAAGTTAGGCGGGGTAACCGACAAAGGCGAATCGTTCCACAAGGTCAGGATACACATGTCCTGCTCTTTCAGCCATTTGATGGTTTCGCCAACGGCATTTTTATCGGCCTGATATTGCTCGAAGGTATCCGGCACCATGAAATGCCAGAATTCACCGTCGTTATAAAGATATTGCATGTCCTTATCGACGACATCGGCACCCTCGACGGTATCGCCGGATTTAAAGGTACGCTCGATCACGCGTCCGGTTTTCAGGTTACGGATCTTGACCCGGTTAAAGGCCTGCCCCTTGCCGGGCTTGACAAACTCGTTCTCGATAATCGAACAAGGGTCGTTATCCAGCATAATTTTCAAACCGCCCTTAAATTCGTTGGTGCTATAAATCGCCATTTTTTCCTCGTGAAACAAACAATAAGTTGGAGGATTATAATGGATAAGGATTTTATTCGGAAACCGGAGCGCCATTGAATACCGCAACCGCCGTCTGGCAACAACAACTTGCCGAGGCTTTTTCCAGCGTGAATGCCTTATGCGAGCATCTAGGGATAGCCCCATCCAGCCTGCCGCTATTGCCCAACTTTAAAGCCTTTCCGCTACGGGTACCGCGCGGATTTGTCGATTGCATGGAAAAAGGCAATCCCGCCGACCCGTTGTTGAGGCAGGTACTGCCCTTGCGGGACGAACTCCTGCACTATCCCGGATTCAGCCACGATCCGGTCGGCGACTTGAATGCGATTGCCGAAGCCGGCGTGATACACAAATATCACGGACGGGTATTGCTGATCGCAACCGGCGCTTGCGCGGTGCATTGCCGTTATTGCTTTCGCCGCCACTTTCCCTATGCCGATCTACAATTGTCGACCCAAAAAGTGGATCGGGCACTGGACTATATCGCGGCCCGAAGCGAAATCAATGAAGTCATCCTCAGCGGCGGCGATCCGTTACTGCTGAACGACGACAAAATAAGCGCCCTGCTGCATCAGTTGGCCGGCATCGGCCATGTGCGCCGTATCCGCATCCACAGCCGAATCCCGGTGGTGCTGCCGGCTCGGATCACGCCGCAACTACTGAAAACCCTGGCCAATCTGCCTCAGCGTATCGTTATGGTGTTGCACGCCAATCATGGCAACGAATTAAGCCCTACCGTCGGCACGGCTTGTCGGCGTTTGATAACACAAGGCGTGACATTGCTGAACCAAAGCGTATTACTGAAAAATATCAACGACGACAGCAACACCCTCTATCAACTCAGCGAAAAGCTGTTTAGCTTAGGCATCCTGCCTTATTATCTGCATTGCCTGGATCGTGCCGCCGGAGTCGGACATTTCGAAGTCTCCGAACAACAAGCCAAACAGCTGATTCAGAGTTTGCAAGCCCATTTACCGGGCTACCTGGTGCCGAAGCTGGTCAAGGAACAGGCCGGCGCCGCCTATAAAATCCCTCTGATCTGACGGCGCCATTCGCGCCGACATTGTTCTACAAGCTTGCGCGGTTTAAGATTTAAGCAGCCGCCACCTATTTTCCGGGATAACCGATGTCAAAAAAGCCCGCCCCACCCCGCGAGCGCCGATTACACCCCGCTCTAATCATGGCGGGGCTTTTGTTCGCGGCGGAACTGGCATTAGGTGTTTATCAGCAAATATCCGGCCTCGGCCATGCTTTAGCTCCCTCCCTGCGCCTGGTTTTAGCGGGACTGGGGATTACCGCGCTGGCTGTCGGCTTCAAAAAAACACCCAACCAACTTCCAAAGACCAGCGGAATCAGCCTTTGCCTTGACCGGCTTCCGCAACCGGCCATTATCCTGAACCGGCAAGGCCTGATATGCGACATCAACCAAGCGGCGGCGGATTCCATTGGCCAAAGGCCGGACAAACTGATTAATCAGCCGGTACATCAATTATTTCATCCCGCGCAAACCACTCCTAAGAACTGCCTGCTATGCCGGCATATCGAGACCGGACAGGCATTGCCGGCGACCGATTTCGCCTTTCCGAAGCAACGCTGGCAGCAAATTTCGCTAAGCAGCCTAGCCGGGGATAAGGTGAACGGGTTGTTGCAACTACATTTCGATATCACCACTCACAAACAGATAGAGGAACAATTGGCGCTGGTTATCGACGGCGCGGAACTTGGATTCTGGGATTGGGATTACGTTAGCGGCAAGCACCAAGTTAACCAGCGCTGGCTGGATATGTTGGGCTTGAAAGCCGAAGAGCTGGACCATTATATCGACGACTGGGATAGCCGCATCCATCCGGAAGACCACGATCGCGTGCGTGACTTAATCGCAAAACATATTCAATCCGGCACGCCGTATGTCGTCGAATTCCGCATGCGGCACAAGGCCGGACACTGGGTCTGGATTCAGGGCTCGGGCTCGGTGGTCGAACATGATCCTGACAGCGGACAACCGACCCGGCTATGTGGAACTCATCAAAATATTACCGCCCGCAAACAATCCGAAAAAAACTTGCAGGCGGCTTACCAGACCATCAGCCAAAGCCCGTCGGTGGTTTTGAAATGGAATTGCGCCGAAGGCTTGCCGATCGAATTCGCTACCGAAAATGTGTTACCGCTATTAGGCTATACGGTCGAGCAACTGGTCGGCGGCAACCTGTTTTATATGAACTTGATCCACCCCGACGATCTGCCTGGCTTTATCGAAGAAATCCATAGCTGCCGCGGCCAACCTGAATGCAAGGAAATTGCCCATCCGCCTTATCGGATCATTACCCGTAACGGCGGCATCAAATGGGTACAAGACCATAAATTGGTTAACCGCAACGAACAAGGGCAAGTCATCGGCTATCAAGGCCTGGTGACCGACATTACCCGCCAGCGCCAACAAAACAGCGCCATCCGTAACATTATTTCCAGCTCGCTGGAAAAAACCGCCGCCTCGACACTGGACAATCTGACCCTGCTAGCGGCGGAAACGCTGGCAACCGATTTCACCCTGATCGGCGAACTCCTATCGGACGGCAGCTGTAAAACCCTGTCGTTTTGCGCCCAAACGCGTTCGGCGGATAATCTGATCTACCAGATGAATGCGGCCCTATGCGCCCAATTGGCGGCAGGTATCATTTGTTGCTACAAACAAGATGTTGTCGGTTATTTTCCGGACGACCAATGGCTGTCCGATCATGACATACAAGGCTTTATCGGCATACCATTACAAAACGACCGGCATGCTATTTCCGGCTATGTGGTAGCCATGTACCGCCAACCCATTCCCGATCCGCAGTTTGCCGAAGACATACTCAAACTATTTGCCGCGCAAATCACTTCCGAACTGGAACGAGCCCGCGCCATCAATGCCCTGGAAATCCAAAAACAACGCCTGATCGATGCACAAAGCATTTCGCACATTGGTGACTGGCAATGGTACTGGTCGGAGAATCAATTCAGTTGGTCGGATGAAATGTATCGGATTACCGGTACCAACCGGGCCAGTTTCATCCCGTCCTTTGCCAGCGTGATCGGCCAACTGATACACCCGGAGGACCGTAACTTTTACAAAACGGCCATCCAAAACGCCAGCAACACCGATGTGATCGATTTCAAGCATCGCATCGTGTTGGGCGATGGCGAAATCCGTCATGTCCATCAAAGAGGCAAGGTCATTCGCGACGACAAGCAGCGAGCTATCGGGATTCAAGGCACCATGCAAGACATCACCGAACGTCTGAGAACCGAACAACGCCTGCTGGAAGCCAAGCAGGAGGCGGAAAAAGCCACTCAGGTCAAATCCGAATTTCTGGCCAATATGAGCCATGAAATCCGCACGCCGATGAATGCCATCGTCGGCCTGGTGGAACTGTGCCTGAACAGCAATATCAGCTCCAAGCAACGCGATTATCTTGAGCGGGTTGAAAGCGCCGCTCATAGTTTGATGACGCTGATCAACGATATTCTGGATTTTTCCAAGATGGAATTCGGCAAACTGCATTTACAGCCTATACCGTTTCTGCTGGAAGAAATGCTGGACCAGGTGTTTTCCACCATGTCGGAATTATGTAACCGCAAACATCTGAAATTGATTAGGCCGGATGCCAACCAGGACTATCACGCCGTGGTCGGCGACCCGCATCGGCTACGGCAAATTCTGATCAACTTGATCGGCAATGCAATTAAATTTACCGAACACGGGCAGATTGAAATCACCCTGAAACAACTGAGCCGCGACAACGAAAAAACCTGTCTGCAATTCGGCATTGCCGATACTGGCATCGGCATGAATGCCGAACAACAAACACGCCTGTTTAAGGCCTTCAGCCAGGGCGACAGCAGCGTTACCCGCAATTACGGCGGCACCGGACTGGGGCTGGTGATTTCCAAGCAATTGATTGAACAAATGGGCGGCACGATCAGCGTCAACAGCCAAGAAAATGTCGGCACTACGTTTACCTTTACCGTTACGCTGGGCGTTACCGACATGGCCAGTATCCACCAACCCCAAACCCGGCCGCGGAAAGACATCGACACCCGCCAATTGCAATATATTCGCGATGCCCGTATTCTGCTGGTGGAGGATAACGAGGTTAACCGCATCGTCGCCACCGAATTATTGACCCAAGCCCAACTACAAGTCGATAGCGCCGTCAACGGTGAGATTGCGTTGAACAAACTCAAGCAACACCTGTACGACTGCGTGCTGATGGATGTGCAAATGCCGGTCATGGACGGTTACCAGACCACCCGCCATCTGCGCAAGCTGCCCGGCTGCGTGGATTTACCGGTGATCGCCATGACCGCCAACGTCATGAGCGATGATCGCAACAAATGCCTGCAAGCCGGCATGAACGACTTTATCGGCAAACCCATTCTGCCCGAAACCTTGTACTCAATCTTGTTGAAATGGATAGAACCGCGCACGGTTATCCATGCCAAACCGGACCCTCGGTTGGCCAGTAGTGGCGACATTCCTTATTTATATGGGATAGATAACACTATCGGCCTGCGGCATACCGCCGGCGACAAAACGGTTTACCGCAAAATTTTGCAAAAATTTGCCCAAAATCATCTAAATAGTTTCGAGGACATTCAAAAGGCCCTGGCCGCCAAGGATTTGGCCACGGCCCGGCAATCTGTCCACACCTTGAAAGGACTGGCCGGATCGCTGGGGGCAATTCCGCTGCAAGGCCATTTAATCCGACTCGAGGAATTGCTTGCGAATCGGAATTCTAACATTCAAAATGCACCTTCTTTTGCTAAGTTGCTGAGCCTGTCGGAACAGGAAATGAGCAGGGTCATTAGCAGCATCCAAAGCACCCTGCCCACGCTAGAACCGACCTTCAACCGCAAAAAAGTATTTTCCTCGGCCCAGACCCAACAACAGCTGAGGATCTTACTGGACAAACTACAAGCCTTTGATTCCGATGCCGATCAACAACTCGATTGGATCCTATCGAGCATTAAGGATACGTCGTTAATCACCGAGCTATTACAGATCAGAAAACAAATAGCCAACTATCAGTTTATCGATGCAGCCAAGGTCTTGAACCAACTATTAGATCATTCGAAATAAATTGGATATGAAAAAACCACACGATCACACGGTATTGGTTGTCGACGATAGCCCGGAGAATCTTGACCTGATCAAAAACATACTGGAGCCTTATTACACGGTCAAGGTTGCCCCCACCGGTTCACTGGCGTTGCTGATTGCCCGCGCACAGCAGCCGGATCTGATTCTACTGGATATCATGCTGGAAGACATTAACGGCTACGACATTTGTCTTCAGTTAAAATCGGATGATCAAACCCGTAACATCCCGGTCATTTTCCTGACCGCCAAACGTTCGGAAGCCGATGAAGTACACGGCTTTAAAATCGGCGGTTGCGACTACATCACCAAACCGTTTTCGCCCGCCGTCATGCTGGCGCGCATCAAAACCCAGATTCAACTGAAAGTGAAAACCGATTTGCTGGAAAAACTGGCTAGTCTGGACGGATTGACTGAAATCCCCAATCGCCGGGCTTTCGATACCGCGTTCGAAAGACAAGTCAATCAGGCCCAGCGCACGGCCACTCCGCTATCGTTGTTGATTTTGGATATTGATAACTTCAAGCTGTTTAACGATCATTACGGCCATCCGATGGGTGATGATTGCTTAAAGCAGGTAGCCAACAGCTTTATAGCACATACCCAGCGCCCCGGGGATTTGGTTGCCCGTCTTGGTGGCGAGGAATTTGCAATCTTGCTGCCGAATACCGACAACACCGGCGCCACCCTGCGCGCCGAACATTATCGGGCCGTGGTGGAAAATCTGAAAATCCAACACGCGGCCGATAGCCCGTTACCCTATGTCACGGTTTCGGTGGGGGTAGGCACGGTGATTGCTCATAACAGCGACCACTTGAGCGACTTGTTTCAAGCGACCGACAATGCCCTCTATCTAGCCAAAAAACAGGGCCGCAACCGGGTGTGCTGTGAAAATTTATCGCCCGATGCACTCTAAACACGGTTTGCCGCGTCGTTTACCGATAATCCGTTTATAATCGACGGCCGGCATTCAGTCCCCTATTAAAGAGTTTTCACGGTTATGCATCTTTACCTTGATTTTAATGCGTCCTATCTCGCTGCGTTTGTCATAGGCTTATTCAGCAGCCTGCATTGCATCGGCATGTGCGGCTCGATTATCGGCACATTAACGTACAGTCTCAGCCCCGAGCTGCGTAACAACAAACGGATATTATTCAGCATCGTTCTGAGCTATAACCTGGGCCGGATTGCCAGCTATGCCTTGGCCGGCGCCGTGGTCGGCGTGCTGCACGCCTTTCTGAGCCTGCCCTTCAGTCAAGGCCAGGCTTATCGGATATTGCAGCTTACCTCCGCCGCCGTCATGACCGGCGCCGGTTTGTACATTGCCGGCTGGTTTCCCCGTTTTGCCTATATCGAAAAAATGGGCTCGCGTTTCTGGAAAATTATCGAACCCTTTGGCCGTAAAATGATTCCAGTCAAAACCCGGATGCAGGCTTTGTTATTCGGCATGGTCTGGGGTTGGCTGCCGTGCGGCTTGATCTATACGGCCTTGGCCTTGGCCGCCACCACCGGCGACAGTCTGCATAGCTCCATGACCATGCTAGCATTTGGCTTGGGTACTTTACCTGCGGTTGTGGGAGTCGGTATAATGACCTCATTGTTGGCCAGGCTTTCCAGGATTCAGCACTTCAAGCGAGCAGTCGGCATACTGTTAATTATTTTTGCGCTGTTGGCGGCCTTCCCATGGCTTAACCCGATGCGTGTAGAACACATCATGACGTTTTGAGAGGTTTACAGTGGATCACTTCAGTTCAATTATTGGTCAATCCCCGGCTCTGGAAGCATTGATACGTAGCGCCCGCATGGTAGCCGCGACCGATGTCACAGTCCTGATCAAAGGAGAAACCGGTACCGGGAAAGAAGTACTTGCTAGCGCCATTCAAAAAGACAGTCCGAGAGCCGCCAAGCCGTTTGTCACGCTTAACTGCGCGGCGTTGCCGGAAGGCTTGGTGGAGTCGGAAATCTTCGGACACAAAAAAGGTGCTTTCACCGGCGCGATTTCCGACAAACAAGGCCTGTTTCAAGCAGCGGATGGCGGCACCCTGTTCCTTGATGAGATCAACTCGCTACCGCTGTCGATACAGTCCAAATTATTGCGCTTTCTTGAGTCGGGCGAATGCATGCCTGTCGGCGGCACCAAACCTTATCATGTCAATGTTCGGGTCATCGCCGCCACCAACTCCGATTTAAACCAACTGATCGAACTCGGCGAATTTCGCCGCGACTTGTATTTCCGCCTAAATGTGGTGCCTCTGGAGATCCCCTCATTGCATCAGCGTAGCGACGACATTGAAACGCTGGCCAAACACTTCTTCGCCCATTTTGCCGAGGCTCACTCGCTGCAAGCTCCCAGCTTCAGCAAACAGGCATTAAGAACGCTACGCACCTACAAATGGCCTGGCAATGTTCGGGAATTACGCAACCTATGCGAGCGCCTAAGCATTCTGCTGGCCGGCAGAGTCATCGAACCGGAAAATCTGCCTCATGAATTCACAAACAGCATCGATACCAGTTCCGTTGTGGATTTCAAACTACCTGAATTGGGTTTGCAGCTGGACGCGCTGGAAGCCAACATGATCCATCAAGCCTTGACCCGGACCAACGGCAATCGCAGCAAATCCGCGCGCTTACTGGGCATTTCCAGAGACACCCTGCTCTACCGTATTCAAAAACACGGTTTGGCCACTCACTAATTCGAGCTAAGGTTGCGGCTTTTTGCCGCAACCTCTCGCGCTATAGGTGCACCGCGTTTTGCTTAGCCCGTCTACCGATTAACGCTTTCTGACCCACTGCACCGTACAATTATCGCTCTTGCCCTGGGCGCGTAAAATAGCCATTTGCGCCATCTTTTTCAGCTCGGCTTTGCCGCTGTTGGGTTGGGATAATTGCAGCAACTCCTGCTCTTTAATCGACTCCCAAAACCCGTCGCTGCACAACAGAAAGGTCTCGCCCGGCAGCATGGCCGGAAATTGTTGTATTTCGACAATCACGGGTGCCATCACATTGATGCTGCGCGTTAGCTGATTCTGCTCCGGATGCACGCCCATTTCCCATTCGCTGAGCTTGCCCGCGTCGAATAATTGTTGCGTGACGGAGTGGTCCTTGGTGCGCCAAAGCAATTGAGATGGATTCAGCCGGTAAATCCGCGAATCGCCACAATGCATGGTGATGACCTGTTGATCATCCAGATACAAAATCGCACAGGTAGTATGCGCGTCGGCCGCGGCGGGATCGCCGTCAAACAGTTCGCGCATCCTGCCGACCGCCGCGACAACCCAATCATTGACGGCCTGCCGTGGCTGTAGCTTGATTTTGGGTTGAAACTGCTCGGCCAGGGCAATCAGGCCCCGGCAAAAAAATTGCGAGGCTTTTTCCCCGGCATGATGCCCCCCCAAACCGTCGGCCACCACAAACACCGCATAGTCGGCGCAAACCCGGTGCGCCATGCAATCCTGATTGCTTTCCCGGTCGCCCGCCGTGGTCAATTGATAGAATTCCAGCGTTGTCTGCATGGACTTATGCGTGCAAGCGCGCTTCGCGCATCACGCGCTTCATGTCTCTGACGGCTTGATCCAAACCGGAAAAAACCGCCTGGGCAATAATCGAATGGCCGATATTCAACTCCACGATTTGGGCTATTCGGCAGATCGCTTCCACGTTATGCTGATTCAAGCCATGTCCGGCATTAACCTGTAATCCGGCTTGATGCGCGTATTCAGCCGCGCGCTGAATACGCAGCCATTCCTGCTTTTGTTGCGCTGGGGTTTCGGCATCCGCATAACGGCCGGTATGCAACTCGATTACCGGCGCGCCGGCTTTGAGCGCGGCATCGATTTGATTGAAGTCGGGATCAATAAACAAGGATACCTCGACCCCGGCCTCGGCCAGCGCCCGGCAAGCATCGTGCATTTTTTCGGGAGCGGCAAGCAAATCCAGCCCACCTTCGGTGGTCAGCTCCTCGCGCCGCTCCGGCACCAGGCAACAGGCTTGCGGCTTAATATCGAGCGCATTCGCAATCATCGCATCCGTTACCGCCATTTCCAGATTCAGCCTGGTGTGCAGCATGTCTTTCAACAACCGAATATCACGGTCTTGAATATGCCGCCTGTCTTCCCGCAAGTGCGCGGTAATGCTGTCCGCCCCCGCCAGCTCGGCTACCAGCGCCGCCTGCACCGGCTCAGGATAACGCGTCCCCCTAGCCTGGCGCAAAGTGGCGACATGATCGATGTTTACGCCTAATAAAATATTTTGTTTTTTCATTGAGTGTTAATCCGCAAGCGGATGAGTAAATAGATAAAAAGTATAAGACGAAAAAAACCGTCTCGATCTTTCCTCTACAAATATCTGATAATTTTTGCCAACACATCTCGACTTTTCAAAGGCCGACCTTGTAAATGTTCATCCAGCATGTTCCGCAACAACTGCTTGGCTTCGGGCAATGCCGGACCGACAAGCGCCGCCTTGATGCTGAGCGCCAGCAGGGTTGCGCCACTGACATGACCGAGACTGTCCTCGACCATGCCTGATCCGGGAAGAAAACGGTAACGCCGCCGGCTTTCCACAATCCGATTACCCGATTGATCGACATCCAGTTGCGTGGCGTAACCCGCCTGTTCCAGCAGATCCAGCTCGAAATAACGTAGCGTTTGTTCGATAGCCGCGCCATCGGACAAATCCCGCAAACAAGTCTGGTAGCGAAGGAACAACCGTGGATGCGGATCATGGTTATGCAAAAACTTCCGCAGTAACTCGTTGACATAAAACCCGCAATATAAGGCAAGCCTCTGCAGCGGATAGCTACTGCCATATTCGGCCTGAGTGAGGATTTTTAGCTCGTTTTTGTCCAGATAGGACAGATGCAACAACGAAAAAGGCAACAGCAATCCGGCCATTTTCGATTTTTCCTTACGCACGCCCCTGGCCAATATCGAAACAATGCCGTAATCGCGGGTAAATACTTCCAGCAATATACTGCTTTCGCGATAGGGCCGGTGTTGCAGGATGAAGGCCGGCTGTAGATAAACAGCGGACTCGGTCATCGCTTATTCGGTATCGATAAATCCCAGGCTTTGCAATGCGCGCTGGTTATCCGACCAGCCTTTCTTCACCTTCACCCACAATTGCAGGTAAACTTTTTGGCCGATCAGTTTTTCGATGTCGGCACGGGCTTCGGTACCGATTTTTTTCAGCATTTCGCCTTGCTTGCCGATCACGATACTTTTTTGGCTGCTACGCTCGACCCAGATATTTGCGTAAATTTTACACAACTCGGGGTGTTCCTCGTACAACTCGATTTCCACCGTCAGTGCATACGGCAATTCATCGCCCAACCTGCGCGTGAGTTTTTCCCGCACGATTTCCGCGGCAAAAAACCGCTCGGGCCTGTCGGTGATCTGATCCTCGGGGTAAATCGGATCGGCTTCCGGCAATAAGGCCATGATGTGCTGCTCCAGCACATCCAGATTAGTATTTTTCAAGGCCGAAACCGGCACGATTTGCTCGAAGGGATATTTCTGCTTGGCCTCGGCAAAGAAAGCCAGAACCGCCTGTTTGTCCTTGATTTTATCGACCTTGTTGACCGCCAGAATCACCGGCAATCCGGCCTGCTCCAGCTTCTTGAAAATCCGCTCGTCGTATTCATGCCAATACAAACCATCCAAAAGCCACACCACCAAGTCCACGCCCAACAAGGTGCTGTCGGCGGTTTTGTTCAGATAGCGATTCAAGACTTTTTTCTCGTCGCTATGCATGCCCGGCGTATCCATGAAAATAGCCTGGCCCGCTTCGGTGGTTTTGATCCCCAGAATCCGGTGCCGGGTGGTTTGAGGTTTTCTCGAGGTGATACTGAGCTTCTGGCCCAGCAAATGATTCATCAAGGTCGATTTGCCGACATTCGGCCTACCGATTAACGCCACATATCCGCAGTTCATTAGTCCTGATCTTCTAAAAGAATTAACATGCTTTCCGCCGCGGCCTGCTCGGCTCTTTTACGAGAAACGCCCACGCCACGGGTAGCCTGGGGCGTGATGACAACGCTGCATTTGACTTCGAAGGTCTGCGCATGATCAACCCCAGACATACCCACCAATTCGTAAATCGGCAGCTCTTTTTTACGGGACTGCATCAACTCCTGCAAGCGAGTCTTGGGATCTTTGTTCCAGCTGTCCAATCTGATCTCGGCGAATTTATCGGCAAACAGGCCTAATATCCAATGCCGGCAGACCTCGACGCCTTGGTCCAACAATAAGGCTCCCATGATCGCTTCCAATGCATCCGACAGAATCGAGTCCCGCCGATAGCCACCACTTTTCAACTCGCCCGAACCTAGAATCAAATAATCGCCCAGATTATGCCGCCGGGCCAATTCGGCCAGGGATGTCTGATTGACCAGACTGGCGCGCAAACGGCTTAAAATTCCTTCTCCGGCTTCAGGAAACAGCGTATACAGTTTTTCGGCAACCACAAAACCCAGTATCGAATCCCCCAGATATTCCAACCTTTCATTATTATGCGCCCCCGCGCTGCGGTGGGTTAATGCCATTTTAAACAATTGGGGCTGACTAAAAGTCAGCCCCAGCTTTCTGGCGAGAATGTCAGACTTCTTGATCACTTACCACCAGCTTCAAAACCTTCGTGAAATTCAACCAATACACTCAAATTACCCATGATAGGTTCGACGCGATCGTAATCGATATTGACTCTGACATAGCCGGGTTGAGCCACGATCGTAATATCGTCCTTAGTCACATATTCGACATAATTCAAATTGAAACGCTTATCCAAACTGGCTTGAATATCGGCTCTGGTTCGAGTGGTAATTTCGGGCATTTCTTCGATGGCGGCCAAGGCATTGACTACCTTGCTGTGGTTGATGTAAATAGGCGCGATTTTCAACACCAGCAGGGTGAAGAACCCGATCAGGCCCAATAGCAAAACCAAGGAAATAAAGGTTAACCCGCGTTGTTTGTTAGGCAATGATTGCATTTCGCTCTCCCGATTCAGTCGCGTTGGTTTATTGCAGAATTGTACCGATTCGATCAAAGGCAATCCCGTTATTTTGCCAATCCCAGTTCATCCAGATAAAGAAGGCTTTACCCACCAAATTGGCTTCCGGCACCATACCCCAATAACGGCTGTCGTTGCTGTTGTCGCGGTTGTCGCCCATCACGAAATACTGACCCGGCGGCACCACGAATACATCTTCGACCGTGGACGCGCCATGATTGATCAAAATCGAATGTTTGACGCCGGTCAAATCTTCTTGCAAATGCTCGGCACCAGTCATGTTCATGCCTTGCCCGACGCCTTGATAGCGTCCCAATGAATCCTGCTTAACCGGTTGGCCGTTCACATACAGCTTTTTGTCGAAATAAGCGATTCTGTCACCCGGCAAACCGATGACTCGCTTGATGTAATCCACCGTCGGTTGCTTGGGAAAGCGGAACACAACAATATCGCCGCGCTCAGGCTCGCCAAACTCGATGACTTTATTGTTCGACACCGGCAAGCGCACACCATAGGTGAATTTATTGACCAAAATAAAATCACCTATCAGCAAGGTCGGCATCATCGATCCGGAAGGAATTCTGAAAGGTTCCACCAGAAAAGAGCGCAACAACAGCACAATCAACACGACCGGAAAAAAAGAACGGGCATATTCAACCAATAACGGTTCCTTGTCGACCGCGTAGGGTTGGTGCGTATATTTCAGAACTAACCAATAGCCTCCCCAAACCACACCGGTTACGAAGGTAGCCACGACCAGAAAAAAAGAAAAATCGTAATCCATAATTTATTGCCGTTATTCTTTATTGACTTGCAACACCGCTAGAAACGCTTCCTGCGGAATCTCGATACTGCCCACCTGTTTCATCCGTTTCTTACCGGCCTTTTGTTTTTCCAGCAGTTTTTTCTTACGGGTAATGTCGCCACCATAACACTTGGCCGTGACATTTTTACGCATGGCCTTGACGGTGGAACGGGCTATCACCTTAGCGCCGATAGCCGCTTGGATCGCCACCTCGTACATCTGGCGCGGAATCAAGTCCTTCATTTTTTCGACCAAATCCCGGCCACGATTCTGGCTCAGATCGCGATGCACGATAATCGACAAGGCGTCGACTTTATCGCCGTTGATCAGCACATCCAGTTTTACCAGCGGTGCGGGGTCGAAGCGCAGAAACTCGTAATCGAACGACGCATAGCCGCGGCTGACAGACTTCAAGCGGTCGAAAAAGTCCAGCACCACTTCGCTCATCGGCAGCTCATAACTTAAAGATACCTGACTGCCGGCATATTGCATGTTCTTCTGTACCCCGCGTTTTTCGATGCACAGATTGATCACGCTGCCCAGATAGGCTTGCGGCACCAGGATGTTAGCCAGGATAATCGGTTCGCGAATTTCGGTGATGGTGCCGACATCCGGCAGTTTAGCCGGATTGTCCACCATCACGACTTCGCCATTATGGGTTTCCACTTCATATACCACGGTCGGCGCCGTGGTAATCAAGTCGATATTATATTCCCGCTCCAGCCGCTCCTGGACGATTTCCATGTGCAGCATACCCAGAAAACCGCAACGAAAACCAAAACCCAAGGCTTGCGAGGTTTCCGGTTCGAAATTCAACGCCGAATCGTTCAAGCGCAATTTGTCCAAGGCCTCGCGCATGTCGCCAAAGTCATCGGAGCTAACCGGATACAAACCGGCGAACACCCTGGGTTGGACTTTTTCGAAACCGGGCAAGGCTTCGGCCGCCGGATTATCGGTAGCGGTAATGGTATCGCCGACCGGCGCGCCGAAAATATCCTTGATACCGGCTACCATGAAACCGACTTCGCCGGTGTTCAGTTGCTGCTTTTCCAATTGCTTCGGGGTATAGACGCCCAGTTTTTCGACCAGAAACGACTTGCCGGTCGACATCACGGTAATTTTTTGCTTTCTGCGCAGACTACCGTTGACGATACGCACCAGCGACACCACGCCCAGATAATTATCGAACCAGGAGTCGATGATCAAGGCCTGCAACGGCGCATTTTCATCACCACTGGGCGGCGGGATTTTCTGGATCAACTGATCCAGCACCGCTTCTACGCCGATGCCGGTCTTGGCACTGATTTTCAAGGCTTCGTCGGCCGGTATGCCGATTACATTCTCAATTTCCTCCATCACCCGCTCCGGCTCGGCGGACGGCAGATCGATCTTGTTCAGCACCGGCACCACTTCCAAACCTTGCTCGATCGCGGTATAGCAATTGGCAACGCTTTGGGCTTCCACGCCTTGCGCGGCATCCACCACCAACAGCGCGCCTTCGCAAGCGGCCAAGGAACGCGAAACCTCGTAGGAAAAATCCACATGGCCCGGGGTATCGATGAAATTCAGTTGATAGACTTCGCCATCGCCGGCTTTATAGTCGAGGGTGACGCTTTGCGCCTTGATCGTGATGCCGCGTTCCCTTTCCAGATCCATCGAATCCAGCACCTGGGATTCCATTTCCCTGTCGCTTAACCCTCCGCAAATTTGAATGAATCGATCGGCCAATGTCGATTTACCGTGATCGATATGGGCGATGATGGAGAAATTTCTGATATTTTTTTGATCCACTTACTCTGACTACTTTGATTGCTAAAAAGAGCGCCCGGCCCTTCTGGAATTGACTGTTGTGTGTTAACGGGCCAGCATTTGCCGAAATTGAGCGATGGTATCCGCCGTTAAGGGTTGCCGTTGGTTATCCCAGACTACCCCATCCAGTTCTACCGCAAGCGTGTCGATGGTTTCCATGAAATCGTCGAACACGGCCACCGGGTTATCGAGTTCGCGCGGCTGCATATAAAACACGATACCCGGACAATAAAATTCATCCAGATGGGTATCCGGGAAAGTGCCGGGATCGATCATGCTGGCAACGGCAAAATCCACCAGCCGGTTTTTGTCGATACGCTCAAACACTTTTACGCTACCGTATTTCAATCCGACTCGCTCAAAGGCATCGAACAAGTCCTCGCCGTTAAATCCCTCGTCGGCGCGCGCGACGATACTGAATTCGATTAATCCGGGCAGTTCGTAGCGCGGCGCCCCAGATTTTGGCTGAGTTTTTACCGGTTCCGGCTTGAGCGTGGGTTTGATGGCGGCATCGTCCAACAAGGCATCGCCGTCGACCACCCCGTCCAATGGAAAAATATCCATCTCGTCTTCGTCTTCATCGACGTCTAAATCATCACCGCCCAAGTCATATTCGGTGTCGTCAAAATAGTCGTCGGCTTCGCGGCGCTCACGGAGCGATTTAAAGAAATGCCATAGCAACATGCCGATCATTACCAGCATGCCGATCAAAATAATCACGACTCTTAATAGTTCTTTATCCATTAGCTTTCCGCCATGCTCACTGCTTCTTCAATATCAACCGCCACCATTCTGGATACTCCAGGCTCCTTCATGGTAACACCTGCCAAATGTTTTGCAATTTCCATTGTGACTTTGTTATGTGAAATGTATAAAAACTGTACGGTTGCCGACATGTCTTCCACCATTTTGGAAAAACGTACCACGTTGGCATCATCCAGCGGCGCATCCACTTCATCCAGCAAACAAAACGGCGCCGGATTCAACTCGAAGATCGAAAACACCAACGCCACCGCCGTTAGTGCCTTTTCTCCGCCGGACAACAAATGGATCGAACTATTACGCTTGCCGGGTGGACGGGCGATGATATTGACGCCGGCCTCCAGTACGTCCTGCTCGGTCAATTCCAGATAAGCCTGTCCACCGCCGAACAGGCGCGGAAATTTTTCCTGCAAACCATTATTGATTTTTTCAAAGGTCTCCCGGAAACGTTGCCGACTTTCCTTGTCGATTTTACTGATGGCCTGATCCAAGGTATTCAGGGCTTCCATCAAATCGTCGTGCTGTTCATTGAGAAATTTCATCCGTTCGGATTGGGTTTTATATTCCTCGATCGCGGTCAAATTGATCGAACCCAGCCTTTCGATCTGATCGGTCAAATCGTCGACGGCATGTTTCCACCGGGTTTCCGTTGCGCCTTCGGTAAGGTTCGCCAGTATAGCTTCCGGGTCGGCCTCGACTTCGCTCAACTGCTCGGCAATAGTCTGCTGGCGCACTCGGCTGTCCTGTTGCTCGAAGCGTACGCTATCCAACGCTTCCTTCTGTTTTTCCAGCGCCCGCTGGGTTTGCGAATATTGTTCGGCCAACTGACTGACACTTTGCTCGCTGGCTTGTTGCGCCTGGCGTTCAGCCTGTAGACTATCCTCGAACCGCTGTTTACGCTCCAACAATTCTTCCAACTGCATTTTCTCGTCATCCAGAGGCGACAAGCTGAACTGTAATTTATTTTCCAACTCGGTAATCCGATCGGCGGATTGTTGGTGCTGTACCTGCAAGCGTTCGATCTGCTTGACCGTCAACACTTCGGAGGATTTCAGCGACTCGACCTGCGCATGCAAGCGATGCAAATGCCGCCTGGCCTCATCGACCGATACATCGGTATTTTGCTGTTTGGCCTGAATTTGCTGGCTAAGTCGTTCCAGCTCTGTTTTCTTGTCGCCGAGCTCGCCCAGTGCCTGCTCGGCGTCTTGTTTGATCAATTCGGCTTCGGAAATGCTTTCGGCGTTTTCGGCAAGATGCAGGCCGATTTCCTCGATTTCGTGATCGAGTTGCTCCAATCGGCGCTTTTGCTGTTCGAAGCGGGCCGATTGCGCGCTGTATTCCGCGCTTTTAGCCGAGTATTCGGCACTCAGCCGTTTTTCCGTTTGCTGGTATTGTTCTCGATTGCTTTCGGCGGCTTTCAATTCGAGTTCGCAGCTTTCCAATTGCTGCTCGTCCTCGGCAATCGCCATCCGCAACTCACCCTGGCGCTGCTTCAACTCGCGCAATTCCTTTTCCCGATGCAACACGCCGGCCTTGCTGTCGCTGCCGCGGCTGATCCTGATCCAGTCCTTGCCCAGCCAAGTACCGTCCGCCAATATCACCGACTCATGGGCCTGTAAACTCATTTCCCTGGCCTGCCGCAACGTATCGGCGCAATAAATGCCGCTCAACAAACTGGATAAATCCCAGCGGCAGCGTAGCTTATCGGCCAGCACCATCCGCCCGCCATCAGTCATAGCCGATGCCGGATGAGTCTCGAACACGATCAAGGATTGCTTGGTCAATTCCTGCAACTCGCCAAGTATGGACTCGGCACTATCGATGCAAATGGCTTCCAGATAACTGCCCAGCACGGTTTCGATCGCGGTTTCCCAGCCCTCCTCCGCATCCAAAAACTCCGCCAGACGCGGCTGCTGTTCCAGACCGACATGTTCCATCCAAGCGGCAAGCTCCTTCTTGTCCTTACCCATCGCATGCTGCTGCAACAGTTCCAGCGAACTGATCTTGCCGTTAACCTTTTGTAACTCGGCGCGGCGGGTATGCAGGCTATCGTGTAGTTGTTTAATTGCCGGACGCAGCTCGGCGATACGTTGCAAGACGGCATCCAACTGTTGCTGCAACCGAGCCCGTTCCGTTTCGATCAACTCTATACCGGCGTCCAGGGTTTCCAGTTCAATTTGCAGCTGGGTATCGGCCAACCCGCCGCGCTCGCCCTGCAATTTATCCAACCTGGCCTGTAACTGTCGATTTTGATTTTCCAGTTGCACCAGTTTGGTCCGCTGCACTTCGGCCTGCTCGCGATAACCGGCATTCTCGGCCAGAAAAGCTTCCCATTGTTGCTGCCACTGTTGTTTTTGCAGATGCGCATCCTGCTGAATTCCGAGCAAATCCTCCTCGCGCTCCTTGGCTACGATCATGGTTTCCTCGGCTTCCAGCAAAGTCTGGCGAATTTCCTCCAGCTGCTGTCTATCCTGTTCGCATTCGGACCGTGCCTGCTCGGCTTGTTGTTTCAAGCGATTGATTTCGACCAGCGTTTCCTCGTGGCTTTTCTGATTATGCTTGATGGTCTGTTGCAGACGGCTAGCTTCCGCCACTAACGCATAATACTCGGCCTGGGTCGCATCCAGATGCCGCTGCTGCGACTTCTGTTCGCCGCGCGTCAATTCCATGGCTTTTTCGGTATCGCGCAGCAATACGAACAAACGATTATGCTCGGCGGCGATACTCTGCAACTTCTCTTCCAGCTGCTGCGCGCTGCGTTGAAAATTCCGCCAGCGCATCGCCAATAGCTCTTGTTTGTACTCGCGCTCCTGTTTTTTCAGCTCGGTGTATTTCTCGGCCTTTTCCGCCTGCTTGGCCAAGTTCCTGATCTGTTTTTCGACCTCGTCGCGCAAATCATCCAGCCGCTCCAAATTTTCGCGGGTATGGCGCATGCGGGTTTCGGTCTCGGAGCGGCGCTCCTTATATTTGGAGATGCCGGCCGCTTCCTCGATATGCACCCGCAAATCTTCCGGCTTGGCCTCCACCATCCGCGAAATAGTGCCCTGTTCGATGATCGCATAGCTGCGGGAACCCAAGCCCGTGCCCAAAAACAGGTCGGTAATGTCCTTGCGCCGGCACTTGGAGCCATTCAACATGAACAGCGACTGGCCGTCGCGGCTGACTTGGCGCTTGATCGAAATCGTATTGTATTGGGCGTATTCTCCGCCGGCCTTGCCCTCGGTATTGTCGAACACCAACTCCACCGACGCCATGCTGACCGGCTTGCGCCCCGATGAACCGTTGAAAATCACATCGGCCATGTTACCGCCGCGCAAATGCTTGGCCGAACTCTCGCCCATCACCCAGCGTACCGCGTCGATGATGTTGGATTTGCCGCAGCCGTTGGGGCCGACGATCGCGGTCAAATTGCCGCTAATCGGTATCGTGGTGGGATCGACAAAGGATTTGAAACCCGAAAGTTTGATTTTTTCCAGTTTCATGACTGGCAGGATACGCTCAAGACCGTTTACAAAGCCGCCTATTATCGACGAAATAGCGATTAGATTCGAATGGATTTTATTTCCGAAGCCAGACCTAGCCTAAAAGCCGATGGATATTGGCAGTCTAGTTTTTCCAGCGCTGGGTTTTACCATCGCCTTAAAACCCCTGGCAAAATACTCGCCAGGCAAGCGGAAGCGGTTTCTCTGGATTTTTTAGCCCTTTCGGTAACAGTCAACCTGAAGGGACGATCATGTAACGCATGCCGGCTTTCACGCTAAACTTACCCAATATCCGATCCGCGATTATTCCTCCGGTATAAGCCATGGTCAGCCTCACCAAGCTTTTTTCAATGCCCGCAATTTTCAGCGTCTGCTTATTCGCTGTTTCGGCGTGGACTCATGCTGAAACAGCGCTTTCGGATTTTCTGGTGCTCAGTTATCACGACATTGTCGATCAAAAAGCTATCCGAGGCTCGAATGATCATTTTGCCGTCGAACCAAATCACCTGGATCAACACTTCGCATGGCTACGGAATAATAACTATCGGGTGATCGATATCCAAACCCTGACCGACGCCAAGGCGGGTAATAGAGCCCTACCGGCTAAATCCGTCATTTTGACTTTCGATGATGGCTACCAGAGCTTTTACACGCAAGCCCTGCCTTTATTGAAGAAGTACCAATATCCGGCCACGCTAGCCATAGTCGGCAGTTGGCTGGAAAAACAAACCACTCCCGATGGCGCGCCCTTGATGTCCAAGGAGCAACTCCGCGAAGTTATCGGAAGCGGCTTAGTCGAAATTGCATCACACGGCTACGATTTACATCATGGCGTGATTGTCAACGCACAAGGCGACCATCAAAGCGCGGCAACAGCCCTCGCTTTTGCCGATGGCCGCCACGAAACCGATGACGAGTACCGTAAACGCATTGATCAGGCCATGGACAACAGCGCGGAGCAGTTATTGCAAACCCTGGGCACCCGGCCACGGGTGATGGCCTGGCCCTACGGCGATTACAATACCCTAACCCTGGCCGCGGCCGCCCGCGCGGGCATGCCGTTCACCATGGGCCTGGGCGATGGCGCCAACACCTTGGCCGACCTGGGCGCCATGAAACGCCTGATCATCACCGGCAACCCGGACATTTACCAGTTTGCCGACATCGTCCGGGAGCAACGTCTCGGCCAATCGCTAACCGTCGCGCAGGTCGACATGGATTATCTCTACGATGCAGATGAAGCGCAAACCTCCCGCAACATCAACGCGCTGATAAACAGAATCAAGGCCAGCGGCACCAATACGGTTTACCTGCAAGCTTTTGCCGACCCCGACGACGACGGTAAGGCCGAGCAACTGTATTTCCCTAACCGCCATCTGCCGGTCAAGCGCGATCTATTTAATCATGTCGCTCTAAAATTGCGCTCCCAGGCCCATGTCAAGGTATATGCCTGGCTGCCCATCATGGCCTACAAGGCAAGCCTGCCTCGGGACTGGTACGTCCACGAATGGCGCGACGGCGCCCCGCGACTCTCTCCAAACAGCCGCCTATCACCCTTTAATCCCAGCGCACGCCAATTTGTCGGCGACATTTTTGAAGATTTGGCCAAGCACTGCGATTTCAATGGGATTTTGTTTCACGATGACGGTATTTTGTCGGACTTTGAAGATGCCTCGGCGCTAGCCATGGCCTACAGCCATGACATTTGGGGTCTGCCGAGCGAATTTGAAATACTTCATGCCTCCACCGAACTGCGAATGCAATGGGCGCGGCATAAAACCGAGCTAATTGGACAATTTACCGACTTCTTAACCAGCAGAGTTAAATTTTATCGCCCCTACATTAAGACCACTCGTAATATATTTGCTTCGCCGATATTAAATGCGGCCAGCCAAGAATGGTACGCTCAGTCGCTGGAGACCTTCATGAAACACTACGATTATGTGGCGGTGGAAGCCATGCCATTCCTGGAAAATGCCGAGAATCCCTCGCAATGGTTACAACAATTAGCACTCAAAACCGCTGAATATCCGGGTGGTTTAGACAAAATGCTGTTCGAATTGCAGACGGTCGACTGGAAAAACCGGCAAGACATTCCCATATCGGTTTTTATCGATCAAGTTCAATTGCTCAGACAACATGGCGCCAAACATATCGGCTATTACCCGGATGACCCGCACCGCGATCACCCCAAGTTGGAAGCGCTGCAAAAACTGTTCTCGACCAATTCTGTTGAAAAAGTCGGTATTTTGAAAGTGCTAGGGAGTGGCGCTTTGAGTGAGTGATTAGATTTTTGGTGTCTGGCAAATGAATTTTCGAGGGTGTCTCGAGTTTTGTTGAGGTAAAACCGCCTTTTCGGCAGTTATGCGGGTATTGGGAGGGTTTCTGTTGTTGTTACCGCCAACCTCTTGGCCATTCGCCTTAGATTTTGGGCAGTCGCCGCCAATAGAAACTCATCTTTGGCATTACTGAAACCTCGTAAACGTAGTTTGTCCATCTTCAAAATGCGCTTTAGATGGGCAAACAGCATTTCCACCTTCTTGCGCTCCTTGCGTGACTGCTTATAAGCATCGGTTTTGGTAATGGCACGAGCGACATCGCGAGCCGATTCGTGGGGGCTTCGATCGATTTGACGATTAGCCATGTTAGGACAACACTGCGCTTTGAGCGGACAGGCTTGGCAATCCAATTGGCTGGCGCGATAGCGATAAGGGTTTTTCTGTTTGCTGCGCCAAGCGATTTTCAGAGACTTACCCGCAGGGCAGATATACCGATTATTGTCCGCGTCATAAGTAAAGTCAGAACGACCGAAGGTGCCATCGGTGCGTTCCGACTTATCAAATACGGGGACATGCGGTTCTATGTCTTTTTCATCGACTAACCATCCGAGCATGGCAGCTGAACCATAATTGGTATCGCCCACCAAACGTTCGGGCTTCAGACCAAATGTCTCTTCTACCCGATCAATCATGGTCCGAGTCGCCTCCACTTCGGCGGCTTTATTGACCGCTGAGGCCTCTACATCGAGGATGATGCCGGCTTCCAGATCGATCAAGTAATTGGTTGAATACGCGAAAAATGCGGGCCCACCAGGCGCAGCTGTCCAGGTAGCAGCTGGGTCGGTCAGTGAAAGCGTCCGGGTGGACTCTTTAGGATCATTCGTTTCTTCTAGTGCCGCGAGATATTCACGGACCGGGCGTTCTGCTTGAGCGGGATCGCCCCAATCTATGTCATCACCACTTTCAACTCGGCGTTGCCGTTGTGCATCGGCTTTGATGATGCTGGCGTCGGTGGCAAAACCTTCGCCACGCACCAGGCCTTCTGCCATACATCGTTTCAGGACAGTCTCAAACACTATCCGAAAAGCCTGGCTGTCCCGAAAGCGACCCAGACGGTTTTTAGAAAAGGTGGAATGATCCGGCACGGGATCGTCTAAATCCAGTTTGCAAAACCAACGGTAAGCCAAGTTGACATGTACTTCTTCACAGAGACGGCGTTCGGAACGAATCCCGAAACAATAGCCAAGGATTAACATGCGAATCATCAGTTCGGGAGCAATCGACGGCCGGCCAATGGGGCTGTAATACTCTGCTAATTGCTGACGAAAATCACCCAGATCGAGGAAGCGGTTGATACCGCGCAGCAGATGATCTTTGGGAATGTGGTTTTCGAGACTGAAACAGAAAAACAGCTGTTCCTGAATCCCGGATTGTTGTCCCATCATGGCGTCACCTCATGATTGAATGCCTGTTGGCTGTATTTTACTACGCTAGGAACCGTATATCAGGGGACTTTTTCAACACAATCGACCGAAAGCCCCCGTTGACTGCTTCCTGCCAAGGAACGCCAGAACTGACATCAACACTGTCAATACTGTCAGCTTCGTAAGCCCATCCGCAATATCCAAGATCCCGGCGTAACGTTGGATTCTTGTCTCGAAAGTTAAATTTATCAGACCCCCATCATCCAACGCTCATGCAAACGCTATAAGACCCTACAGAAACAAAGCTAACGGCATAACATTTGCTTAAAATATACAGGTTATAATAATTCACCACCTCCGACTATAAAACAAAGGAGTTTTAGTCATGCTTTTGAAGGTTCTCTCTATTCTATCGTTGGCCTCCCTCAGCCTACCCTCGTTAGCATCGCCTGTTTACAACGCCAGCAACGGCCACTATTACGAGTTGCATACGTTTACGGATGATTGGCGGCTTGACTGGTCCGAGGCAAAAAATTTCGCCGAAAGTTTGTCGCATCAGGGCGGCAGCGGCTATCTAGCGACCGTAACCAGCCAGGCGGAAGACGATTTTTTGTGGAGCGTACTCGGTGCCCAAGGCAGTTTTTTGGGCGGATTCGATACCAGCAGTTACAATTCAACCGACGGCAAATGGAAACACCAAGCCTGGCAATGGGTGAGCGGAGAGGCCTTTAGCTATACCAACTTCCTGCAAGGCGAGCCGAACCACTGGCAAGATAATTCCGCGTTAACGCCCGATCCCGAAGATTATCTGATGTATTGGTGGCAAGCCGGCGCCGGCAACGAACGCTGGAATGACACCAACCTTGATTCATCCCATCTCACCAGCGAAGGAATAAGATATGTTGTCAGGGGATTTGTGGTTGAATTTAACCCAACACTCACGACCCCGGTACCCGTTCCTCCAAGCATCTGGTTATTTGGCTCCGGTTTGATGTTGCTGTTGCAGCGCCGAAAAGCGGCCGCTTAGCGCTTAAAAAACCGAAATCAACTCATTATGCCGAACACCGCTTGCTCAAAAGCGGTGTTCGGCATTACCCGGGATAAGGCGGAGCATCGGGGCTCCGCCAGATCATTACCCATCCTCTCCGGGAAATTACTGAACTACGCTTTCCTCGACGGCAATCACGGCCGCTTGCCGTTCCTCGCCCTTGCCGATTTCCAGCAAATCCCAGAACAACAAGCCACCGCCCACCGCCGTCATCAAACCAAATACCATACGCCAAATCATGGCCTGCATGAACCAAGGGTGATTTTGGGCGGCGAAATAGCCGGCCCAGGTAGAGCCTTCCACTGCCCGTTCGATAAACGATTGCTCGTAACCGGCGATCAACAGTGCCACGGTCATACCCATTACCCCCAGGTTCAGCAACACACAGGCGGCTTTCCAGCGCCAGCCGTTAACCAAGTCGCCGCCCATCCAGACATTGCCTCGCGCCTGTTGCGCCGCCAAATAAAAGAAGGCGATATTGATCGTGGCATAGGCGCCGAAGAAGGCCAGATGCCCATGCGATGCCGACCACTGGGTGCCGTGGGTATATAAATTGATCTGCGGCAGGGTATGCATGAAGCCCCAAACCCCGGCCCCGAGAAAATTGCCGAAGGCGTGGGCAATGATCCAGGCCAGCGCCGGATGGTTACTATTTTTGAAACGATGCGCCCCGGCATCGTAGATCGAATGCACCACCATCGCCACCAGCGGGATCGGCTCCAAAGCCGAGAAGAAACCGCCGATGGTGAACCAGTATTCCGGCGTACCGATCCAGAAATAATGGTGGCCCAACCCTAGAATGCCGGAGCCGAACATTAGCGCCACTTCGATATACAGCCAGGTTTGCACCACTTTTCGGCGCACGCCCAGCAGTTTCATCAGACTCCAGGCCATGATGCAGCCGACCAGCACTTCCCAAGTGGCTTCCACCCACAGATGGATTACCCACCACCACCAGTATTGGTCGACGGATATATTGGTGACATAAAACATGCCGGCGGTGTACAAACCGGCCAGCGCTACCAAGTCCAGAGTTAATACGCCGGCGATGCCCGACCATTTGCCGGCGGCAAAAGTCGCGGCGACGTTGTAGAAGAAAATCAGCATCACCACGACGATGCCGATGTCGGCCCAGCGCGGCGCTTCGATGTATTCTCGGCCTTCGTTGATCAGCCAAAGAGAGGTGTCGTTACCGGCGCCGAACTGTATCAACAAATAGACCAGCACCACCAACGTAACCGCGCCGGTCAACACCCAGAATGCCAACTGTCCCCATTTTAGGCCGACGATGGGCACACCGCTTTCGTCTTCCAAAAACCAGTATACCGAGCCGATGAAGCCGTACAGCATCCACACCACCATGGCGTTGATATGCACCATGCGATTAACGTTGAAGTCGAGGATTTCATACAAAAAACTCGGAAAGATAAACTGCAACCCAGCCAGCAACCCAAACAACAGTTGCGCCATGAACAACACCATGGCGACGGTAAAATAATGCACCGCCAGTTTCTGGCCGCCGCTCAAATGTGGATTGGCCATGAATACGGCGTGGCGTTGCTTGCAACCGGCCCAACAAACCGCGGCTTTTTCTTGATAGGTTTGTAGCGTCATCTGTTATTCCTCTTCGCCGATGGCTTTGAAATTATGCGGAAACCCGTTAGTGTCGATGGCCGACATCCATTTCAAAAAGGCGACGATGGCCTCCGCTTCCAACTGGGTAATGTCCAGATTGGGCATCTTGCGGTTGGTACCAAAGGTGCGGGCATTTTTTTCCGGATCGAGCAGAAAATTGACCATCATCTGTTCACGCGATTCCTTTGCTATCCAGCCTTGATCCAACCAGGCCTTGGTCAAATCCGGCGCGTAATAGGCGCCGTTGCCGAGCAGGGTGTGACAATTCATGCAGTTTTTAGCCTGCACGGTTTTTTTGCCTAGATCGACCAGATTTTCAGCCTCTTCTTCGCTCAATAGTTTGCCAAATAGCGGCGCATCGTCACCGATCACCGGTTGATAACGCTGTTTGGCCTTGTCGAAGCGGTAGCTAACGTCTTTGTTGATGACGCTGTAAGCCTGCACCCTGGAACTACCGGCGCTGATTTGTTTCAGCGAGTCGAAGGTTAAAATCACCAGTAACACAAAGGAACCACCGGTGACCCAAATCGCGGTTTTTTTCCAGAATGTTTCCGATGCCCAGCGTGGGATTTGTTCGGTCATGCTAACCTCCAGGGTGTTGTGAGTGTTCGGATTCGTCGGCATGGGTGGCGGCGCACAATCGCCAAATCAAATAAGGCATCCAGCCGTAACCCGCTGCCATTAGAAAAGATAGGCCTAGCCAATAACCGCTAAAGTGATTGATTTGACTGAACAGGCCAACAGTAATCAATAAGGCAAAATAGACAAACCATGCGCCAAGCTGAAACCGATATTGAGCGGTGATTTTTGCCCAGGCGAAAAGACCGGCATATAAAGCGCCCAGCAAGATAATCATGGCAGCACTAAAAAAACTCAGAAAAAAGTCCGCCAGCGCGACCGGTTCGATCAACATACGCCGGGTGAAGCAAGCAATAACAAAGCTTTTAGCATATAAATCTCCCATATATTGCCAAAGAGTGTAGTCTTTCTTGCCGGTTATTGCTACAGTCAGCGAAAAACGCCTAAACACTGATGGCTTAAGTGAAGTTTGTCCAGGGCTTTACTGCCAAAAATATACTAGCAACGCACCCAAACACCCCTTCTGAGTCAACAAAAACAGGAATGATCCTCAGCCGCGCGCATAGCGGGATTGATTGCCAATTCAGCCCTGGTCGATGAATGCGGCAGGAATCGCAACTTCCAGCCGATTGCGGCCATTTTGCTTGGCTCGGTACAAGGCGTCGTCCGCAACTTGGATGATCGTCGACAACGAATCCGCGGCTTCCACGCGCCGGGTGCAAATGCCGATCGAAATGGTCGTCGGTATGGCTTGTCCCTGATAGGTAAAGCAGTGCTGCATCACGGACCGCCGGATTCTATCCGCCCAACCCGTCGCGGCGTTTTCCGGGGTTTCGCGCAACAGCATGATGAACTCTTCGCCACCGTAACGGGCCAGCAAATCCTCCTTACGCATTTCCTCGGCTAAAATCGAGGCCAATTCCTTCAAAATTTGATCGCCGGCCGGATGCCCATGGTTATCATTTTTTCGTTTGAAATGATCGACATCGCACATGATGATAGTCAACAAGGCATTATTGCGCTTGCAAAACGAAAACTCTTCCTGTGCCCGCTGCATGAATGCACCCCGATTGAGGATACCGGTCAACGCGTCGGTATAAGCCGCCCGATACAACGCCTGTTCCGATTCGGCTTCGCTAATGCACTTGTAATCAACGCGCATCAC
Source organism: Methylomonas sp. LL1 (assembly GCF_015711015.1). Taxonomy (NCBI): domain Bacteria; kingdom Pseudomonadati; phylum Pseudomonadota; class Gammaproteobacteria; order Methylococcales; family Methylococcaceae; genus Methylomonas; species Methylomonas sp. LL1. The sequence continues at coordinate 2,515,330 of NZ_CP064653.1, forward strand.
GGTATCTCCGGCCTGAATCCGATCATGCACGTCCAACCAGCGTTTTGCGATGCGTTCGCCGGCCAGAAAGGTGCCGTTGGTGGATTGTAAATCTTCCAGCAAAATGCGCTCGGAACAAACAGTCAGCAGGCCATGCTTTCTGGAAATTTTCGGATCGCCAATCACAATATCCGCATCATCGCTACGACCGAACACATGGCGTTGCCGGTCGAGTTTGAACTGCTTACCCCGATCGCAGCCCGCCAGAATCACCAAATAGGGTTCGAGCGCGGCCTTGCCGTGCCCCCTATTGAAAACTTCACCGACCATGGTAATTGAAGCTGGCAGCGATATTTTTTTGTTCGGAGAATTCATGACGCGAACCGGATTAATGATTTAACGGCGGAAGCCGGTGGATGCAGCTGATTGGCAAAACCTTAAGGTATCCAATGACGAATACCGGTTTTAACAAACTACCTAACAGGCCAAGCACGAGACAGAATAGAAACCGGCCATTCAATAATGGTTCGCAGTGTCTCAAATAGCGGCTCGGGCATCAAGCTTAGCCGCTCCAGCCAGCATGAATGGTTCATAGGCGCCATTGCCCATTTACAGGAAAAACGGCAGCGAGCTTATGTTTACCAAACCATTTGACTCAATTCCTTCGGCAAGCCGCGGTAGCCCATGGCAGATCAGCGGAATCAACTTGTTCAGCTGTCTTTGGACATAAAAAAACCCCGGCACCCAAGGGCACCGAGGTTTTTTAGTGTAAGCAGCGTTTAAAACGGCAATTACATCATGCCGCCCATACCGCCCATGCCGCCCATGTCAGGCATTGCAGGAGCCTTGCTATCAGCCGGCAGATCGGCAATCATCACTTCGGTAGTGATCATCAGACCGGCCACGGAGGCTGCATTTTGCAATGCATAACGGGTTACTTTGGCGGGATCCAGAATACCCATTGCAATCATGTCGCCGTATTCACCGGTGGCTGCGTTGTAACCGAAGTTACCCGTGCCTTTTTTGACTTCGTTCAGTACAACCGAAGCTTCGTCGCCGGCGTTGGTGACGATTTGGCGCAGGGGCTCTTCCATCGCGCGACGCAGGATGTTGATACCGACGGTTTGGTCGTGGTTGTTGCCTTGCAGGCCCTCCAGCGCGGACAGCGCACGAATCAGCGCGGTACCGCCACCGGCGACCACGCCTTCTTCAACCGCCGCGCGGGTTGAATGCAGCGCGTCTTCAACGCGGGCTTTCTTCTCTTTCATTTCAACTTCGGTCGCGGCACCGACTTTGATCACCGCTACGCCGCCAGCCAATTTAGCCAGACGTTCTTGCAGTTTTTCACGGTCGTAATCGGAAGTCGCTTCGTCGGCTTGAGCACGGATTTGAGCCACGCGGCCTTTGATTTGGCCTTCGTCGCCGGCACCGTCGATGATGGTGGTGTTTTCTTTGTTGATTTGGACGCGTTTTGCGGTGCCCAATTGAGAAATGTCGGCTTTTTCCAGAGACAGGCCCACTTCCTCGGAGATCACTACGCCGCCGGTCAGAACCGCGATGTCTTCCAGCATGGCTTTACGGCGGTCGCCGAAGCCAGGTGCTTTGACTGCCGCGACTTTAACGATACCGCGCATGTTGTTGACAACCAGAGTCGCCAAGGCTTCGCCTTCGACGTCTTCGGCAATGATCAACAGTGAACGGCCTGATTTGGCCACACCTTCCAGAATCGGCAACATTTCGCGGATGTTGGAGATTTTTTTGTCGTACAACAGGACGAATGGATCGTCCAGTTCAACGCTCATATTTTCTTGTTTGTTGATGAAATATGGGGACAGGTAGCCGCGGTCGAATTGCATACCTTCGACGACGTCCAGTTCATTGTTCAAACCAGTGCCTTCTTCAACGGTGATAACACCTTCTTTACCGACTTTTTCCATCGCTTCGGCGATGATCGCGCCGACGGATTCGTCGGAGTTGGCGGAGATAGTGCCGACTTGAGCGATGGCATGGCTGTCGACGCAAGGGGTTGCGGCCTTTTCGATCGCCGCAACCGCCGCGCTAACCGCTGTGTCGATACCACGTTTCAGATCCATCGGGTTCATGCCCGCGGCGACTGATTTCAAGCCTTCGTTGACGATAGCTTGAGCCAAAACGGTTGCGGTGGTGGTGCCGTCGCCGGCCACATCGGAAGTCTTGGAAGCGACCTCTTTCACCATTTGCGCACCCATATTTTCGAACTTGTCTTGCAATTCGATTTCTTTCGCGACTGAAACGCCGTCCTTGGTGATGGTTGGAGCGCCGAAGCTTTTATCCAGTACGGCGTTACGGCCTTTAGGACCCAAGGTAACTTTTACCGCGTTAGCCAGGATGTTGACACCTTGCGCCATTAATGCGCGGGCTTCGCCGCCAAATTTTACGTCTTTTGCTGCCATTTTTTATATTCCTAATCTATTAACTAATTGATAAACAATCGTTTGGGATTAACCCAAGATGCCCATGATGTCTTCTTCGCGCATGACGATATATTGCTCGCCATCGACTTTGACTTCAGTGCCGGAATATTTGCCGAACAATACTTTGTCGCCAACTTTAACTTCCAGAGCACGCACTTGGCCGTTATCCAATTGTTTGCCGGAACCGACGGCCAGTACTTCGCCTTCGCTAGGCTTTTCCGCGGCGGAACCGGGTAATACGATACCACCGGCGGTTTTGGTTTCTTCTTCAACGCGTTTTACGACAACGCGGTCATGTAACGGACGAATTTTCATCAATATCTCCTTAATGTAGATTAAAGTTAACGTTTAAATAACTTATTAGCACTCTCTAGCCATGAGTGCTAATAATATCGGGGTTTTGCACTCTGTCAAGCTCTTTGGCATTATCTGCGACCTACTCATCACAGCCATCATCATGAACGACCAACAATTACTCCGTTACAGCCGCCAGATCATGCTGCCGCAAGTCGATATGACTGGGCAGCAAAAGTTACTCGACGCCAAGATATTGATCGTCGGCGCCGGCGGCCTCGGTTCCCCCGCGGCGATGTACCTCGCCGCGGCAGGTATTGGACAAATCACTATCTACGATGACGATCAGGTGGATTTAACCAATTTGCAACGACAGATTGCCCACAACACCCCCGATATAGGGCTGGATAAAGTCATTTCAACCCTTAACACCCTGAAAAAAATCAATCCGGAAGTGAATGTGCTGGCCCATAAGGCTCGATTACAGGGACAACTTCTGGATCGGGAAGTCGCGGCGGCCGATGTGGTGCTCGACTGCAGCGATAACTTCGGTACCCGCTTCGCGATCAACCGAGCTTGCGTCGAACAACACACGCCGCTGGTATCGGGCGCGGCGATTCGTTTCGAAGGCCAAATCAGCGTATTCACCCCCGGACTGAACGACAGCCCTTGCTACAATTGTTTGTATCAAAGCGATGGCGAGGAATTGCAAAACTGCGCCCGCAACGGCGTGATTGCGCCGATTACCGGTATTGTCGGCAGCATTCAGGCTTTGGAAGCGATGAAAATCATCATGAACATTGGAGAAAGCTTGACCGGCCGCCTACTGTTGCTGGACAGCCTCAATATGGAATGGCAAACCTTGCGCCTGAAGAAAAATCCGGCTTGCCCGACTTGCGGCACGGATTAACAAACCATGGCTACAAAAAAGCCGGGTTTCCCCGGCTTTTGTAATGAGCGGTAGTTATTTTTTACCGATCACCGCTTTAACTTTATCGATTAGTTTTGCGGCTATATTCAACACCGCCGACTCGCTGTCGCCATGCGGTTCAATATCCCCAAACGGCTCGCCACTCTTCATCGTGTACATATAAATAAAATAACCTAGCGGTGCAAATGCAAAACAGGCTATCACCAGCATCCAAACCCAAAGTTCTATTACGCCACCCATAGTCTCCTCCAATTTGTTGTTTTTGTTTTTAAAATAAGGCCTTGACCTTATAGCGGAATATAACCCCATCCTGAATGGGGAACAAGCGTAAAATTATTACTTCAAAATTGCGACACATCCGTTTAATCTTGCAGCCCGCTATTGCTAGGTTGTTGAAGCAAATAATCCCGCAAACTCCGGAGTCAACGATGAACCCGCCGAAAACCGACTGGCACAGCCTGCCCCCCGATGCTCTATTGCGCGACTTAGGCATCGAGATTCAGCAAGGTTTGAGCGAGGCCGAGGCACAAAAGCGTCTTGCCGATTACGGCCCCAATCGACTGACTCCGCGCAAAGGCAAAAGCCCGTTGCGGCTATTTCTGTCGCAATTCCATCAACCGCTGGTTTACATATTGTTGTTATCCGCCGCGATTACGGCATTTTTGGAAGAATGGGTCGATAGCAGCGTCATCTTTGGAGTGGTACTGGTCAACGCCATCATTGGCTTTATCCAGGAAGCCAATGCCTTGAGAGCCATTAATGCACTGGCTCAAGTTCTCAATATCAGCAGCACGGTGTTACGCGACGGCCAACGTCGTCAGATCTCGGCCAGTGAACTGGCTCCCGGCGATTTGGTTTTTTTGCAATCCGGCGACAAGGTACCCGCCGATTTACGCCTGCTACAAATTCGCGAGTTGCAAATTGACGAATCCGCATTGACCGGCGAATCGGTGCCGGTGGAAAAACAAACCGGCACCCTGGATGCCGCCACAATACTGGCCGATCGAAACAATATGGCTTACTCGTCGACATTGGTGACTTACGGAGGCGGACTAGGTTTGGTCGTGGGAACCGGCGATCGCACCGAAATCGGTCTGATCAATCGCATGATCGCCAGCGCGACCGATCTGGAAACACCGCTAACGCAGAAAATCAGCCAATTCAGCCAGCTTTTGCTCTGGATCATCATCGGCTGCGCCGTGCTGACCTTTGGTGTCGGCGTCTGGCGCGGACACTCCATGCTGGATATGTTCATGGCCTGTGTCGCGTTGGCCGTCGGTGCAATCCCAGAGGGGCTGCCGGCCGCGATCACCATTACCCTGGCGATCGGCGTATCGCGCATGGCCAAACGCAATGCCATCATCCGCAAGCTGCCGGCCGTGGAGACGTTGGGTAGTACGACAGTCATCTGCTCGGACAAAACCGGCACCCTAACCCAGAACCAGATGACGGTTCAGACCATATACACTGGCGGCGAATATTTCGAAGTCGGCGGCAGCGGTTACACCCCCGAAGGTAAATTCAACCTCAATGGCGAAACGATAACCCCGCAAATCAATCCCGCCTTGATGGAATGCCTCAAGGCCGGCCTACTGTGTAACGATGCCCGGCTGGTAGCCGACCCTGATAATTGGAGCATCGAAGGCGATCCCACCGAGGGCGCATTACTGGTGGCCGCTCACAAGGCCGGCCTGCATCAAACCCAAGTCAGTAGTGATCATCCGAGGCTGGATGCGATACCGTTCGAATCTCAACATCAATTCATGGCTACGCTGCACCACAATCTGGCTCAGGACGCTCGGCATATCTATATGAAAGGATCGATCGAAAGCCTGTTGTCTCGTTGCGACAAAGCTTTTGACAGTCAGATGCAGCTCGTGGCTCTCGATAAAGATCAGCTTCATCGTCAGGTTGAAGAAATGGCCGCGCGTGGCCTTCGCGTACTGGCCTTTGCCCGTTCCGATCACCAAGACAATGAGGTTCAGCACGATGAAGTATGCGGCGGCCTGACCTTCCTGGGGTTGCAAGCCATGATCGATCCGCCGCGACCGGAAGCCGCCGCCTCCATTGCCGCCTGTTACCAAGCCGGCATTCAGGTCAAAATGATCACCGGGGACCACCCGATCACCGCTCTGGCCATCGCCCGTCAACTGGGTATGCGTCAAACCGAACGGGTTATCAGCGGTGCCGAATTGCAAGCGATTGAGCAAAGCCAATATCCGGTACTGGTGGAGCAATGTTCCGTCTATGCCCGCATTGCCCCGGAACAAAAACTACAGTTGGTGCAAGCGTTGCAGGCCAACGGTCATGTGGTGGCAATGACCGGCGACGGCGTCAACGATGCTCCCGCGTTACGGCAAGCCAACATCGGCGTGGCGATGGGACTTGGAGGCACCGAAGTCGCCAAGGAAGCGGCGGCGATGATACTGACCGACGATCATTTCGCCACCATTGAAGCGGCCGTGGAAGAAGGTCGCGGCGTGTTCGACAATCTGGTGAAATTCATCGCCTGGACCTTACCGACCAACCTAGGAGAAGGCCTGGTGATTACCGCGGCGGTGTTCGCCAATGTCGCCTTGCCCATCACCCCGGTACAAATCCTGTGGATCAATATGACCACCGCTGTGTTACTCGGCCTAATGCTGTCGTTCGAGCCCAAGGAACCGGGCTTGATGGATAGGCAACCACGCAATCCCAAGCAACCTATTCTAACTAAGCACCTGGTATTTAGGGTTTGTCTGGTTGGCGTATTATTACTGGCGGGATCTTTCGGTTTATTCGAATATGAGTTAGCTCAGGGTAAATCATTGGCGGTAGCTCGCTCCGTCGCCGTCAATGTGTTCGTAATTTGCGAACTGTTTTATCTATTCAACTGCCGTTCGTTGAATTATTCGATGTTTCACGTCGGTGTATTCTCCAACCTATGGGTCATCTTTGGCGTCACCAGCATGACGCTGTTGCAATTACTGTTTACCTACTGGCCGCCGATGCAAGCCTTATTCGGCAGTGCCGCAATCGGTGTTGAAGACTGGCTATTGATCCTAGCCTGCGGCCTGATTGTTTATAGCGTCGTGGGACTGGAAAAATTACTATGGCGTCTGTTTGCCTGATCATTGGGACCGATCAAATTGATCCAATAACGTCAAAATAACCGACAGACTGTGCAAGGCGGCTTTCGCCTCATCATCTTTCCCGCATCCAAGTTGTGCCTTGACTATTGCGCCGTCCACGGCCAGTGCGGCGGCATTGGCTAGAACCATACGTGATGCCGATTCGGGGAGTAAATCGGCGATAATCATCAACATATCCTGCTTATGATTTCGGCAAATATCCAGTACATCGGGCACGGCGTCCCCCAACTCCGCAGTAATATTGATAAACGCACAGCCACGAAACACCGGACTGGAAAACCACTCTTCCAGCGTGGCGACCAAGGGCAGCAAACCACCGCCCGACCGAGCGCCATGGCGCGGTAAAGCATCGGTAAACCATGCCATCCAACGCCAATGGCGGTAATCCAGAAAAGCCCGTATCAAATCGTGCTTGCTGGGGAAATGCCTATAAAACGTCACCTTGCTGACGCCGGATTCGGCAATCACTTTATCGATCCCCGTGGCTCGAATCCCATCGCGATAGAACAAATCATGCGCGGTGAGCAATATCCTGTCACGAGCCGGTTTATCCGCGATATTCGTTGTTGAAATCATAATCTGGATTGTAGACAACTCTGTCTACCATTGCTACCATTGTCGCATGTAGACAACTCTGTCTACATACTCCTTTCATTTCCCGTTGGAGATCAGCAATGGATACCAAACCGCCTTTACCTCCCTTTACCCCGGAAACCGCTCTACAAAAAGTACGCATGGCGGAAGATGCCTGGAACAGTCGCGATCCCGACCGCGTCGTGCAGGTATATACCGAAGACACCATCTGGCGCAACCGCTCGGAATTTCCACGAGGGCGCGAGCAAGTTCGTGAATTTTTACAGCGCAAATGGGCCAAGGAATTGGATTACCGCTTGATCAAGGAATTATGGGCCTATACCGAAAATCGGATCGCGGTGCGTTTTGCCTACGAGTGGCATGACGAAGCAGGTAACTGGTTCCGCAGCTACGGTAACGAGAATTGGGAATTTAACGAGTACGGCCTGATGCAACGGCGGTTCGCCAGCATCAACGATATGGCGATCAAGGAAAGCGAACGTTTATTTCATTGGCCTTTAGGCCGGCGACCGGACGGTCATCCGGGCTTGAGCGAATTAGATCTGTAGGTTGGAATTGGGACGATTTCAATCGCCCAAACAAAAAGGGGCGGATTTATCCGCCCCCCCTAGAGTCAAGCTTGCAATTAATTAATGGCTGACTTCGACCTTGTCGCCTTTTTTCTGGCCGATTTCCGCCAGGGTTTGGTTGAACCAGTCTGTGTCGATATTGAACGGTTTGCCGCCCTTGATGCGCGGAAACTCGATCGCGCGCAATACGTTGCCGTTGTCTTCGTCATGGCCAATCAGGCCTGATTCGCGGCGCAATGCGCATTCTACCGCCAGGTCGGCGCAGGATTTGATCAAGCGCATGTCGTCGATGTTGGCTGCGGAAGCGCGGGCGAAGTAGCCGGATTTTTGCACCAGGGTTTTCTCGGCGCCTATCATTTGCGAAAACTGCTCGCCGAACCATTTGCCGGGATTAACCGCATCCAGCTTGATGTGGCCGAACGCATCGCGCGGCACTTCCTGGCCTTTGGCCTGCATTTCGGCAACGATAGCTTCCACGCCGGCACCCTCGGAAACGAAGATATTGACGCAATCGACCTTGTCCATCACCTCGCGCAGACGCTTGGCTTCGGCTTCCAGATCGATGGCCATTTCCGGGATGAACACGGCGTGCACTTCATAAGATTCGCGGCTCAGGCCCAGTTCTGGCAACCACTCGGCTTGGTCCAGCAATTTGCGGTATTCCTGCGCGGTCGCGGCGGTCAACCAGCCGCAGTTACGGCCCATCACTTCGTGGACGATCAGCATGCGCGGGTTGGAATTGTTCTCCGCAACCACGTTCAAGAAGTATTTGGCGCCTTGCTCGGCGGCAGTCCAGGCACCCAGCGATTGTTTGATCGGGAAGACGTCGTTGTCGACGGTTTTCGGCAAGCCGATTACGGTCAGACCGTAGTTGTTGGTAGCCAGGAAGGCCGCCAGATCGGCCGCCGCGGTATTGGTGTCGTCGCCGCCGATGGTGTGCAGGATGTCGACGCCGTCTTTAATCAATTGGTCGGCCGCCACTTTTTGTGGATCTTCGCCTTCCTTGACCAGGCCGCGTTTCAGGCAGTCTTTAATGTTGGTCAGTTTGACCCGGCTGTTGCCGATCACTGAACCACCGAAGCGTTGCAGCAAACCCGCTTTTTTTCGAACTTCTTCGGTCACGACATAGGAATCGCCGAGCAGTAGGCCTTTGTAACCACCGCGATAACAAATAATTTCAATACTAGGATCGATTTCGGTATAGCGTTCAATCAAGCTTCCGACTGCGGAGTTCAAGCAAGGTGCCAGGCCGCCGGCGGTGAGTATTGCAACTTTTTTGGGTTTATTCATGAGCGTATCGAATATAAGAGTTAAAAAAACCAGTAATAGCAGCCGACTAACTAGCCATCCACTATCAGACGAACCGACATCTTATTCGTAAGACTCGTCATCGTGCGTGACCGATAATTTTAACACAAGCTTTTCGTTTGTCAGGGATGATCTATACGAATCAATCTCAAGAGTCGTCGGATTGGGCAATAAATTGCAAAGAGGCTAAATCGGCCATTACCGCTCCGGGCAGAATGGCTATATACGATACCGGATGCGCATCTGTCGTGGTGATTCTGATTCTGGTTTGCCCGCCCTGCCCGGTAATCGACAAAGACAAATATTCACTCATGCCACTACCTTGCCCAGTACGAAGTAGCTCCATTAATGACACGGGCATCTTGTCGGGAGAGTAATGTTTGATTCTGGGTTTGAAGTTTTCTGCCATCTATTTATACCGATAGAACAAGCGGTTGATGCGTATAAAAGCATACTGATTTACTTTGTATATTCTAGTGTACCAAGGGACAGCAAATACTCGGTGGTGCTTATCCTGAATGTATCCATTCGTTAATCGCCCGACAGAACGCTTCGGGAGCCTCTACATACAGCCAATGACCGGTATCGGCTATTTCGACAATCTCCGCTCGAGGAAATGTTCTAAACACTGTTTCTGGTTGAATATATGCGGAATGCTGGCCCGCAATAAACAATGCCGGTTTAGGATAGGTTGGCTGTATAGGCTCGGGAAAACCAACAATGTGATGGGCTGTTTGCCGAATAATATCCAGATTGATACGCCAAAAATAACGGCCGTCTTTTAGCAACAAATTCTGTAATAAAAACTGCCGAAACCTCATATCGGGAATAGCTTCAGCCAAATATTGCTCGGCATGTTTACGATTTGTCAGTTGATCCAAAGGCACTTGTCTAAGTGCATGAATTATGGCATCAAAACCGTGCTTGTAATTCACCGGCGCGATATCGGCCACCATCAACTTTTCAACCCGATCCGGATAATGCAAAGCAAACCACATCGCAATTTTGCCCCCCATACTGTGACCCAGTAAATGCGCTTTTTGCAAGCCCAGATTATCCATAAACCAGGCAATATCACTCGCCATCACCGGGTAATCCATGTGCTCGGCGTGCGGCGAGGCGCCATGATTGCGCATGTCTAATACATAAACATGATGCTTTTCCGCCAAACGATTGGCTACCGTGCGCCAGTTTCTCGAGGATGCTAAAAAACCGTGCAGAATAATCAACGGACAGGCCTGAGCATCACCAAAACTTTCAAAAACAAGATCAACCGGTTTCATGACGTCTCAAGCAAAACCGAATAACGCACCTAACAATCCACCAAACACCCCACCCCAGACCACTAACCAACCCAAGTGGGTTTTGATGATGTTTTGCACAATTTCCTTGACCATTTGCGGAGTCAACTCGCTCAAACGCCTATCGATAACCACCTCGATTTTGCCAGTCAAATCTTCACCAATCTTGTGTGCATTCAGACCCTGCTGCAACGCGTGTTTAAACCGCTCCGACTCTACCATTTCATGTAGAGTGTGCTGCATTTTCTCGATAAATGGCTGTTTCAAAGGCAATAAAGCTTCTTCCCCTCCCATCATCATCAGCATTCCGCCAAAGGAAGAATTCATAATCGACGATACCAAACCTTCATAAACCTTGTCATAATCCACTGCATTCAATAATGGACTAAGGTTCAATACCTTACCCCCCTCCTGCTCTTCATTTTCGATGAAGTGCTCGATATTTTCCACGGTAAAAAACTGCTCCATCATCAATGCCTTGATTGAAATCTTGAATTCTTCAAACCGGTCGGGAATAATTCCGGAGCCATATAAAAATGGCACTTTTTCAAACAGCATATGGATCGCAAGCCAATTGGTAATCGCGCCCGAGAAGGCAAAAAAACCAATTGCCTTGGTAATTTCCGGATAGACTGGACACACATAGCCGGTGGCTATAATCAGTAATGAAATAAAATTGGTGACACTACTTTTGTTAACAAGTTTTTTCATAGTCAATTCCGTAAAAACAGAGACAAAGAATTATCCCGCGCAACCGCTCAGGCAAAAAAAAAGCCCATCATGAGTAGATGGGCTTTTAAATTTAAGAGCTTGGCGATGTCCTACTTTCACATGGCAACCTGCCACACTATCATCGGCGCTAAGCGGTTTCACTTCCGAGTTCGGGATGGGATCGGGTGGTTCACGCTCGCTATGTTCACCAAGCAAACTGGTTTGGCTGGATCTATTATCCAACCGTCATGCACAGGTTAGGTTCATGGCCTCATTGGGCTTTGTTCCCTTAGGCTTTTCTCTCGCGTGCTCACTTTTGATGGGTGTTCACCGCGGCTTTTGCCTTGACCTGTTTTTCATGGAAATCTGTATCGAGTTTTTCGTTCTCAGTTGCTTATCAGCTATTGTCGTCTGACCTACCCAAACGCATTGGGTGTTATATGGTCAAGCCTCACGGGCAATTAGTACACGTTAGCTACGCCCATTACTGGACTTCCACACCGTGCCTATCAACGTCGTAGTCTCCGACGGCCCTTCAGGGGACTTATAGTCCCAGTGAGATCTCATCTTGGGAGGGGCTTCCCGCTTAGATGCTTTCAGCGGTTATCCTGTCCGAACGTGGCTACCCAGCAATGCCCTTGGCAGGACAACTGGAACACCAGAGGTTCGTCCACTTCGGTCCTCTCGTACTAGAAGCAGCTTCCCTCAAATCTCAAACGCCCACGGCAGATAGGGACCGAACTGTCTCACGACGTTCTGAACCCAGCTCGCGTACCACTTTAAATGGCGAACAGCCATACCCTTGGGACCTGCTTCAGCCCCAGGATGTGATGAGCCGACATCGAGGTGCCAAACACCGCCGTCGATATGAACTCTTGGGCGGTATCAGCCTGTTATCCCCGGCGTACCTTTTATCCGTTGAGCGATGGCCCTTCCATACAGAACCACCGGATCACTAAGACCTACTTTCGTACCTGCTCGACTTGTCCGTCTCGCAGTCAAGCACCCTTATGCCTTTGCACTCATTGCCTGATTTCCGACCAGGCTGAGGGTACCTTCGTGCTCCTCCGTTACTCTTTGGGAGGAGACCGCCCCAGTCAAACTACCCACCAGACACTGTCCCTAATCCAGATAATGGATCGAGGTTAGAACTCCAAACATACCAGGGTGGTATTTCAAGGTTGGCTCCACAAGAACTGGCGTTCCTGCTTCAAAGCCTCCCACCTATCCTACACAAGTAGGTTCAAAGTCCAGTGTCAAGCTATAGTAAAGGTGCACGGGGTCTTTCCGTCTAGCCGCGGGTACACTGCATCTTCACAGCGATTTCAATTTCACTGAGTCCCAGGTGGAGACAGTGTGGCCATCGTTACGCCATTCGTGCAGGTCGGAACTTACCCGACAAGGAATTTCGCTACCTTAGGACCGTTATAGTTACGGCCGCCGTTTACTGGGGCTTCGATCAAGAGCTTCTCCGAAGATAACCCCATCAATTAACCTTCCAGCACCGGGCAGGCGTCACACCCTATACGTCCACTTTCGTGTTTGCAGAGTGCTATGTTTTTGCTAAACAGTCGCAGCCACCGATTTTTTGCAACCCCCTTCCGCTCCGTGAGCAAGTCACTTCACGACATGAGGGCATACCTTCTCCCGAAGTTACGGTATCATTTTGCCTAGTTCCTTCACCTGGGTTCTCTCAAGCGCCTTAGAATTTTCATCCCACCCACCTGTGTCGGTTTAGGGTACGGCCACTTGTAACCTGAAGCTTAGAGGTTTTTCTTGGAAGCAGGGCATCTATCACTTCGCTGTTCCGAAGAACAGCTCGTCATCACGCCTCAGCATAGAGACTCCCGGATTTGCCTAAGAGTCATGCCTACACGCTTAAACTGCCACTTCCAACCGACAGCTGATATAGCCTTCTCCGTCACCCCATCGCAGTTACAACTGGTACAGGAATATTAACCTGTTTTCCATCGACTACGCCTTTCGGCCTCGCCTTAGGTGCCGACTAACCCTGCGTCGATTAACGTTGCGCAGGAAACCTTGGGTTTACGGCGAGAGGGTTTTTCACCCTCTTTATCGTTACTTATGTCAGCATTCGCACTTCTGATACCTCCAGCCAACTTCTCAATTGACCTTCGCAGGCGTACAGAACGCTCCTCTACCACTCACGCTTAACGCGTAAATCCGTAGCTTCGGTACTATGCTTAGCCCCGGTAAATCTTCCGCGCAGACCGACTCGACCAGTGAGCTATTACGCTTTCTTTAAAGGATGGCTGCTTCTAAGCCAACCTCCTGGCTGTCTGTGCCTTTCCACATCGTTTCCCACTGAGCATAGATTTGGGGACCTTAGCTGACGGTCTGGGCTGTTTCCCTTTTCACGACGGACCTTATCACCCGCCGTGTGTCTCCCGTGCTTGCACTTGCTGGTATTCGGAGTTTGCATCGGGTTGGTAAGTCGGGATGACCCCCTAGCCGAAACAGTGCTCTACCCCCAGCAGTGATACACGAGGCGCTACCTAAATAGCTTTCGAGGAGAACCAGCTATCTCCGAGCTTGATTAGCCTTTCACTCCGATCCACAGCTCATCCCCGTCTTTTTCAACAGACGTGGGTTCGGCCCTCCAGTTAGTATTACCCAACCTTCAGCCTGGCCATGGATAGATCGCCCGGTTTCGGGTCTACACCTTGCGACTAAACGCCCTATTAAGACTCGCTTTCGCTACGCCTCCCCTATTCGGTTAAGCTTGCCACAAAATGTAAGTCGCTGACCCATTATACAAAAGGTACGCAGTCACCCCACGAAGGGGCTCCCACTGCTTGTACGCATACGGTTTCAGGTTCTATTTCACTCCGCTCTCCGCGGTTCTTTTCGCCTTTCCCTCACGGTACTGGTTCACTATCGGTCAGTAAGGAGTATTTAGCCTTGGAGGATGGTCCCCCCATATTCAGTCAAAGTTTCACGTGCTCCGACCTACTCGATTTCACTAAAGAGACATTTTCGTGTACGGGGCTATCACCCTGTATCGCCGGACTTTCCAGACCGTTCCACTAACATTTCTCTAGCTTAAGGGCTAGTCCCCGTTCGCTCGCCACTACTTAGGGAATCTCGGTTGATTTCTTTTCCTCCGGGTACTTAGATGTTTCAGTTCTCCGGGTTCGCTTCAGTGAGCTATGTATTCACTCAAAGATGACGCGCTTATGCGCGCCGGGTTTCCCCATTCAGACATCTCCGGATCAAAGGTTGTTTGCCACCTCCCCGAAGCTTATCGCAGGCTACCACGTCTTTCATCGCCTCTTACTGCCTAGGCATCCACCGTATGCGCTTATTCACTTGACCATATAACCCGAATACGTCTGCTGTCACTCGGCTTTGGATTTTCATCTTTGGCTTCGTTAGGCTTACTTATCTAAGTTATTTGTCAGCTGACATGTTCGCTGATGTTTTGCTTGAGAACGCTTTGCCGTTTGTTTTTTAGCGCTTGTTTTGCAACAATTGCCACCACAAACTGCAACTCGTTTTAATCGCGATCTTGGCAGATCGTGATTTTTGTTACAGATTTCCACATTGTTAAAGAGCTATTGATACGAATACCAATGCTATGCAGTCTTTATCGGATCGATAAAACCGCATAGCGCTGATGTTCCTACAAGCTTCAAACCGACAACACCTTTTACTCTCACCTCGCCACATCATGACAAATGGTGGAGCCAGGGAGGATCGAACTCCCGACCTCCTGCGTGCAAGGCAGGCGCTCTCCCAGCTGAGCTATGGCCCCTAATCAGATCAAAGACGATTGCCTTTTTTCGTTAGTTGGTGGGTCTGGGAGGAGTTGAACCTCCGACCTCACCCTTATCAGGGGTGCGCTCTAACCAACTGAGCTACAGACCCAGGTGTGTCTTTCAATCGAAATAATTTGTTGTGAGTACGTGAATCGGTGTTCCGTCTTTGTAAGGAGGTGATCCAGCCCCAGGTTCCCCTAGGGCTACCTTGTTACGACTTCACCCCAGTCATGAATCACAAAGTGGTAAGCGCCCTCCCGAAGGTTAAACTACCTACTTCTTTTGCAACCCACTCCCATGGTGTGACGGGCGGTGTGTACAAGGCCCGGGAACGTATTCACCGCGGCATTCTGATCCGCGATTACTAGCGATTCCGACTTCATGCAGTCGAGTTGCAGACTGCAATCCGGACTAAGATCGGCTTTTTGGGATTTGCTTACTCTCGCGAGTTCGCTGCCCTCTGTACCGACCATTGTAGCACGTGTGTAGCCCTACCCATAAGGGCCATGATGACTTGACGTCGTCCCCACCTTCCTCCGGTTTATCACCGGCAGTCTCCCTAGAGTTCCCGGCATGACCCGCTGGCAACTAAGGATAAGGGTTGCGCTCGTTACGGGACTTAACCCAACATCTCACGACACGAGCTGACGACAGCCATGCAGCACCTGTCTCAGAGTTCCCGAAGGCACTCCACTATCTCTAACAGATTCTCTGGATGTCAAGGGTAGGTAAGGTTCTTCGCGTTGCATCGAATTAAACCACATGCTCCACCGCTTGTGCGGGCCCCCGTCAATTCATTTGAGTTTTAGCCTTGCGGCCGTACTCCCCAGGCGGTCAACTTAATACGTTAGCTCCACCACTAAGTTCTTTAAGAACCCAACGGTTAGTTGACATCGTTTACGGCGTGGACTACCAGGGTATCTAATCCTGTTTGCTACCCACGCTTTCGTACCTCAGCGTCAGTTTTAGTCCAGGGAGCCGCCTTCGCCACTGGTGTTCCTTCAGATCTCTACGCATTTCACCGCTACACCTGAAATTCCACTCCCCTCTACTAAACTCTAGTTGCCCAGTATCAAATGCAGTTCCCAGGTTAAGCCCGGGGCTTTCACATCTGACTTAAACAACCGCCTACGCACGCTTTACGCCCAGTAATTCCGATTAACGCTTGCACCCTCCGTATTACCGCGGCTGCTGGCACGGAGTTAGCCGGTGCTTCTTGTATAGGTAATGTCAGTCTACCGGGTATTAGCCGATAGGTATTCCTTCCTATTGAAAGTGCTTTACAACCCTCAGGCCTTCTTCACACACGCGGTATTGCTGGATCAGGCTTTCGCCCATTGTCCAATATTCCCCACTGCTGCCTCCCGTAGGAGTCTGGGCCGTGTCTCAGTCCCAGTGTGGCTGATCATCCTCTCAGACCAGCTATGGATCGTCGCCTTGGTAGGCCTTTACCCTACCAACTAGCTAATCCAACATAGGCTCATCTATTAGCGCAAGGCCCGAAGGTCCCCTGCTTTCACCCGTAGGTCGTATGCGGTATTAGCGTGAGTTTCCCCACGTTATCCCCCACTAATAGGCAGATTCCTATGCATTACTCACCCGTCCGCCACTCGTCAGCGCCCGAAGGCCTGCTACCGTTCGACTTGCATGTGTTAAGCATACCGCCAGCGTTCAATCTGAGCCATGATCAAACTCTTCAGTTTAATTTTAACTTGATACTAAATAAGATTAGTATCCAATCTTGGCTCGACTACAGAACATCTCTTCTTGCGAATTGACGTGGATTCTGTGTCGACTATTTCTGACAGAAACAGGTCGATCCACATACCCACACAAATTATTTCGATTTAAGTTTTTAAAGAGCCAGGACGTTTCGTCCTGTTGAGCCTATGCATTATACAGCGATTTAAATCGTTGTCAAATTTATTTTTTCAGGTCTTTCGCAAAAACCAACAACCCAAAAATAAAACATAAACCCAACACTAAAAAACACTTACCGCATCAACCAGGGCGCCTTCAACTTCGTTTCCCGTCAACCCTGATGAGCCGCCCATTTTACATCGTTTATTACTCTCGTCAAGCAATTATTTCAATTTTCGCAAATTTACGTTTGCCTACTTGATAAACATGGCTGCTGGACAGGGCTAATATCGCCTTGGGGTCTTCCAGTTTTTCGCCGTCAATCTTCACCGCACCCTGCTTTATCATTCGTAACGCTTCGGAAGTGCTTGCCACTAAACCCGCTTCTTTCAACAGATTAGCTATGGGTAGCCCCTCGCCATCCGTCTTGAGCTGAATTTCCGGCATATCCTCAGGCAATACACCGCGCTGAAAACGGGCTTCAAAATTCTCCAGGGCTTTTTCCGCCGCCTGAAAACCATGAAATCTGGTCACAATTTCCTGACCCAAGCTGACTTTATAATTCCTTGGATTTGCCCCCGCCAGACATTCTTGACGCCATTTTTCGATGTCCGCCATCGGCTTGAAGCTGAGCAACTCAAAATAACGCCACATCAAATCGTCCGAAATCGACATGATCTTGCCGAACATATCATCGGGCGCGTCGGCAATACCTATATAGTTATTGAGCGATTTGGACATTTTTTGCACGCCATCCAGACCTTCCAAAATCGGCATGGTCAAAACCACCTGCGGTTTTTGCCCATTCATCTCCTGCAAATGCCGGCCCATCAGCAAATTAAATTTTTGATCGGTCCCGCCCAACTCGACATCGGCTTTCATCACCACCGAATCATATCCTTGGATCAAGGGATACAAGAACTCATGGATAGCGATAGGCTGCCCTCCTTTATAACGCTTATGAAAATCGTCCCGCTCCAACATTCTGGCAACGGTATGCTTGGCGGCAAGCTGTATCATCTCGGCGCTGGACATCTTGCCCATCCATTCCGAGTTGAATTTAACTTCGGTTTTTTCAGGATCAAGGATCTTGAAAACCTGCTCCTGGTAGGTCTTGGCATTTTCGATCACCATTTCTCGGCTTAAAGGCTGCCGCGTGACATTTTTGCCGGTCGGATCGCCGATCATCGCGGTGAAATCACCAATCAGAAATTGTACCTGGTGACCCGCATCCTGAAATTGCTTGAGCTTATTGATCAACACAGTATGTCCTAGATGCAGATCGGGAGCAGTCGGATCAAAACCGGCCTTGATAATCAGCGGCCGATTTTCTTCCAGCTTTTTAATCAACTCGGCTTCTAATAAAACTTCATCCGCTCCGTATCGCAGCTGGGCCAAGATTTCTTGCAACAATGTCTTCTCCTGAAAATTTAATGTCTGAAATTATTATAAATTATCGATTAGGCCCTTAAAGCCGAAATCCCTTCTCAGTTTTTCCGCACAGGCCCGCGACTAAACGTCAGCCCAGCCAAATCTTGGAAAGATTTAGGCGGTTTCAGCACACAGATATACCGCTTATTTTGTCCCCCCCCTCCCAGACGCCACTCTTATCGCCCACCCCATCAGGACACCGGGTATAACATTAGGCGTAGCACTCAACCCCAACCATTCACCTGCATTGACCGGCGGACAATCGGGCAAAGATTGTGCAGCAAAGCCGCGATTTGCCAGTCCCCTCCTTAGAGGAGTGGAATGAAGCGCGCCGAACTTGATTCTCGTCCTTCTTGACCAAGGCTCGATCGGCATCGACCGCCGACAGGGGATGCGTGCCGCAAAAGTGCTTGGCATCGAACCTCATCGAATGAGTCCGTAATGTACCTATAACGCAGATAAATCGTTAGTTGGAATCGTTTCTACCCAGTCTGGGCAAAGGATTAGCCAGGCCCATCGCGTGACGCGCCAACATTTTTTTGGCAAACGGCAGATGGTCCAGCAAGGTTAGGCCTGTGTTGCGCAACGCGGCCAACGGCAGCCAATCATTGGAAAAAATATGCACGACCTGATTGGTAAATCCTATGGTTTTGCCGTGATCCTGCTGACGCTGTCTGGCGTAATGATTCAACACATCTACCGCGCCAAGGTCTGCCTGGATTTTTTGCCGTTCAATCAACATGTCAGCCAACTGAACGACATCGCGTATCCCCAGATTAAATCCCTGCCCAGCGACCGGATGCAGTTGGTGCGCCGCGTTACCGACGATCACGGCCCGTCCCGACACCATACTGTCGGCGCGAATCAGGCTAAGCGGGAAAGCCCGCCTCGGCGCAACCAACTTTAACGCGCCCAACCTATAGCCGAAACACTCTTGTAATTCGGCCATAAACTCGGCTTCGCCGCTGTTCATCAGAGTTTCGGCCTGTTCATGTTTTCGGGTCCACACCACCGACAACTGTTTCCCGGCAACCGGCAACAAGGCCAGTGGCCCTTGCTCGGTAAAACGCTCATAAGCCGTATTATGATGCGGCAGCGTCGCTTGCACGGTGGTCACCAATGCGGTCTGGCCGTATTCGGTGACATGCTGTGGAATATCCAGCAATTTACGCACCGTCGATTGCCCGCCGTCGGCACCGACCAACAATTGTCCCGATATATTCAGTGATTGGCCTTGCTGTTTTAGACTGACGTTAATTGCCTCACGACCGGACATCAAGCCGGCAACCCGGGTTTCATATAAACAAGTAACAGCCGTTTGCTCAACCAAATTAGCCAGATGCTCTTCAATATGCCGCGCGGCAATCACATAACCCAGCGCGTCGACGCCCTGCTCCGTCGCCGCCAACCGGGTCTTGCCGAAATGGCCACGATCCGAAATATGAATGTTTTTGATCGCGCTAGCCTTGTCCGCCACACCTTCCCAGGCCTCGAGTCCCCGCAGCAATTCCACGGTACCCGCCGCTAGCGCCAAAGCCCGATCACCCGAGGGTGAATTGCGTAATTGCTCGCGACTAGAGGCTTCGACGACGGCGATACTCATACCGCGGTCTTTCAGTGCCAGCGCCAGGCAATTACCGGCCAGACCGGCACCCACGATGATCAAGTCGTAATGAGTTTGCATTTAACCGCCCAGCATCAACGCTTCGATATCCGCGACACTTTTCGGCACGCCATGGGTCAGGATTTCGTGGCCATCCTTGGTTACCAGCACATCGTCCTCGATCCGGATGCCGATGCCACGCCATTGTTTGTCAACGCTCTCACAATCGGCCGGCACATACAAACCCGGCTCGACGGTCAGAACCATGCCCGGTTCCAACAAACGCCACTCGTCCTTGATTTTATAATCGCCGACATCGTGTACATCCATACCCAGCCAGTGGCCGATACGATGCATGTAAAACTGTTTGTATTTTTCATCCTTGATCAGCTTTTTGACCCGTCCTTTCAGCAAACCTAGCGTTACCAAACCTTTGGTCAACACCTCCACCGAAGCTTCATGCGCCTTGTTCCAGGCAATGCCCGGTTGAATCTGTTCCAGTGCCGCCGCCTGGGCATCCAACACCAATTGATACAGTAATTTTTGCGGTTCGCTGAATTTACCCGATACCGGAAAAGTACGCGTAATGTCGGCGGCATAATGATCACACTCAACCCCGGCATCGATCAGCAACAAATCACCTTTTTGCAGCTTGTCTTTATTTTCGATGTAATGCAGCACGCAGGCATTTTTGCCGCCGGCCACAATGGACGGATAAGCCACCGCCCGCAGGCCGTCTTGAATGAACTCATGCACTAATTCAGCTTCGACCTGGTATTCGTACAAACCCGGCTTGCAGGCTTTCATCGCCCGTACATGCGCGCGCGCGGAAATCTCGCCGGCGCGCCGCATCAGCTTCAATTCTTCCGAAGTTTTAAACAGGCGCATTTCGTGGACGATGTGCTCCAACGATACTAATTCACCGGGGGCGGTGACGCCGCTTCGCGATTGCTTACGAATATGATTAATCCACTCCAGCAACTTGTGATCCAGCTCGCTGTCCTTGCCCATCGGGTAAAACACTTTGCCTTTGTTTTCCAACATGCCGGGCAGGATGTCGTCCATGTCGTCGATCGGGAACGAATCATCGGCCTCGTAATGTTTGGTGGCGCCTTCCAGACCGGCATGCGCGCCTTCCCACAAGGCTTTTTGCTGATCGAACTCGCGGCAAAACAACACGTACTCGCCCTGCTCGCGGCCGGGAATAAACACCGCCAGCGAGTCGGCTTCATTAAAGCCGGTCAGGTAGTAAAAATCGCTATCCTGGCGATAAGGGTAATGTACGTCGCGGTTGCGGGTTTGATGAGGAGCGCTGGCGATGATGGCGATATTGCCCTTGCCGATGTGTTTCATCAAAATGGCGCGGCGCTTCTTAAACTCGACTTGTTTCATCTGCTCCCCCGTCAGTGTATTTGCGCGTCTTTGTTGTCGGCAAACTGGTCGCGAACGGTCAGCACCGCTGCGCGCACATATTCGTGAAGTTCTATTAACGCCGCCTCGTCCTCCTCGCCTTCCACGTCGCTATCAATTTTGGTCAGCTCTATCATGTCGCGCATCACTTCCGCGCTATCGCCCGGCCATTCGGCGCTGGTTTGGGCATAGCCGACGCCGAACAAAAAGCCCTGACACCAGCCACGCAAGGCTTCAACTTGATCGCCTAGCCGCTCATCTTCATCCGGCAACAATAAATCAAAACTGAATTCCTCGGTTTCAGGATCGAGCAACTCCCGGGTACGATCGAATAAAGACAACATCAAGGCCTTATCGTCATCGATTAAATCGTTTTCATCGGCGAATAACTCATGCAGCCAATTGGCGGCATCGACCCTAACCTCGACACACAACATGCCCACCGCGATGCCATGGGCTTCGGATGCCCCCATGTCCGCATCGTATTTTTCCAAAATTGCATTTACTGCCTGATACATGGCTAACCCGTAGTTTCCTGCTGTCATTAAGCTGTTTAAAACTGGCGCTTATGCTAACATTGTTCGCCATTTTGGATGATTTTAATGTCGTATCGGCCAACACTCCGCCATGTCCCAATCAGAAAAAGACCCATCAACCGAATTGACAGCGCTGGAAGAGAAACTGGACACGCTGATTGCGCAATACAACCAGATTCAAAGCGAAAACAAATCGCTAAAAGTTAAACAAGATGCACTGGTAAAAGAAAAAGCCAAACTATTGGAAAAAACCACCCAGGCCAAAGCGCGCGTTGAAGCGATGATTGCCCGCCTGAAAGCAATGGAACACGATTCATGAGCAAATCCATTCAACCGGTGTCGCTGAACATTCTGGGCAAGGAATACAAGATTGCCTGCGCCCAGGAAGAACACGAAGGATTGATACGCACCGCGCAGGAGCTCGACAGGCAAATGCGCAAGATTCGCGACACGGGCAAGGTTGCGGGCGCCGAACGAATTGCGGTACTGGCCGCATTGAACTTAGCTCACGACACCAGCGCCGGCAAAAACAATCCCGATAACACTGAGTTTTGCAAACGCCTGACCGATTTACGCCTAAAAATAGAAAACGTTTTAGAAAATCGCTGAATCCGTTTAGAATATGCAGCCTTCTCCTGCAGCGTTCGAGCAGTGCTGGGTGTTTCCTGAACCTGTTTTTACCCCGGAAACTTTTTGCCATTCATGGTGTGCATGCCTGTTTATTCAGGAAGCCTGATTGATTGGATTTGGTTTCCACTTGAACCTTCGGTTCAAGGACGAAAGCACGAGACGGCGCAGGCGGGAGATCTCATTTTCAATCGCGGGCTTGGCCTTGTAGCTAATCCCGCCGATGTATGCTGACATCCTGGCGCATGGCCGCAAAACGCCGCCGATCCGATTCCGACGGAAACCTCATGAATGCTGCCCGATGTTGTGCCATCGCCGCGACAAATACTCGCCACAACTCTGGTTGACAAGGTGGCTCCGAAAACGTTTCCCGCTCTTCGTTACTTTCACCAGCCGGCATATAAGCCAGAAACTCCGCGACACGCTCGCCAAAAGCATAATATATACTCGCCAGTGCCACCAGTTGCGCCTCCCAATGCCTATCTTGAACGTCGGCGAATTCCCGGCTGGCAAAATAGCGCAATTGATTGACGAAAGACTTCACATTCCTAGGCGTTGGATTGGCCAATGTGATCAACTCATGCCAAATTGCCAATGCAATGGTAAAGGTGTCCGAATCATCGCCCGCTTCCGGCCCGAGCAAGCGCAACTTCAGGCGAAAAAATAACGGTTTCAGCCAGGATAATCCGTCTGTCTCCAGCCAGTTGGCATGGCTTAGCAACCAGAACATTCCGATCACAATCACCAGCAATACCAACAACGACCACGACAACCAAGACAATTGCTCGTCTCTGCTGACACCCGGCCTAAACGGCGTGCCTCCGGCCGGCTGTAGATTATTTTCCAAGGATATTGCTACTTGATTATTGACGATACCGACTTCGGCTAACGGGCTATCGGCAACGACCGAATGATCGGCGACGCTTTCCTGTTCCCAATCGGTCAAAGACCAAAAGCCGCCGCCCGAGAGCGCGCCAACCACCAGCGCCAATATCAACAACACCCAGGCCAGCGATTTGCCGGCAATGGCCGAGATTGTATTCAGACGTTGCTCGGCCCGCTCCAGCCGTTGCATACTCTCTTCTTCCGCGTCCAGTCCGAGCGCCGAGATCTGCCCGTTCAACAACGCCAATACCTGCTCCGGCTTGGGCTTGGGAACCGGCACTTCAATATGAATCAGCTTTTGCAAATAGTGCCTAGCAAACCAGCTTTGGCCGGCATTTTGCCCATGAGCACCGTCGTTTCCATTCAACACATCGGCCTCATGCACGGCCCTGGCGACCTCCTGGAAACTCAACGTGATATTGGCCAACACATACCGTGGCGCCATGCCCAACACCATGAACAACTCGCCCGAACTGGCCAGAAAATTGGTGATTTCCAGCACCTGCCGGGTATGTTCGCGATCGCAACGATCCAGATCGTCAATGAACAGCACTAGCCGCCGCTTTCCCAATACCGTCGTGATACGCTGAAAATGCTTTTCGAATAATACCCGCGTCCCGACCGGCTCGGTCGGCGATGGCACTGTGCCAGCCATACTCAAAACACTCTGAACCACTTTTGCCGGCGCCAAGCCAATTAATCCCATGCCTTTTACCGCCAGCAAGGTCATGATCGCAAACAGCGCCGACAGCCACTTCATCAGCGAGGCCGGAAACGGTAATGGAAAGTCGGGACGCAAGTGTTCGATAGCCTTTAACAAGGGCACTTCATTTTCAAGCGTCAATTCCAAACCCAGGGTTTGCTCCACTCTTTCCAGCCACTGGCCGGGATCGGCAAAACAAGGTTGAAGCTGACGATTTTCACATTTCAGCATATCGCCATTACGACTGGCATCGCTGACCAAGATTTTCAATCGGTCGCAGTTTCCCCGGCTAAACAGCGCTTGCCCGGCATTTTGTATATCCGTCGACGAACTAGCGCCCATCACCCCCGGCCTGGCACATAAGCTGTCATAACCTGTTTGGCTTAGCATGACCGGCTGTTTGATGCCCATTAAATACAACGCATAATGCACCACCTGCTCACGCTGCCGATCGTGGTTATATAGCCAGCATCCAGAAAAAGTCAGTGTAAAAACCAGCGACAGCAGCAATAGCCGCACCCATGGATTGCGTATCCACAATAAGCGCAACCGAAACCAGCCGCCGTTCAGCGTCCACCATGGACCGATGGCCTGTTTATGAATATTGGTAAGAATCGAGGCCAGCACGTTTTGTTCCTCGCGGTGGTGCCAGGCATTAAACCAGACCGGAGTCAGCCCCTGCCGCCGCAGGCCCGCGAACAAATAATTCATCACCGAACTTTTGCCGCTACCCCATTCCCCGGTAATGGCGATAGTAATCGGCGGCTGAGTATGTTGATTGGTCAAAAACCGGGTTAGTCCGGCCGCGATTTTGCGGGCACCCAACAAATCCACGCTGCCGGGATCAACCGGCTTATCGGTAATCACTCGCTTCACGATACTGTCCGACGGTTTTGGCTGATTGGGCCGTTTTGTGCCGACTAATAGCGCTGCGGCCCAGCATGACATGAACAATATAATATCCAGATACCACCAAGGCGCCGGATAGCCATGATAGGCTTCTTCCTTTGCCTCGTCGTCGATCGCCATCCCCGCCCGGCTTTGCCGATACCAGCCTCGACCGCCGTTATCCGTTTTTAAAATAACACCCTGAGCTCCCACCGCCCAACCCTGGTTGGCATCGCTGAAAGCCACGCCGGCCAGCCTGCTTTGAACGCCACTGGCTTGTAAACGCCAGTCCCGGCTCCCCTGTTGATAGGCTAAAATCAGACCAGCGTCGCCCACTGCCCATCCATGCCGGGCATCACTGAAATCGATTGCAAACAGATTAACCTGGCCATCCACCGTTCGCCCTTGCCAATTGTCTTGTCCCTTAGCTCCGGCAAGCATGAGACCTTGATCACCCACCAGCCAACTGTCTCCGCGGTCATTGACGAATACACCTCTCAGCGTTTCCTTGACCAAAGCGGGTTGCGGCCGCCAACCTTGCGCATTACCCAGAAATTGCAAAACCTGGCCATACTCCCCCACCGCCCAGCCCTTGCCGGCTTCGTTGACATAGACACCGTGGATTGCCGACTGGCTATCCGTACTTTGTTGCCGCCATTCCCGTTCACCAATCAAGGAAAGAATGACACCCCGGTCTCCCACCGCCCAACCCTGCCCGCTACGATTGAACCTTACATCCCTTAGCGTAACGGCAACCGGGCTGGGTTGCCGCGACCAACTTTTACCGCCATCACGGGTGGCGAGAATCAAGCCGTTTTCCCCGACAACCCAGCCCCGCTCGGCATCCTGAAAAAAAATGCCATGTAAAGTGAGATTAAATTCGGACGGCTCCTGAAACGATTTGCCTTCATACGACGGATTGGCGGGCGGAGTGACTTCGGTCGAATTTGACTGGCTGTTCCGCAGCGAGCCGTCCAATTGATTGAGAGGCTCGGGCGATTGCAACAATTGCTGTTTTCGGGAATTAGCATCCAACTGGTTTCCTGAAATTGGTGGGGCATTACTCGGTTCAGGCCCACCGGCCCAAGCGGGCTTGAATGGGCTGAAAAAACCGTTTTCGGATTGCAATGCTGAATTATTGCCGGCGACCTCCTGTTTATGCCAGCTCAATCCGCCGTCGCCCGTATGCACGATCAGTCCCTTATCGCCGACGGCCCAGACCCGCCTGCCATCGGCCAATGCAAACACGTCGTTTAATCCGGCGCCTATTTGCGGCAAGCGCAGATAGGCGTTTTTTTCCAGCGGATAACCCCAAAAATCCCAACTAAAAATACCGGGTGGCGCGCGATAGGCATCAGGATGTGGCGCTTGCCAAGCTATGCCCCAAATCGCCAGGGCCAGAAACATGACAGCCAAAAAACTCAGCAACCCCAACAGGTGTTGTTTCAAATCAAGCCAAAATTTAATGTCGGCTCTATCGTTTGGCTGTTTATCCATCGCCTCCCCCTCGAATCGATTACGGCAACAATGACCGATCCAGTATAGACCTTCGCTCGGATAGCTTTGGGCAAGCGACCCAAATCCGTAGCCGAGGATGAATGGCTTCAATAATCCACGATTTAGGCCGGTAACGGGCTCAATCCCCCGGCCGCTCGCTTGGCGCGCACTATTATGAATAGTCTTTTTGCCGTTCAATCGCCGCCAACGCTCTTAGCTGAGCGATCACATGTTGCAATATCTCCGAATCGCTATCGCGCGGCGAAACCATATAGGCCGGCAGCGTGAATCGCGGACTTTCGGCCACATGAAACAACTTGCCGGCCGCAAGCCACGGTTCGGCCAGCCGGATAGGCAAAAAGCAGGAACCGCCATTACGCAACACCAGTTGCACCGCCAACCAGCCGATATTCACCACCTGCGCCGGTCGCTCCAGATTCGGGTAGTGATTGCCGTGCTGGGCATAGAATCCCGGCCCCCAGTCCACATAAATATAATCATCGTTCGGCCACGGCCGGTCCGGATCACTACTCAACAACACCAGCGTTTCGTCGAATAAATGCTCGACCTGTAAACCGGGACTGTGCTGCGGCGTATACATCATGCCGATGTCCAGGCCGCCTTCGATCAGGCCACGCATCAAATCCTCCTCAAAACCGATCTCGCTACGGATCGAGAGATCCGGCGCCTGCCTGCGCAACACACCTATCCATTCCGGCAGCAGACTTTCCCAAAGCGCAATCCGCGCGCCGATGGAAATACTGGAACGAAATCGGCTGGGCAGACCGATGTCATGCCGCGCCTGCTCCAGCGTCAGCAACAACGATTTGGCGTGCCGCATGAAGCGTTTGCCTTGCAAGGTCAAACTCGCCCCGGCTCGATTGCGCACGAACAACGGCACGCCTAGATAACTCTCCAGCCGTTGAATACGCATGCTGACGGTCGATTGCGTTACATACAACCGATTAGCGGCTTCCTGAAAACTGCCGTTGGCGGCAACGCTTAAAAAAGTTCTGATCTGATCAATGTCCATGTTTTTGGTATCGGATTTATCGATATTAAAGTTCAATAAATGTCGTTTGCCTTATATAAAAACACAAACTATAGTGAATCGCTACTGAGTCAGCCAAATCTTTGCCAAGCCCCCTACCCCATACCAACGGAGAAGCCAGATGAAACAAAGGCCATCCATGACGGGAGCCGTCGCCATTCATCCCGAATTATCAAAACCACCTCGGCATCTTCCGATCCAAAAATCGGGCATCTGGCTGATACTCATCACGCTGTTAAACGCTTGTTGGGCGCCGACGCTGAAACCGCCCGCCGCCGAACTCGGCAAACTGCGGTCACTACTGATCGTGCCGGTCGAATCGCCGCCGCTGGAAGTGTTTCCGGACCCGCTCGAACATCGAATACCGGCCTATCGTCATTATCAAAACATGGCGATGCCGGTCGCCCTTCGGACAAATCGCTACCGGAATGCGGCCGGTATCGTTATCGCCGGCTTGATCAGCCAGGACGACACTCAAAATACGCCGATAGAACAAGACGATACGGCGCCGCGAATGGCACTGGCCGCCGAAACCGAACCGGAATGGACACCGGCGCGCGCGATGGCGCAACTGGCCCAAGCCTGGCTGGCCGCGCGGCAAGTCAACGCCAGCCTTGGCCGGGATTTTTATCCGCTACCGATGGCCGCCGGCGAACGCAACGCCAATTTGAATCACTGGCATGACGCCATCCAGGTCTGGTATGCCCTGGACCTGTCACCCGCCGACTATCGACTAACGGGTAATGCCGATGCGGTATTGGAAGTCGGCATTGGCGGCTATCGAATCTTCGAAGGCCAAACTTCGCTTCAGCTCCTGTTGAAGCTGATCAATCCCGCGACTCACCGGGTCATCGCCCGCGCTCGCGCCGAGACCTTTATGGTCGACGATGCCGCGTTGGCCTCGCTGGATTCCGATAGCCTAGCCTTCAAAAGAAGGATCGCCGAAATGGGTACTCGTTTATTGAATCAGGCCTTGAGCGACATCGGCTGGCCCGAGGCCTCCACGCCCGAGCCGGTCGCCGCACGATGAACACCGTCCTCGGTAAACGACTGCGCGGCTGGCGCTTCCTGCTGTTCAATTTTTGCCTGGGTGTCAGCCACGCGCTGGTGATTTTCAACGCCGGCGCCTATATCGCAATGTTGCCGCGCGTGGCCGGCGGCTTGGGTATTCCGCTCAGTTTCGCGGCCTGGACCCAGACCGATTACATGATCGGCCTGGCGCTGGCCTTCCCGGTTGGCGGCTGGCTGGCGCGGCGATTCGGCGAATACAGGCCCTTCGTGCTGGCTTTTGTGATTTTTGCCTTGACCTCCTGGGTCTGCGCCGAGGCTACTCATTTTTACGGTTATCTGGCGGCTCGCATCCTGCTGGGTTTTTCCGGCGGCCTGACATTACCGCTGGGACAGGCACTACTGATCAAGGAATACCCGGATAAACACAAATCCATAGGCACCGGCGTCTGGAGCCTGTTTACCCTGACCCCGTTCACGCTAGGTCCGCCATTGGGCGGCTGGATCGCCGACACATTGGGTTGGCGCTGGCTGTTCTGGTTCAACATTCCGCTAGCGCTAACGATTGCCGGCGTCGTCGGCGCCTTGTTGTACCGGCGCGGCGGCCCACGGCAACGGCACCGTTTCGACGGCGTCGGTTTCGTCCTGCTCGGTTTGGCGTTGCTGGGCTTACAAACCCTTCTAAATCAGGGTAACGACTGGGACTGGCTTAATTCCAGCTATCTGGTCGGCCTCGCCATTTTCGTGACCGCCGTACTGGGTTACTGGGTGATATGGGAACTGAGCCTACGCCGTCCATTTTTGGATATTCGGCTGTTCGCCCGGCGCAACTTCACGATTGGCATAGTGGCGCTGTTGTTCGGGTTTTTGATGTTTCAAGGCTTGCTGTCGATGTTGATCGTGCAGTTACAAACGACGCTGGGTTATTCCTCGCTGCTGGCCGGACTGGTATTTCTGCCGATGGCGATTTTCGCCAAACCAATGGCCGGCGTATTCCACGAAATTGTCAAACGCTACGACGCCCGCCTGCTGGCCAGCGCCAATCTACTCGGTTTCGCGCTGTGTTATTTCTGGCTGAGCCGCTTCGACGACCCGGATGCATTCGACCAGCTATTTTGGCCCAAGCTGCTGGAGGGCGTTTGTCTAGGCGGTTTTTTCGTGCCGCTAACCACCTTGCTGCTGCATGGCCTAGCGCCGGAAAGGCAGTGGCGAGCGCTGGAACTGGCTAGCCTGATGCGCATCGCCGCCGGAGCAATCGGCATCGCCTTGCAAGGCATCATACTCTACCGCCGCGCGCCGCTACACATGACCCGTTTCGCCGAAAATCATGTCGCTTTCGGTGCGGCTCCCCTGGACCTACAAACCTTAAACGAAGCCGAAGCCTTCGCCAAATTCGCCAAGCTGGCCGGACGGGCCGAGATGATACACAGCCTCAACGACGCCTTCTGGCTGGCCGGTTGCGCCTTCGTGGGGCTGGCAATACTGGTCTGGTTCGCTCACCCGACCCGGACACCGGTCAAGATTAGCTCGCGCGAAGACTTGCGCCGCGAGCAACAAGAAATCGTGGTCGAGGAAGCCTGATGCGGATTTGGCCTGTTTCCGTTAAGGAGGTTTCGCGTCAGGTAACGCGCGTCGTCGATCGTTTGACTATCTCGGCGCTTATCCCGTTTATGGTCGGCTGCGCTTGGTTCGGCGAGGACAGCCAGCGCGCGTCGATAATGGCCATGCCCGAAATGAGCGAAACTCTAAAATCGGCACGCGCCGAATTAACAAGCAGTGCGCAATGGCCGCAACAGGACTGGTGGGCCGTGTTCGCCGATCCCAGCCTGAACCGTCTGATCGAAACCGCCCTAGCCGGTAACCCGGACTTCAAGGCCGCCGAGGCCAGGTTGCGGCAATCGCAGGCATTGGTCGATGCCCAAGCGGCGGAGTTATACCCCACCGTCGTCGCCAATGTCGGCTTCAGCGCCCAGCGCTATTCAGCCAACAGCGTTCAGGCCAAATTCGCCGGCGAGGATTTTCGGCAATTGCTTGTCAATCCATTACTGCTGCGCTATCACCTGGATTTTTGGGGCCAGGATCGGGCGGCATTGCAAGCGGCGGTCGGCCGTTCGCTGGCGGTAGCCGCCGAACTGGCCGATGCCCGGATGTTACTGGCCGCCACGGTAGCGGCTGCCTATTTCGATTTGCGGGCCGCGAACGACAAACTGGCGCTTGCCGAGCATATCGCCGTCGACCGGGAAGCCTTGTCAACACTGGAACAATCCAGACTCACCAATGGGCTGAGCAATCAGGAGCCTCTGCTGCGGGCACGGATGGAATGGCATGCCGCTCGACAACGCCTAGCCGGTATCCGCGCCGAAATCGAATTGCATAAAAATCTGCTGGCGGCTCTGGCCGGCCAAGGCAGCGATTGGGGCCGAACCCTACAAGTCGAAGCCGGCATGACGCCACAGCAAATTCCGCTACCAACCGACCTACCGCTACGCCTGCTGGCACGGCGACCGGATTTGACCGCCGCCCGGCTGCATGCCGAGGCCGCCGCCGAGGAAATAAAGGTCGCCGAAACGGCGTTCTACCCCGACGTCAACCTGATCGCCTTCACCGGCCTGCACAGCGTCAGTCTAACCGACATCCTGTTGCAAGGCTCCAGTCTGGCTTACGCAGTCGGCCCGTCGATCGAATTACCGCTATTCGAAGGCGGCCGCTTGCGCGCTAATCTGAGCCACCGTCAAGCTGCCTACGATGCCGCCGTCGAACGTTATAACGCCGGCTTGGTGCATGCGGTACAGGAAGTGGCCGACGCGTTGAACCGCTGGCGCGAACTAGAAACTCGTCTTGCCGAGCAACGGCACAGTCTGGCCGACGCCGAGCAAAATCACCGGCTTAGCGAGACACTAAACCGCACCGGCCTTGGCGACCGCGCGCAACCGCTGCGGACTCGCATCGATGAAAACCGCGAGCGGCTACATTTGCTGTCGCTGGAGGCCGAACGGCGCAAGGCCGCTGTCCTCATCATCAAGGCCTTGGGCGGCGGTTATGACCAAGCGATCAATGCCCGCACTTCAACTCCATAAACGCGACCCATGCAAAAAAAGATACGCCCCAGGGAAATCCTCCGGCAACGCAACCGCCGTCTGAAAGCAATGACGCTGGCATTATTGCTGGCCGGACTGCTGTGCTTGATTATTTGGTGGCTGAACAATCGCGGCTGGGTCGGCACCGACGATGCCTTTGTCGCCGGCCATTTGGTCACGTTAAAGGCGCAAAGCGACGGCACCGTGGTGGAATTGTTGACCGAAAACACTCAGAGAGTACAAAAAGGCCAAGTTTTGGTCAGGCTGGACGGCGCGCATACTCTGATCGCGCTGCAACAGGCCGAGGCCGAGCTGGCGGAAACCGTGCGCGACATCGTCACCCTGAAGGCAAAGATCGAAACGCTGAAACAGCGTATCCTGGCCCGCGAAGCCTCGTTGAATCAGGTGCGCCACGACCTGGAGCGTTTTACGGCCGCGGCCAAGGATGGCGCGGCTTCCGAGCAGCAGGTACAAAATGCCCAGGACAAACTGCGCGAATTGGAAGCCGCTATACGTGAAAGCCGCGCCGAACAAAGCGGCGTCGAGGCGCGGATGAAAAACTCCCGCATCAGCGATCATCCGGCGGTCGAAAAAGCCAAGAGCCGGCTGCGGCTAGCCTTTCTCGACTACCAGCGCCGCAACGTGATCGCGCCGATTTCGGGCTATGTCGCCAAACGCAAGGTGCAGGTCGGCGACAATCTGAAAGCCGGTGCCCCGTTGCTGGTCATCGTGCCGCTGGACGATGTTTGGATAGAAGCCAATTTCCTGGAAACCCAGATTGCCTCGATCCGCCCGGGGCAAGCGGCGGAAATTCGGGTCGATGCCTACGGCGGCGAACGGCTTTATCACGGCTTGGTGCAAGGCATCAACCCCGCCACGGGCAGCAGTTTTGCCCTGTTGCCGACCGACAATAGCACCGGCAACTTCATTCATATCGCCGAACGCCTGCAAGTCCGTATATCGCTGGATCACCAAGAATTACAAGACAATCCGCTACAACCGGGCCTGTCGACCCTGACCCGGATCAAGATCGGCCAATCCGAACCCTCTCAACTGGCATCCAGCGTCAAATTAGCCGGCGAGGCCTACAGCACCGACATCTACGACCATGAACTGGGCGGTGCCGAACAATTGATACGCCGCATCATTGCCGATAACGGATTATCTGATTAGGCGATTTATGGCAATAAATGTACCCAATCCAAGCAATTTGCCGTTGACTGAGCGAACGACACTATTTGACATTTGCAATGGGTACAAACTTTCTCAAAAATCACCTTAGCAAGAAAGTCTATTGCAAATTTTCCGTTATCGATCGATTGCCGAAATAAGCGGTATTACCGGTTTGACCTGCGTTTTTTTGAGCGAATAAACTCGGCAAGTTCCCGTCGATTGATCTAACAGCGGGCAGACGATAGGTTTTTTGCGATGTTTATTTAGCGCCCTGTCTTTTGTAAAGATCAATACCTTACTGAATACCTTGAGCAATCAGCTTGGTTTGAACCGGGCGTTGAATGCTTTTGGCAATTTTTAACGCTTTCCCCTGAGTTTGGAGCGATGGCTTTTGATAAGGATTTTTGTCATGTTTAGTTTTTTCTGCATTCAGACTTGCATACTGAACTTGGTCAGTCAATTTACCATAGGACAAAGACACGTATGGCGGAAACAGGGCAAAACTCAGATGGGCCAAATCTGCCGTAAAAACAGATCAATTAGTTGGCTTTACTTGCCCTCCACGATAGCAGACATCTATTAGGCAGATACTTCAAGCCACCTGACGGATTAAGTTCGGCCAATTACAAACGACTGCGTTTCGATCATCAGTGACAGCAGCTGAATGGACACCTGTCTGTCAGTTTAGCTATGGATGCTTGATTACAAGCCCCCCCCTACCTGTTTCGTACCGGCAAAGTGATTGGCGATCCCAGATCCAATCCACATTCACCTTCATTAATTAACGGTGACATAGCCATCGCGAATGATGCGATTCCTTTCGTCATCCTACGCGCTAGGAGGATTAAGCTGCCGCGGCGCAATACCGTACCGTTGCTTGAATGCCCGGCTAAAGTGAGATAAATCGTTGAACCCCCAACGAAACGCCAAATCGGAGACTCGTCCATTTTGGCCCGCCAACGACAATTCGCGATGGCAACATTCCAAACGGCGCTGCAACACGTAGCGCATTAATGATGTTTCTTCAGTTGCAAACAGACTATTGATGTAACGCGGCGACAATCCAACCTTACCGGCAATCATCGCCGCATCGAGTTGCGAATTGCGCAGTTGCTGCTCGATACACGCCTTGACGCGTATCAGCGCCTGTTCTCGACTTGGCGACAGCCGCCCGCCGAGCTTGATCGTATTCAGATTCCAAAGCAACATATCGATGGTCGCATGGCTAATTTTGACCAGCTCATCGGCTGGGAGAGCTTCGAGTTGATGAGCCGATGCGCGCAAAAAGTTCGAGACGATAGCGCCGATGCCGGAATCGCCTGCCATGCGAACCGCGGTGCAGCGCTCGACCGTCGCAAACCGGTTTTGCAACACCTGCCGGGGAATGGCGAAAATCAATTTTGCGAAATTATCGCCGACGCAATCAAGCCGATGCTGGCGGGTGGCATCGTAAATGGCCATGTCGCCGGGTTGCAGCGCCACTTCTCGGCCATCCTGCCGCAGCCTATAGGCACCGGACAATAACAGCACCGCAAAATAAGCGTCCTGATCCTAGCGTTCGGGGCTGCGCGCTTGTTTAGCGAGCGAAATCGCCCCGGAACGAACCGCCGACAATTGCATGCCGGGCAAAGGCAGGATGCGGGTTTCGCCATAATAATCCGCCGCCAAGTTTGAGACGATTTCGACCTGGGTGTAGTGGCGGCAAATGACCTCGCGCCACCAGTCCCGGCGTTCAGTGGCGGGCCTGTCCTGAGTGGAAAAGAGCATGCCCGCTTTCGCCAGCGGGAATGATGATGTCGCAACCATGATCGCCCCTCAAAAAACCATCGTTCAGCCGTTTTGGACAAATTTTTGAGCCGTTTCAGGCCAGTAAACATTCCGCCTGGCCATTAAACTGCATGTACCTCAATCATTGTACTCATCCCCAGGAGATAGAGATGGAAACTTTTCTAAGCACTACCGCCGCCTGCATCGCACTCAGCGCTTCCGGCATTTTTTTCATGGTGGGCTTGCTGACCGGATTATGGAAATATCTCTGCATGCGCCGCCACCCGCAGGCCGAAGCCCCACATTATGTCAATATCGCCCACCGCGCGGCACTGATGTATGCCTTTTCCTCGCAGTTACTGGCGGTGTTTGCCGCGCTGAGCGCGTTCCCAGGGTGGTTGAACACCGTCGCGGTGATACCGCCATTGGTGTTTTTCGCCATCGCCATCGCGCATTACGTCGAGTTGGGCATGACCACGGACAGTAAAAACAGCCTGCGCGACTCGCCAGACAAAGCCAAGGACTATAGAATTTTGAATGTTCTTGCCGTCGCCGAAATCGGCGGTTTTTCGGTGCTGTTAATCGGTTTTTTCGTCAAACAGTGGGCTTAAAGGTCCGATTACACTGTTCCAATCGCCACAAACCCGGTTGATCCTTATAAGAGCTTTAATCGATCCATGCACGCGTTTAGCATGGGATTGGATAAATATTTACTCAGCCCGGTGTTCGATACTTACAATTTCATCACGCCCGATGTCATGGAAACCAATGTGAATGATTTTTTAGTAATTTGAAAAGCATTAACGTGGTGTTAAATGACCGGCTTTAAGGAAAATTTGCAGAAGCGAGGGAGGGGGCGATAGCTTCGAAAAGTGCGATTACGCAAGCTAGTCGCACCTACATTTTGAATGGCAGCTTACTGTTTTGCAGTTGCCACTAGGTGGAAATCGTCGATGGCTTGTGAACTGGCTGTCAAGTTGTAGCGACCGCACATGGCAAAGTCCCCGCTTGCTTAAACCTGATATCAGCGGCCGCCCCGGCTTTAAGCTACTCTTTGGTGCAATTGGTTGATAACAGCCGTATGCTCAATCCAATCTGCGCATCTACCGGCAATCGAGCCTCTGCAGGCAATGTCAAAAACTCAGCAACAGGCAAGCTTTGTGGCAGTTGCCGGATAGCGACATGTCGTATGGCGTGATCATGCTGTTCTCATTCGGTTAAATGAAACTTTCAAATTGCACCCGTTCGTCGGCAATGCCGAACCGGCGGGCGGTTTGGCGTACGCTGTCGATCAGGCGAGTCGGGCCGCAGACGTAAATGACGGTATCGGCGGATGCGCTACCGAGCAGCGCCGA
The DNA here is from genome assembly GCF_015711015.1 of Methylomonas sp. LL1. Classification (NCBI taxonomy): domain Bacteria; kingdom Pseudomonadati; phylum Pseudomonadota; class Gammaproteobacteria; order Methylococcales; family Methylococcaceae; genus Methylomonas; species Methylomonas sp. LL1. Next base: position 2,551,251 of record NZ_CP064653.1, read on the forward strand.
GAGGTCCGGCCGGGTTGGATTTTGTGTCTGACTGAAGTAAAACCGGCATCGATTAGGAAACTGCCGCTGCAAGTCTTTGACAAAGGCCATTTCTCGCGGCGCACGGCCAGTGTAATGCAGTTGAAAATCCGCACCCCGTGCGGCCAAGGTTTCTGCCATGGCTTTGATGGGTGTGATGCCGATGCCGCCGGCGATCAACAACGCCGGGCGCTCGTCATCGTGCAATGGGAAATAGTTTTCCGGCGCTTCGACGTTGAGGCGTGTACCAATTTGCCAGCCGTCGTGCAATGCCGACGAGCCGCCTTCGCCACCGTCCACCCGCAGCACCGCGATGCGGTAGCAATCCGGATCGCCAGACGCGTCGGTCAGCGAATAGGCGCGAGAGGTAACGCTACCGTCGGGCAGCGCAATCGGCACGCGGATATGCGCCCCGGCCCGATACGCCGGTAGCGGCTCGCCGCCAATATGGCGCAATTCGTAAGCGCGAATACGCGGCGTCAATTGCCGAATCCCGCTGATGGTCAACGGCAATGCGCCGTTTCCCAAAACAGCTGGCGCATGCGTTGTCACTACCACCGGTTGTCGCTGACGAGCCTGAACCAGTAGCGCTTCGACTTCGTTCTGGCTGTAGCGCGGAGTGATGTACTTGGGGCAATTCCAGTCGAAGGCTTCGACTCGGATGACGATACCGCGCTCGACCGGAGCGCGAAAGTCGGGCAGTTCCAGTTTCTCCAGCAATGCCGGCTCGCTGCGTGTGTCCACAACTCGCGCCCGACCCCAGATTTTCAGGCGCTGTCGCTGCGGATAATCCATCAGTAACAAGCTCACCCGGTCATCGCCGCATAAATTGCCTACCGAAAGGTATTGGCGGTTGCCGCTGAAATCGGCGTAACCGATGGTTTGTTCATCCAACACTTTCAAGAATCCCACCGGCCCACCGCGATGCTGCACATAGGGCCAGCCGCTTTGACTGACCGTAGCTTGGTAAAAGCTGTCGCGCTCGGCAATGAATGCCTGTTCGAAGGCGCTCAGCACCACAGTCTCGGCCTCGCCGAGTTCGGCGGCCCGATACGCAGTGCGGCTACCCATTTCGGTTTGTACCGCTTGCACGTCGGGGGTAAAACTGATTTTGGCAAAAGCGCGGGCCATGGTCTTTACTCCGGACGGGATGAAATGTTGATGGCTACTCTGACACAATCATTAGTTGTGTTGAATAGTCATGATTTGCAATACCTTAATTCCATTCAGCGCAATAAACCGGGCCAAACACCATCCCTGCGCTCTGCCCGGTCAAGCTTTAGGCGGCTTGTTTTAACGCCACTTTTGGGAAATCAATTTCGACCCTGCTGGCTTTGCCCAGGATATTGGTCAGCACATTCATGCCGACGTGGGTAATCACCTCGACGATGTCCGACTCGCTAAAACCGGCGTCACTCATGGACTGCAACTCGGCGTTGGTCACCTCGCCCTTGTGCTCGACCAGGGCGCGGGCGAATTTAACCGCCACCGCCGCCTTGGCGTCCTGGCTGGAGCCGGCCCGGTTGGCTGCGATTTCCGCCCCGCTCAAACCGGCATCGCGGCCGATGGCGGTATGGGCGGACAGGCAATATTCGCATTGGTTCTGCTGGGCCAGCGCCAGTGCGATGCGCTCGCGGGTGGCGGCGTCCAGCGAACCGTGGTTGGCGATGTGATACAAACCTAGGAAGGCTTTCAAGGCATCCGGCGAGTGGGCGAACACCCGCAAAAAGTTGGGCACCATCCCCAACTGGCCTTGGATCGCATCCAATAGGCTGCGTTGTTCGATATTGGCGATTTCGTTGCTAACGGTGGTAATACGGCTCATGAGTGTTCTCCAAAAAATGAAATAGGTTGTCGTATGCCTGGGTTAAATTCAGCAGGCGGATACAGTGTGTCTTATTGCACAAAAATTAAGAATACCTATAATTTCCAATTAACTATTGCGATAATTGGAATTACCAATGGATCGTTTACATTTAATGAGTGTGTATGTCGCCGTGGTCGAAGCCGAGGGCTTTGCCGGCGGCGCCCGCAAGCTGCACATGTCGCCACCGGCCGTGACGCGTGCGGTGGCGGCGTTGGAAGAGCGCTTGGGGGTTAAATTATTGAATCGCACCACTCGCTATGTGCGCATGACCGAGGCCGGTCAGAAATACTATGAGGACGCCAAACGCATCATCGCCTTGGCCGATGAAGCCGACGAAGCAGCGCTGGGCATCAATGTCGAACCGCGCGGCCTGCTCACCGTTACCGCCTCGGTCCTGTTCGGGCGTTTATTCGTGATGCCAGGTATTGTCGAATATTTGCGCCGTTATCCGGATGTGGAAGTCAATGCACTATTCGTCGACCGGGTGCTCAACATGCTGGAGGAAGGCGTGGACGTGGCGATCCGCATCGGCGAATTGCCCGATTCGTCGTACCGGGCGCTGCGGGTCGGCTCGGTGCGGCGGGTGTTATGCGCCTCGCCGGAATATCTCTCGACTCACGGCATTCCGCGGATTCCGGAAGATTTGCCCAACCACAACATCATCCTGGCACGCGGCTTAAACCCTGCCAATGAAATGCGCTTCGGACGCGATGGCCAGCCGTTGACGGTGAAACTACAGCCTATGTTGAGCGTCAGCGATAACGATTCAGCCGCCAGCGCCGCCATGGCCGGCCTGGGTATCACCCGCCTACTGAATTATCAAATTGCCGAGCCATTGCGAAACGACAATCTGAAAATCGTACTGAGCGAGTTCGAAAGTTCGTCGGTTCCGGTCCATATCCTGCACCGCGAGGGCCGCCATTCTTCAGCCAAGATTCGCTCGTTTGTCGACTTGATGGCGGAGCGTTTGCGGGCGGAGTTATCGCTGAATTGACGGGAAATTTCAGCTACGCCGGAAGGTTCCAGGTGATACGCCGAAATGGCGTTTAACCAATTTCTGGATCGGGCCGCCGCATAAGCGCACGCCAGGATGCGACAGTGCTTTCGAGTTGGCGCATCGTGGCTTTTGCATATTTGGCTACCGGCATCTTGAGGTGGTTCATCAACTTGCATATCCGTCGCCGAGCCGATTATTTTGCACAGTAAGTGGTTGAATGACTATGAGCAATAGCGCGAGACTCAGGATTTGGTTGAAAATAATTTCCCGCATTCCAGGCTGCATTCCCATGCTCCGGGAATGCAGCCTGAACCGCTCTGCGGTTCGGGTCGCTAGAGCGTCCCTGAGCAGGTTCCCACGCGGAGCATCGGAACCATAAGCGGAATCAACTTGTTCAGCGTTTCCTTAAACTGATTGAGAGCAGTCACTTTCTAGCAAGGCGCAATAGGGACGCAACGCGACCATCAGTGCCTGATATATAGCAAATGCATCGGTCGGGTCTTTCTGTTTAAGCTCGGCAACCTCGGTCAGAAACCGATACAACATTTTTACGAAATTCTCGATGGACATCGCCAGCCAGGCATCGTTGGTAATCCATTTATCGATAAACTCATCCAAACGCGCGAAGGTCAGTTTCAACAGAGGGTACGCGGTTTGGGTTTCCTTAAATTCCCGGAGCAGCATATACGCCAAGTAAGCCTGCTCGGACGCCACCCGCGGCCGGTTGGAAATGCTGAGGTAAGTGGCTTTGTGGTTGCTATAGGCGGCATCGAATTTTTCGCAAAATTCGGTTTCGGTGGTCATCGCAAGCCAAATCTGAAGACTCGCGGTGGTTATGCCATAACACTCCTTGATTGAGTTTGCCATTTTGTCGAATTGTTCGACGAATGCCGGCTTGGTCAGTTCGCCTTTAATCAGATTTTCAATCGCCGTCAGCTCGCTCGCAGTGACGCAAACCGTGGCCAATTCCCGAACAATTTTGAGTTCGACTCCCATATCGCCGTCACCTGTTTTCGCTACCTGGAAAAAATTTATGAATCGCGTCGATCCCTAGTTTACTGAGTCAGATCGACGATTTCGGCAACGCAGGCGTTGTCTTTAACAATGTGCAGCGCGTTGTCGAAAACCATGTTGGAGTTAAATAAAACGCTTTTGACAATGATGGCGCCGGCGGCATCCTTGATCACAAAAAAAGTATCGCCCTCGGGGACCTTGCTAGCGGCAATCTGATTGGTCATTAAGGAGCCGGTTCTCACTTCTTTAATGGCCTGCAGGGCTTCTTCCTTGTTGCCGTAATCGCCGCTCATCAGAATGAGTTCGCCCTTACTGTTGAGGAAATTAAAAAAATACTGATTTTCGTCGTTGGTTTGAAGTTGAAAAGTGGCTGGCATGTTCTGTCCCGGAAGTTGGCGGTTGGATTGGGTTTAGCCTCCCGATTCCTGACAAACTAAACCAAAAGTTCGCTGGAGGAGGAGAGTTAAATGTGGCAGGCAGAGGCTATAAATCCAGCAGCAAGCGTTATGCCAATAAAAAACATTTCAAAATCAACAGGAAATATGTCATCAGGCATCTAATTGTCAGTTTTGCTACACGACATTGACGGCGATCCGCTAGCCAGTGAACCGCCCTCATCAAACATGGGCCAACTCGCTTTGCAGCCTATGCCTAAATTCCGACAAATCCCGCTCGGCAATAATGCGAATCAAGGTGGGTTACGCTCATAATTTTTACATAGCCGAATAACAAAGCCAATCCGGATAAGTATCCACATCCCATTGGCTATCCAGTTCGTACAGGTTCAAACCGATCTCCTTTGTCCGGCTGCGAGTGGTGGTCATGACCTGGTCATGGCCCCAGCTCATGTCGCTGAACAGTCTCGGTTGTGCTTCGTTTAAGCCGATCATGACATAACCGCCATCGTCGGCCGGTGCGATGACCGCATCGTGGCCTTCGTGTAACGCCGTCAGTGCCCGACGCAGGTCGTCACAGTAAAGACTGGGACAATCGCAACCCATCAGTAACGCATGCCGGTATCGGCCCAGCGCATCATCGAAGGCGCGATGCATGCGTTCGCCCAAGTCGGCGCCGCGTTGCATCTTCAGTGTCAGCGGAAAACGGCGCGCGCAATCCTGAAAAAACTCATGATCGGTATCCGGCGCGCAGTGGAGTTCAACAGCGCATAAAGGCTGCTGGAAGGCCCGCTCCAGCGTCATATAGGTCAACCGCCGGTGTGCTTCGGCAGCCTGTTCGGCACTCAAGGCCGGTTGTAGCCGGGTTTTGACTTGGCCGGGAATTGGCGCTTTGCAAAAAATCAGCAGCACGCTATCGGGGAAAAGCGTTTGCATCGCTTAAACCTTGCGCCGCCAGGCGTGATAACGGCCCAGCCATTCCAGCAATACCGTGGGAGCGTGATTGCGTTTCCAGACGCCCGCTACATATTTATTGGCTTCCGCCAGGGTTGGATAGATGTGAATGGTGCCTAAAATCTTATTCAAGCCGATGCCGTGTTTCATCGCCAGCACAAACTCGGCAATTAGGTCGCCGGCATGTTCGCCGACGATGGTGACGCCCAAAATTTTATCCTTGCCCGGCACAGTCAGCACTTTGACAAAGCCATGGGCCTCGCCGTCGGCAATGGCACGGTCCAGATCGGCTATGCCATAGGTCGACACTTCGTAAGCGATGCCCTGCGTTTGCGCATCTTGTTCGTTCAAACCCACGCGCGCCACTTCCGGTTCGGTAAAGGTCGACCAGGGAATCACCGAGTAATCGGTACGAAACTTTTTAAAATGCCCAAACAAGGCGTTGACCGCCGCATACCAGGCCTGATGCGCGGCGGTGTGGGTAAATTGATAGGGTCCCGCCACATCGCCGACAGCGAAAATATTCGGATAGTTGGTTTCCTGAAAGGCGTTGGTTTCCAGGGTTTTGCGCGGCGACAAGGCAATGCCAAGTTTCTCGACGCCATAACCTTGCACATTGGCGGCGCGGCCGATGGCGATCAACACTTTATCGAACGGGATTCTGACGATTTGCCCGTCATGCTCGGCCAGCAAAATGTGTTCGCCGTTTTCGACGATGAATTCCTTGGCGGTATGGTTGACGTTGACCGCCACGCCTTCCGCCTGGAAGCGGGCTTGGACGATGTCCGACACTTCCGCATCTTCCCTCAGCATAAGGCGCGGGGCCATTTCCACCTGCGTGACCTGACTGCCGAGGCGGGCGAAGGTTTGCGTCAATTCGCAGCCTATCGGGCCGCCACCCAGCACCAACAGGCGCTTGGGCAATTCGCGCAAGTTCCAGATGTTATCCGAAGTCAGATATTCGATGTCTTCCAGTCCGGGAATCGGCGGCACGAAGGGCCGGGCGCCGGCGGCGATGACGATGGCGCGGCTGGTGAGGGTTTTGACGCCTTCGGCTGTCGTGACTTCCACCGCCCAAGGCGAGACGATTTTGGCCGAGCCTTCGATGACCTCCACGCCCAGCTCGGTATACCGTTCCACGGAATCATGCGGTGCTACTGTTTTGATCACCTGTTGCACCCGCTCCATCACGGCGGCGAAATCAAATTCGGCCTCGGCTTTGGCGATACCGAACTCGGGCGCGCGTTTGATATGCGACAGCAACTTGGCCGAGCGAATCAGCGCCTTGGACGGTACGCAGCCAGTGTTTAGACAGTCGCCGCCCATTTTGTCCTTTTCGATCAGCGTGACTTTGGCTTTGACCGCCCCGGCGATATAGGCCGACACCAAACCGCCCGAACCGGCACCAATGACCAGCAGGTTGTTGTCGAAGCGGTCGGGTTTAGGCCAGCGAGCGTAGACTTTGCGTTGTTGAATGAATTCGAGCATTTTCTTCGCTCCTAATGGAAACACACCGAGCAAGGCAAACGAACCCAGCACAGCCGGAGGCAGGATGCCGGACAGCGAATCGATTTTCGCCAACTGGGTACCGGCATTGACGTAGACCACGGTGCCGGCCAGCATGCCGACCTGACTGACCCAGTAAAAGGTGCGCACCTTGATCGGCGTCAAACCCATCGCCAGATTGATCATGAAGAACGGAAACACCGGTACCAAGCGCAACGTAAACAAATAGAGAGCACCATCGCGATCCACGCCGTCATCAATGGCCTTTAAGCGGACGATAAACCGAGATTTGACCCAGTCGCGCAACAAAAAACGCGCCGCCAGAAACGCCAAGGTCGCGCCTATGCTGGAAGCGAACGAGACAATCAGCGTACCCCACAGCAAACCGAATACCGCGCCGCCGGCCAGCGTCAATATCGTCGCCCCTGGCAGCGATAGCGCAGTGACCGCGATATACAACGCGGCATACATTACCATAGCCAGCACTGGGTGAGTCTGACGGTAATAGGCGATGCCGGTCTGCTGCGCTTTTAAGTTATCCAGCGTCAGATAGTGCTGCAAATCCAACGCAAAAAACGTCGCCATCAATGTGGCAATGCCCAGCAATAACAAAATTCTGGAAGTTTTCATGCCGAGCTACCGATCTTGAAAGGGCTAGGCTTCGATGGGTGTTTGCATATTGTCTGACTAAACATCTGTGTTCCTTAAATAGTATGGGGCTTGCCTTTTAGTCGCATTTGCCGGTAATTCCTGACAAAAAGCTCAGAAAATCTAATTCCTCAGGCTTAATTAACATCGTCACGTTACAGCAAAAATATTCCCTCCCCGGGCTAGAGAAGGGGTTTGAGTTTTTAGCATCTGCTAGGCATTGCTGGGAGCCAGAATTTGTATTCGGTTGGTGCAATACCTTGATGTGGCTACACTAAACCGGACACACTTTTTAAAATAACCTGAAAAAGCGTGAATCCAAAATGAGCCAAGAAAAACCCAATACCTATACAGCCGAATTCAGAGCCTCAGCCGTCAAGTTGGCGAATGAATCCGATAAACCGATCAGCCAGGTAGCCCAGGATCTTGGCATTAACGTCAATACCTTGCATACCTGGATAGGAAAATACAGTCGCCCCAAAGACAGCAATAAAGCGGTCCGTACCGATGAACATCTGTACGATGAACTCAAGCGCCTTAAGTCGGCGAGTGTCGGCTTCCGGCGGGAAAGATTGCTAGCCATCCCTGGCTAGCAATCGCGCCTACACCGCCACGTGATTGCCTGCGGCGGCCCTGGCCGTCCGCGTCACCTCGCCTTTGACCCAACAAGGGGATCAAAGCCTTGGCTCTCGCATGACTCGACGCCGTTTCGCGATGCCTTGCAGTTTTTCTAGTCGAAAAACCGCCCGGCGCTACGGCTTCCAGGGACTACTCAACCTTCACTCGCTAACGCTTCGTTTCCAAGGTTTCGCAGCGAAGGAAGTGGCCCGATTGACCGAGGAGCGCGATTTACTAAAAAAGGCAGCGGCGTACTTCGCCAAGGAACAAAGATGAAGTACGCCTGGATCAAGCAGCATGCAGAGGACTTTGCGGTAGATACCCTGTGCCGGTTCATGAGGGTATCCCGAAGCGCCTACTACGACTGGCTGAAGCAAGGCCCCTCTGCGGGCGAACAAGACGATGCCGCCCTATCCGAGATGATCCAAAGCACCTTTGGCAAAAGCCGGGCAACCTACGGTACGCGCCGTCTCAAAGCCGCCTTATCCGCTCAGAACCGAACCGTCAGCCGCCGCCGTATCGGTCGTTTGATGCGGGAAGCGGGGTTGGCCTGTAAAACCAAGCGCAAATTCAAAGCCACGACGAATTCGAAGCATCATCAACCGGTTGCGTCCAATCACCTGGATCGGCAATTTGCCGTGGAAAAGCCCAATCAAGTCTATGCCGGCGACATCACCTATATCCATACGCAGGAGGGCTGGCTGTATCTGGCCGTGGTGATTGATCTCTATTCCCGGCAAGTCGTGGGCTGGTCTATGGCCGAACATATGCGGACCAAACTGGTGAACGATGCGCTACTGATGGCGGTTTGGAAGCGCAAGCCCGAGAAAGGCTTGCTATGGCATACCGATCGCGGCAGCCAATATGCATCGGACAGCCATCGAGCCTTATTAACGCAACACGGCATCCGGCAAAGCATGAGTCGTAAGGGAAACTGCTGGGATAATGCCGTCTCGGAAAGTTTCTTTCATACCCTGAAAATCGAGTTGATACATCACCAGACCTATCGAACCCGATCCGAGGCCAGGCAGGCCGTATTCGAATATATCGAAGTGTTTTATAACCGCGAGCGACTTCATTCCGCCAATGGCTACCTGTCGCCCGTTGACTACGAAGTGCAGCTTAAAGCTGCTTAGCTGTGTGTCCGGAAAAGTGTTGACACATCACCTACACTATGTGACTTCTACCCATCATGAGAAAAAGGCTAGTAATTACATGGGGATGTTGTCATTTGCATCAGTGCTTTTATGGTTACGACGAAACGTCAACATAACCTAGATCTATCAGCAAGATTATGTTCTATAGCGTACAGACAATGGTCAGCTTTGCAGATAGGCTATTTTTAGCAATTGTTATTGCAAGTATTAACGTGCCAGTGAACATTGGGTTCTTAGCGTGAAAGGGGCGCTACTCTAACCATTGGTTGTGGCAATAGACCCGACTAAGTAAATTTGGTGTCAATCACCACTAAATAACCAATCCATGGAAAACATAGAGGAGAACCTAAAAAATCTTGCTACTGAATCCAAAAGAAAGATCGTATCTTCGGTCGATTAATAGTCACTATGTCCCTGCAGCATTAACACTTAACCTTAGAAATCCGGCAATGGTGTCCAGCACGCATTTGCAGGAAGGTTGAGGTGCGACCTTAAGCATTAGGGCGATATTCCCTTTGACCTATCGGAGGTTTTGTTGAGCATCCTGACATACGAATGCCTAGTTGTTTCTAGCCCAGGAATAATGCATGCTTATGTTTAACCAAACAAAATTCCATCGGATTTAGCAGAGCAGGAAACGCACTCTCGCTAGTGTCTACGCATATTTTAAAATTCCTTCGGAGCATGTTTACCGAATGCGCTTTGACAGCTTGCTGCAAAAGAGAACTATGAACCAGACAAAATCCAACGATATAAATGAACCTCGGGTGGATATCACACAATGGATGGATGACCCGCTTTGGTATAAAGATGCCGTTATTTACGAGCTGCATATTAAAGCCTTTTATGACAGCGATAATAATGGCACCGGGGATTTTCCCGGCTTAATCCAGAAGCTCGATTACATCCAGGACTTAGGCGTCAACACGCTTTGGCTATTACCGTTCTATCCGTCTCCAATGCGTGATGACGGTTATGACATTGCTGACTATCGCAACATCCATCCCGAATACGGCACCATGGCCGATTTCAAATTGTTCGTAAAGGAAGCCCACCGCCGCGGCCTCAAAATTATCACTGAACTGGTCATCAATCACACTTCAGATCAGCATCCCTGGTTTCAGGCTGCGCGCAGAGCCCCCGCTGGTTCAAGTAAACGGGATTTTTATGTATGGAGTGATTCCAACCAGAAGTTTGCTGAGACGCGGATTATTTTTAAAGATGCCGAGAGGTCGAACTGGACCTGGGACGAAGAAGCCCGTGCTTATTACTGGCATCGTTTCTTCCATCATCAACCGGACCTCAACTTCAATAATCCAATGGTGGTGAAAGCCGTCATAAAACTGATGCGTTTTTGGCTGGACCTAGGCGTTGACGGCATGCGTTTGGATGCAATTCCTTATCTGTGCGTGCGCGAGGGCACTCAAAACGAAAATCTGCCGGGAACTCACGCCGTCATCAAACAAATGCGCGCGGTGCTTGATGCCCATTACCCTCACTGCGTTTTTCTCGCCGAAGTTAATCAGTGGCCGGAAGATGTGCGTGACTACTTCAGTAACGGCGATGAATGTCACATGGCCTACCATTTCCCGCTCATGCCGCGCATGTACATGGCCATTGCTCAGGAAGATCGTCATCCTATCGTCGATATCATGCGGCAGACCCCAAATATTCCGGATTCCTGCCAATGGGCAGTCTTTCTTCGTAATCACGACGAGCTTACTTTGGAGATGGTCACTGACAAAGAACGTGACTATATGTACCAGATGTATGTTGTTGATCCGCGCGCACGTGTGAACGTCGGCATTCGGCGCCGACTGGCCCCGCTGATGGACAACGAAATCGATAAAATCAAGCTGATGAACAGCTTGCTGCTGTCCATGCCGGGTTCTCCCAGTCTCTATTACGGCGACGAAATCGGCATGGGAGATAATTTTTTCCTGGGTGATCGCAATGGCGTGCGTACCCCCATGCAATGGAGTCCGGACCGCAATGCCGGGTTCTCGCGCGCCGATCCACAACGCCTATACCTACCCCCTATCATGGATCCGGTCTATGGTTTCGGGTCGGTCAATGTCGAGGCGCAACAACGCGAACGTGGTTCGTTGCTGAACTGGATGCAGCGCGTGCTGGCGCTGCGCAAAAACCATCAGGCTTTTGGTCGCGGAGAACTGGTATTTTTACATCCCAGAAATCGCAAGATACTGGCCTATTTCAGACTATATCAAGACGATATTATCTTGTGCGTGGCCAACCTGTCTCGCGCCGCTCAAGCAGTTGAACTTGATCTTTCCGCGTATAAGGGACGCGTGCCTGTGGAATTAATGGGCCGTGCGTCTTTTCCGCCAATTGGTGAATTACCTTATCTTCTTACCCTACCCGGCCATAATCATTATTGGTTCCGACTGGCCAGTGGCCAAGAGATTCCAGCTTGGCACGATGAGCACTTACTCCCCGAGGAACTGCCGACACTGGTGTTGTTCGATGGTTGGAACAGCTTCTTCAAAGATAAAGTTGTACCTTCGCGTAGTGCCATTGCCGAGAAAGTCCGTCATCAGCTCGAAGAAGAGGTATTACCGCATTTTGTCGCCGCGCAACACTGGTCCGGCGACAAAGGCGGTGGGATACGACGTGTTGTGATTAACGATTATACCGAGTGGGAGCGTGATGGTAAAAAGTGGCTGATAGCATTGTGCCGTGTTGAAGCTGATTCAGGCGAGCCCTATTTCTGCTTTTTGCCACTGGCACTGGCGTGGGAAAACGGCGACGAGAAACACCTGCGCGCCATGTTGCCGACCACGGTGGCCAAAGTACGCCAACAGGCTCAAATTGGCATACTGGCTGATGCTTTTGCCGACGAGTCGTTTTACCAAGCGTTGGAAGAGGCCATTGGCTCACGAGACACGCTAACTTGCGCAACAGGCACTATCCGTTTTTCAGCTACCGACGCTTTTGTTTCACTCGGCAAGGCATCCGCCAATATTTCAATAAGACCACTTGGCCTACAGGGTAGTAATACTACCGTCGTATTGGCTGAACAATATTTTCTGAAAGGCTATCGGCATCTGGAAATCGGCATGCACCCGGAGTTCGAAATTGGGCGTTTTTTAACCGAGGTGGTCAAGTTTCCCAATATAGCACCAGTATTTGGCCTAGTTGAGTATGAGGACAGCGAAGGTCGAAAAATGACACTGGCTATGTTGCAGGGCCATGTAAGAAATCAGGGTGACTGTTGGAATTATACCTTGGATTATCTCGGGCGATTCCTTGAAGAATGCCGCACGGCAGGTGAGCCCCCCAAATCCGCGGAACAAGCACATGCGGCCTATCTAGTTTTAATACGCACGCTTGGCCAGCGGACTGGCGAACTACACAACGCGCTAGGAAACATGACCGGTGATTCCGCCTTCGATCCCGAGCCGGTAACCGATGCCGATCTTGAGGATTGGGTATTACAGGTGCTAGCCGAGGCTACAGCCACGCTGGATCAGCTCGAACGTCGCCAGGCGGGGCTTGCCGATAGTGTTCGCGCTTTAGTGCAAAGCTTGCTGGCGCAACGCAATGCGGTTACGAATCGCATTCGAGCCTGTATTCCCGGGCATCTGGATGCCGTCAAGACACGTTACCACGGCAATTATCAATTGGAGAACGTGTTACTCAGCGAGAATGATTTCGTGATTACCGATTTTAAGGGTGATCCGACTTGCACTTTCGCCGAGCGCCGCCACAAACACTTGCCATTGAGGGATGTCGCCGACATGCTGAGATCCTTCAGCTATGCCGCCGATAATGCACTCGCGCAGGCCGGTGCAGAACAGCCCAAGGATATGACAAAGTTTGAGCCATTTATGCGTGACTGGGAAGCAGAGGTTGGCCGCGTTTTCCTGGCAGGGTACAGTGAAGCAGTGGGCAATTCAGTACTTACATCGGACGCAGCGCTACTCGATCTTTTTATACTGGAAAAGGCGCTTCACGATGTGCGCAACGAACTTGATAAAAGCCCGGATTGGGTCGTGACTTCGCTCCGCTGCATACTGTCGCGATTGTAATCTGCGATCTAAGGATTGATTGCAGGGTAGCCAGCAGACAGCTCAACCAGGCGCTCAATCGTTGCCATGACCAATACCATTAAACGCGGATAATTTTGACCGGAGGTTCAAGATGAATAAGACGATAACGGCGGTATGGCCGGGGCGACCCTATCCGCGCGGCGCTTTTTGGGACGGCGAAGGGGTAAATTTTGCTATCTTTTCCGAGCATGCCGAAAAGGTCGAATTGTGCTTGTTCGATGCCAACGGCAAGAACGAAGTCCAGCGCGTCGAACTCAAGGAGCGTAGCGATTTAGTCTGGCACTGCTATCTACCCGAGGCCCGTCCCGGACTGCTTTATGGTTTTCGGGTGCATGGACCTTACCGTCCGCAAGATGGGCATCGATTCAATCCGAACAAGCTGCTGATAGAACCCTATGCAAAAGATATCGTGGGGACGCCGCTGTGGAGCGACGCCCATTTCGGTTATCGCATCGGCGCCAAGGACGACGATCTTTCTTTCAGTCGCCGCGACAATGCCAATGTGATGCCGAAGTGCCGGGTTATCGATCAGGCCTTCGCCTGGGGGAATGATCATCCCCCCGACATTCAATGGTGCGATATGGTGATTTATGAGCTGCACGTCAAAGGCTTTACCATGCAGCATCCCGATCTTTTGCCGAAGTTTCGCGGCACCTATGCCGGATTGGCTATGGACCCCGTCATCGAGCATCTGCAACGGCTAGGGGTGACGACCGTTGAGCTGATGCCGGTGCATGCTTTTCTCGATGATCGCCATCTGGTCGAGCGCGGCGCGCGCAATTACTGGGGCTATAACTCCATAGGCTTTCTGGCCCCGGATTCCCGTTATTCGGCCAGCGGCCAGGTCAGCGAATTTAAAACCATGGTAAAGACTCTGCATAAGGCAGGTATCGAGGTGATTCTGGATGTGGTTTACAACCATACCGCCGAAGGCAATCAACTGGGGCCGACACTATCCTTCCGGGGTATCGACAATGCGTCCTACTATCGCCTGGCGGGTGATAATCCACGCTATTATGTAGACTACACCGGCTGTGGCAATACCCTGGACATGCAAGAATCCTGCGTGCTGCAGTTAATGATGGACAGCCTGCGTTATTGGGTGTTGGAAATGCATGTAGACGGCTTCCGTTTCGATCTGGCGTCCTCGCTGGCAAGAGAATTACACGACGTGAACCAGCTTGGCACCTTCTTCAATACCATCCGTCAGGATCCGGTGCTGAGCACCATCAAGCTGATTGCCGAACCCTGGGATCTGGGCGAGGGTGGCTATCAAGTCGGAAATTTCCCGCTGGGCTGGTCGGAATGGAACGATAAGTATCGCGATTGTATTCGTGCCTACTGGAAAGGCGATGAAGGTTTGATCGGGGAGCTGGCGCAACGCTTGACCGGATCCAGCGACCTGTACGAACGCAGTGGGCGGACTCATGCCAGCATCAATTTCCTCACCGCCCACGACGGCTTTACCTTGCATGACCTGGTGACCTACAACGACAAGCACAACGAGGCCAATCAAGAAGGCAATTCCGGTACCGACAATAACCATTGCTGGAATTGCGGCGTCGAGGGAGAAACCAACGATCCGGCGATCAACGCCTTGCGTGCCCGGCAAAAGCGCAATCTTCTTGCTACGCTGCTGTTTTCGCAAGGGGTTCCGATGCTGCAGGCAGGCGACGAGCTGGGGCGCACCCAGCTGGGTAATAACAATGCCTATTGTCAGGATAATGCGATTAGCTGGCTGTCGTGGGAACTGAAGAAACAGGATAAGGAGTTGCTTGCCTTCACTCGGCGTATCATCAGCCTGCGCAACCAGCACCCTTTGTTTCGGCGACGTTATTTTTTTCAGGGAAGCCCCCATTACGGCGGCGAGATAAAAGATATCATCTGGCTCAATTCCGATGGCTCCGAAACCAGAGATGACGACTGGGATCAGCCGTCTTCGCATTGTCTGGGCCTTTATTTTGAAGGCGGCAAACTGATCGAAACCGACGGCCGCGGACGGCGTTTACAAGACAATAATCTGTTGTTGCTGCTGAATGCTTATCATGAGGAGATCGCATTTATGTTGCCGCAATTCGAGGATCATGAGTATTGGGAAGTGCTGCTCGACACCCGGGATGCCATCGGTACGCCCAATGTTACTCGTTACAAGACAGAGCAAGCTTATCCGTTGGGCGGACGCTCGCTAGTGTTGCTGAAACAGGCGTAGACCGCATGAAACGCGTGCATGACATGCCGTTTGGGTTGAGGATGTGCGGACATGAAAAATAATGTGAAGCGCTTTATTGAGAATATTACCGCCCAACATGCTAAAGCCGGCCAGACGCAATCTCGACAAAACGGCTTGCCACCGCTGCCGGAGCCGCGCATTCCATTGGCCACCTATAGGCTGCAATTCAACGGTGACTTCACTTTTAAACAGGCGCTTGAAATTATTCCCTACCTGAGAGCGCTAGGCATCTCCCACCTCTATGCCTCACCCTATCTCAAGGCGCGGCCCGGCAGCCGGCACGGCTACGACATCATCGATCACAACACACTGAATCCGGAGATAGGTTCATACCAGGAATTTGAGCAGCTTTGTGAAACCCTAGCCCGGCAAGGCATGGGACAAATCCTTGATGTGGTGCCTAATCATATGGGCGTGCTGGGCGGCGATAATGCCTGGTGGCTGGACGTGCTGGAAAACGGTCAGACCGCGGCTCATGCCGGGTTCTTTGATATTGACTGGATGCCGACCAAGGCTAAGCTGCACGGCAAGGTGCTATTACCGGTACTGGGCAAGCATTATGGTGCGGCGCTGGATAATGCCGAACTGCAACTGCGTTTTGATGCGGCACACGGTGAATTCGGTATCTATTATTACGATCACCACTTTCCGGTGGATCCGGCGGAATACCCGCATATTCTGGCGTTTCGCATGGACACCTTGAGCGCTCGCTTAGGGGAAAGCAATCGGTTATTGATGGAATA
This sequence comes from Methylomonas sp. LL1, assembly GCF_015711015.1. Classification (NCBI taxonomy): domain Bacteria; kingdom Pseudomonadati; phylum Pseudomonadota; class Gammaproteobacteria; order Methylococcales; family Methylococcaceae; genus Methylomonas; species Methylomonas sp. LL1. Next base: position 2,567,468 of record NZ_CP064653.1, read on the forward strand.
CCAGAGTCTGGTGACCGCGTTCCACAATCTGCCGTCTCGCAGTGAGAAATCATCTGAGCGTCAGCTTGAACGCCGGCGCGACAAGGAAGTGCATAAGCGCCAACTAGCCGGCCTCGTTGCTTATTCCGCCGATATCGCCGGGTTTCTGGAAGAGAACGTGCGCGTCTTTAACGGTAAGGCCGGGGAACCGGCCAGTTTCGATCGTCTCCATCATTTGATCGAGGCGCAAGCATACCGGCTGGCATTCTGGCGGGTAGCCTCGGATGAGATTAATTACCGGCGGTTTTTCGACATCAACGATCTGGCCGGCTTACGCATGGAGAACGACGAGGTCTTCGATGCGACCCATCAGTTATTGTTGCGGCTAGTTCAGGAAGGCAAACTGGATGGCTTGCGTCTGGACCATCCTGATGGTTTGTACGATCCGGAAGCGTATTTTTGCAAGCTGGTCGAACATTGTAACCATGTCGGGCGCGCACCTTATCTGGTGGTCGAAAAAATACTGGCGGCAGACGAAGATTTACGCGGTAGCTGGCCGGTGCACGGCACGACGGGTTATGAATTTACCAATCTACTTAACGGGCTATTTGTCGATACCAGCGCCGCCGAACGCATGCAACGCGCCTATCACAGCTTCATCGGCGAGCATGTCGATTTCGACGATCTGCTCTACCGTTCCAAGAAGCTGATCATGAAGTCCGCGCTGTCGGGAGAATTGAATGTGTTGGCCAACCTGCTGTCGAAAATCGCCGAAGCCGACCGCCATACCTGCGATTACACGTTGAACGGATTGCGTACGGCCTTGGCGGAAATCGTTGCCTGCTTCCCGGTTTATCGTGGCTACATCAGCGCCCGAGAAGTAACACAGGAAGATCTTAGTAATATAGAACAGGCCGCCCTAGCGGCAAAACGTCGAAGCACGACAGCAGATGCCAGCATTTTCGAGTTTGTGCGAGATGTACTCACGCTCGCGGCAGCAGATGGCAAATCACCTGCGTACACTGAACAAGTGCTGGCGTTTTCCATGAAATTCCAGCAATTCACCAGTCCGGTTATGGCGAAAGGGTTGGAGGACACCGGCTCCTATATCTATCACCGCTTGCTGTCGCTTAATGAAGTCGGTGGTGATCCACGGCGATTCGGCGTGACACGCAGCGCATTTCACCGCGCCAATCAGCTGCGCGCAGAGCGTAGCCCACATTCAATGTTGGCCACTTCCAGTCATGACAGCAAACGCAGTGAGGATGTGCGCGCCCGTCTCAATGTGTTGTCTGAAATACCGGCGGCTTGGCGATTGGCGCTACGACGCTGGGGCCGCGCCAATCAAAATATTAAAGGCATGGTGGATGGTATGGCGGTTCCCACCCTCAACGATGAATATTTCATCTATCAGACCTTGCTGGGGGTTTGGCCGCTAGGAGAGCCCGACGCCAATGAAATGGCGCGATTCACGGTTCGGGTCAAGGAATATCTGGTTAAGGCCGTGCGCGAAGCCAAGGTATATACCAGCTGGATAAACCCCAATACAGCCTATGAAGATGCTGTCACGGCCTTTGCCGATGCACTGATCAATGCGCCGCCAGACAGTGCGTTTCTGACGGACTTCCGGCCTTTTCAGCGGCGGATCGCTAGGCTCGGGATGTTTAATAGCTTGTCGCAGACATTGATCAAGCTCACCGTGCCGGGTGTGCCGGATATTTATCAAGGCTGCGAATGTTGGGATTTCAGCCTGGTGGACCCCGACAACCGGCGGCCGGTTGATTTCGGCTACCGGCAAACACGGCTGGATGGATTACAAACGCTCGTCACGCAGGAATCGCATCAACGTATTGCTGGTGTAAGAGCGTTATGTGAGACGCTGGAAGACGGCCGGGCCAAACTGTTGATTGTTTGGCTGGCGCTGGCGTTGCGAAAACGCTGGCCGGACGTGTTTCAGCAAGGAAGCTATTTGCTGCTGGCAGTCAAGGGAGAACAAGCCGCTCATCTATGCGCCTATGCACGCAGATTCGGTGAGCGCACCGTCATCACAGTAGCACCGCGTTTCTTCGTGCGGTTGCTGGGAGATGCCGAAATGCTGCCTCTGGGAGAAAAGGTTTGGAAGCATACATCGGTGGAACTGCCTTCTAGTCTGGGCGATAAGCAATATACCTGTGTCTTCACCGGGAAGGTTCTGAAACATCAGAAGCGGCAATCTCGTTGGCATATGCCCGTCGCACAAATTCTGGCGGAATTTCCGGTGGGGCTGATTATCGGTGAGAACGTGGCATCCTGATTTGAATTATTAGTGGCTTACTTGGAGCAACAATCATGAGCGAACAGAGTGCTACCGAATTAGTCCATGGCCGCCGATTTCCGATAGGGGCGGAGCGAGTGCCCGGAAAGGGTGTGCATTTTCGTGTTTGGGCACCTGAAAAAAAGACAGTGAAACTGGTCATGAATGCTCAGGGTAAAGATGCTGATCCTCAGACCGAGATTGAACTGCAAAGTGAGGGCAACGGTTATTTTTCGATCATGTCGCCGGATGCCTGCGCAGGAAGCTTGTACCGCTATTTGCTGGATGATGACCCGCAACCCTACCCTGATCCCGCCTCGCGTTTTCAACCTCAGGGTCCGCAAGGACCGTCGCAAGTGGTCGATGCTTTAAGCTTCGAATGGACGGACGCCGCCTGGCCGGGAATTGAAGCCCATGGGCAGGTCATTTATGAAATGCATATCGGCACGTTTACGCATGAAGGCAATTGGCTCGCCGCGGCCAAAGAATTGCCCGAGCTGGCGGCATTGGGCGTGACGGTGTTGGAAATCATGCCGGTGGCCGATTTTCCGGGGCGGTACGGCTGGGGATATGATGGTGTCAATTGGTTCGCGCCGACACGGCTTTATGGAACTCCGGACGAATTTCGTTATTTCGTTGACCAGGCCCATGCCGTGGGTCTCGGCGTTGTTCTGGATGTGGTGTTCAATCATTTGGGCCCGGATGGCAATTATCTATCCAAATTCTCCAGCGATTACTTTACGACGCGCTACCGGTGCGATTGGGGTGATCCGCTAAATTTTGACGGGCCGAACTCAGGCGCCGTGCGTGAGTACGTACTCGCCAATAGTGCGTATTGGATCAAAGAGTTCCACCTTGACGGCCTACGGCTTGATGCAACCCAGCAAATTTTCGACAGCTCCGCGGAAAATATTATTGCAGCCATCGTGCAGGCAGTGCGTAGCGCCGGGACTCCGCGCAAGACCTTTATCGTCGGCGAGAATGAGCCGCAGGATGCAAAATTGTTTTTGCCTTCCGAACGCGGAGGCTTCGGCCTGGACGCTTTATGGAACGACGATTTCCACCATACCGCGATGGTAGCGATGACAGGGCGCGCCGATGCTTACTACAGCGATTACCGAGGTGTCGCTCAGGAGTTTATATCCACGTTCAAGCGAGGTTTTCTTTATCAAGGTCAATGGTACTCATGGCAAAACAAAACACGCGGAACCCCAGGTCTGGATATGCCGCCGACCAAATTCGTCAACTTCATCCAAAATCACGATCAATTGGCTAATTCCGGCAGTGGCAAACGTGTCCACTCAATGACCAGCCCTAACCGCTACCGGGCTTTGACAACCCTATTCCTATTGGCGCCACAAACACCCATGTTGTTTCAAGGCCAGGAGTTTGCCGCCAGCAGTCCGTTCTTTTATTTTGCCGACCATAAAGATGAAATTGCCCATTTGGTGGAGCGCGGGCGCTCTGATTTTCTGGCCCAGTTTCGTGCCTTGGCAACACCCGAGATGCAGGCCAGACTACCCGATCCGGGTGACCCGCAAACCTTTACCGCTTCAAAATTGGACTTGAATGAACGCAATCAGCATCAGGAAGAATATGCCCTGCACCGCGATTTGTTAAGCCTGCGCCGGAACGATCCGGTATTTCAGGCCAGCCAGCAAAGCCACCGTATCGATGGTGCTGTATTAAGCCAGGATGCATGGGTAATACGTTTTTTCGGGGAGAACTCGGGTGATGACCGGCTATTATTGGTTAACCTGAGCCGTGATCTTCGTCTGGTTCCGGCACCGGAACCGCTGTTGGCGCCGCCGAAGGATTGTGTCTGGGATGCGATGTGGTTCAGCGACGATCCTCGTTACGGTGGCACGGGCATGCCGCGCTGGCCCCTGAAAGGTCTGTGGTATCTTCAAGGCGAATCCGCCGTTGTGCTACAGCCTATTAACCAAGCAAAGGATGGTGTTGATCATGAACAATGATATCGATATTCGAACCCATTGGACTGGGGACCCTGCCGAACAGGAAGAGTTGCTGACACGCGAATGGTTAGTCACCAACGGTCTTGGCGGTTATGCCTCCGGAACCCTATCGGGTGTGCCCACCCGCCGTTTCCACAGCCTTTTAACCGCCGCGCTCTCCGACCCTCGAGGCCGCTTCGTGATGCTCAATCAACTCAGCGAGCTGGTTCAGTTTCCCGATGGCAGCAGCCAAAAAATAGGCGGCATCGAATTGGCGGACGGATCGATCGATCTACAAGGCATGTCCAGTCTGCGCGAATTTCGCCTGGAATCCGGCTTGCCGGTATGGCGCTACGAACTGGCAGGCCATGTGATTGAAAAATGGATCATGATGCCTTACATGAGCAATACGGTTCTGGTGCGGTATCGCCTGGTTTCAGGAACAGGTCCGATACGGCTCAAGATTCGTTTAGCCGTGCATTTTCGTCGTCATGAGGCTTCTTTGGCCGAAGGCTTCCCGATGGATTCCTACGATCTTAAAGCTTCCGCCGGACGTCTTGAAATTCATGGGTTTTCAATTCCTCCCCTGCGGCTTTATGTCGATGGCGAGAACCCGGCATTCACGATTGAAACCAAACGCTTTAGCGACATTCTTTACCGTATAGAAGGACAAAGAGGCTACGAAGCCCAGGGTAATCTGTGGAGCCCCGGTTATTTTCGCGTTGACCTTGCCGCCGGTAAAGACGTCACCTTGATAGCGTCTGCGGAAAGCCGGGAAAGCACCCTGGCGCTGTCGCCTGTGGAGACCTTTCAGACCGAACTGGACCGGCGTCGACGGTTGCTGGAAGCGGCGCGTCCGGAATTGGCTAAAGGCTTGGCTGCGCAGCTGGTGCTGGCGGCCGATCAATTTATTATCGCGCCGGTTGAAAGAGGGACCGAAACGTCTCGTATCTGTGCAACCGGCGGTGATGTGCGGACCATCATTGCCGGTTATCATTGGTTTACCGATTGGGGACGGGACACGATGATCAGCCTCGAAGGCCTGACGCTAACGACAGGGCGACATACCGAGGCGGGACACATTCTGCGTACTTTTGCCCATCATCTGCGGGACGGCCTGATTCCCAACCTGTTTCCGGAAGGTGAAAGCGAGGGGGTGTATTACACCGCCGATGCGACGCTGTGGTTTTTCCATGCGCTGGATCGTTATCTCGAGCATACCGGAGACCGGGATTTGCTCAAGGAGTTGCTGCCCAAGCTATTGAATATCATCGAACATCACATTCACGGCACCCTCTTCGGTATCCATTGCGATCCTGCTGACGGTCTGCTGTTCCAGGGCGATCCACGTTACGCGTTGACCTGGATGGATGCCAAATTAGGCGATTGGGTGGTTACGCCGCGTCGCGGCAAAGCGGTTGAAATCAACGCCTTGTGGTACAACGCGTTGCGCCTGATGGAAAAATGGCTGCGGGAGGAAAACTCAAGCTCAAGTTCGATCGAGTTTGCAAAGCGCGCCGATGTCACCCGCCTTAGCTTCAATCAACGCTTTTGGAATCAAGAAACGGGTCACCTGTACGATGTGGTCGACGGTGAAAACGGTCAAGACGACCCGGCGTGTCGGCCCAATCAATTGTTCACTTTATCGCTATCCCATCCGGTATTGGATCAAACGCATTGGCAATCGGTATTTCAGACTATCAAAGATCAACTGTTGACGCCGGTGGGCCTTAGAACCTTGTCCCCGGATCATCCCGACTATAAATCCCATTACCGTGGCGACCTTCGCGCCCGCGATGCCTCTTATCATCAAGGCACGGTCTGGCCCTGGCTGCTGGGCCCCTACATTGATGCCTGGTTACGCGTTTATCCCGAGCAACGAAAAGACGCGCGCGACTATCTGGATCAACTATTGGAAAGACATTTGCATGAGGCCTGTATCGGCTCCGTCAGCGAAGTTTTCGATGCCGAAAGCTTATTCACCCCGCGAGGCTGTATCGCTCAGGCATGGAGCGTGGCTGAGCTCCTTCGGGCCTGGGTCAAGGTCGCTGAAAACCCAAAGATGGTTAACTAAAATTGGTTAGACGGGAAACTAGCCCCAGTCTCTACATCATTGGTGGGCGGAGCTAGACGTTTACGAGTAATGTTTGACACCGCACCGACACAACGTAGAAATCTCAGTAACTTATCACTATCGATCGCTTGGCAGGTGACAACTGAAGCCAAGCGATCATGTCAAATTTTCACGAACGTCCGTTAACGCCAGTATCGGATTTTGGGTTGAAAAACTATACCCATACAGAATCACGCTGGCTTTCTTCACTTAGGAGTATCCCATGCATCAACATTCCCAATCCGAACATGCCACGCAAGCCTGTATAGAGGCGTGCAGCAGTTGCCATCAGATTTGCCTACAAACCGCCATGAACCACTGTCTGGAAACGGGGGGTAAACATGTCAAAGCCAAACATTTGCGACTGATGATGAACTGTGCCGAAATCTGTCAGGCTTCGGCTAATTTTCAGCTGACCGGCTCGCATTTTCTGCCCCGTCTTCACGAACTTTGTGCGGAGATCTGCGAGGCCTGCGCGGCCGAATGCGATGAGATCGGCGATATGAACGACTGTGTCGTCGCCTGTCAGAAATGCGCCGACAGTTGCCGGCAAATGCTCAGTACTCAGCATTAAGCGCTTTAACTTCCACCATCATGTTACCTATTGCCAGGCATGCACTGTCAATCACGGCGATGGCGCTCATGCTGTCGGCATGCGGCGAATCGGCACAGTTGCCGATTTCGGCCGGCATTGGTCTTAATCCTCAACTGCCGCCACCCAATCCAACCTGGATTCCAACGATCAACATCGCTCAGGTTGTGGGCTGGCCGGCCAATACTAAACCCATACCGGCATCTGGCATGAGGGTCAACGCCTTTGCCGGCAATCTCGACCATCCGCGTTGGCTCTACGTTCTACCGAATGGTGATGTTCTGGTGGCCGAGACCAATGCTCCGCAGCGGCCCGACGATGGGGCTGGCATCAAAGGCTGGTTAATGAAATGGGCAATGAACAAGGCTGGAGCCGGCATGCCAAGCGCCAATCGCATTACCTTGCTGCGCGATAGCGATGGCGACGGCGTGGCTGAAACGCGAACGGTGTTCATTGAGGAGCTCAACTCGCCGTTCGGCATGGCGTTGGTAGGCGACAATTTCTACGTGGCCAACACGGATGCACTGATAAAGTTTCACTATAACGACGGCGAAACTCATATCGCTGAACCTGGCATCAAGGTACTGGATTTACCGGCAGGTCCCATCAATCACCACTGGACTAAAAACCTGTTGGCCAGTCGCGATGGCACACGGCTCTATGTGACGGTGGGATCGAACAGTAATGTCGGCGAAAATGGTATCGATCAGGAGTTAGAACGTGCCGCCATCTGGGAAGTCGATCCGCGGAACAGCAGTTACCGGGTGTACGCGTCCGGCCTGCGCAATCCCAATGGGCTTGCCTGGGAGCCGGAGGGCGGCGCACTTTGGACGGTGGTCAATGAGCGCGATGAAATCGGTAGTGATCTGGTACCGGATTATCTGACTTCGGTTCCCGAAGGTAGTTTCTTTGGCTGGCCTTACAGCTACTACGGCCAGCATCCGGATCAACGCGTACAGCCTCAACGTCCCGATCTGGTGGCAACAGCCAAGGTGCCGGACTACGCACTTGGGCCGCATACGGCCTCACTCGGCCTGGTTTATTCCCACAACGCCAATTGGCCCACGCCGTTCAATAACGGGGTTTTCATCGGCCAGCACGGTTCGTGGAATCGTGAGCCTCGCAGTGGTTACCGGGTCATCTTCGTGCCTTTCCAGGCAGGCAAACCCAGCGGAGAACCCATCGATATCCTGAGCGGTTTTATTAGCGCAGACGATGAAGCCTACGGTAGGCCGGTGGGTGTCGCGCTCGATAAACGGGCAGCATTGTTGGTGGCTGATGACGGTGGCAACACCATTTGGCGGGTCACAGCTTTGGTCCCTAAACAGTAAAACAACCTTTACGCTGACAGGTTTACGCCCCCTATTCAAGCCATTTTGGCATTCAAATTCACCGCAAACAGGAGACATCAATGTCCAGCGCCGGTTATCAGGAACCTATAGAAATCCTATCCAAAGAAACACGCGATATGCACCGCGCCCTTGTATCGCTGATGGAGGAATTGGACGCCATCGATAATTACAACCAACGTGCCAATGTTTGTACGGATGCGCCGCTCAAGGCCATTTTCGAACACAATCGGGACGAAGAAAAGGAACACGCCGCGATGCTGCTGGAGTGGATTCGGCGGCAGGATTCCAGCTTTTCCAACAAACTCAACCTCTACTTGTTTTCTGACAAACCCATTGCACATTCAAATGTAGCGGAACAAACCCAAACCGGAGGCACAATATGAGCACCATCAACACCCAAGACGGCACAGAGATTTACTACAAGGATTGGGGCTCCGGACAACCCGTTGTATTCAGCCATGGCTGGCCGCTGACCGCCGATGCCTGGGAAAGCCAAATGGTCTATCTGGTATCCCATGGCTTTCGTTGCATTGCTCATGATAGACGCGGTCACGGCCGCTCCAGTCAGACGTGGCTGGGAAACGATATGGAAACCTATGCCGATGATCTGTCTGAACTGATCGAAATATTAGACCTGAACAATGTGACTTTGGTGGGACATTCGACCGGTGGTGGCGAGGTAGCTCGCTATATTGGCCGTCATGGCTGCCGGCGAATTGCCAAAGCGGTGTTGATGGGCTCGGTTTCACCGCTGATGCTGAAGACAGAAGCGAATCCCGGTGGTCTGCCCATCGAGACCTTTGACACCATCCGCGCGGGGGTAGCTGCCGACCGGTCGCAATTTTTCAAGGATCTCACCACACCTTTTTACGGTGCCAACAGACCCGACGCCACTATCAGTCAGGGTGTCCGCGATGCGTTCTGGTTTCAGGCTATGCAGGGTGGACTCAAAAACCAGCTTGACTGCATTAGGGCCTTTTCCGAGACCGATTTCACGGATGACCTGAAGAAATTCGAGATACCGACCTTGATTATCCACGGCGACGACGACCAGATTGTACCCATCGCCACCACGGCACTTGCTACACCCAAATTCATCCAAAATGCGACCTTGAAGATTTATCCTGGAGGCCCGCATGGTTTGGCCGACACACATAAAGATCAACTGAATAAAGACTTGTTGGCATTTCTCAATGCCTGAATACATGAGATGTGCGGGGCTGCTGCCAAGGCCTATAGAGCTGGCGCCGAAAAAATTCAACAGCCCGTTAAGTGAAAGGCCTGCAACGTTTGGATGTCGGTTTTCAGGACGGCATTACTGTCATAATGGAACCGGGGAAAATAAAAGAAACACTGCAGATGGCCGCCTGATTCAGATCAACTTTACACCCGATTTGACTATTTCTCGTGTAAAAACACTAGGACTAATCAAGATAGATTTAAATCCAGAAAACTCACTGAACGGCTGAATTGCCAATGCGTCCTTGCACAGGCTTATATCAACTTACTTAACTTCACCTTCTCGTTTGGTTTCCATTTTCAGGTTTTGGTATTCATGCTGCTCTAGCTTGCCATCATTTCCCGCATCGACTTTGTCGAAGGTCTGCAGCAAGTAAGGGAAGTTTTGTAATTCACTTTTCGTCACGAAATGATCGCCATTGACATCGGCTTCGGCAAATGTGGGTAATTTTCCCTTGCCATCCGCTGGTTTTTTGGCAGGACTAGTTTGCGAATTTTGATTACTTGAATTTGATGTCTCGGCGTATGCAGGATTAATCACAATAGAAAGTCCAATGCCTATCAGTGCGGCTATACGGATCATATTGGGCGCCAAACTGGTATTGTTAGATGGTTTTGTAGTGTGTTTTTTTATATTCATAGTAATTTACCTTGATAAGTAATAATCGGATTTTTTGAAATGCTTTAAAAAAGCATTTTTTACTTGTCTTGCATTTTAATTAGACTTTATAAAAAATAACTCTATCTATAATTTTGAAATATACTTTTTGGTATTGGCTTTGCATCATATTTTTAAGCCTAGATAATTAGTTTATGCCAACACAACTGTAATCTACATCAACCATTCGCGTCGGTTCGGTGGCGTACATAATTATTTTTTTCAAATTGCTGCGCTTTTAGGAAATCTGAATAATTCAGTTAAGTGCTTAGCAACAAATCACCATGCATTAGAATAGCGGGATGTTAAATGCTGCGAAAGCGATGGGATGAGCGTAAAACCGATTGAATTGAGCGGAAGCAACTGCTGCCGATTATAAAGAAGGGTACGATTGGCGAGAACGGGAGCGTGCGCAGACTACGCAGCACTCGAAGTCGGGACATCGGGGAGCACCCTTGACCCGAGCCGGAGGAAATTGCCCTCGAACCCAGAACGAAATCGCATTCCCGATTGCCCCACTTTCAACTCCGTCGAACCGCCTGGAAAAACTGCTCCGATCTACAAGGTGATATTGCAAAACTGCTATATCACGAACGATAAAGTCAGCCATTTGCTAGATGTGTGCTCGGTAAGACTGACTTTAACCTGCCCCTAATCAAAGCTTAAGAACATTTTAAGGAAGCTTATATAGAATTTGCTGCAATTGAATAACCCGTGGAGTAATTATGAACGACTCGAATACTTTAATGAATCAATATATCAGCGAAACAAGCATCCGCCGCAGTACTTATGTCACAATTGATGGTATCGTTAAATATTGCATAACAGCTCCGCTGCTTGAACTGCCGCTCGATTTTAAGGAATGGTACAAACCAACGCAGAGTAACACCACCCAACTTTATCCGATGTAACTCTGGCCTCACAGGAGTTACTTCTGAACCATCAATTTCACAACTCAGAATCTTTCCATGCTTACGCAATTCTGGAATAGTAACTACTGAAGATCAATAATCAAGCTGAAAAAAGATACGCTCATCTGACCGTAAGCGGTCTATCAACAAGATCACTTCAATATCCACGATGGCATTAAAAATTTTAAAACTTATTAAACAATTAAATTACATCCCTTTTTGGAGTTAAGCATGAGAAAAAATAATGTATCAACAATGTTGATGGTTTCCGCATTAGCTACTGGTTGTGCATCCATGAGTGGCTGGCGACCGATTGTCGATCCTCGCATGGACCAACATCCAGAAACCGTTCAGCGCGACATGGTGGAGTGTAAAGCGCTGGCCGATCAAGCATCGGATATCACGAAAGAAGTCGCGATGGGCGCAGGTGTTGGTGCCGTAACTGGTGCAGCTGGTGGTGCTGCTGTTGGCGCTATAGCGGGTAGTGCTGCAACAGGTGCCGCAGGTGGCGCTATTTTGGCCATTCCCGCTGGATTGTGGAAAGGTTATGAAGCAAACGAGGACTTTAAGCGAGCATTTAAAACATGCATGCGTCAACGCGGCCATACACTGGTCAACTAAAGGTATAGGTAATTCACCCCGGTGACAAACACGTGTCGACTCATATTACGGTTATATAGCCAGGCTTGGGGAATTGTGTTGAACAAATGCTGGCGAGGCGTTCTTGCGCCTTGACAGCAGACTGTCGTATTGCGCGATACTCTAGTTTTTTAAAGATATGATTTTTTTCGACACATGACTACACTGTCTCAACGTTTCGCCATTGGCGACCCTTACGGTTCTAGATCGTCGGAGTGGGTAATCATGTGGAAAACAACTGCGAGTGATGTTTACGTGGTAACTCGAACACTCGGAGAAACCTTTAAGGCCAGTATTCACGAAAGTGGAAGATGCCACGTTCGAGGACCAGACCCTAAACATTGGCGTTCTCCCGGAATTCCAACTCGATTCTTAGATACTTGGTCAATCGACCCCAACGCTCACTACACTTTTCCTTTCAGCATCATCATTCCAGAACCGGAGTTGCGAACTGGAGAGTGGGCTCGGCACCGCGACAAAGGAACTGTATGGATAACTGCAAACCCAGAACATGATGTGGCTACACTAAACCGGACACACTTTTTAAAATAACCTGAAAAAGCGTGAATCCAAAATGAGCCAAGAAAAACCCAATACCTATACAGCCGAATTCAGAGCCTCAGCCGTCAAGTTGGCGAATGAATCCGATAAACCGATCAGCCAGGTAGCCCAGGATCTTGGCATTAACGTCAATACCTTGCATACCTGGATAGGAAAATACAGTCGCCCCAAAGACAGCAATAAAGCGGTCCGTACCGATGAACATCTGTACGATGAACTCAAGCGCCTTAAGAAGGAAGTGGCCCGATTGACCGAGGAGCGCGATTTACTAAAAAAGGCAGCGGCGTACTTCGCCAAGGAACAAAGATGAAGTACGCCTGGATCAAGCAGCATGCAGAGGACTTTGCGGTAGATACCCTGTGCCGGTTCATGAGGGTATCCCGAAGCGCCTACTACGACTGGCTGAAGCAAGGCCCCTCTGCGGGCGAACAAGACGATGCCGCCCTATCCGAGATGATCCAAAGCACCTTTGGCAAAAGCCGGGCAACCTACGGTACGCGCCGTCTCAAAGCCGCCTTATCCGCTCAGAACCGAACCGTCAGCCGCCGCCGTATCGGTCGTTTGATGCGGGAAGCGGGGTTGGCCTGTAAAACCAAGCGCAAATTCAAAGCCACGACGAATTCGAAGCATCATCAACCGGTTGCGTCCAATCACCTGGATCGGCAATTTGCCGTGGAAAAGCCCAATCAAGTCTATGCCGGCGACATCACCTATATCCATACGCAGGAGGGCTGGCTGTATCTGGCCGTGGTGATTGATCTCTATTCCCGGCAAGTCGTGGGCTGGTCTATGGCCGAACATATGCGGACCAAACTGGTGAACGATGCGCTACTGATGGCGGTTTGGAAGCGCAAGCCCGAGAAAGGCTTGCTATGGCATACCGATCGCGGCAGCCAATATGCATCGGACAGCCATCGAGCCTTATTAACGCAACACGGCATCCGGCAAAGCATGAGTCGTAAGGGAAACTGCTGGGATAATGCCGTCTCGGAAAGTTTCTTTCATACCCTGAAAACCGAGTTGATACATCACCAGACCTATCGAACCCGATCCGAGGCCAGGCAGGCCGTATTCGAATATATCGAAGTGTTTTATAACCGCGAGCGACTTCATTCCGCCAATGGCTACCTGTCGCCCGTTGACTACGAAGTGCAGCTTAAAGCTGCTTAGCTGTGTGTCCGGAAAAGTGTTGACACATCATCTGGAGGCATTTTCAAAAGGCGAGGATAAGTGGAAATCACTTAAATTCGCAGCGTCACAGTCTTATCCTGGATTTGAACAAGTTACTGAAATTTGGGCGAATCAGCGTGTAAATGCCGTATCAGACAAACTCACTCCGAGCCAACAAGCCTACTACAAAGCGGCAATGTTTGAGGCGTTTGCTGGTTTTGATGTTCGTGGTGCAAATAGTGGAATACTTGACAAGCTCAAACAGAGATTGATTATTGAAGACGGTGACAAAGTTGGTGGCGATATCGCGAAATTGCTGATTCAGGCTGCGGGGCAAAATAGGATGGACTTGGTTAACCAAGTTGGTAACTACAATCGGTCAATGGGGCGGATAAATTATTAGGTATTAACGCGATGGGCTCAGCAATTGTAGTGCTCCAACGATTAAGCCACGAAGAACTAAAATTAAAAAAAATATCCCGATGTATCCAATCATATCGTCACGGAGATACATGGTTGTTATGGATAACATGACGATCAGGAGCCAATAGTACTTACTATCATGGGAAAATTTTACAGCTAAGAATTCGATACCCTGAAAAAGAATTTCGGCCAACAAGGCTGCACCGAATAGAGCTACACCAAAAAATGCGATGAGACTTAGTTGTCCTGACATGCTGATCTGGTCACTGATCAGCCAAAGTAAAGAGAATCCAAGGGCAATTATGAACAGTTTATTCAGAATTGCCGTTGTCAATCTAGGGCTTTGAAAGCGCGATAGCAGCTTCTGAAATCCCCCCGGAAACCGCGCAAACGTCGCACCACAAAATGGGCAAATCGATTTTGTTGGTTGTCCGTAATAGGTAATGACGCGCGGCACCATGATCCGGTGGCATTCAGGACAATCCACCGTTGCATGATGGCCATTAAACATCGAGTGATTTGACCGGGTTTGAATCGACTGGCTGGGTCGTTTGAACCGATCTGAGAGTGATGACTGTGTCGGCATAGTGTTCTCCATGCTTAAAACGTTTTGATAATCCTACCGCGAATGAACTAACACTCCAAGTCGGTTTTAAATCAAAGCCATTTTCATAAGGCAAAGAAAATTAGCCTGAATATCGATTCGATTATTCGCCGACACTCGCCAGAATTTTGTTGATTACCGTAGCCGAAATTCGAAAATCCGAACGGTGCAGGACTTCAAAAGCGGCTCGAGCAGACGAAATCAAACCTTGTTTTTTGGCCTGTCCGATGACGGCGGCAGTACCGACGACCTGGAGTTGATATTCTTTGGCCACAGCCCGGCCGGCACGTTCGTCCATGATCAGCAAATAGTTTTGGGGTGACGATAGCGCGATGTTGATGCAATCCGTTTCACCAGCGTCCAGATCAATGTCTAAACAAGGTGTGATGGATTCATGCCATACCGTTAGCCAACCCGAATCGAATGCGTGAGCTAGGGCTTGTTCACCCGGTGCCGATTTGCCTGGTAACACTTCTTGTTTAACCGATTCGGGCACGAAAACCTGGCCAAATAACTGGGGCAGCCAGATTAAACCCTCCACCAACGCCAGTCCGATCAATGGACTGGCATCGACAATTACTTTTTTGGTCATCCGCGATCAGGCTTGGTTGAGCCACTGGTCCAGAGTGTCCAAATCATCCTTGACTTCATCAGTCGTTTGATCGATGACGGAAATACCCAGGCGCGAGACGTGCGCAATAAAGTTTGCCAACGGCATATCGGCCAGTTTAGCGGAGCGGGCAAGGGACAGGTTACCGTCCTTGAAAAGTGCCGTTGCCAAGGCTTTACGCACGCCCGGCATTCCAATGATTTTGGCGGCTTTGAGGCCGACCATCACCGCGTCCGGTTCGTTTCGATTCATAACCAGGACCATATCCTCGTGAGCCATGCGCAACGCTTCGCTGGGGTTGTTCTTTAGACCGCTGACATTGACCGTTTTCATAGTCTGATTACATAGGAAGATTGGGTAGGTGGATTATAATCCTCTAAATGAAAATTGCTGCATAAAATTGTCTCCCTGGACAATGAATCGACACCCATGCGGCCACAACAACTTTACTCCGAGGATCAACTACTAGGTGTTGATTATGGTTTTAGAGATTTGGTTTAACACGCACATCTGACAGACCTGCTGGTATTTGCAACTGATGTGTCAACACTTTTCCGGACACACAGCTAAGCAGCTTTAAGCTGCACTTCGTAGTCAACGGGCGACAGGTAGCCATTGGCGGAATGAAGTCGCTCGCGGTTATAAAACACTTCGATATATTCGAATACGGCCTGCCTGGCCTCGGATCGGGTTCGATAGGTCTGGTGATGTATCAACTCGGTTTTCAGGGTATGAAAGAAACTTTCCGAGACGGCATTATCCCAGCAGTTTCCCTTACGACTCATGCTTTGCCGGATGCCGTGTTGCGTTAATAAGGCTCGATGGCTGTCCGATGCATATTGGCTGCCGCGATCGGTATGCCATAGCAAGCCTTTCTCGGGCTTGCGCTTCCAAACCGCCATCAGTAGCGCATCGTTCACCAGTTTGGTCCGCATATGTTCGGCCATAGACCAGCCCACGACTTGCCGGGAATAGAGATCAATCACCACGGCCAGATACAGCCAGCCCTCCTGCGTATGGATATAGGTGATGTCGCCGGCATAGACTTGATTGGGCTTTTCCACGGCAAATTGCCGATCCAGGTGATTGGACGCAACCGGTTGATGATGCTTCGAATTCGTCGTGGCTTTGAATTTGCGCTTGGTTTTACAGGCCAACCCCGCTTCCCGCATCAAACGACCGATACGGCGGCGGCTGACGGTTCGGTTCTGAGCGGATAAGGCGGCTTTGAGACGGCGCGTACCGTAGGTTGCCCGGCTTTTGCCAAAGGTGCTTTGGATCATCTCGGATAGGGCGGCATCGTCTTGTTCGCCCGCAGAGGGGCCTTGCTTCAGCCAGTCGTAGTAGGCGCTTCGGGATACCCTCATGAACCGGCACAGGGTATCTACCGCAAAGTCCTCTGCATGCTGCTTGATCCAGGCGTACTTCATCTTTGTTCCTTGGCGAAGTACGCCGCTGCCTTTTTTAGTAAATCGCGCTCCTCGGTCAATCGGGCCACTTCCTTCTTAAGGCGCTTGAGTTCATCGTACAGATGTTCATCGGTACGGACCGCTTTATTGCTGTCTTTGGGGCGACTGTATTTTCCTATCCAGGTATGCAAGGTATTGACGTTAATGCCAAGATCCTGGGCTACCTGGCTGATCGGTTTATCGGATTCATTCGCCAACTTGACGGCTGAGGCTCTGAATTCGGCTGTATAGGTATTGGGTTTTTCTTGGCTCATTTTGGATTCACGCTTTTTCAGGTTATTTTAAAAAGTGTGTCCGGTTTAGTGTAGCCACATCACCTTTTCCTTTATCCACGCAAATTTGATGTAAGCCTTTGACTACAATCTACCAAATTTTCGATTTTGTCGTCACCGTGTCGTAAAGCAAGATTGGGGAGGAATACAAAAGTAGAACAGTGCATAGAGATTGCGTTCCAGCGAAACTACGTCGACAACCCGAACCACCCGCTGATCCGGTCGGTTGAACAGAGGCAAGCTTTATACGCCATTTTGCATGCCTAAATTTCACAAACACTCAGATAAGGCATTGACTGCCATACAATTGTTTTTCTGTGGATAAAGCAGGGAAGCAAGCGATAAGTTAGCCCCTAGCAATAACTCACGTTCTGGCTTGCCAAATGCGTACCCTTGCCCAAAGTCGACGCCTATTTCTATCAGTTTGCGTGCAATTCCGGGTGACTCGACAAACTCAGCGATAGTTTTTTTGCCGAGTTTGGCAACAATATCTACCATCGATCTCACTAAAATCTGATCGGTTTCATCGTTGACCAGATTCCGAATGAATTGCCCGTCGATTTTCACGTAGTCAACCGGAAAAGTTCTTAGATAGTTAAAGGAACAAAAGCCAGCGCCAAAATCATCCAGGGCAAACTTGCAGCCTAAGCTTCGTATTTTCTGAATCATCTCTCGGGTTTTTTCAAAGTTATCGACAGCTGAGGTTTCAGTGATTTCAAAAGTTAATCGACTGGCATCTACCCAGGTTAACTCTAACTTGTCTTGGATTAACTGTAATAAATCGGTATTTTGAAAAGCGGCGCAGGATAAATTGATCGCCAGTGATATATGTGCTTTATGCGAAGGTAAAGTTGCCAAAAAATTTATTGCATTTTCAACCACCCACAGATCAATTACATGAATCAAACCCATGCGTTCGGCAACAGGGATGAAAATACTAGGCGGGATCATCTTTTCGTCCTCGTCTCGCATTCTCAACAGCACTTCATAATGCGAGATATTGCCGTTATTGAGCTGGACTACAGGTTGGAACACTAAAAACAGATTATTTTCTCGCAAAGCTTTGCGGATGAGGGGCACCCAAGTGATATCGTGGCGACGTTCCTTGATAACGAGTTCTTCACTGTCGTAGAAGCGTACTTTATCTCGGCCGCAACGTTTAGCGAGATTACACGCTTGGCGTGCATGTAATATCATTTCCCCAGGGTGTGGCGTAGCACTATTGCTGTCTAGGGTTGCAATGCCAATTGAGATTGTAATGTTGTAGCAAACATCCCCTTTAAAAAACCTGAAGTTATCGACAGCAGTTTTAATGCTTTCAGCAAGTATTTGTGCTTGTTTTGGTTTGATGTTATCCAAGAAAAGACAGAATTCATCGGAGCCAAGACGAGAAAATAAATTAGTCGTCGGAGCCAGTTTTCGTACTAAAACAGTGAGTTCAACCAATAGCTGGTCGCCTACTTCAAAGCCTTCAAGTTCATTAATCAGACTGAAGCGATCAATATCGATAAATAGCAATGCACCTTCCTTTTGCAATTTGTTACTAAGGTTCAGTGTTATCTTGAGCTGACGTTCAAAACTGCTGCGGTTGTACAATCCAGTGAGTTCGTCATGATTGACCAGAAATTTAAGTTTGGCATCATTAACGGTTTTTGACGCCAACTCGGTGATGAGTTGCTCCTCTTGTTTATATCGAATTAAACGCTCCTGCTTGAGTCTAATTAAAAAGTTTAGGACCAGCATCAATTCTTGAACATTGATAGGGGAAGCTATTTTATGCGCCAAGTAAGTATTCTGTTTGGAAAGCTTTTGACTGTTACTGCAAACTAACTCGCTGCCAGCCGCAGTGTTGCCGTGAATCACAAAAGGTATCACGGAGGAATCGGTGGCCCCTGAAAGGCTCTGCCACATATCCTCTAATTGGCACTGCGGAAGCTCTGCGTTGATTATAATCGCGCCAATTTTCTCAGGTTGGTCGTAATGAATCTTTAAAACGCCATAGAGTTGTTCACCGTTACAAACATGATGAATGTCTGAAAATCCGCTGGTCTTTAGCGTGTCGATTATTTGCTGACTTGATCTCTCAGAGTGATCAGCAACAATAATGACTTTTTCTTCGAACGAGTTCCAAGCTTTCATGTGACTTACCAATCCCTTATCGAGAGGTTTGGATAAATTGCCGATGCCAACCGCTTAAATCGTCAGGCGTAAGGGGCTTAGCAAAATGATAACCCTGTACTTCATGGCAATGGTGACTCGTGATGCATTCCAATTCATCCCCTGTTTCAACACCTTCAGCGATGATTTCTAATCCCAAACTGTCTCCCAGTGCAATAATTGCCCGCACAATTGCTTCGTTAGCGGGCGTACTTTTGATATGGCGTATGAAGGACTGATCGATCTTGATGCGATTTAATGGGAATTTGCGCAAATAGCTCAGGCTTGAATAACCGGTGCCGAAATCGTCTAACGCCAACTTGACACCCAGTGCCCGCAGGTCTATCAAGGCTTGTACTGCGAATTCAGCGTGAGTCATCACGACACTTTCCGTTAGTTCCAGCTCAAGATATTGTGGATCGACGCCACTTTCATCAATGATGCGTTTAACTTGCTCGCAAAAATCACGTTGCTTGAACTGAACGCCGGAGATATTGACAGCCATCCGAAAAGCCGGCAAACCTTGTTCAATCCAGCTCAAGTGTTGGCGGCAGGCTTCTTTGAGCACCCATTCGCCGATCGGAATAATCAAACCGGTTTCCTCAGCAATAGGGATGAAGGTAGCCGGCGAAACCGCTCCAAAATGAGGATGTTGCCAGCGTAACAACACTTCTACGCCCACGACCCGTTGTTCAGATAAGAGTATCTGAGGCTGATAAGACAGTGATAACTCACCACTATCAAGCGCCATGCGTAATTGTGTTTCCATGCTCATGCGCTCGACTTTGTCATGGTCCATTTCCGCTGTATAAAGCAAATAAGTGTTTCGCCCACGCTCTTTGGCTTCATACATTGCTGCATCAGCCTTACGGATTAGGCCATCAATGGCTTGGTCATGTTGAGGAAAAAAAGCCATACCCAAACTTGCTGTTATTTGTATTTCTCGTTCGAAAATGGGCATTGGTTGCCGAAGCTTATCGATCACATTCGATAGCACGATTTCGGCATCTGCTTCGTTTTCAATATTCTGCAAAATAATCACAAATTCGTCGCCGCCAAGCCTGGCTACGGTATCGCTTTGGCGAACACAGGAGGAGAGTCGTTCCGCGACGATTATTAATAGACGATCCCCAAAGCTGTGACCCAACGTGTCGTTGATATACTTGAAACGGTCGAGGTCAACAAAAACCAAGCCCAACATTGTGTGGTTACGCAGCGCATTATGGCAGGCCTGTTCTAGTCGATCGTTAAATAACAAACGATTCGGCAAGCCTGTTAAATGATCGTAATGAGCCAGCGTATAGAGATCACGCTGTCGGCGGTGGGTAATTTCTTCCAGTAGAGCATGGCCGGTCGCCATTCCAACATAGATACCTTTATCAACTATGATGAAGCCATTCACCATGTGCTGCATACCAGCATCGATAATAATCTGTGCAACATCATCAATACTGGCATTAATATCAACAGTAATCGGATTGGAGTCCATTATTTCGATGACACGTTTGTTACGCAGCAGATCGCGGGCAAATGGCTTGAGAAAAATTTCACTGATTTTCCTTCGATCCAGGATACCAACCGGCGACTGATTCTGATCAACCACCGCTACAGCAAGTAATTCTTCGTGGCGAATAAAATGATCCAACACATCGACGCAACGCTCTTTATTCATAACTGGTTCCACATGACGCATCAACCGTCTGACAGTTGATGTCTCGGTATCTGACAAGTCATTGAGATCGTGATGATGTCTGCGAACTTTTAAGGTAATGTTGAAAGTATTGTCGGGCAAAAACATGGTCATAAATGCATTAACAATTGAGAAATGCCGCAAAGATTCCGGCCTCCCCGGAATAGCCTAACGGGAAAGTTTTAGCAGTCGAAATGCATCTGTTTGGGTATATAGATACGAGTTATTCAACTTGCATCCTAGCCGAGCTTGGCAACTTCAGCTTGTAAGGTGGTGATAAACTGGTGGCCACTTGGGCGATGCCTAGTTGTTGCTGCAGGCGCTGAATTTCAGCATCCACAATTTGCAGGTTGGTAATTTGTGCTTTGGTGATGTCGCTGAGGCTATCGATAGAGAGGATTTTATCTTCTATGGTGAAAGTCGAAACTGTTGGGATTTCTTCGGTCATGGATTTATTCTTTGTTAAAAAACGTGGCTATTTTCATCGGATACCAGCCAAAATTTCGGCTATCGGCATTCTATCGTTAGATTGTTACGGTTTTTTTACCGCTCAATCATGATCGAACCACCGTTAGAATCTATGCTACTCCGCTTAAAATTCTAAAATCATTAGATATGATCCCCAACGCACCGACTTCGACACAAAAAATCTGTATGCTAATTTGTGTTCATTATTGGCTAAGAAAAAGTTAAATGACTTTTCAGAAGTAGCCGTCAATTGGAGATAGCGCCATGAGTAAAGCACAGAAAAGTAATAAAGAAGATAAGAAAAAACCAGCTCATAGCCCGAAAGAAAAGAAGGCTATAAAGAAAGCGAAGCACGATTCAAACGAGACTACGGGCGGATTGTTGACAGGCAAGTAACCCATCTACAGATAAATAAAGGCAGCAAGAGTATCCCGTCGGTGTCCCGCCAATACCGACTCGGGGACTCTTGAAATTATGATAGGAGGGGAAATTTCGAGGGCCACCCATTCGTAAACCCATGAAAATATAGACTTTATCTGAAAGCCGATCTCGATCTATACCGACCCGGAGACTCCCATAGTCACCCGTTCAGGCAAAAAAAAGGGCCTACATTGCTGTAAGCCCTTGATTTATTTGGCTCCCCCGGACGGGCTCGAACCGCCGACCTAGTGATTAACAGTCGCTAAAGAGCATGTTACCACGCATTTCTGTATGTTGCAGAATATTCCTAAATGCCCGATTATATTGAACTTTATAACATCATCCGTTCATGGTTGTTTCATTCTGCAACCTTATGTTGCGGAATTCAAGTGACCATAAAGTGACCACGAAATCATGTTTACTGACAAATCAATCAAAGGAATTAAGGCAAAACCATCGGCATATAGACTCTATGAAAAAGGACCCGATAAAGGCTTTGGTGTCAAAGTCACTCCAGCAGGAAGCGTGACCTTTTTTATTCAATATGCAGGCTCAGATGGTAAACAAAAGTTTACGAGTCTAGGAAGATATCCATCAGTTACCTTATCTGAGGCTAGGGATAGATGTCGTGAACTGAGGCGGGATATTGATCGAGGAATTGACCCTCAAGCCCGCATCGAGCTAAGGCATGGCAGCGTAGCCGATTTGTTTGACTACTACATCAAGCACATGGTTGATTCTGGTAAACGAACCTTCGAAAAGGTCGAGGCTGATCTCCATTACAACTGTAAAGATATTTTAGACTTACAAGCCAAAGACGTAACTCCTGCCCATATAAGGAAAATACTTTACACAATTATTTCACGAGGTTCGAATGTTCAGGCTAATCGAATTCGATCTTACTTAAGAAGGGCCTTTGAATTAGGGGTTTATCACGATAATGATCCAAAAAACCTATCAAATGATTTCACCTTTCAAATACAAACCAACCCTGTCGATGCAATTCCAAAAGACACAAGTGCCGAAGTTGCTGGAGAAAGAGCGTTATCATTTGCCGAAATCAAAATGCTTTGGAACGAAACATGCCTTCATGAGCAATTCCATCTAGCTACAAAATTATTACTCCTATATGGCTGCCGTTCTTGGGAGCTCTGTGGCGCAATGAAACATGAGTTTGATTTTGATTCCATGATTTGGAGTGCCCCGCCCGAGCGCGTGAAAAACGAACGCTGGTTGATATTGCCTATCACTCCGTTAGCTAAAAAATTACTTAATGAACTATGGCCATATTCTGGAAACTCTGACTATCTTTTTCCAAGTAGATATAATGAAGAAAAACCGATACATAAAACATCTTTGGCGCACGCTATTACTCGAATAAGCAGCATCGACACTTTTACACCGAGAGATTTAAGGAGAACAGTAAAAACTCGTATGGGAGAAATTGGCATAGAGAAAAGCATCAGAGATAGAATACAAAATCATGCTTTAAATGATGTAAGTTCAAAACATTATGATAGATATGATTACTTACAGGAGAAACGAAACGCCTTATTAAAATGGGAAAACCACCTGATCGAGTTGAATGCATATAAAAATACCTTCAGTTGATTTTTTATTGGATCAATATAATTAGACCTTAGTTATATTTTGATTCAGTTCAATCACTGAATTTTATTCCTTTTTCCTGCCATACCGAAAACTCGAGAGGACGCAGCCCAAAACGAATGGCATTTCCCGCATGCAAAGTTTTGAGTTCGTTTTGTATCAAAATAATGAATTTCTGCTTGTCTTCTGAAGACACAGAATCCGGAATGCCAGCCAAGATCGATGCTTCATCTGTCGCCAGTCCATCTCGGACAATAGCTCGTATTACTTCGGCCAGTTCGTTTCGATATCGTAATCGAACGATGTCCGGGGGCACGAGCTGCTGCTGTACGGCAACATATTGCTGACATGAACGTTCGTAAGCCCAGATGTAGACATCTCTCAACAATTCAATTCGATTCAGCTCATAGACTCCGAGGACCGCATCCACGTAAGCCTGTTGAGGCACATCAATAAAGGACAGTGGACAGAGATTGTGTTGAATCAGCGGGATGTTGGCCGCCAACCGCGAAACCCGTTTGTTGACGTCTTCGAAAGGCTGCAAGTAGGGCAAATGCACCATCAGGAAAAACGATTGTTCAAACGGATCGGCGATTTCCGCCGCCATGGTCATGACAATCCCGAACAACTCTTCAATCCGTTGCGGCATCGCAATAGGCAAATATACACTGCCCCCAATATCGACCGCCCGATTACGCAGGCGACCACAACTCATCGGGTCCGCCAACAAACCATCCGATAAAAAAGCATGTAAGGCAACAATGGTTTCGGCCGTAACGCCGGCATGCTCGGTATCCCGTACCAAATATTCAATGGCCGACTTATGATTGAGGATCATCTGGGTTTCCATGACATCCTTACCTTCAGCCGCCTGACCGAATTCAATCAAGCGTTCGGTATCCAGTCGGCTATAGGTATTGCCTTCCAAGCGGGAAGAAGCCCACGAAAGATCAATGAGCAAGCGATTCAGAATGTCTCGAGCAAAGGTGCCTGCCGGGGTTTGTTCAGCCGGCGACCGGCCCAAGGCATGTAATTGTTCGCGTAAACCGTCTGGTAAGTAATAGGTGTTGTTTGGATAATACTGCCCAAGGAAATCGGGCTGGTAGCTGACGGGAGATCGTTGAGTCCGAGGCTGACGAATAAAGAATTTGATCTCTTCGCCTTCTGACGAAATGGGAATATAGACTTCGCCAACGAATTGCTGCCTTGAATCTTCAATAACCTCGACCGAGACGACACCCTGACGAGGCTTTGCAATTTTATACTTCAGTGCTCGCCCATCGCCTTCGCAAACAATGCGCCGCTCTGCTACCAATGTGGCCAAACGGCGTTGCAAAGTACGCCCCTTGATTTCAAAATCTAGCTGTTGCGCAATGTCTTTCGCACCAATACCTTCAGGATATTGGGCAATCAACTTCTCGACTCGATCCAGCTCTTCTGATGGGACTATTTTTGGCATGATTTGATTTTTGGTGTCGCGATTGACTTTATTGTGCCATTTAATATGTCACCAAACCAAAAATCGCGCCATAAAAACATTCTTGGCGGTACACATAAACCTCAGCCACCATCTGCCCCCCAAGTCATCACATTCCTTCCGATCATAAGATCAAGTAAAAAAGCGGGGCAAAACTCAGAGGATCGGCGAAAAACAGCTAAAAGAGAGGTTTTTCGAACATATAGAATTTTTGTCAACATCGTAAACTCGCTTCAAGACCAAAACGGTGAGCTGACGATGTTCATTATTCACATAAAAAATCAAGAGTTTAACCCCCCTGGCATTTCAATCCAAATCCCTATTAAGCACCTTTGGATTGGCTTGATCGGCGGCCTTTGCATCATCAGCCAACCCATGGAATCAATGGCTGCTGATTCCATTCAAGCGAATGGCAACAGCCTACACTCCCCGGCATCTAAAGCTAAATTACAAAACACGCTGTGGGGCCGAGTAGCTCGTAGACATCGCATTGACCCCTATATTCTGTATGCCGTTGCGCTCACGGAGTCGCGAAAAAACGGTGAACAGAATCGTGTCATGCCCTGGCCCTGGGCCATCAATAACGCCGGCAACTCCTTTATTCCTAACAGTCAGCAGGAGGCAGAAGCTTTACTCAATCAAATGCTGGACCAAGGCAAACGCAATATCGACGTCGGCATCATGCAAGTGAATCTGCGATGGCATGGCCATCGCGTTGCAAAACCCGAGCTTCTCTTGATCCCGAGCACCAATCTCGAAATCGGCGCGAGTGTACTCTCAGAGGCCATCCAATCGGTACCTGGCAATCTTGCTCATGGCATAGGGCGATATTACAGTTGGAAAAACGAGCCGGCAGCTATCCAGTACGGGCAAAAAGTGATTGCCTTGGCCGATCAAATCCGTGCAATTCTTTAGCCAATAAAGGATTCCACCATGGATGAGAATCTCTACAAACTGAATCTCGACTACCTCATCGTCGCTCAATCCTTAATTTTTTCCGAAAGCGAACAGAAAGCTATGTTCTGCCTCGGCTTAACGGCAGACGCGGTTTCATTGCTCAGAAAGATGCCACTCGAACGACTGAAGAGCCTGGCACGAAGCGATTGCCTGACCTTTATTCCCCGATTCAATCCCCACAAATGGAGCGAATTCCTAAACACCCCAAAAGCCGAAGTCCCGGATGTACTCGACGCACGAGCCATCGATCTACTGATGCTTTTGTCCGCCCACCCTCCAGAGTCATGAGTAGTCATTGCGCCTTTGCTGCTCGGCTCAATGATCAGTATTGGGCCTATCAATTACTGAGACGAAAGTTGCGTACAAAATTGGCCAGCCGGGCCATCAAAACCCTACGCCCCAAAGACTTGTGTAACCTTTATTTTTCGCTGCACCGAGAAAGTCCAGTATCTGGGCTAGTTCCCAGCATTACGTCGCTACCGCAAGCGCGCGAGTCGTTTCTGTACATGGCCCTATTTGCTTCAATCTATCGAAGCGCTTGTCGGGGCGACATCAGAGCGGAAATAGACCTGAACGCCATTGTCTTTGCCTGGGATTATTTTTGTACCCTCTATCCAAACCATATTAAGGAACGTCGGCCGTTTGGCCGCATACGGCCTGCAAATTTCGATGAAGCCTGGATTATCACCGAAGCACTGAAAGACGGACTCGCTGAACTACCTTATTGTACAAGCTGCCATTTGCCCTATTTGGTTATTCATGGCTGTAAATACCAGCAGGTCTGTCAAATGTGCGTGCTAAACCAGATGCCTAGATCCAGATACATCATTGACTAATTGATTCTTTCCAAAAATCTTGGGATAGTAGCCACTAGAACATAGGATCAGCCGAATATTCGAAGTGGAGTCCAACAATGGCGACATTCTCATCCCAATTAAGCCGAAAAGACACTTCCAATCCCTCAGTCTTTGCCGGACATCATGCTACAGTGATTTGCAACGAATGCAACCGATCCATGGTGCCGAGAGTAGTCGTTTACTATGGCAGACCAACCAAGTCGGTTTGCCCTTTCTGCGGCGCAGCGTTTACGCGGTTTCCGAGCGGACTACAGCAATTTTCACAACGGTTTTCCCAAAAAATTGTTTCATTCGCTGCTTTTAAACGAATAGCTTTGGTCGCCGCTG
Source organism: Methylomonas sp. LL1 (assembly GCF_015711015.1). Lineage (NCBI taxonomy): Bacteria > Pseudomonadati > Pseudomonadota > Gammaproteobacteria > Methylococcales > Methylococcaceae > Methylomonas > Methylomonas sp. LL1. The sequence continues at coordinate 2,594,269 of NZ_CP064653.1, forward strand.
GCTTTAGTTTGATTTGGCTTCTTGCAACGATGGAAATACTGCCTAGCGAGATGGAAGCCCTTGGGATTTTCGGTAGCATCATTTTCAGCGCTTTCGGCCTAACTGAACTTTTTTATCAAACTATCGAATTCATTGCGGAACAGTTATCGCACAACAGTAACTATTATTGGTCGGCTATAGCTTTGATCGTAATTCTGATTCAGTATGTTAGAGATGATCTAACTCGTTACGTCGTGATGGCTTCCTTCCTGATGATAGTTCGATGGATACTAGCCGGTTTTGCAGCCGCTAGAAATTATTCTCAGTAAAAGTTAATAGTTTATGCGGCCTCGCGCCCGATTGTAATTCCCAATCTGGTCAATCAGATCCATGCGGCCTTGACCAGCTGCACTTTTAAGTAGCTTGGCGATATCATTACCTTCGACACTGCCTTCCTCTTCTATTAACTGGCTTCTTGCAATACCAAGGGTACCGCCATATTCGCCAGCAACGGCAATTCCTGCAAACGCTTCAAACATGGCAGCTCGATAATAAGCCTGCTGACCTGGAGTCAACCTATCTGCAACTTCGTTTACTCTCTGATCTGCCCATACTTCCGAGGCGTCTTTAAAACCGGAATACGACTGGTTTGACGCATACTTTATCGAATCCCAAATACTCATCCCTTTTGCCTGACCCTGTTGTACAAACTCAGCAAACTCTCGGATATGTTGATTGCTAACGGAGCCCACAGCTTCCAGATTCTTCGCTGAGTTGTAAAGGCCACCACCCAAATAATCAAACGACGCCTCAGCTACCGAAGGCGTTTCATTGGCCGCTGCCGCAATCGATTTCCTAAAGTGCTCCGCTTTGACATTCGCCAATTGACCGAAACCTTCTCTTGAGTTTTGTTCACGCTCTGCCAGATTACGATCATGGTGTGCTTCGACACGGGCTTCGCCTCCGGAAATTTTTCCCGTCGCTGAACCAATCTGTGCCTGTGCACGCTGATTCAACGGTTCAGTTTCAGCGTGCGGATCGTTGAGATGAGCCTGTTCGACTAATGCCTGAACCTTGCCAGTTTCCGGTACATTGGCTTTCAGCGATTCGTTCCTACTGGCATCCCAGGTTTGATCGGCTTGCGGCGCATTAAAGGCATCGCCGAGCAGTTGGTAACCCGAGATTTGCGCCTGGTGCGATTGTTGGTCATCCAGCGTGCGATAACTGGGTGATGAGAATCCGGTCAATAACGACATCCCGGCGGCGGCGTAGGCTTGATCGGCATCGCTGATCCAACCTGCCGCTTTCCATTGCGATGCCAGCCGTTGCGTATCGCCCCGCAAGCCGTATTGATCCAGCGTCCGATCCAGGCGTTCCATCAGGCCGGGGTCATGGGCGATTTTGTTACCTGTTTCTGCCGAACCGAAACTGGCTTGTGTTCCGAAGCGTTGTTGGGCCGATAGGGTTTGTTGATAGGATTCGCTGGCGGATACCGCGTCGGCTGCGCTGTGTTGCAACGAGGACAGCGATTGATTTTGTAGCCCCATTGACGCGACGTTTCGGGTACCGGTTTGCGCATCCATTGCCAGGCTTTTCGCCAACCCGGCTTGATAGCCCTGACTGTCGTTGACGGTTTGGCTGATATCGGCGGCAATGGCGTCGGACTTGTCCTGACTGACTTTGAAATCGTTCTGCAAGCGTCCGGAGATTACGCCACTGAGTTGGTCGCTACCCAACTTGGCACCGGCATTGGCACTGCCGGCCACCAAGGCCGAGAACTGATCGGCGGATATGCCGGTATCGGCATGTTTCTTGGCAAAGGCTTCACCGAACTGACGGTTATAGGCGTCGGTATAACTGGAACTGCTGGCAATCTGATTACCCAGCGAACGGCTGTCAAAGGCATCGCTGCTGATGCTGGCCGATTTCATCGCCGTTGACGACACACTGTGCATGAAGCTCCTGGTCGCCTGTTCCGAAGCGCTGTAAGCCGACGACACCGCCAAACTCATGTCCTTGCCGGCGGTAAAGGTGGGCAGCACCTTGTCGACACCGGTTTGGGTGACTGCCGACAACGGACTGTATTGGTGTTGCGCCTGAGCATTCAAGACCGGCGCCGGGCTGATCACGTCAGGCGTGGCGATCTTTTCATTTACATAATCGCCACCGTCCATGCGTCCCAGAAAATGGGTCGCCGTCACCGCACCTCGGTAGATCAGCATCAACGTGATCGCTGGCGTGGATGCCGCCAGCATGCCGCCAATCGACAGCCATTGCTGCAACTCCATGTCCAACTGGTAAATGCCCATCATCGACGGCAGGTTATAGGTGGCCGTGGTCAGCGCCGCCATCTTGCCGGCGGCCGACATCTGGATGAACAGATTGATCACCGCCAAAATTGGCATCCATAATTGGATCCACAGCAACATCGAGAAGTAGCCGATATTCATCCGGATGCCGACATTGCCCAGCATCACCACGAAGGCCATGATCGGGGCAATGGCATAACTCAAGCCTTCGATGAAGGCCATCATGGGCCGTACAATCTTGGCAAACAGCGTTTGCTCGGCGGCCCATTGGGTATTACGTTGCTGAATCGCTTGCTCGACCATGGCCGCTTTGTTCCAATGCAAGCCGTCCTCATGCCGGCCGATCACGCCTTTCTCGAACATTGGCAGGATCGCCGACATCAGCATGTAATCGGCGGCATCGACCACACCGGGCCCTGCCAGCGCATCAAAGGCATCCTGGATTTTCGGCACCGTGTCACCTGCTGCCGGCACAGCCAACGTCGGTTGCAACAACCCTTCCAGCGCCGTCGCGAAATTGCCATTGGCCACCACGCTCAAATCGGCCCAGGCATCCGTGCAGGTTTTGGTTTGTGGTTGGCCGCCGACATAGATTTGGGTCATGTAGATGTCGGAATCAAACCTTATCGCATTCAACGGATCGGCATCGCGCAAGATGGCATCTACTGATTTCTGGTTTAGATCGACACCGGTTAAGGTGCATTCGCGCACGTAATTGGCAAATGAGGTTTCCATATCGCTGCCAGCATTCGGCACATTGGCTGCGCCTAGATTGATCCGCGACAACAGATTCTTCCGTACCGCCGTCAAAGTCTGCAAACTGTCGGCAAAGCCATTGCCGGTCATCGACGGTGTACCAAAGCCTTGTTCGAACAGTCTTGTGGTTCGATAACCCATATTCGACATTACACTACCCACGACCGCCGGACCCAGGGGCACATTGTCGACCACCACGACGCTGCCAGTATAGGCATCCTCGATCGACACCCGCACCGACGGCGCATACAACATCAGCCACAACACGTAGGCCAGCAATAAATCCTGATAACGAATGCCGCGGCCATCCCATTGCAACAACGCTCTGAGCATGACGATGATGACGCCGATCAAACCACCGACGGCTGCGGCGGTCCGGTAATCGCCAGTCCCGGAGATCATCGCGATGGCATTCAGTACAGCTTGCAAATAGGCGGAATCGCCCACGGAGAAGATTTCAAACATGGGCAACCTGCCTTTTAAACAACGAGGGAGAAAACCATCATGGGGAACGGGGAATGAGCGTTTAAGGACTTGGCCAAGCCGCCCCGGAAGCCGGCAATTGCGCCACGGTACCGTAGTGTTTAGGCTTCACGGTGGTCATCAATTGCTGGTAAAACGCCATCAGGGTTTGCGGATTGCCATAGCGTCCGGCGATGGTGACGTATTCGTCCTGGATTTGCTCTCTAGCATCTTTCAGAGCATCCATCAGCAACTTGGCGTAGGCGTGGTCATTCATGTGTGCTGCGGTTTGCACGGCATTCAGCAAATCATTGACGATCAATTGCGCCAGTTCCAAGGCAATCACAGGGGCCGCTTCTTCGGCCCACAGCTTGGCAATGCCGGCATCTTCTCGTGCCAGGTTATGAATCATGCCGCCGATGGCATCCGGCACGGTTTGCATGAAGGCTTTTTCGCTATCGGTGATTTGACCGCTGTTGGTCGAGAATTTGTAAATCAAGCCGTTGCCGGTATTAGCCGAACCCAACAGGATTTCCATCACCCGCTGTTTCAAGCCCACCAGATTGACGTTTTGGACAATGGGTTTCAAACACTGATCGGCATCATGGCCATCCGAACAGGTGTACATCCTGACGGTTTGATAACTGTTGCCGGCGTCGTTGCCGTACATCAAATCCTTGATCCGCAACACCGGAGGCGGCGCGCTGATGGCATTGTTCTCGCCTTTGCCGTCGGGCGCGGCTTGCGGGGCATCGACGATCACGGTACCAGAAATACTCATCGCCGCTTCCAGCAAACTGTTGCCGCCGAAACGAAACCAGCCGCCGGCATTTTGATTGACCAAAGCCCGCCAGACCAGATTACCCTGAATGATCTTGGTCATATCGGTCGGGTCGTTCTGCTTGATCTGCTGTACCGGATCACCCAAAGTACTGGTATTGGTCCAACTGGAAAACACATCAGAAATACCTTGGGTAAACGAGGCATTGGACAGATTGGTCTTGCTTTGTAGGTCGAAGGCTTTGACCGTGTCGTTGACCAAACCCTGAGCTAATCGGCAGGAGTTACTGAACATCTGGTTCATCTCCTGGATTTTCTTTTGCAGGTCGGTCATCACCGACGCACACCAGGGACACATGGCACCGACCGCCAACTGAAACGCATAGCCCGCCGCATTGCCGGCCACGTTACGCATCAATTGCACGAACTGGTTAAAGTTGATGAAACTGAAACTGCCAGCGAACAAATCGATACCGCCGCAGCCGGCGCTGAATGAAGGCGGCACGAACGAGACCAGATTGGTGTTGGTGATGCCATTGCGCGCCACCAGGCTGCCGCCGGTAATCACGCCGCGGCGCTGCCCCAAATGCGCGGTTGGGGCCGTGAAATTGGTCATGGTGCCGAACATGCTGTCCATTTCCTGCTGTAGGTCGGCATAGGCTGGAACGGAACTCTCGACCAACAGAATCAACACCAGCACCTGGCGATAGCGCAAAGACAATGAAAACGAAATCATGGCGTACTCCCCATTTGCGCACTGCGTTGCAATGCCTGGATCAGTGACAGTGGGTCTTGAGTGACCGCAGGGCTGATGCTACCGGCGGCCGGTAACAGCATCGGCGTATTACGAATGCCTTGGGTGGTTTGGTATTGCGAGGCATCGATCCAACCCGATTCCTTGGCAGCCAGTAAAATCCGGCCGGTAACTTCCTCTAACGACAAGGCGCCTTGCGCCAACGGTACAATTTGCTTCGGTGGTTTCATCAGAAACAGCGCCGGTGTCTGTTCAACCCCCAACATCGCCGCTTGCCCTTGATCGCGTTTGAACTGACTGAAAAAGCCGTTCGGCATGGGCAAACCATCCAGCGACACGGGATAGATTTTGAAACCGTAGGCGTTTTCCAGCATCGCCAGAATCGGCGCCTGCACATGGCAATAAGGGCAATCGGACCGGAAGAAAAACAAAATACCGGCTTGGGCGGCAATCGCCTTCAAGGCGCGTTCGGCCACCACGCTGGCTTGATGATTGGCTTCATTGGCCGCATAAGTTGCCACCGGACGGCGCACGGTTTCATCGAGTTGCGGATCGGACATCACCACATAACGAGCGGCGTTGGTGAAGCGCTCGGCTTTGTCCATCATCACACGCTGCAGGTAATAAAACGCTGCGACATTCTCCTGAGTGGGATCATCAATGGCCTGGTTCAGGTAATGCTCCAGGTTTTGCTTCAACCAGGCGGAGGACAGTGGTTGGAGTTCTGCAGAAGGCTGGGCTTGAGTTTTGGGTTCAATTTCAGCTTGAACGACGCTGGGCGGTTTGATGTCAGGCTTCGGTTTGTGCTGATCGGCTTGAATATCGGGTTGGGCTTTTTTAACCGGCTCCGGCAATACCTCATACCAAAACCAGCCGCGTTGTTTGTCGGCGAAATAGGAAACCTCGGGCGCGTCGTCTTTACCCATTGCCAGCGAGGCTCTGAGACACAAGCTCATGATGATCGGTAAAGAAATGGCGTTTCGGTTCATTGCGCCATTGTCAGTCAGATTTTCCCAGCGACTTTTGCAGCTGACGACGAAAACGCTATCAGCTGCAAGATGGCTCGAATTGCGATCTCAGAACGCGACCGTAACGGCAGACGATCACGAATTCGTCGTCAGCTGAAATCGGCATCCAATATCGGTTGACTAAAATGTCGGCGTTATTGCGAACGGACGATAGCCCGCAAATCCCAATAGGAATTCGACTTTCGATTTCCCCACTGTAGTAGGGAAAGGTGGCAACGGTTAACCGGCCCGTAATCCGACGTTATTTCCAAGGTAGGCATGAGTCACGCTATTTTGCCAAGGCAATGCCTAAAAGAACCATCCAGAAAATGACAGTGATATGCCTACTGCGGTAGGCATTTAAGGTGCAAATACCTATGCAGTAAGACGTTTTCCAAGGCTCGCAATGAACAGAAAGTCCCTTAGGCATTGTCCATGTCTATCCCTACAGTTAAGTAATAGGAAAATTCATGTCCAGCGAACAACCTGTCAACGCACAGCCCACTCTCACCGAACAAGACCTGCTGCATTGGATCGAAACCCGGTGCGATCATCTCCAGGCGCAAGCCAAAGTGCTGGTCGATGATTATTGGCGCCAAATGAAAAGCCAGCGCCAGAAACACAGCAAAAGCGAATCGGGTCGAGTTGGCGTCCGCATCCGTTGCCGGGAAAACCAACGCGGTTTCAGCATCGAGTGGTACCGCATGGCCACATTGCGGCAAAACGGTCAAACCAAGCCAATTGCGCAGTACGTTAAGAAAGGCCGTGGCTATCGCTATCCGCTCGGCAACCTACTGAAGGGGGAACCCACCTGGGAAGCGGAATTAGTCGAAGAACTGGAAACCGAGTTTGCCCATATTCGGCAACAGCTCGATCGATTGGGAAAAATTCGTGACGCGGTGCAGCGTTATTGCAGGGTAATTGAAGCCGATGCGAACAACAAATTCATTGGTTGAAGCGAATAAAAGGCAACCATTTTTCTGATTAGCCTAATACGGTCTTAAGCATTATGTTCTGCCAATTTGTTACAGCAGAGTTAGAATTACGAATGACGGCATTGAAATGTTTCAATGGGTGACGTGAAAGGTCAGGGGCTATTAGAGAACAAAAACATCGCCAGTACTTGAAGCGTTCGCGCAGGTAATCAAGCAAGCTGGATTTGATAGCAGCTTTGCCCGAATAACATAAAAAGTCGTGCGTCTAATGGGCGCTCAACCTTGCGCACGTACCCAAAATTTAGGGCGATATGCAAAATATTCCAATCGTCTAAATCCGATTGACAATACCGAAATCCCATCCGATATTTACAGGAGATACAATTTGAAATCTAACGCTAGAGGAGCGATCGTACTTCGGGCTATTGCCGAAGGAAAAACTCTAAACGATGCCGGAAAATCGATTGGTGTAAGCGGAAACCGCGCTAGCCAATTGCTTAACCGAATATGCCGCGAACTAGATTTACCTAGTGAAATCGCCGATATAAGGCGCCACAAGGAAGAGTGCATTAAAAAGATTGAAGGCCTTGAAAATAGCACACTTGCTGAACTACACCCCAAGATTGCCGAGAATTTGGCAAGGGTGCTTCGCCTAGGAAAAGTGGAAGATCTCACTCCGGAATATCTTTCGAATCTATCCGCTTCGCAATTACTAACCGCCAATTTAACGTTAGTTGCGGTAGCCGAAGCGCAAGAATGGCTAGTCAAGAACGGAACATCGCTTAAACGACGGCCACCCGAAGGCAATGTCGAAATGCAAGCCGCTCAACGTGCTATTTCTACGCTTGACGCGTTTCAATTCGATACAACTTTTGTCAGATCGCAACTTCAGTTTCTAATAGATTGTGACGACGACTAACCCTTTATCTCCCCAAGTGTCCGATAAAGCGTTTCCAAATTTTTTATTAATATTCTACAAATAGGGTAAACCAGTGGATCTGTGCATCACTGAAATCGTTGATGATGGATATTCAATGGATAAGGAAGTGGTATGGCTGAAATGCCGAACATCTTCAAATAATATTGTTGCGCTCTGGGGCCAGCTAGGCGGGCCGAATCGAAACATAGCGTCGTTAAAGCACCAACAATTGCCAGTTTATTTGGAGATCTCGGCTCCGGAGGACTGTATTCCTACGCCGAGGGAGAAGTCCGAATATAATCTCTCCGTGAGTGTCCCTTCAAATGTCGGTATTTATATCGACCCCGAGCGCTAAACTCTCGGCCGCGTAATAGCAGTTGACGATGGGGAGAAATGTCTTAGCAAATTCGAACTTAATGAAAATACGCAAATGGATATGATAATAGCCCCCCAATGACGGCCCCATTACCAGTGTCGACGTTAGTCGAGCCTCTTTCATTACCAAGAAAACCACGTTGACTATTGCAAACGACATGCTCAGAAAGATCAATATCGATCAACCCAGCCAATTTTTGAGTTTTATTTCGATTCCGGTGGATATGGTTAAAGCGATTACCGCTATTCCCGGTTCCATACTTTCGATGAAGATCCAAAATACCCAAGATCAAGCCAGTCTGTATAAGGCGCAGACCGATCTGTTGACCCCAATTGCAGGCGCTGCAAAAAATGCAGGATTCCAAAGCGACAACTTCACCTTAAATCATCCGACACAGGGCGGTGGGATTGACTCCTCCCATTGCCCTACGTGCTAAATTGTCAAAGCTAAAAAATCTTCAATTGCTTTGAGAAAACAATTTGATCCGAGTCATTTATATTGCTAAAGCGTTTCCGTTTCTTGCCTTGTTCGGTAAACACATCTATTTCTTTTGTCGCCGCTAGATTGACTATCGATTCTTTGATCAGCGTGGATGTCGCTGGCGTCCAATTGCAGGTTTCGGTAAATAATTGATCGAACCGCATTCCATCCGGTTTTTTACAAAGAAATTGCGGTATTTCATCATGCAATGTATTAATGCTTAATTCCTTTGCCTCGTTATCGAACTGGAAGCTATCGATCGACATTTGACCTGACTGCGTGTCGTCCTTTTTGTCGAAATACCCTAGCATAAACATGTCTAAACCGGGATCACCATAATGGATGAAATAATTATTCAAATCCCAATGGATTCCTGCCATTACATCCCTGGCTTTTGGCTGTTGAGAGAAGTGCAGTAGCCAATAATCGCCATGCCCCCTATCGGATCGGATGAAAAATGATGTAAAAAATTGCGCCCCGCAGGCTTTTACAAAATCCTGATACAGCATCGATTGAATAAAAAGCCGCCAATCTCGCTCGCTGGACTTGATTTCTTCAACCGTTTTACCTCGGAGCAAGTCGGGCGTTTCGATCTTTTCAAGGAGTTTTTTTGTTTGTTCTGAGTCGGAAATATAGTTGATAAGGGAATCAACGGCGTAGGTTAGGATAATTTCGCTTCCTGGAAGCTTGCTGAGTATGCCTTGAATAAAACTTGGCGATATTTCGGAATAGCCATATTGATCCAGCAGGAAAATTGCTCTTCTAGCCCTGGGTGTTTTGCCTACGATGCGCTCGACAAGGTCTGCAGATTTTTTTTGAAATTCGGAGTTCAAGATAAAAATTTTGTCGTTTATAAGCGACTCATATCCGCGTAGTTTTAATTCAAACTCCAAGAACTTATATGCATGTCTGTTTTTTTCGATAAAAACAAAGTCTGCGTCGATTTTTAAAGGTTTCGTTCTGGTTGCGTTGATACTGGCTTCGGCTTCTTTGACTGCATCCAACATGATAAAAGGCGAGCCCAAGGTGATTTGCTTGGTATCCTCATGCAGATAGGCTCCGCCGCCAGCAAAGCCGTCGATTAACGTCAATTTGATAATTTCCCGGCCAGGATTGAACGTTAAGGTCTTGAAGTATTCAATTAAGTAGGCTTTTAAAATCTCGTGCTTGGCAATGCTGTGTTGTCTGATAAACGGATATTCCTTTCCGGGTGTACCCCATTCATAAGATTTTTTTGGCATAAACTTCCTTGATTTACAGGCGTAATTCCGGCATTTGATCCCAGGTTTTACCGCCGAACTCGCGTCCGTTGGCTTTTTTATGGCGTTTTACACCATCTGCGCCCCAGCCGCCCCATTGCTTAAAGAAAAACGCCACGCCGATTCTATCGGCTTGGATTTTGATGTTTTCCACCCATTCCGGCATCATCGGCCTGGCTTTAGGACCGGATTCGCCGCCAACGATTACCCAATGGATACCGTTGAGGTCGATTGTGCCGAGGTCTTCCAATAACGGCTCTATCGACAGAAAGCGAATGGCGGCATTGACCTGTTTCAGATGATTGATGCGCGGTACGCCGAACTTGCGGTCTTCTACTGATACGCCAAGCCAGACGTTCGTCGGACAATGGCGATGGTTAAAATAATCGGGCAAGCGCTCCGCACGCTTTGTCAGTATCTGATAGGTGTGATGCGGAGTTTTTTCGATGACCGCAAATACTTCGTCCAGGTAATGATCGGGAATGTCTTCGTGGAATAAATCGCTCATGGAATTGACGAAGTACACCGTCGGCTTTTTGCGCTTTAACGGTTGACTCAGCCTTTCCGGTATCAAGGTTAATTGAAAGCCGTTTTCGTAACCTCTGGCTTTCATGGCATGCAGGCGCGCAGCCATCAACTCTGCATAACAATGTTTGCAGCCTGGTGAAGTTTTGGTGCATCCCGTGGTTGGATTCCAGGTTTGCTCGGTCCATTCGATTTGCGATTTTGTTGCCATGAAAAATATCTCCTCCGAAGGATTTTAGTTCAAGAAGGCAGTGAACAACACCCCATTAACGATAAGGCAGCTGGAAAAGTTCTGACTTCAATATTGCAAGGGCCGTTTTCGCATGCAAACAGGAGCAAAAAGTTACGCACATATATTCATGTCAAAGGCGAAATTGTCCACAACTCCCCTTTATTTAGATTAAATAAAGATTATATATAGATTAGCACCCTCGATTTTCAGCACAAAATAATCGCCGCAGCCCACGGATAGCATGGCCTACAGCGATTTCACGTTTTGCTCGAAGCGTCGGTCTAATGCCGTGTCAAACGTCGGCCTAATGCCGTGCTTTTTGTCGGTCTAATGCCGTGCCCGTCGGTCTAATGCCGTTACCTTGTCGGCCGAATGCCGTGCCTCCGTCGGTCTAATGCCGTATCCGCGTCGGCCTAATGCCGTATCGAGAGGCTTCGACCGACCCAAAATAGCGTCGGTCTAATGCCGTGCTTTTTTAGTGCTGCTGGTCGTCCAGAAAACGCTGTTGACTGGGCGTCGGCTGGCGTTTGATCTTCACGATATCGTCAGCGAATTCAAAGCTAGCCAAAGTGCCAATGTTCACCAAGGCCTCCAACGCTTTACCCAGCCGATACTTGAAATCGCGCAGGGTTTTCGAGCCACTGCCGCTCAGTCGGTGAACGGTGGTAATTTTCATCGGGAACGGCGCCGCATGGGACGACAGAAAACCGTGTAACCATAATGCCAAGGGTTGTTTGCGCAATTTCTGCCGCTGTTCGAATTCGATGTAGGTGTAGCCTTCCTCGAACAGGCGCAGCATGGATTCGGTCAATTCCACCACGTAGCGCTGCGTCAGTTGGTCACGGTAATAGCGCAAGAAGCCTTTTTCACCGAAGGCATCCCGGCCGTGAAAAGTGATTTCGACAAAGGCGCCTCCCAGGCGGGCCATAGCTTCTTTCAACCATTCATGTTGGCTTCTACCACTGCCGCGCCCCAATGCCGTCAACAGGGCATGGGCACTGAAGGTCACGCTAAATCCCGGTAATTGTTGCCGGGACAAATGCACGATCTGCATCCAGACATCGAGGTCCGATTGGTTGAGCTGTATGCCGAGGTAACGAACCTCGATCCCGTCTACCGCAGCCAACAGGGTGCGTTTTTTGTAGGCAATGCGTTCCTTGCCTTGGATGCCGGCGAACAATGCACTTCGCAAACAGGCATTGGGCGTACCGCGAATTGCCGACGGCCAGTTGGGCAAAGACATCAAGGGTTCGACGACCCGCAATTTGGCCTTTTTCCGTTCCGTCAGAGACTGAAAACGTTCGGTGAGATTGTCGAGCGAATGGTTTGTGCTATTTCTATCCATGACGACCACCTCACTTCTTTAGGTTGCCAGGATTGCAGCCATGGCCCAGAACGCTGTGCGGAATTGGCATGGTTTTAACTAACGCCTGCTCCTCCGGTGTCATATCGAGTTGGTGATGGCAATATTTTCGCCAGGCGCGTTCGATGACCCGTGCATCGTCATCCTGGCGATCGGGAACGCTCGGCGTGCTGACATTAAGGACACGGCCCGCGGTGTCGTCACTTGCCACGTAAACGCTAAGCGGCTGATCGACTTGTCTGACGACGTGTTCCATTGCTGCAGATCGCAGCACTGAACCGCTCAATCCACCTGTCTGCCAAGCATGATCCAGGCGCCAGGGTTGTTCGGGTTGAATCGGCACAATCGATTCGATGACGGTTTCGCTCACGACGGCATCGGGCCGATTCAGCGAAGTACAGGCCGTGCCGCACACTGCGGACACAAGACAATGGATTGCCAGCGATTTGGATTTCATGAGAGCTCCAGAGTAATTAAAGGGAGCTCGTTACACTAAACACTCTTTTACAAAGCCTGCTTGCAGCTGACGTCAAATTCGTCGTCAGCTGCAAGCGACGATTGGAAAATTCCCGGCAAGATGCGGCGTTATGGAAAATACGCCCTCGACTTTGATTGCCCGCATCCGCCAACGCCTGTTTGGCGTCGAGTCCGCGCCTGTCGCTCAGGTTGCGACAACGATGGATGAGGACGTGCCGCGTTATCCGCCGTTTATGAAGGGTCTGCCGGCTGCGCCAGTGGAGCGCATCCTGACCAGTCAAACGGAATTGATTGCGTCTATCGAACAGGCGCTGGCCATGCCGGATAGCCTTTATCAAACCATAGCCGCGCCGGTCATACGCCGTTATGCCGCCTTCAGCCACTTATTGCCGGCTTCGGAATCTCATCACCATCGTGGCGCCGGTGGCTTGTTTCGGCATGGTCTGGAAGTCGCCCATTGGGCGACCTTGGCATCCCAAGGCAGTTTGTTTGCCACGTCAGCATCACCCAAGGAACGAAAAGCACAAGAGTTACGCTGGCGATTGGCGGTCTGTTTTGCTGGGCTGTTGCATGACATCGGCAAACCGGTCGCCGATATCGCCGTGGTCGACGCACAGGGGCAACATACATGGAACCCTTGCGATGAAAACATCACCGACTGGGCTTTGCGAAATGAGATCGACCGATACTTTCTGCGCTGGCGGGATAACCGCCATAAACGCCACGAACAGTTTTCTGCCTTGGTGATCGAGCGCGTCCTGACCCGCGAAGCCCGCACATTCATTCTGGAGTCTGGCCCCGACATCATGCAGGCCATGCTGGAAACCATTAACGGTTTGGACCGCGGCTCCAAAGTTTACGCACTGGTGATAACCGCCGACTGCAAAAGTGTGGAACGGGATTTAAAAGCGCATTATCAAAACATCGACTCGGCCTTGGGCATGCCGGTGGAAAAGTACTTGTTCGACGCCATGCGCCGATTGGTCAAGTCCGGACAATGGACCGTCAACGAAAAAGGCGCTCGGCTATGGCGTTTTGAGGATGGCCTGCATATCGTCTGGCGTGCCGGTGCGCAAGATATCGTCACATTGCTGGCCAAGGACAAAGTGCCCGGCATTCCGCGTGACGAAGACACCTTGGCGGACATCCTGATCGAACGCGGCTTGGCAATCCCTAAGTCCTGGCCAGATGGTCGGCAATACCGATATTGGCAAATGCAGCCAGAAGGCTTGGACAATCCGTTATATCTGTTGCGCCTGAAATCCGCAGAACTGATTTTCAGCGGCGAACCACCCACTGTGGTAGCCGCTCACGAAATCAACGAGCCGGATGTGAATGCGACCGCCGTAAAAACCGAACCCGTTACCAATCAGGCACAGCACATCAGCAAACTGGCAAAAACCAAGAATGTCGCGGCTCTGAAGCAATCCCAACGCACAGATAATCCGAAGCCAGTTGAGCCAAAAGAACCCCAGATAGAACCTGCTCATGACACGAGCGCTGAACTCGATCTACCGGTCCTCGAATCGGCGCCAGGCATTTCAAATTCCTTGCCATCAGATCCCGACCAAGGAGTCTCGCAATCCAAATCAGCCGATGGCGCCCCTTCGCTGTGTCATACCGAGCAACCGAAAAACGCACCTCCAGCCAAACCGACCAACACAGAAAAAACTGATTCAACCGCAAAACCTAATTGCTCCACGACAGACACGAAAAGCATCTCTAGTCCGATCGACACCGCCAAATGCTGGTTGGAAAACCACGGCGATGGCGGTCAATGGCTAATGGACATCGCCTCAATGCTCAATCAAGGCCAATGGCAGTTAGGCAGCGATATATTGGAAGTCCAAGACAAATACTTGCTCCCGTTTCCGGCCACCGCTGAAAAACTCGCTATAGAACCGCCTCAGTTCATCAAAATGCTGGAGGAGACGGGTTGGCTGGTGACCGACATCCTGTCGCCAATGCGCAAGGTCCAAACCATCCAATCGGTTCGCGGCATCCTACTCACATTGGAACCCAGCTTGGCCATAAAGGCGTTATTGAAATCCCAAGATGAAACCAGACCATCAGTGTTATCAGCGCCACCTCCAAGCGACAGCACAGACAACGTCAGTATTCAGGTGCCGTCATCTAAACCTCATAAACGCGCGAAACCTGAATCTAAAGTCGCTCAGCTTCCACCAAAAGTGTCCGGCGACCAACAACCGAGTAACGGTAACGCTTCAGATATTTCGGTCAAATCGAATGTTGACAAATCAAACGCGCCCCAAGCGACAACTCCGGCAAAACCCGGAACTATCGATTTGCTGATAACGCATGTGCGACAACAAAATATTCCGCCCGATGAATCATCGCCAGACCGTAACTGGCACAGTGTTTCTAATACGGAACTCGACCGGTTTTTAGCACAACATCCGACTGTCAAGCGCACTCGCCTGATGCTCGAGATCGCCAATCACCCAGATTGTCGCTCGGTCAGCGCCACGGAAGGCATTAAGGTACGTCTAAGACCATGAAATCCGATTACGACTATCAGTTTCCCTGGCGACCGATTTTTGAAGTGTATGCCATCACTGGCTGGATCGGAGGAGCGGGATTGGCGCATTGGATAAGTTGTTGGTCGGGATTACCGCATGAGCCGTTCGACTGGTTGATAACGGCGTGCGGGGTGATGGTCTGTTGGCGGCTGCCACCGGCAGTGCAGCTTTGGTATCGCAAACGCCGTTTGCGGCAATACCACTTTCAATACCTGGACGCCGAGAAACTCGGGCAAATGGTGCAACACCATCCCGATGAGTTGTGGTTCGGCTGGGGATTCGATTGGGTACAAAAGCATGCGCAATTGGCTTATGAGATTTTGAAACGCGACGTTTCGACGCTGATTCCGAGCGATCATCAACGCATGGGATCGGCCTGGATTCACGGCCTTGAAGTGTCCGAAAGCGACATCCGCCAGCCTTTGCAGCATACCGCCGGCCATACGCTTCTGGTCGGTACCACCGGCGCCGGTAAAACCCGAGCCTTTGACGTGTTGGTTACGCAAGCGGTGTTGCGAGGCGAGGCGGTGATCATCATCGACCCCAAAGGCGATAAGGATTTGATGGCCTGTGCCAAACGGGCTTGCGCCTTGACCAAGCGGCCGGATCGTTTCGTGTATTTCCACCCGGCGTTTCCGGAAGACAGTGTGCGGCTCGATCCTTTACACAATTTCAACCGGCCTTCGGAAATCGCCAGCCGCATCAGCGCCATTTCGCCCAGCGAAAGCAGTAACGATCCGTTCAAGGCTTTTGGCCAAAAATCGCTGGATAACGTGATTCAGGGTTTGATGGTAATCGAAGAACGGCCAACGCTGGTGAAATTGCGCCGTTACCTGGAAGGCGGTCCTTCGACGCTGGTGATTCAGGCCTTGGAACGCTATTTCGACAACAACCTGGGCCATTGGCGGCAAGAGGCGCGGCCTTACCTGAAGAATGCCAAGGACATCGACTCGAAAGCCGTGGGCCTGGTTCGGTTTTACCGGGAGGTCGTGCAGTACCAGTTGCCGAATTTGGATTTGGAGGGCCTGTTGTCCTTGTTCGAACATGACCGAGCGCACTTCAGCAAAATGGTCGCCTCGTTGATTCCGATCATGAACATGCTGACCTCGGGTTCCTTGGGCCCTTTACTGTCGCCCAATCCGCATGACGTGGATGACCTGCGGCCCATCACCAATACCGGCCATATCATCGAAAAGGCTCAGGTCGCTTACATCGGCCTGGACTCGTTATCGGATGGCATGGTGGGCAGTGCGATTGGCTCGATTCTGTTGGCGGATTTGGCTGCCGTCGCTGGCGATCGATACAACTACGGCGTCTCGGACAGACCGGTGAATGTGTTCGTCGACGAGGCGGCGGAAGTCATCAATGATCCCTTCATTCAAGTCCTGAACAAAGGTCGGGGCGCCAAGATTCGCTTGTTCATCGCCACGCAAACTTTTGCCGATTTTGCCGCCCGCACGGGCTCCCAGGACAAAGCTCGCCAAGTGCTGGGCAACGTCAACAATCTTATCGCGCTCAGGATCATGGACAGCGAGACCCAGCAATACATCACCGACAATCTGCCCAAAACACGCTTGAAGTACATCATGCGTACCCAGGGTGTTGCTACCAGTGCGACCAATCCGACGGTATTTTCCGGCAATGTTGGTGAACGCCTAATGGAAGAAGAAGGCGATTTGTTTGCACCGCAACTCTTGGGGCAGTTGCCAGATTTACATTACATCGCCAAATTATCTGGTGGTCGGATCGTCAAAGGCCGATTGCCCGTGCTGCAATCAGCACTTGATACCCAACCGACCTAATCATGCAACGCAATTTGCTATTCAGTCTGATGATCTGGTTGTTGGAAGTGATTCTGGTTGCCAGCTTTGTTTCGGATCGCTGGACTCGGGAAATCCAGGCAACCGAGGACCAGATGCTGATTGCTTTTTTCGGTGTCGAAAAGGAAGCGGAAATTCGGCACACGGCTCAAAATTGGTTTGATCAGATGTTTGTCCGTACCGGGATGAGGAAGAGCATATACCGTTACTTCATTCCTACCGAGCGAGAACGGCAAATGTCCAAAGGCTTTGAAGATGTCGGCCGCCATGATTTGTTTCCCTTCATTCAAAGCCGGTTGGATGTGCTGTGGGATACCGTGTATCAGATGATCAAGCGATTCGTCATGGCCTGCGCCTGGTTACCCTTTTTGGCAGTGGCCATACTACCGTTTGCCATTGATGGTTTGATTCGACGCAAGGTCAGCCAGACCAATTTCGATTATCCCAGCCCTTTGGCGCATCGATACAGCATCTATGTGCTGTTGGGAGCTCTATATCTACTGTTGATGGGCTTAACCCTGCCTTTTCCCGTGCCACCGCAATCCATGCCGATTGGCATATTTATCGTGGCCGGGGCGATGAACACTGTATTGGCTAATACCCAGAAGCGGGTCTGATCAGTGTCAAGAGATAGGCTGCCAGGATTCTCATCACGAAGCACTTGATAAAGTGACGAAAATGGCTGGGTTTAATCATTGACACCACGTTATTCAACTGACGGCCAAAACAGAACCGCTAGAAACAGCATTTCGGAAAGGTTTGGTTATGGCTTTGACGCCTCCGAGTCTGACTTTGAAGCCGATTTTTTGGAAGAAATCGCCTCACCAATGCTGAATTTTTCGCAAAAGATCCGCTTTGGCAATTTTATAAAAACATTGACGAGGCAGACGACCCCGAGTTGGCCAATATGCCTGAAGAGGAGTTTAGGGAGTTGGGTAAGACAAGCAGTCGCGTCACTAGCCTCCATTTTAATCTGTCGAAAGCCCAATGGCAGGGTGGAGCGGCTATACAAACCGGAAAAGTGCATGTGACCTACTCGGCCTTTGCTGACACTGGGCTCTTCTTAAAGCCGCCGGTCCGGAATGACTATTTCCATGCACCACGAATCACTGCTGACGGCCCTTTGCTGTCAACCAAACGATGATTCTGCTGCATAGCTTTATCAAGAAAAATCAAAAAACACCAAAGTCGGAACTTGAACTGGCAAAACAACGATTGAAAGCATTACAGGGAAAGAAATGAACAGTCAACACGAAGAGAATCCTCATATCGGCAGCAGCTTACGACTTTCTTAGCGGGGAAGCGATTCTCGAAGAGGTAACCTCCGTTGCAACCAAGCGAGTCATTGCCTGGCAAATTTCTGAAGGCATGTCTTCGCTTAAGCTGAGTAAAACGGCAATGGCCAAAAAAATGCACGCCAGCCGGGCATCGCTAAATAGGTTGTTAGATTAAGAGGACACCAGCTTAACCCTTACAACCTTAGTAAGCGCCGCCGCTCTTGTGAAAAAGGTAAAAATTGAGCTGGAACCAGTTTGAGTTGAGGGTTTACCGATAAGATAAGATGGGCCGCGTTATCTTGGCCCATCTGCATAGCTTAATTTGCTTCGATTTTGACGAAACAATTTCCTGCTTACATCTGACGATGCATCGCCGCCATACTCAAATTAGCCTCTGCGGCTTTTTCATAGGCGTTAATCAGCACTCGGCAATGGCTTAATAAGGTATCGGCCTGTTTACCGTAAAGATAGCTTTTTGACTGGTATTGGCTGAGCAGCTTTTTGTGTTCTTCAACTTTAAGTTGCAGTTCTTTTGCAGCTTCTTCGTAATGTTTTGCCAGTGCCTCGTGATCAGCTTTGGTCGTTGCGCTTTGTACAGCTTGGGTCATATCCATCGGATGAGGGTTCATCTCACTACATGCCACTAAGATGCCAGCACTTAACAATAAGGTAAGCAATAGTTTTTTTTTCATAGGTTTTCTCCAGATTTATTGGTTATTAATCGTTAATTTCGTCCTGTTTTTATAGTTCATGGAGTGATGAAAAATTAGAAATAACATCAATCCATTCTATAAATCTTTATTTTCAAAGCACAAATAGTGCCATCACTAAAATCAATGAGTTAAATTCATCTTTACATACTCTCGCGGCTAATTGCGCAATACTGGTGCAAACAAAGGTGTTAGCGCACCGCATTGGGTCAACTTCCTAAGCCGATGTGCGTGCAACTTCATATCTTGCCTTTCGAGCCTTAAAAGCTGTGTTCAAGAAGTGTTCGCCAACGAGGCCTTGTAGCATTGCCTCCAGTTGAGATTCGCCTAAATCATTCACCTCTTGATGAAGACGCGGAGCAATCTTGGCAAAAATCGTTACCAGTTGAGGGTCAAAGTGGCTGCCGCCCTCTTTTATGAGCTTGGCAATAGCATCGACCGCAGACCATGCATCCTTATAGGGACGTTGCGAGGTCAGCGCATCAAACACGTCACTGATCGCGAATATTCGCGCGTTCAGTGGAATGGCTTCCGCTTTAAGGCCTTGAAGATACCCGCTACCGTCATATTTCTCATGGTGAAATTCCACGACATCCCGCGCACCGGTTAACCAGTGCGATTTGTTTAGAATTTCCACGCCTAATGCCACATGCGTTTTCATGACCTCGAATTCATCCGCTGTCAGTTTTTCCGGTTTCAGCAAAATCGGATCGCGGATGCCAATCTTGCCGACATCATGTAAAAAGGCTCCTGCAATTAGATCGCGCATATTTTCTTCAGGCAATCCGATGGCTTCGCCAAGCCGAAGCGCGTAGTACGTCACCCGATAGTTATGATGGTTGGTTTCCGAATCGCGCTCTGCGATGGCACAGCCCAGTACATTCATCAGTTCCAGATTGCCTTGCAGTAGTTCGCCGGAAAGCCTAATCACGCCTCGATTAAGGGCCAGGACAATCGGATACATCAAGAGGCTGGTAAAGAAAATGCCTAGAGTCACGAACGCCAGCATACGGATTAGGTTTTGCTTCAAAGTGGCAAACGTTTCCGGATCAACCTGATAAACGCCCTCGAAATAACCCATCGGCGAATCATGTTCGCCGAGTAGCGGCACCAGCGTCACTAGCCACAACTGTCCATGAATGAAATGTAGGTCATGGGTAACCCCGTCAGCTTTTGGAAACTGATGTCGATATTGATCGATGAATTGCTCGACAAATTCCTGTCCTTGGCGAACAGCTTCGAGTTTTAATTGTTTGTTACGGTCGTACAATTCGACAATCAGAAAATGTTGACTAACCAGTTGTTCAGCCAGCTGCCTCAGGTGTTCCGTCGCTTGAATATCGAGTTGCTCCAGAGTATGGGCAGATTCCCCGCTGAATATTGCTGATTCCTTCAGCGCAAGGGCATGAACTAACTGCTCGGCCCTCTTGATCTCCAGCCATGAAATGGAGCCGCCTACCGTTACACTCAGGAACAACCAGCCTAAAAACAATCGGGTCAGAATTTTTCGGTGGATAAAGCGATTGGTGGAAATCGCGTGTGGCGATTTCATCCTTTTAGGCTGATGGCGACGTGATTGCTTGGTTTTCATCGTTCTAAGCAAACTTTGTTGCTCGGTTAAGCAGAATTTTTCTGAGCTCTAAAATTGCCAGAGGGATAAATCCAACCCCGATCCAGACTACGCACTGATGTAACGACACCGATTTGATCTGAAACAGGGTTTGCAGCATCGAAACATGGTGTATCGCCAACTGTAAGCTGAAACTCACTGCCACAATCAGAAACAACCGCAGATTGGAAAACAAGCCTATTTGCCAGATGGTACGCTGATCGCTCCGTGCGCCGAAGGCACGCAGTAGACCGGTAATCACCAGAGCCGTAAAGGCGGCATCGCGGGCCTGGTCAATGCTGTTGCCGACCACATGCAGTTCATAGGCAAACACGCCGAGAGTGACGCTAGCGGCTAACAAACCGGTGAATAACGTGAGGTAAAACAAATGCCGGTTGAGTAACTGAGACTGGGCATGTCGAGGGGGACGGTTCAATACCCCTGGATCAATTGGGTCGGTGGAAAGCGCCAACGCAGCAAAACCGTCAGTGACCAAATTGATCCACAGCAGGTGTAACGGTAAAAGCGGCAATGGCCAGCCCAGTAGCACCGCGCCCAACATCACCAACAACTCGCCGGTGCTACTGCCCAACAGGTAAGCCAAGGTTTTGGCGATGTTGTCATAAATGCCGCGTCCTTCTTCGACCGCAGCCACAATTGAAGCAAAATTGTCATCCGCGACAATCATGTCGGCGGCTTCTTTGGTAACCTCAGTACCGGTAATACCCATGGCGATACCGATAGATGCCTCTTTGATTGCAGGCGCATCGTTAACGCCGTCCCCCGTCATCGCGACAACCGCTCCAGTCGCTTTCCATGCCCGAACGATGCGCAGTTTATGCTCGGCGGTCACCCGCGCATAAACCGAAACATGGGATACGCGTTCTTTCAGCGCACCATCGTCCAAGCGGTCAATCTCCGCACCGATGAGCACTTCATCGCCCTTGTTCAGAATACCTAATTCATGGCCGATCGCCCGTGCCGTATCCGGATGATCGCCCGTGATCATTACGGTTTTGATACCAGCCCGTTTACACTTGGCCACAGCCTCTCTGGCTTCGCCACGAGGCGGGTCCTGTAAACCGACGAGTCCTAGCAAAATAAGCTGTTGTTCAATCTCGGTATCATTGATGACCACGCCTTCTTCAAAACTAAAGCCGTCTAAAGATCGTTCAGCCACTGCAAGTACGCGCAGGGCATCGTTCGCCAGTAGGGTGTTAGCTTGGAGGAATCGGGTGCGGTCGTTTTCTGTCAGTTCCTTGATGCCTTGATCGGTACGGATCAGGGTGCAGCGGCTGAGAATCACTTCGGGTGCGCCTTTGACAAATACCCAGGGATGGTTTTCCTGACGACGGATAACGCTCATGCGCTTGCGGTCGGAATCGAAAGGGATAACCGCCAAACGCGGCATCTCCGTTTCAACGGCCGAACGGGTAATAGTAGCTTTCTCGGCGGCCACCAATAACGCACCCTCGGTAGGATCACCTATAACAGCAGGTCGGCCATCGATTAGCGTGAGTTCGGCATCGTTGCATGCAGCCGATGCACGTAGCAGTGCGAATAATTCGGGGTTTCCTGATGGTAGGCTTTCCACGTTGCCGGAAAAAAATGCGCCTTCCGTGGCGTAACCTTCGCCGGTGATGCGATAGAGGCTTTTTGAGGTAATCAACTTGCGGGCCGTCATTTCACCCATCGTCAGCGTGCCAGTCTTGTCGGTACAAATGACTTGCGCACGGCCTAATGTTTCGACCGAGGCCAAGCGTCGCACTAAGGCATGCCGTTGAACCATCCGTTGCACGCCTAATGCCAGCGCAATCGTCACTACCGCCGGCAACCCTTCGGGAATTGCCGCGACGGCAAGGCTCACCGAACTTAAAAAAAGCTCAAAGGGAGCGATGCCTCGCCATAAGCCAAGACCGAAAATCAAGCCGACTATGCCGAAACACGCCATCAACAACAGGCGCCCAACCCGTTCCAGTTGGCGTTGTAATGGTGTTTCTCCACTTTTGGCCGATTCGAGTAGTTTCGCTATGCGGCCAAGTTCCGTTTCCATCCCGGTGTTAACCACCACTCCGCGAGCGCCCCCCCCGGTCACACTGGTACCGAGAAACACCATATTGTTCCGCTCAGCCAGCGGTGTTTCCGATACCAATCTATCGGTAAACTTAGCAACAGCTTGCGACTCCCCTGTGAGCGGGGCTTCGTTGACACGAAGCACGGATGCTTGAATAAGGCGAGCATCCGCTGCGATCAAATCCCCTGCTTCGAGTAACAAGAGGTCGCCAGGAACGACCTCAGACGTGATGATCACCAGGCTATGACCATCCCGAATCACTCGGCAATGCGGCGCTGTTAAACGAGCGAGTGCGGCTGCCGCTTTCTCGGCACGATACTCCTGGAGAAAGCCAATTACCGCGTTCAAGATCACGATAGCGATGATCGCAATACCGTCGATGACTTCACCTAGCGCGACGGAAACAACCGCCGCACCAATCAGTACCCAAATAACGAGACTTTTAAACTGGCTTATAAAAATCACCAAAGCCGAAAATCGCTTGCCTTTATGCAGTTTATTTTGCCCATATCGGGCAAGTCGATTTTTCGCCTCTTCGACGGCAAGTCCCTGCTGAATATCGGTCGCAAGCTGGCTTACAGCTTCGGTTACTGATAGCTTGTGCCATGTGTTCATCATGACACACCTCCCTTTAACATTATCGGTGATGGAAGGGATAACGACCGGTGGCAGCGGGGGATTACCAAAGCAAGCCCCTATTCAGGAATACTACTTAATAATGAATCCACTGCGGTCGAAACCGCTATATCGATCCTTTTATCGTTTATTAACCCGCCAAATATCCCGCCATCCCCGACCAAACAAATAGTGCTATCTCGCCATAGGAGCACGCCCTTCTCCTTGTCATATAGAAAGCCTGCCACTTCCACCTTGTCGTTGCTGCCAACCACATTTAGATCGATAAGGGCTAAGACCATGATCCAGCGTGCTTCTGGCGGACCAAGGCGTTTTATCAAGACAGGATCGGCGGCCCGTAGACTATCGTTCGTCAGGGCAGTGCCCTCGCGCGAATCACTCAGGATCACCGGGTATCCTTTCCGCTTCAGGATCGTTGCCGCCTTTTGGCGAAAGGGTTCTTCAAGATGTGTCGCGACATGCTTATCGATTCGCCCATCAACGGCAGGCAGTAGCGTAATCTGACCTATGGATTCGGGCTTAAATTCCGAAGCCCGGTAGAATGCGGGCTGGGTAACGGCACACCCTTCCAGCAAGAAAAGCACACCGACTAGCGTGATTAGGATTGATTTATGCCAACGGATAGTCATGACTCTTCCCCCTTCGCTATTTCTGGCGATGCAGATTTGCCATCATCAAATTTTCCTCAGCCGCTTTTTCGTAGGCATTGATCAATGCTTGGCAATGTTCTTTAAACCCTTCGGCTTGCCGGCCGTAAAGATAGCTTTTTGCCTCGTATTGGCTCAAAAGCGTCTTGTGTTCCTGGACCTTGGCCTGCATCTCCTTAGCGGTTTCTTCATAATGCTTTACCAATGCCTCATGCTGTACGGCTAGGTCCAAATCCATCGAATGAGGATTGATTTCACTACAGGCAGCTAGTAAGCCGGTCGTTAAAAGCAAAGTAATCAGTAATTTTGTTTTCATAGGTGATTTCCAGAGAAACGGATTTTAGTTTAGTAATCCAGAAGCAAATTGACGGTGCAGCCGAGCCATTTCCAAGTTTTCTTGCTCGGCTTGAGCATATATTTTGATCAGTTGTAAACAATGTGCTTCGAATTGAGCATATTGCTCATCTGCTTTTGAAAGAATTGCTTGATATTCCCCTAATTCTTTTTTGTGGTCTTCGGACTTCACTTTCATTTCATAGGCTATTTGTTCGTAATGAACTGCCAGCGCTTCATGATCTGTCTTTGTTTTCGCGTTATGAATGGCTACGATCATGTCCATGGGATGAGAAGTCAGCTGGACGCAGCCACCCAACAATCCCAGCATTGCTGAAATGAGTAAAGTTTTCGTCATGCTCATAGTAAAGCTCCTTAAATAAAACCCTGTTTTTGGGGGTGGAGGCACATTAAAATTGGTCGCTAATTAGGTTTTTCGTTTTACGTTTTCCCTTGGTTATAGAGAATGCGGTTCATGTAATTCTCTAAGCGCGGAGCGAATAACCCGGAAAGAAGAATTCAACAACAGCATAACAAGACAGGATGCGACGAAAATATCCGCCCATCCCGATTCAAAGTACCAAACTGCTCCCGCTGTGATAAGTACCGATAGATTTGACGCTATGTCATTTCTTGAACATTCCCACACGGAACTCATGTTAATGTCTTCGTTTCTATGCTTCCACAGAAGAAATAGGCATAGCGAATTTGCAGCCAGGCCAGCCAAACTGAAAGCGCCCATGATCTCGTAAGATGGTAGAACAGGCACAATCAACCTCTGAATGATTTGCGCCGAGACCACACACGCCCCGATCAATATCAGGCTACCCTTGAATAAAGCCACTTTCGCCTTGGTGGCAGCTTCTTGGGAAACGGCGTAAAGGCTCAAGCCATACGTTAGCGCGTCGCCGAGATTGTCCAGGCTGTCCGAGAGTAGAGCCGTCGACTTTCCGTAAACGGCTCCGCCGACAATGACAACAAACATAACAGCATTAACGATGAGAACCGCTTTAAGCGTGCCGCGTTGTCGTTCGCGTAATTTCTCAATTGCGCAGTTATTTTCACAACATGAAGCCATATCAAATTCCCTCGTGAACCTAACAAATTGATGAAAGCATAAGTAACCTCTAAGGACTATGGGTGTCGAAACCGTTCTTGAAATTGCAACACCAGACTGTAAATCACAGGAAATACCAAAAGGCTTAATATCAACACGGTGAGCATGCCGCCCAGCGCGGGGGCGGCGATACGCTGGGTGACATCAGCACCAGTTCCGGTCGCCGTCATGATGGGTATCAAACCTATGATGTTGGCCAGCGAGGTAATGGCTACCGGTCGCACCCGTAGAGCCGTCGCCGCTTCGCTAGCCGCTCGGATTTCCTCGCCGGTCAATGGCCCCTGTTTTTGCGCCCGCAGCTTATCAAGTTCAATGTCGATAAAACTCAGCACCATCACCCCGGTTTCCGCCGCCGTACCGGCCAGGGCGATGAAGCCGACATAGACGGTAATCGACAGGTTGTATCCCAACCAGTATATGAACCAAATTCCACCAATCAGGCTGAATGGAATCGCCAACATCACGATAGTCGGCTCGGTGATATTTCGAAAGGCGGTATACAGCAGGATAAAAATCAGCAGTAGCGTGATGGGCACCACGATGCGCAATCGTTCCGCCGCCCGTTCCATGTATTCAAATTGACCGGACCAAGTGACGGTATAACCTGCCGGTATCGTGACATTTTCGGCTAAGGTCTTTTTTGCCTGCTCCACATAACCACCGATGTCAGAGATTTTAAGGTCGACATAAATCCAGGCGTTGGGCCGTGCATCCTCGGTTTTAATCACATCCGTACCGCGTTTAAAGTTGATGTCTGCCACCGATGTTAAAGGAATCTGGCTGCCTGTCGGGGTGGGAATCAACACTCGTCGCAAAGCTTCCGGGTTATCCCGCAGATCGCGCGGATAGCGCAAATTGACCGGATAGCGCTCTAGCCCTTCGACGGTTTCAGTGATGTTCATGCCGCCAATCGCACTTTGAATCACATCCTGTACATCGCCGACCGTTAAGCCGTAACGCGCGGCTGCTTCGCGGTTGATGTCGAAATCCAGAAAATAGCCGCCGACGGCCCGGTCACCGTAGGCAGACAGCGTATCCGGCAGGGTTTTCATCGCCTGCTCGATTTGCAGCGACAGGGATTGCAGCACATTCAGATCGGGACCGGACACCTTGATGCCCACCGGGGTCTTGATGCCGGTAGAGAGCATGTCTATTCGGGTTTTGATGGGCATGGTCCAGGCGTTGGCCAAACCGGGAAAATGGATGGCCTTGTCCATCTCATTCATCAGTTGCCGGGTAGTTTTGGTCGGATCGGGCCACTGTTCTCGCGGTTTTAACTTAATGGTAGTTTCCACCATCATCAACGGCGCGGCATCGGTGGCGGTTTCGGCCCGGCCAATCTTGCCGAACACATGATGCACCTCGGGAAAGGTCTTGATAATCTTATCGGTCTGTTGCAACACTTCCCTAGCTTTGGTGATGGATATGCCCGGAAAAGTAGTGGGCATGTATAAAATATCGCCTTCATCCAGCGGCGGCATAAACTCGCTACCCAGTTTTGATAGCGGATAGAGCGTAGAAGCCATCAGCAGCAGAGCCACGATCAGCGTGGCAGCCCGCCAGCGCATCGCCATCTTTAATACTGGCGAATGGATGGTATGCAGGAAGAGATTGATCGGATTTTTGTGCTCGGGAATAATCTTGCCGCGCACAAAATACCCCATCAATACCGGCACCAGCGTGATGGTCAAGATCGCGGCGGCCGCCATTGCATAGGTTTTGGTGTACGCCAGTGGGCTGAATAGACGGCCTTCCTGCGCTTCCATGGTGATAATGGGCAGGAAGGACACGGTGATCACCAGCAAGGACGAAAACAAACCGGAGCCGACTTCGCGCGACGCGTTGCCGATGGCTTGCCAACGTTCCTGTGAAGTCAGCTTGGCTTGCTTCTTCTCGGCTGCTTCGGCAAGGTGTTTATGGGCATTTTCGACCATCACCACGCCGCCATCGACCATGTCGCCGATCGCCAGCGCGATGCCGCCCAAGGACATGATGTTGGCGTTCATGCCTTGCCATTTCATCACGATAAAGGCCATCAATATCCCCAGCGGCAAGGTGATGACAATCACCAAGGCTGAGCGCAGATGCAGTAAAAACAAGGCCACCAAGGCGCAGACGATGATCAGCTCCTGGCTCAGCGCCTCTTTCAAGGTATCCACGGCTCGCTCGATCAAACTGCCTCGATCGTAGACGGGGACGATTTCCACGCCTTCCGGCAGGCCTTTCTTGAGTTCATCCAGTTTTTTGCGCACGTCCTCGATGGTCGCCAAGGCATTTTCGCCGAAACGCATCACCACCACGCCGCCGGCCACTTCGCCTTCACCGTTGAGTTCGGTGACTCCACGCCGCAGTTCCGGGCCAATCTGGACATGCGCCACATCCTGCAGGCGTATCGGCGTGCCGTTGGCGTCGACTCCCACCGGTATGGTATTCAGATCGGCGATGGATTTGATATAGCCCAGGCCTCTGACCATATATTCGGTTTCGCCGACTTCCAGCAAACGTCCGCCGACATCGTTATTGGAGCGTTTGATGGCCATCATCACCGTGGACAAGGCAATGTCATAGGCTTGCAGGGCGTTGGGATCGACTTCCACCTGGTATTGTTTGACGTAACCGCCGACCGAGGCGACCTCGGAAACGCCGGGCACGGTCTGTAAGGGATAGCGTAAGTACCAGTCCTGAATCGAACGCAGTTGAGCCAGATCATGCTTGCCGGTCTTGTCCACCAAGGCATATTCGTAAATCCAGCCAACGCCGGTGGCATCCGGCCCCAAC
Organism: Methylomonas sp. LL1; assembly: GCF_015711015.1. NCBI lineage: Bacteria > Pseudomonadati > Pseudomonadota > Gammaproteobacteria > Methylococcales > Methylococcaceae > Methylomonas > Methylomonas sp. LL1. The sequence continues at coordinate 2,622,423 of NZ_CP064653.1, forward strand.
GCTGGCGTGACGCTTTGCGGCAGACGATTTTTCACGTAGTTGAGGTATTCCAGCACCCGTGATCTGGCCCAATACATATCGGTGCCATCTTCGAAAATCACATAGACGAACGACAAGCCAAAAAATGAATAGCCGCGTACCACCTTGGCATGCGGCACGGCCAGCATGGCGGTGGTTAAGGGATAAGTGACCTGGTTTTCGACTACCTGCGGCGATTGGTCGGCATAGTCGGTGAAGATAATCACCTGCACGTCGGACAGGTCCGGTATGGCGTCCAACGGCATATTCTTGAACGACCAAACGCCGCCGATTGCCAGGATAATCGCCCCCAGTAACACCATGAAGCGATCTTTTAAAACGCTATTGATGATGAAATCAGTCATGTTGATGCGCTCCTGACTCCACGGACAACGACTTGGTTGCCGGTTGTTGCGGTGCCGAAGGTTCCGTCATTTTAGCGGTAGCTTCATTCAGCTTGGATTCGGAGTCGATCAGAAATTGCGCCGAGGTGACGACTTCCTCACCCGCAGCTAATCCGTCAATAATGGCAATATCGTTATTGGACGACAAACCCGTCGTCACTTGACGCGGCTCGAATTTGCCGGGACTGCGCACCACCAAAACCTGGGTTTGCGCGCCGGAACGGATCACCGCTTCGGAGGGGATCACCACCGCATCCAGTTGTTTGCCGGCATGGATCGTGACTTCGGCGAACATATCGGGTTTTAAAAGCAAGTCGGCATTGTCGAAGACCAGACGCACTTTAATAGTCCGGGTCTTGGCTTCGGCATAGGGATAGATAAATGCCAGGCGGCCTTTGAACGTGCGCCCAGGAACCCCGGCCAAGCGCATTTCAACCGGGTCGCCTTCTTTCACCCAAGGCAGTTCGTATTCGTAAATTTCTGCGTATACCCAGACCGTGGAGAGGTCGGCGATCATGTACAACTCGGTTTCCGGCGTGACGTATTGGCCTTCGCGAGCGCCAATATTGATGACGATGCCGTCCGCCGGGGTATGAATATGCAGACTCTTTTTAATGGATTGGCTATCGGTGAGGTCGTGTAGTTGATGCGCTGGCACATCCAGCAGATTCAAGCGTTCGCGTGAGCTTTTGACCAGTTCTTCCGCTCCTCGACGGATGTCTTCAATCGGGCTTTTTTCCAACACTTTAAGGTTATTCAGAGCCAACACATATTCCTGTTGGCTGGCCACCAGTTGCGGGGAATAAATGCTCAGCAGCTCTTCATTCTTCCTGACCCTTTGCCCAGTCTTATCGGCACGTAAGGTTTCAATCCAGCCTTCGGTTTTGGGGTGCAGGCGGACGATATGTTCTTCATCATAGGCTACGCGGCCGACGGCGCGGACTACGTGCGATAGCAAGGTTTGTTTGGCAAGTGCGGTCCGTACGCCCATGTTTTGTACTGTCGCCGCATCAATTCGAACCGCACCGGCGGACTCGTCAGTTTTCGCCTCGCCGTCGGCATACACGGGTAGATAATCCATGCCCATATTGTCTTTGGCCGGAATCGGTGACGTGACCGAGGGATTCATGGGATTGCGGTAAAACAGAATTTTGGGTTGTTTAGACGCATTGTCGTCGGCATAAACCGGCTCATAGTCCATGCCCATGGCATCCTTGGTGGGCACCGGGGATGTCGCCGATGGATTCATGGTACTTCTGTAAAATAAAGGCTTCTTGCCCTCTGCCGGTTGAATAGTCAATTCCTGTTTAGGTTGCTTACCCATCCAATAGCCGCCTGCCAAGCCTATGCCCAACGTTATCGTGGCGGTTAATAACAATTGCTTATTCATAAATGTCGTCCCCGCCCACATTCGCGCAGAGTTGCGCCAGTGCTTGTTGGGCTTCCGTGAAGGCTTTCCAGTATTGGGTTTCGTATTCGAACAAAGTGATCTGGCTACGCACCAGATTCAAAAAATCGACTTTGTTGACCTGATAACCGGCCAGCATGGAAGCCACAGTCTGCCGAGCCTGCGGAATGATGCCGGTGTCGAACAAGACGAATTGCTGTTTAGCCCGCTGGTAATCGCTATGACTTTGAGTAATTTCAGAACGAACCGTATTCCAGCGATCTTGCAGCGCATAGCGTTGTTGCATCAATTCGCTGTTGCGCTGGTCTATCATCTTGTTCTGCTTGCTGCCGGCAAAAATCGGCATATTCATGCTGACGCCCAAACTGAGCAGATCGGAACGCCGGGTACCGTCCGGCATGTTATCGCGAGCGCCATACGCCGCTTCGACATTGAAATCGGGCAATACCTCTTTTTGAGCCAGTTCCAGTTTTGATTGCGCCGCGTTTATGCCTTGGCGGTCGCTTTCCAACAGCGGCCTTGAACTTTCCGCTTGCTGATACAGCCGGTCTTCCTGCCTGATTTCCGGTAGCTGTATTGCAAGCGTGGCGGGTAACTGCACGGGCTTGTTGGCGGGTTGATCCAGCAAGGCGTTGAGTTTGGCCGCAGTGCTGCGCCGCATTCCGCTCAGATTGATTTTTTGATCGAGCAATTTGGATAATTCGAGTTGGGCCAGCAGCACATCCTGTTGCAAACCTTCACCCACTTCGTATTTGCTTCTGGCAATATCGACGAACTGATGCAATAAGGTGTGATTGTTATCGACAATCTCCATTGTCCGGTCCAGATAAAAAACCTGCCACCACAGGGTTTTCACATCGCTCAGCAAACGTAGCCGTAATTCATCAGCGCTGAGCGTTGCCGCTTCGGCTTCATACAGCGCTGCCTGTTCGCGTAGCGCCAGTTTGCCGGGAAAGGGAATGGCCTGGGAGAGGCCGAAACCGATTTGCGTCATGTCTTCTTGCCGTGTACTAAAACTATTGGTCGGCAAGCTCATGGCATTGAAGGTAATTTGCGGGTCGGGCAGACTGCCTTCCTGCGATGGAATGGCGGCCATCGCCTTGGCACGGGCCAGCATTTGCGCCAGGTCTGGGTTGTCCTGAGCGACTTTTTGAGTGGCCGCATCAAGTGTTAATAGCGGCTGCTCCGCAGCAGCGGCAACGCTACAGACGAAAAACAGCGTCGCCATCAGCAGACGCATTAAATGAACAGATCTCATGATTGTCCTCATAAGCTCGTTATAGCAATGACGATCAACCAACAGGCTGACTTAGCCGATGTCGATCATCTTAATGGCGATGGTTGTTTTTTACGGCAAAACACCGCCGTTGAACAGCTTAGAGGGTAATAATCGGCGGTTTTATATCCGGGGGAACAAGCAACGAAACCGATGTGGGTATTTCTCCAGCGCTATAGCGGCTAGAGATATGGGGCAGGATAAACCCAAAGGATGATGTGATTGCGCAATCGGCGCAAACATGAAAGCTGCAACTGGTCAAGTGAGGCTTGGCAGTAACGGAGTGACAATGATCGGAATGAGATGAAGCTGAAAACCCTTCGTCGCCCATCTCGTCGGCAGCAGCAACGATTTGTACAATCGATAACTGCCTTGTGAGTTCAGAATAATGAGCAAACGCAACCACAACAGGCATAATTGCCATGATGAGGGTTAACATTATGGTTAAACGTAGGTTCATCGTGTTGCGGATTTAACGAATCAAGGTTATGGACCGGTTTTTGTTGCATTCGGACTGATAATACTATCGGTATTTGCAGAAAGTACAACTTTTTAACCATCGACTGATAACAAGTTACCCTCGTTTGATAGAGCGGATCGAGTATTGTCCATTTTCGGACGAATCCTTACGGTGCACCGAGAAGACCCAAAATGCCAACGTTGACCATCGGCAAACTTGCCAAACAAACCGAAGTCACCATCGAAACCATCCGTCACTATCAACGCATGGGTTTACTGACGGAACCGGAGAAACCCGACGGCGGTTATCGCTGTTATTCAACTGATGCGGTTACCCGAATCCGTTTTATCAAACGCGCTCAACAAGCTGGATTTACCTTGAAGGAAATTGCCACCTTGTTATCGCTTGACGGGGCACATTGTGCTGACGTACGACAACTCGCCGAGCAGAAATGCCAGCAGATCGACCAACAAATCAAAAATTTAACAGCTCTCCATCAGGTATTGGAAACTCTGGTCAACGATTGCCAACAGACAGCTTCAGCCGCGCGTTGCGCCATTCTCGAGGCGTTTAGCGATGATGCATCAACCAAATCCTGATTGTAAGTAAGTCACCATCGCCCACTTGACTCTGTTCTGAACAACGGAGTTTAGACTTCTTGCCAGCATTGAGCATTGTTTGGTTGAGGAGATTCGCATGAATACAGACCCTGAAACACCCATTAACACCCCGTCATGGTTAGGTATCGGCGCTCTCTTGGCCGCTATAGGGGCTTCGGCATGCTGTGTCGGGCCCTTTTTACTTTTATCTTTAGGTATTGGCGGCGCATGGATGAGTACGTTGACGGGATTGGAACCGATCCGTCCATTTTTCATCGTCTTAACCCTGCTTTTTATAGGACTCGGCTATCGAAAACTCTATCTAACGCCTGACCGCTGTGCGGCAGGTGAAAGCTGTGCCACATCCGAATTTCAACGCCGACAACGCCTGATATTTTGGTTGGGTTCAACGTTCATTTTGATACTGCTGGCCTTTCCCTGGTTAGCGCCTTTTTTCATGGCTTGACAGGATTCAGATATGACCATTAAATCCAGTTTGTTTATTTTAAGCTTGTCATCAAGTGTGTTGTGGATGCCGGCAGTTCATGCCGAAACGACTGTTACACAGCCGAATCGACAGCAAACGGTGACGCTGGACATAGATAACATGACCTGTGCCATGTGTACAGTCACCATCAAGAAAGCTTTGCAGAAAGTCGAAGGCGTACAAGAAGTGACTGTCGATTACGATTCAAAAACGGCCACCATAACCTTCGATAACCAAAAAACCGATAGTGCAGCCTTGATTAAAGCCACGACGGATGCTGGTTATCCGGGTTCGCTCGCCACACCTGTTGCTCGATGAAGCCAAGGATACAGTCTATGTCTGATTGCTGCTGCCCAAATACTTCCACCAAAACCAAACAGATTTGTCCAAAGTGTGGCTCCACTTGTAAAAGTGTCGGTATGCCGACGCTTTACCATCAAGTCCGGTTTCCAGAGAATCAGGCGCTAATCACTGACAGCTATTATTTTTGCCCGGCAAAAACATGCTCAATTGCTTACTTCTCCAACGCGGGCAACACGATTCCCAAACAGCATTTACGAAGCTATCAAGCGATTCAAAACAACGTGCTTTGTTACTGTTTTGATGTTGACGCCGAGCAGTATTTATCGGCGTTAAAAGCTCAGCGTGCGGAACCGATAAAGGATTTTGTCATGCAACGCACCAAAGCCGGGGAATGTGCCTGTGAAATCAGGAACCCGTCAGGCCAGTGCTGTTTAGCGAATTTTAAATATCTGGAAAAAAGTCATTGAGACACCCTCTATCTCCTGCAAACAGATAACCTCCGGCGCTTTGACGCCGGCTTTTCTCTGATTTCTGCCAATTCCGGCGATTCGAAAAACGTCCGGGCGTTGTCCAGAGAGGATCACTGTGAAAAATGGACAATGTTGTTCACTTCGTTATCGTAGTGTAACCACTGCTGCGTTCAATCGTGACGACTTCACCGATACCTTATTCGATACCCTGAACTCGAAGCATGACTTGTCTCTGCCCCCTGGTCTGCGCGCTACAGTTGAATAATCCAGTTCTGGATTATCCGCATTGTGCGTGTCGATAATCTCTTCAACCATGTACTTGTCGTTTTTAGTCGGTAACTCAATATCTCTAGCTATAGCCAAGTTTGCAATCGATATAAATTATTTATTGTAAAATACTCTACCGCTTAGTAGTATTTAATACATGATTAATTGGCATCTACTTATAACAAGTCTTCCCACCGAGAACGCAACGGCCCGTATGCGTATATGGCGATCTTTGAAGGCTTCCGGTGCGGCGGTGTTGCGTGATGGTGTTTACCTGATGCCTGACCGTGAGTCCTGTCGCGAAACACTAGAAACCATCGCCGTTGAAGTGCGTGAGAATGGCGGCACAGCAATGGTTTTGCGGACTGAAGAGCCGGACAATGGGAATTTCATTGGCTTTTTTGATCGTAGTGAAGAATATTCGGCATTATTAACGGACATAGCCAAAGTGCATGGTGAACTGTCAGTCGATACGGCTCAAGACCTTCTCAAACAATCTCGAAAACTCCGTAAAGCCTTTACCAGCCTGTCTGCCATCGACTTCTTTCCGGGTGAAGCACAACGCCAAACCGAAACAGCGCTGAGTGAACTGGAACTCTCAATTGTTCGGATTTTGTCTCCGGATGAGCCGCATGCAATTGAAGGCTCGATCTCGGTTTTATCTATTAGCGATTATCAGGGCCGTACCTGGGCGACTCGAAACCGTCCCTGGGTGGATCGTCTGGCCTCTGCCTGGCTAATTCGACGCTTTATCGATCCTAAAGCCCAATTGCTGTGGTTAACCTCGCCAACCGACTGTCCGACTGATGCACTTGGTTTCGACTTCGATGGCGCGACTTTCAGTCATGTGGATGGCCGGGTGACCTTCGAGGTGCTACTGGCCAGTTTCGACCTTGAACAACCCGCTCTGAAACGCCTAGGTGCGCTGGTGCATTTCCTGGACGTTGGCGGGGTACAACCACCTGAAGCGGTTGGCATTGAAAGCGTGCTGGGCGGATTACGTGATGCCATCAACGATGATGATCAATTACTGAACGCCGCCAGTGCAGTGTTTGACAGCCTGCTGGTAACGTTTGAAAAAGGAGTAAGCCGATCATGAGTCAACCTGACAAACCCTCATCTACTGAGCAATCTTTAGCCAGACCCGATCCAGTAGGCTTTTGGGAAGCCTTTCGTTTTTGGCTGAAACTGGGATTTGTCAGTTTCGGTGGCCCAGCCGGGCAAATTGCCATCATGCATCAGGAACTGGTGGGAAAACGGCGCTGGATTTCCGAGCAGCGTTTCTTACATGCACTGAATTACTGCATGTTACTGCCAGGCCCCGAAGCTCAACAGCTAGCCACCTATATCGGTTGGTTAATGCATCGCAGTTGGGGCGGCGTCGTTGCAGGCGGCTTGTTTGTTTTACCATCACTGTTGATTCTGATTGGCCTGAGCTTCATTTATATGGCCTATGGTCATCTCACTGGGATTGCCGGCATTCTTTACGGCATCAAACCGGCTGTGACGGCCATCGTGATTTTCGCTGCGTATCGAATAGGATCACGGGCGCTCAAGAATGGGGTGCTGTGGACGATGTCGGCACTGGCTTTTCTGGCGATTTTTTTATTCGACACACCCTTTCCCTTGATTGTGCTGATTGCGGCCATCTTGGGTGCCATTGGCGGCAAACTAGCCCCTCGGAAATTTGCGACCGGCGGCGGACATGGTTCGGCCAAACAAAGCTATGGCCCGGCATTGATTGACGATGACACCCCGACACCTCCTCATGCACTGTTCAGTTGGGCCGCATTGTCAAAAATAATTTTGGCCGGATTGGTTCTATGGGGCGGCGCGATCGGCTTTCTGTGTGCCAGCTATGGTTGGGATGGTGCGTTAACCCAGATGGGCTGGTTCTTTACTAAGGCGGCGCTGCTGACCTTTGGCGGCGCCTATGCAGTTTTGCCCTACGTTTATCAGGGGGCAGTTGAGCATTTCCACTGGCTGACAGCGCATCAGATGATTGACGGCCTTGCTCTGGGTGAAACAACGCCTGGCCCGTTGATCATGGTGGTGACCTTTGTGGGGTTCGTCGCCGGATGGACGAAGGAAGTGTTCGGCCTCGACCAACTGTTTCTGGCTGGCGCTATTGCCGCAACGGTAGTGACTTACTTTACTTTTCTGCCCAGTTTCCTGTTCATCCTGGCCGGCGGCCCTTTGGTGGAATCTACTCACGGTAATTTGAAATTCACCGCACCACTAACAGCCATTACCGCTGCTGTGGTCGGCGTGATTCTCAATCTGGCGGTGTTCTTCGCCTGGCATGTATTTTGGCCGCAAGGTTTTACAGGGAATTTCGATGCCATTTCAGCGGTCATTAGCCTTTGCGCATTTTTAGCACTGTTTCGTTACAAAGTGGGAGTAATCCCGGTAATCGCTGCTTGTGGCGGAACCGGTCTATTGTTTAGTTTCATCAAAATCTGGCTGGCCCAGCAAGGAGTTGTTATATGAATACCGTGCGTCAATCTCACATTTTAGCGCTGTTAATTTCATCACTACTGGGCGGCGTAGCCTACGCGCAAGCGCCCGGCCTGCATGCGGGAACTCTGGATACCGCCAAGATAGAGCAACTGACCGGTGCCAAAGGCAAACTCGACACCGCCGAGAATGTCTTCAAAGTCACCGTGCCACGTAGCGATCTGGCGGTTTCCGTGGCAGGCGTAAAAATGACAGCGGCGACCGGATATACCTCATGGGCCGGATTTTCTCCGGCAGGCGACAAAACCATGGTGATGGGCGACATGGTGTTACAGGAAGATCAGATAAATCCGGTGATGAGCACCGCACTGGAAAACGGCATTGAGGTTACCGCCCTGCATAACCATTTCCTCTGGGATACTCCGAAAGTAATGTTCATGCACATCGGCGGCACCGGCGATGCGGAAAATCTGGCAACGGGTATCGGCAAGGTGTTTGCCAAAATCAAGGAAACCAGCAACGGCAAAACTAAACCAAAACCAAAGTCGTTCGATACCGCTAAGACCTCGCTCGATCCGAAACCCATTGAAACCATTATTGGTTCGCCCGTCGAGAAAGCCGGTGAAGTCTATAAAGTCACCATTGGCCGCACCACGCAGATGGACGGGCATACTGTTGGCAAGACCATGGGTGTGAATACTTGGGCGGTGTTTGCCGGCAGCAATGACAAGGCTATCGTCGAAGGCGACTTTGCTGTGCTGGAATCTGAACTTCAAGGCGTGCTGAAGGCCTTGCGCGGTGCGGACATCACCATCACCACGATCCATAACCACATGATACGCGAATCGCCACGGATCGTATTTTTGCATTACTGGGGAGAAGGTAGCGTTAACGATTTAGCCAAAGCTTTTAAAGCGGCGCTAGATACTCAGTCGAAAGCCTAGGAGTATCAGATGGATTACGGCGCGGCGGCTCCGGCTTATGTGGATGCATTTTTTCGCAATATTCATTGGGAGACGGTTTCAGCGCGTCTGGAAAAAGCGTTAAAAGCACGGACGATCTGGTAGGCGGGGAATGTGCGATGAAATGGATTACCCGCGAACACCCAAAAATTGATCGAATTGCTTGCCCATGGTTGATCGCACGCTTCATCGACGATTCCCCAGAGTTCCTTTATGTGCCTGCCAATGATGTGATGCGAGTCGCCGCCGAAACAGGCGCAACGCCTTATGATGTTCCGGGCGTAGAACTGGGCCATCACGGCGAGCGATGCAGCTTTGATGCTTTCATCGCTAAATATGCTATTCGGGATGCCAGCCTTGATCGACTTGCCCTGATCGTACGCGCGGCTGACTGCGGACAGCCAGAGTTGGCAAAAGAAGCAGCCGGTCTATTGGCCATTTCGAAAGGCTTGTCACTCAATTTCGCCGATGATCACGAAATGCTGAAACATGGGATGGTGATCTACGACGCACTCTATGCCTGGTGTGCCAATGCCGTCGAATAATGCTGATTACTTTTTAGGTCGATAAATGATCCAACGGCTCCTATTGCCCTCAGCAGTTGCCCCGTCTGTATTACCCATCCTCATTGGTCGTGCTTTAAGAGCGTTTTCAGATGGCTATGTCGCAGTGCTCTTGCCCGCCTATTTGTTGGCGTTGGGATTCGACACCTGGCAAGTGGGCGTACTCGCGACATCGACACTGTTGGGATCGGCAGTGGCAACGTTGGCGGTGGGTGCCTGGGGCTATCGGTTTTCTGATCGTCGTTTACTCCTCGGTGCCTCATTGTTGATGGCCGCAACGGGCTTTGCTTTCGCAATAGAATCGTCATTCTGGCCGCTGCTCCTGATTGCTTTCTTTGGCACGCTTAATCCGAGCTCTGGCGACGTGAGTTTGTTTCTACCCCTGGAGCATGCGCGTCTCGCAGAAGCGGCACATGACCAGGCACGGACGGCGCTGTTCGCTCGCTATAGTCTGCTCGGTGCATTGTTCGCGGCGTTGGGCGCCCTGTCTGCCGGTTTACCTGATCATCTTGTCCGGATTATCGCGGTAAGCCAGCTTGATGCGTTGCGAATGATGTTTGTGCTCTATGGTTTGGTGGGCTTCACAGTTTGGTTACTATATAGAAATGTACCCCAGCCTCATTTTGAGGAGCGAAAGCCGCCACAACAATTAGGTGCTTCGAAGCATGTGGTGTTCAAGCTGGCGACTCTATTTTCGCTGGACGCCTTTGCCGGTGGGTTGGTGGTTAATTCGCTGTTGGCGCTTTGGTTATTCAAACGCTTCGATCTGTCCTTAACGGCTGCGGGGTCATTTTTTTTCTGGGCGGGATTGCTCACGGCCCTATCTCAGCTTGCAGCGCCGCGATTGGCAAAGCGCATCGGGCTGATCAATACCATGGTATTCACACACATTCCGGCAAATCTTTGTTTGATCGGCGCTGCATTCGCACCCAGACTCGAAATCGCACTCGGATTGTTATTGTTGCGTTCACTGCTATCACAGATGGATGTGCCCACTCGCAGCGCATTCGTCATGGCGGCTGTGACGCCTGAAGAGAGAACCGCTGCAGCAAGTTTTACATTGGTACCCCGAAGCCTAGCGTCGTCGCTCAGCCCTGCATTGGGCGGTGCATTATTTGCGGCTGGATTCTTTGCTGCGCCCTTGGTGAGTTGTGGTATTTTGAAGATTGCCTACGACTTGATGCTGTGGACAGCCTTTCGAAAATTCGAGGAAAAAACCTAGCCAACACTTATTACGCCGATCCTTAAACGCCTAGGTGATAATTTGTGGGCGCCGAACCCAACTGACAGCGGATGAACTCATTGGAACATATAGGCTATATCATTCGGGCTGTCACATATATTTAGCCATGATCACGACATGCTCAAACAGGGTTTGGTAGTGTACGATGCACTCTTTGCACGGTGTCGTCATTGCCAGAGCGAAACGCATAACTGGCCGCCTGCTTTGTCATAGCCGCATCAAGAACATAAGAAGGCTGAGCGGTTGCTAAAAACATTTTCATCTAAATCGAAATACCATGGGCCAACTGCCACAGCCTTCAAAATCACTTTTCCGTAACCCTACCTTCAGACTGCTGTTTTCAGCCCAGCTCATTTCGCTTGCCGGTAGCGGTGCGACAACGGTGGGCTTAGCGCTGTTCGCGCATCAATTGGTGGGCGGCAGTTCTGCTGCAACGGTGATTGGCAATGCCTTGATGTTACGTATCCTGGCATTTTTACTGTTTTCCCAACCGGCAGGCGTGCTTGCAGATCGAGCGAATCGTAAGCTGTTGTTGATACTGGCCGACCTCGTTCGCTTTGTTTTGATGGCTTTGTTTCCGTTCGTGCATAGTGTGTGGCAAGTCTATCTGATGATTTTTTTGATCAACGCCGCCACCGCTTTTTTCACACCCACTTATGACTCCACCATTCCTGAAGTAGTCGGTAGCGAACATTACGTAAGAGCGCTCTCTCTGTCACGGATAGCGGTCGACATGGAAGCCGTTTTAGGTCCGGCTGTCGCCGGATTGCTGGTTTCTCTGCTAGGTCTTGAGTGGTTATTCTGGTTTGATGCTGCCACCTATTTAATTTCTGCCACTCTCGTCTGGGCCAGCGTATTGCCGCATATACCGAAACCGAGCATTCAATTTTCGTTCAGAAGCTTATTGGTGGAATTAACGTTTGGTAGCAGGCTATTGCTACGCCAGGCCGTTTTGCGGCGGGCGTTATTATTGAACTTGGTTGAAGCGATTGCCGGGGCAGCTGCTATCGTGGCCACGGTGGTGTATGTCAAAGATGTACTGATGTTGGGTGAAACCGAATTTGTTTTGGCTATGGCGGGGCTGGGTTTTGGTTCTACCGTTACCGCATTGTTTTTGGGTTGGGCTTCCGGTCGCTATGAATCCGGCGCAAAAAAACCTTCCGAGCTACATGGTCGCCGCCACCGCTGGACTGAACGCGCCTTGCTAACCGGCGGTGTCGTATTGGGTTTAATATTGTTGCCGGGCTTGCAGCAACCGCCATTTTTGCTTTTCGTCTGGCTTTGGATTTTGAATGGTGTGGGTCAGGCGCTCATCGCGCTATCTTCCTCAACCTTACTGGCCGAACACACTAAAGAATCTGACCGAGGAAAAGCGTATGCGGCACATTTCGCGCTAACGCATACGTTTTGGCTAATCACCTATCCGGCCATCGGACACGGTGTGAGCAGTCTTGGAGCACCGTTGACCTTCACCATCGCCGGTGCGATTTGCCTGATCATCTCCATGGTGGCGATCATTTCACGGAAACCCAATCACGATCACATGCATAGGTAACTGAGGCTACACTTTAATGTTTTAGTATGACGCCAAAAAGCTGATCTCTGATTACAGGGTTCGCGCAATCGACCTTACCGCGGATAAAATCAAAAGATGCCCAGGATAAAAGAAATACGCCCAACGCCCCACTGGCCATACCCTAAACTGAATGGGTTGGCGCAGCAGCCAGAGACCAAATAAGGCAACTATAAAGCTGGTTCCCAGCACTAGCAGCGGATAAAGCTGTAACCCGGTTATATTTGTAAATAAGTAGTCACCTCTATTGATCCATGCAGACAAAGCTGCGGGCATTAGCCAGAAAACAGTTGAATTTCTGATTGCAATGAGAAACGCAGCAGGAAGCAACGTGCCACAAACGCCGTACATAAGAGGACCATCGAACCAATAAGCCAAACAGATCGCAACGATGCTTACGCCAATGCCCATAAGCTTTTTTTGTAACGCCATCCGGGCAATCACGAATCCAATAGTCAAGCTTGGCAATACGTTGAGCGATAGGGGCTTTGTAAAATATACACGATACGCTGGTTCAGAGAGTAGCGAGAAGGCTACTAGCCACACGAAATATCTAATGCTTTGAATACAAAAAGCATCAACTTGAGCTGACCGATTGATATTAGCCGCAATAATTAAACAAAAAAGTGGGTATGAAATGCGGCCTGGTACAAACAAACCAGTGAGTGATGGCCAGATATAATGAATGTGATCTATCAACATCGTTGAGATTGCCAGCCATTTAATTAAATCAATACTTGAGCTCCGATTTTGTATTTTCGAACTATTGGTGATCTGCGTTAATTGTGAAATTCGATGGAAAATTTCTCCCACAGCTAAATTCATCATTTGGCACGAAAACTTATCCCAATACATTGATACACACTAGGATACCTAGCACTTTGGCTATTCATCTTCAGTCCTGGTCAAATGACCAGGGACTGTGTTCCGTAAATCGCCGAACCGTAGATACAACACCGGCACTACCAATAAATTAAGCACGGTCGATGTCAACAAACCGAACAAAATCACCGTCGCCATTGGCGCCTGAATTTCACTGCCCGGCTCGCCGCCGCTAAAGGCAAGCGGCGCCAATCCCAATCCCGCCGCAAGCGCCGTCATTAATATCGGGATCAACCGTTCCGAGGCGCCGCGTCTAACGGCTTCGGTAAAGTCTTTCACGCCTTCCTGTTCCCATAAATTGCGAATGTGGGCAACCAGCATCACGCCGTTGCGGGTGGCAATGCCGAATAAGGTGATGAATCCGATCATCGACGCTACCGACAAGATGCCGCCCGACACATAGACGCCAATTACCCCACCCACCAGTGCCAGCGGCAAATTCGACATCACCAGCAAGGCGTCGCGCATCGAGTGAAAAGCCACATACAGCAATAGAAATATGCCCGCCGTGACCACCGCGCCCAGAATCAGCAGGGTTTGCGCGGCTTCCTGGGCGCTTTCGAACTGCCCGCCGTATTCGATGTGGTAACCCGACGGCATTTGCACCTGCGCGGTCACCCGCTGGCGAATGTCGTTCACGACACCGGCCAGGTCACGGCCCGCCACGTTGGCCATGACTACCAGTTTGCGCTGTACATCTTCGCGACTGATCGTGTCCGGGCCACGGGTTTTCTGAATATCCGCCAAGGCATGCAGGGGCAGCTGCGCACCGTTGGCCGTGGTTAATAACGTGGCGCGAACGGCATCAAGGTCTTCCTTGGATTCGCTGGGATAGCGCACCACCAAATCAAAGGCGGTTTGTCCCTCGAAGATGCGTGACACTTCCTTGCCTTGAAAGGCCGTTTCCAGTACCTCGGCCACTTGCTCCATGGTGAACCCATAACGGGCAATGGCGGCACGGTCAAACTTCACCGATAGAAACGGTACATCCGACGGATTGTCGATAGAGACATCCACAGCCCCCTCGACGGCGTCCACCAGTCCCTTCACTTGCTGGGCCAGACGGCGCAATTCCGCCAAATCGTCACCGAAGATTTTGACGGCGATATTGGCGCGAGTACCCGACAACATGTGATCGATGCGATGCGAAATCGGTTGTCCGATCACGGCGTTGGCGCCTGGCACCAGCGTCAACTTTCGTCTCAACTCGGCTAGCACGGTTTCCTTGTCGCGGTCTTTCATCGCCAGCCGGACATCGATCTCCGAGGCATAAACCGCTTGGGCATGGGGATCAAGTTCCGCGCGCCCGGTTCGCCGCGCCGTGGCGGCGGTTTCCGGCAGTTGCAGAATGATTTTTTCGGCCATCTGGCCAATCTGATCCGATTGCTCCAGCGACGTGCCTGGAAGCGTCACCACGGCGATGGTGAGGCTGCCTTCGTTGAATTCGGGCAGAAACGAGCGACCGGTCAGCGCCAGGGCGATCAGGGTGGCGACTATCGTGCCGGTTGATGCCACCACTGTCCAGCGCCAGTGAGGTAGTACGCGAGCCAAGCAGGCGGTGTAATAAGTTTTCAGTCCAAGCGCCAATTTGCTCTCGTGCGCTTCCGTTACCGTGCGTGAATGTGGCAGCAGATAACTGCTCAAGGCCGGCGTAACGGTTACCGCGACTAGCAGGGATGCGGCAATGGCCACCACATAAGCAAATCCCAAGGGTTGCATCAATCGTCCTTCGATGCCGGAGAGGAAAAACAACGGTACAAAAACCAGCATGATGATCAAGGTGGCGTAAACGATGGAGCCGAGAATTTCATGGCTGGCACGAAGCACCGTGGCGGCAATCGGCGCGGGTGATGGCTGCTCGGCACGCTCTCGCAGCCTGCGCACGATGTTTTCCACCACGATAATGGCATCGTCCACCAACGCCCCCAATGCGATGGCCAAGCCGCCGAGGGTCATGGTGTTGAGGGTAGCGCCGGAAGCGCTCATGGCCAACACGGCGACGATCAGTGAAATCGGCAATGCAATCAAGGTAATCAGCGTAGCGCGAGCACTCAACAGAAACAAGGCCACTATGATCACCACCAATATGGCACCATCACGCAGCGCGTGACCAAGATTGGCAACCGCAACGGCAATGAAGTCCGCTTGTCGAAAAATATTGGTATCGATAGACATGCCTTTGGGCAGTGCCGTCTGGATTTCATTGAGTGTTTTTTCCAAACGCTCGGTCAATTCCAGGGTATTGACCGACGGCTGCTTCTGGATGCCGATAATGACGGCCGGTTCGCCATCGTGAGAGCCGGTACCCCGTTTGTAGGCCGGTCCGATGCGAATGTCGGCGATATGTTTCAATAACACCGGGCCCGAGGGACTCGATACGGCCGTTTGCGCCAAATCCTCGATCTGCTTGACTCGACCCAAACCCTGTATCAGATATTCCTGGCCGCCACTGGCGAGAAAACCGGCAGAGGCGTTGGTATTAGAGGCACGCACCGCCTCGATCACGTCATTGAGGGATAGCCCGTAGGCCACCAGACGTTCCGGGCGGACTTCCACTTGATATTGTTTGGTATCGCCGCCGATGCTGATTACCTCGGCGACACCGGGCACTGCCAGTAAACGCCGGCGTATGGTCCAGTCTGCCGTGGTTTTTAAGGTCATGCCATCGTCGTGATCGGATCGCAGCGCGATAAACAGAATTTCCCCCATCACCGAAGCGATTGGGGTCAGGATCGGCGAGGGCAAGTCTTGTGGCAGTGCGCTACGCGCCAATTGCAGTTTTTCGGCGACGATCTGCCGAGCCTGATAGATGTCGGTACCCCAGGCAAATTCGACATTGATCACCGCAAAGCCGACACCCGTGGTGGAGCGGACCCGACGCACACCCGGCGCGCCGTTCATGGCGGCCTCGATGGGAAACGTCACCAGTTGCTCCACTTCCGCCGGCGCCATGCCGTGCGCTTCGCTCATGAGGGTGACCGTCGGTGCCGTCAGGTCGGGGAATACATCCACCGGCATACGGGTGGTTTCATAACCACCCCAGAGCAACAGCAATAATCCTAATAACAGGACAAACAGGCGATTCTTCAGCGACCAATCCAGCAGCCATCCAATCATGACACCCCTCCTTAATGGACGTGGCCATGCACGGCAGCGCCGGGCGCGGTTGCCGCGAGATACACCAGATATGCGCCTTGGCTGACGACACGGTCAGTCGGCGCGAGACCGTCTTTGACTTCGACAAACCCCGCGTCCCGCACACCCAGCTTGATCAGCCGACGCTCGAAGGACTCGCCGCCGGTCTGGACGAACGCCACGGAGAGCCCGTTGTCATCGACCAATGCCGATTCCGGCACGGCCAACGCCTCGGTCGCCTGACCGGTAAACAAGCGCACCCGAGCAAAGGACTCTAATGGCAGGCGCGGATCAGGCCGGTCGAGCTCAAAGATCACCGGCAGGGTTCGATGTACGGGATCGATCACCGTTGCCAACGATACCAGTCTGCCGTTTTCGCCGGGATTGATTTCGAAAATTTCGTCAAAACCGTCAACCTTGAAGGCTGCGCCGCTGATCTGCGTGAGTTGTGCGGAATCAGCTTCCGGCACCCGAGCTTCCAGCCAAAGCCTGTTCCGATCAACGACTTGAAACAGTTTCTCACCGCTTTCGACGTAGCGGCCGTTACTCACAAACGATTGCGCGATAATGCCTGCCAGTGGTGCCTTGAGCGGAATCGCGCTGCCGCTGGCACCGGCAGGTTGTCGGTATTGATTCAGGCGTTTTTGCGCAGCTTCCATTTCAGCATGCGTCAACTCATGCGTGGTTTGCGCGGTGAGGGTTTGGCGCTCGGCCATCACGCCGCTGTCGAGCAACATTTTGGCGCGGTCATGCTCTTTATGCGCCAAGTCGTGACGCAGTTGCGTCTTACGGGCTTCCTCGCTCAAGGACGCCATATCGCCCCGTTCGGCCAGACGCGGCACGATGGATGCCAAAAGTTGGCCACGGGCCACCTCATGGCCCACCACGGGCATCTGCTCGGGAAATATGACGATGCCGGCACTCGGCGCCGTCAGGGTTGTTTCCGCGTTGGAAGGCGCATGCAATACTCCGGTAGCAGGCAGCGAGGCACGCAAGGTTTTTCGCTGAACCACGGACGTAGCGAATGCCACCTGCCATTGCTGTTCCTTGAGAAAGGAGATTTCACCGGGCGCTTTAGCTTCTTCCTTGGCTTTTGGCGCCGACTGCAAATCCGGGTAAACCTGAACCGGACCCAAACGATGAACCGAATTCAGTTTGGGCGTTTGGACAGTTACGCTCACTTGCCGCTCACCTGCATGGACGGGTTTCACCACCGGCCGGAAAATGCCGGGATTTTCCGATGGGCCAGCCTCAAAGTTCTCGTCGGCTTGTCCGCCACCTGACAGCGTCACGATCACCTTGCCTTCGGTCAAAGCCTTAAAGTCGGCCAACTTGGTCAGATGCGCGGCAAATGACGATGCCTCGCCCACGACCAAGACTTTGAATTCGACAAACAGCTCGCTGTTCTCGGTGTAATCGGTGTACGCCAGCGCTTCTCTTTCAGCAGCATTGGCCCCATTGACCTGTAACGCCAAAACCAGGCAGATTAGTAGTAAAAGACTTGATGATTTCAAAGAAAACCTCGACCCGGCTTCGTTTCAATAAAGATGGATGGTGATAGCTGCTCAAATTCCGGTTGATCGGCAATGTTTAAACTCGATTGCGCCAGTGACACTGGATGAACGGTGTTGTTCAAGGTTGTACGCCAACCGCCTGGTTATACATCGCTATGTTGCGCTGCAATCTGATTTCCTGCTCTTTGGCGTTGCGGATAGCCTCTAGGCTACGAGCCTGGATTTTCAGCAAATCCAGCAAATTGATTTCCCCCGCATTAAAGCTGACTTCGGTCATTGCCAGATGTTTCGCGGCAATGTCTTTCATTTGATTGGCAATCGTGACTTCTTGGTGGGTTACTTCCACAGCGTGTAGGGCCTCGTGAAGATTCTTCTCCAGTTGGCGTTGCAGGTGTTCGCGTTGCGCCAGGGCCTGGTTTAATTCCAAATGCGCCGAGGCAATCTCAGGGGCATCGTAAGTGCTATGGCCAAACGGAATCACAACGCCGATACCCACGCTTTGCATATCATCGCCGCCGCGTTGGTCGCGACTGCTCTTGGCACCAAGGTTGATTTTGGGTTGATTGATGGTGTCAGTAGTCTTCGCCCATTCAGTCGCCGCTTGTTTGCGGGCAACCATTGCGTTGATTGCTTCCAACACGGGATGGTCGGGCAGTATGGTATCCACAGCGCTCTGTTGCTCCAGATAAGTACCTGGAACCTTAGTGGTTTGCGTCAAGCTGGCGTAACTTTTACGACTGTGCATCATTTCCGCTTCGGCCTGCGTCAGCAAGGAACGATTTTGCAAATGCTCGCTTTCCGCCAAGAGTAAATCGGCACGCGGCAAATCACCCAGCTCGACCCGTCGCCGCACTTTTTCCAATAACCGTCCCGAAATATCCAGATTATATTGGGCCTGCTGTAGACGGTTTTCCGCCAGACTCATATCCCATAGCGCTGCTCTGACCAATCGATAAACTTCCAGTTTCACTGCTGCCGACTGCTTCTGCGCGGAATGATGAGCCTGTTCCGCAACATTTTGTGCCGCCGACCGTTGCCCCCAGTTCCACACGGTAAACTCCAGTTTGGCCGAGGCTTCACGGGAGCCTCGGTTGTCGGCGACACGATCATCGAAGTAATCCAATGCCAATGCTGTCGAACCGGCAAGCCAACTGTCCCCGCGTTGTTGCAAAGCATCGGCTTGCTGTTCCAGCGCTTCATTGATCAAGCGATCAGGATATTTTTCCAGCGTCTGCTCGACCAACTGCGATAACGTCAAAGCCGGATCGATTTCAGTCGAGTCATGGTGCTCGATCATCGAAGATCCAGAATTGACCGGATTTTTAACGGTTAAATCATCAGCAAGACATGGCAGAGCCGACAGCCATAGCAGCAAACAGCGTTTAAAATATCCGTGTGCCATCTTGTTCTCCAAACCAGCCTTAGAAGCAATGAAACAAATTTTCAGCAACCCATTTGGGATATTTCTGGGACACTGATTCAGCACATTGGCCAGTTGCTTTAACCAGTAACAGTTTATGAAACGGTAATGCTCGCACCTTAACTAGAGTCCTTGAATTGATGTGGATTTCAGTTTAGCATGCTATCCCCCAGGAGAGGATAAAAAATGACGACACATGCATCGCACCCCGACATCATCAAGCGGCTTAAACGCGCTGAAGGCCACCTGAAAAGCGTCATCACCATGATTGAGGATGATCGCGCTTGTTTGGACATTGCCCAGCAGCTACAGGCCGTTGAAAGCGCTGTCGCCAATGCCAAGAAGATTTTGGTTCATGATCACATCGACCATTGCCTAGAACACGCCGTGCGCGATGGCGCACAAAGTGCGGACGATACCATCCGCGAGTTCAAGGCCATCACCAAATACCTGTAACAATAACCCTGCCACTAACTTGCTATTGCTATCACGAAAGGCAGTCGCACCCGGACAGTAGGATCAAGGCAACCTGTTTTCGTTAGGATCTGGCCGCCAAAAAACCCATTTCTTTGGCCGATACTTGATAATGGCGATGAAAATCCGCCAGCTCTTTTTGATTGGCGGTCTTGAGTTGATAGGCTTCCAGAACCGGTAATTGCTGCCGAGCGATGCTTTGAGTTGCAGGATGGCGTATCGCGGTCAGAAATGATGACAAACTGGTCACTACCTGACCGGCTTTGGCTTTTAAAGACGCTTTGACCAGACTGTTCAGCAGATTGGGCGTGTATTTGAGCATGTAATCGGCATAGCGCTGAATCTGTGGGTGTTGCTGTTCCAGCGCCTGACGTTCCTGATCGAAATCGTCGCGCAGTGTAATGCCCTTGTCGGCGAAGACGATGGGGGCTGAGTCGGACATATCGCATGCCCAGCCGCTTTGTAACTTAAGCAACTCCGCCTGATATTGCTCTTCCCGATAGGGGTAAAACGGCATTGTGCGGCACCGCAACGGTTTGTCGGCATGAATGCTGCAAAGATTGTCGGCGCCGAGCGCTGGACAAGGAAGATTAGGCGGCAAATAAGCCGTTGGTACGATCAGCGACGCCAACTGTTTGCGGTTGGGCAAATGAAACACCGCGCCTAATTTGGCAACCATCGTAAAGTCTTTACTGCCTTGCCGCACCGGTGACCACACCATAGCCAGGGGGAAACGGTCGGCATGACGGAATGCATCGTCGATAGTCAAAGGCACCTGGCCGTAGCAGCACTTACCACACGCTGTACATTGAAAACGGTAAGCCATCCGTTAAATCAATCTAAAACCGTCGTCGTGCCGCAGCATTTTTTGGCCTTTTTTCCAGAGCCGCAAGGACACGGATCATTGCGGCCGACTTTATTAACGAAACGTTGTGGCCCTTGCGGGTTGATTTCGCCGCTGACATACAACCATTGGCCGTCGTCACGGCGAAAGCTGGATCGTTCCAATTGAATCATGTCTTGTTTATCGCGGCGAAAACGGATAACAAACTCTATTTCAGCATTATCACCATTTTCAGAGACATTACGAATCTCAAGACCTTTCCATTCACATTCTTCCGCCATCCGTTCGGCTTCCGCGCGATTGAAATCTTCTCGAATTTCCGGGGCATGGGTACGTTCGATGTGATCCAGATGGCGGGTAACGAATGCAGTGTAGCGAGAACGCATTAACGCTTCGGCCGTTGACGCGATCACTCCACCCTCTATGAATTTGCCGCAACAGTCCGCGTAGTGTTGATTGGAACCACAAGGGCATACAGTCATTATTGTTCTCCTGTTTAGATCATCTGCAAGTCGGCAAAAGACATCGTAATCGACAGTAGATTCGGGTTCAACACTACTGGCATCTGTCCTTTCATCCTCTGATGTTATTTTCTGTTTGTTACAAACTTATCAGCCTGATTGCAACTTATCCTCGGCACTAAGGATTCGAGTGAGTGGCCGCGCCCTTTCCGTTCGTTGGTGCAACCAAAACCTTGTCTATACGAGTGCCATCAATATCGACCACTATCTGGAAATCCCCGTTCTTAATGTTCTTGATCTGAATGATTTGATCGTTAGATAAGACAATTCTGCAGCTAATAGCAAATTCGCTATTAGCTGCAAACGACCTGCCGAAAATTCTCTTCACAATAATGACCATCCTAACCGGAGGTCATTATGGAACCCGTAGCTATCCCCCGATCCATCGACGATCCGATCCACATTCTTTTGTGGAGTGCCGACGAGATTGTACCGTTCATGGTCTGCATACTGACCGGCATGTTGATCGACCACTTCATTCCAGCATTAGCCATTGGACTGATTGCGGTTAAATTCTACCGCCGTTTTCGTGACAACCGACCCGACGGCTATACCTTACATTCCTTGTATTGGTTAGGTTTGCTGCCCAGCCAGGCAATGACGATTCCTAATCCCTATATCCGTCGCTTTCTGCCATGAAGTTGTCGGATTTCCTGCAGACCTGGGATGGCCACGAGACCGAGAACCGTTTCAGTCGAGTCATTATCATCGGCTTACTGGTGATTTGTGTCATTACCTCACTGGCAGCTTGGCGTACCGAACGCAGCATCATTTTGGTGCCCCCTACGTTGACCCAGGAAGTTGAAGTAACGCGTAGTAGCGCCTCTAGTGAGTTCAAGGAGTCCTGGGGTTTGTATATGGCAGAGTTGCTCGGCAACACCACCCCAGCCAATGCCGATTTTCTAAAGGTGGCCATCGAGCCCTTGTTGGCGCCGGACATTTATCGTAGCGTCCTGGATGCCATGACCGATCAAATCAAGGCCATCAAGATGGATCGGGTGGCAATCAGCTTCACTCCACGTCATGTCGATTACGAAGCCGAGACCAACAAGGTCTTCGTCAGCGGCGAACTCAAAAGCCAAGGCCCAAGCTCCAAACCGGACATTAAACCGCGCACCTACGAATTCATCATCGCCATCAAAAACTACCGGCCTCGACTGGAGTTTATCGATGTCTACCCCGATTCGCCCAGAACCTTGGATCGTTTGAAAGCGACCCAAGGCCAAACCCGCTAGGCTCAACCATGAAACGATCATTCCCACCATTTTTGTTACTGCTGACTGTGAGTACTGCCTTATCTGCGGATGAATTACCCGTGACCGTTTTACCGCCGGTTACCACGGTAGCAGCTCCTTTGCCACCAGCAGGCGAGGCCGCTGGGCAGCAAACGGATTTGGGCATCGAGCTACCGCCGGTGGATGCCAGTGTATTGCAGACAGCCAAGCAACAGGCGGCAGCCACATCGACAACGTCCGTCGCTCCGCAACACATTCAAGTCAAACCTGGCATTAACGAATTAATGCCGATTGCCGTCGGCCACTTGAACCGATTGATCACTCCGTTCGAACATCCCGTAGTCACAACGACCAGCCAAGCGACCACTAGCACCAAGGGCAAAATCGTCTACGTCGCTACCGCCGACGAAACGCCGGTGACCTTATACATCACCCCCGGCGACAATCAGGACATCGCCTTATCGCTGACCTTGATCCCCAAACGCATTCCAGCACGGGAAATCCATCTCAGTCTGGACAAGGACAGCTACAAGCTGTTGAGCAAACTGCAATCGCCCAGTACGTCTTCAGGCACAACCAGTGATCAGGAACAAGCTTACATCGCCCAAATTAAAAAGCTGTTCCGCGACCTGGGTCTGCAAAAGACACCGCCTGGCTTTTCCCTACGCGATCCGAGTAAGAGCGAACATATTCAGTGCTTGCAAGAACGGGTGCAGATTAAGACCGGTCAAGTATTGGAAGGTCACGACATGTTGATACTGGTCGGTCTGGCTCGTAATACCGGCATGGAGCCTATTGAGTTTGACGAGCGATCTTGTGCAACGACCCAAGACGAGGTG
This sequence comes from Methylomonas sp. LL1, assembly GCF_015711015.1. Lineage (NCBI taxonomy): Bacteria > Pseudomonadati > Pseudomonadota > Gammaproteobacteria > Methylococcales > Methylococcaceae > Methylomonas > Methylomonas sp. LL1. The sequence goes on from NZ_CP064653.1 coordinate 2,645,777, forward strand.
TTAGCTGTTGCCAGCTGGCCCAAAGTCGTACTGGGACAGAACGAATCTACCGAACTCTATGTTGCGGTCAGACATGCTCCAGAAGAATCATCGACGCTCAGACCGTCATTGCTCAATGGGAGTCAACCCTGATGGCCGGCATGGACAACTGGTGGTCACGTTTGAGTCCTACCGCCAAGCGCAATGTTGCGGTAGGCAGTATCGGCACCGTGCTATTGGCAACCATCATTGCCCTGGCCTCGGTGTCACCAGAGATCGCCAAGCCCACCAGTAAACAGGCGACGATTCAGCACATCCTGACCGACAGCGATCCGCGCTCATTAGGCATTGACGGCATTTCCTCCCAGCTTCGCGACCTGCTGCAAAAAAACGAAGAGCAAGGACGGCGGTTAGCGGCGATTGAGGAACAGCAAAAACGCGAGCAGCAATCCGACGAACTGCGTTTCAAGCAATGGACTAGCGCCGAACGGGAAGCCTATGAAGCTAAACTCCAAGCTGTTAGCGGTGAAGTCGAGTCGTTAAAAAACAAAACCACAGTAACGCCGCCTACAGAGAGTGTTGATCCTAATGCATTGCCTGGCAACAATACGCCGTCACCTAATTCTGTTGGCCGCCGTTACAACTCGACTAGACCAAATACCGCTCAAGAAGATCTGAACAGCGTGTTTGAACAGGCGGCGATTCCTACACCTACAACTGGCAATGCCGGTGTCTCGGACGGACGAACCGGTGCCAATGCACAAGCGCCTGCAGCGATGCAGATTCGCGTGATACAGGAAGACAAATCGTCTAAATCGACTACAGATGCCAAAGCAACCGGCGAGAGTAGTGCCACTCATTCTACCCACAACGACGTATTCATCCCTGCAGGTAGCATTCTGACTGGCGTGTTATTGAACGGCCTGGATGCACCTACCGGCAAAAAAGCAAAAAAAGAACCAATGCCGGTGCTGTTCCGCATCAAGAAGGAAGCCATTCTGCCCAACCGCTTTCACGCCGATGTCCGCGAGTGCTTTCTGTTGGCCGCCGGCTTCGGCGACTTGAGTGCCGAGCGCGCCTATTTTCGTGGCGAGACCTTTTCCTGTGTGCGCCAAGACGGTGGCGTGATCGAAGTACCCATGAATGCTTATGCCACCGGCGAAGATGGCAAAAACGGGGTGCGCGGTCGAGTCGTTTCCAAACAAGGCGCGTTATTGGCGCAATCGATGATGGCCGGATTCCTGAGAGGCTTTTCCGATGCCTTTGGCCGCAATCAGATTCCGGTGTTGATGACCGGCGGCCTAGGCAGCCTGGCTGGTACCACTCCGTTTCAAAGTGCCTTTTCCTCGCAGTCGATGGAAGGCGGTGCACTGAAAGGTGCCGGTTATGCGATGGAGCGGCTGTCGCATTTTTACATGGATATGGCCGAAGAGATTTACCCGGTCATCGAAGTCGACGCCACCCGCCAAGTCAATTTCATCGTGCAGAAAGGCACGGCATTGAAATTGAAAACCGCTAGCTGATTCCTCAACCTAAGATCCGGAATGATTTTATGACCCTACGCCAGACCAGCTTACTACTTCCATTATTTTTATCGGCTTCAGCTGCATTAGCTACCACCCCACCCAAACCTGATGCATCTGACATTGCCGCCAGTTTGTTATCGATCAAAATCGACGGCATGCAGGATTTGCCGATCAGCGGATTGAAGATGGTCAAGACCGGCGCACAAACGGTGTTCATTTCCAGTAATGGTCGCTTTGCGTTTTATGGCGGTAAACTAATGGATGTCTGGACCCAGCAGGAAATCAAGGATTTGCCTGACATCGACAAAATCGCCAATCGCATCGATCTGTCGCGGATGAAACTCAACGTCGATGACTTGGGGCCGGTAACGATTGGGCATGGTAAAGAATCGGTATTGATCTTTATCGACCCACGTTGCCCGTATTGCGGCAAAGTTATGAAAGACCTGCAAACCTTGCAGGACAAATACACCTTCAAGCTGGTGATGGTGCCGATCCTCGGTGCCGAATCGCAAAACATCGTCGTGCAACTGGCGTGTCAGTTGGGTTCAGCGGATGTCAAAACCAAGGAATCCGTGCGCGAACGACTGTTGAAACAGGATTACGCCGGGTTACCGACCGAACAACCCACGCAATGTAACAAAGAGCCGTTACAGAGAACCATCGTTACCGCCAAGCTGTTTGGTTTGCAAGGGGTGCCGTTTCTGATTGCCCCAGATGGCCGTACACATAGTGGCGCGCCGGAAGTCTTGTTCGATTGGTTGGCCAACAAACCCAATGCCGTACCCGCCGCAACCGCTCTTGAACCTACGAAAGTGGAGAAAAAACCATGAAACGTTATTGCCCGTTTCCATTACTCCTTTCCAGCTTGATGTTGGTTCTTGTCACTGGCTGCGCAACCCAGTACGGCTGCAAAGGCATGCCGGATGAACCGCAGTGTTTATCGACCACACAAGCCTATCAAGTCACTAACCCTGCCTTGGCGGAACCATCAGTCGATCAGGACACGCCTATTGAACCTCAACTTCAGCCGAGCCCACCCTTACAACAACCCGTACCGAAGATCGATGACCCCACGCCGATTCGCACCCCGTCGCAAGTCATGCGGATCTGGATTGCGCCTTGGGAAGATGCCGAAGGCGATCTGATGGTCTCCAACTATGTCTACACCGAACTGGAGCCTCGGCGCTGGATGATCGGTAAGTCGGCCCCGACTCTGAGTCCATCGCTCATTCCGCTGCAAGTCGAACAACGGCCACCTGAAAAACATCAGGCATTGGATAACGATGATTTGGAATCGCGTGGTTTGCCATCCACGTTGAACAGCCCAGCCGCCAAAAACTAAATTCTTCACCGCCGTTACCTTCGGGATCGGCGAGTCTTAGCGGGCGACCGCTGATGTTGAGCCGGAGCAAGCTTCCGAGATCGGACGGGTAACTGTCGTCATTCAACTATGAGGTCGTCTTGTATGAAAGTGTCCTATCGAACCGGGGTTCTAGTCGCCCTGGCTTCCTTGTTTTTTGTGTTGTTGGCGCCCGACGCCATGGCCGGTGCCGGCGGCACCGAGTTCAACAACGTCTGGACCTTGCTGACCGGTTGGGTCGAAGGTTTGTTGGGTCGGATCATCGCCATCGTCTTCGTGATTGTCGGTCTGGTCGCTGGCGTGGTACGCGGCAGCATCATGGGCTTCGTGCTGGGTATCGCCAGCGGCGTGGGTCTATTTGCGGCACCGACCATCATCACCAATATTGTCACCGCGACACTATAAGGTTGTTATGAGCAACATTACCGGACCACACCCCGTTACCGAGATGACGGCGGGCAACCGCCGTAACCCAGAACACACGCCTGATCGCACGGTTCGCGTTCAAGCCGCCGATGGTAAACCAATCAATCCGTGCCATCCGGCGCGAGCGCGGGAACTGCTGCGCAAGAAACGCGCCGTGCGCGTCAGCCGGCATCCCTACACCATTAGACTGTTGCTGCAAAATCAGGCTGAAACCATGCGTTTGTTATACGCCGAGGAGGAATCGGCATGAAACAGTCCAGAATCCATACTGCCGATACGCTTTTTTCAACCCTCGCTTATGACTGCGACCACCATTTGTTTTTGCTGGCGGATTCCAGCGTGGGCTTTGGCTTTATCTGCCGGCCATTGACTGGGGCCGATCCCAGCGTTTCCGCTCGAGTCAATGTGTTGCTGAATCAGGACTGGCCGACCGATACTTTATTGCAAGTCAGCCTGTGGACTTCACCTGATATCGAAGAATCGCTGGCCATCATGCAAACACGGCGATTGAAACAGCAAAAGCCGACGTACAAAACGATGACAGGGGCCAGCATCGATTTTCTGCGGCAAGGTACCACCAAACCTCCGGAATCGATTTCAGGCGCTCGGCTGCGACGCAGTCACGTCATCGTCACGGTAAAATTGCCCATCGCCAACCCCAGACCCAGTGAAGCGGAAATCCGCCGCGCCACCGAATTGCAACTCGCCACTCAGCAGTCCTTATCGACGATTGGCTTGTATCCCTCGATTTTGGACGCCGATCAATATGTGCGGGTGCTGAATACCGTACTGAACTGGCAGCCGGATGCCGGTTGGAAAGATCGCGTGGTTCCGGAATGTGATCCGACCCAACTGATCCGCGACCAATTACTCGACTATGACAATGCCTTACAGACGGATGAAAAAGGCGTGTGGCTCGGATCAAAACGAGTAAAAACCCTGTCCGCCAAACGCACGCCCGACCATTTTTACTTCGGCAGCGCCAAGAGTTATCTGGGCGATATTTTGTCCGGTACCCGTGGTATCCGCCAGAATGCCTTGATCAGTCTGACCCTACATTACCCCGATGCCGAATCGACGCGCAGCAAACAGGAAGGCGTTCGGCAATTCATTACCAACCAGGTCAACACGCCGATTGCTCGATTCTTACCGGTATTGGTGCAGCGTAAACACAATTTCGACGTCTTGTTCGAAGCCTATGGCGACGGCGACCGACCGATTCGCAGTTATTTTGGGGTGCTGTTGTTCTGCGATGAATCTGATGAGGCGGCAGCTGTTTCGAATGCTCGGGTGTATTTTCGGGAACTAGGATTTCAGCTGCTGGAAGACAAATATTTCTGCCTGCCGTTTTTCCTGAACTGTTTGCCGTTTGGCCCCGAACGGTCGGCAATTGCAGATTTGAAACGCTACCGTACTTTGGCCACTCGCCATGCCATTCCCTTATTACCGCTGTTCGGCGATTGGGCCGGTACCGGCACCCCTACGTTGAATTTCGTTTCGCGCAACGGCGAACACATGGCCGTGTCGCTGTTCGATACCACCGGCAACTACAACCTCTGTATCGCCGCCGAGTCCGGTAAAGGCAAATCCTTCCTGACCAACGAAATCATCGTCAGCTATCTGACCGAAGGTGCGCAAATCTGGGCTATCGATGTTGGCCGCTCCTATGAAAACCTCTGCGAAGTGCTGGAAGGCGACTTCGTCAAATTCACCCACGGTTCGGGCATCTGCATGAATCCGTTTGAGATCGTGCAGAACTTCGAGGAAGAAGCCGACATGTTAGCGGGATTGGTCAGCCAGATGGCGGCACCGACCGAGAAATTAACCGACTTTCAAACCGCCGGCCTAAAACGGATTTTGAAGCAACTCTGGACCGAAAAAGCCCAGTCCATGTCGGTCGATGACATTGCCAAGCAACTGTGTTCCGAAACCGATCAGCGTTTGAAGGATGTCGGCGAGCAGTTGTTTCCCTTTACCACCCGAGGCGAATACGGTCGCTACTTCAATGGCCGTAACAATGCCAAATTCGCCAACGACTTCACCGTACTGGAACTCGAAGAACTCAAAGGTCGCAAGCATCTGCAACAAGTCGTTTTGCTGCAACTGATCTACCAAATCCAGCAGGAAATGTATTTGGGCGAACGCAACCGCCCGAAGATCGTCATCATCGACGAAGCCTGGGATTTGCTCACCGAAGGAGATGTCGCCAAGTTTATGGAACATGGCTATCGTCGGTTTCGTAAATACGGCGGTGCGGCAGTCACCATCACCCAGTCAGTGAACGATTTATACCGCAATGCCGCCGGCCGAGCCATCGTCGAGAACTCGGCCAATATGTATCTGCTCGGTCAAAAGGCCGAAGTCATCGAAGGCATGAAACAGGATCGGCGCCTACCGTTGTCGGATGGCGGCTATGAACTCCTGAAAACCGTCCACACCCTGCCAGGCGCCTATTCGGAAATTTTCTTCATCACCGAAATGGGCTCCGGCATCGGCCGCCTGATTGTGGATCCGTTCAAACGCATTCTGTTCTCGACCAAGCCGGAAGATGTTCAGGCACTGAAGCAGTTGCGTAGACAGGGACTCAGTCTGGGCGATGCCATTCAGCAATTAACAGACACACGCCAACCGAAATCACGGGAGTTTAACCATGGACGCTAAATCGCAATGGCTCAGCACTGTTTTGATTGCTGCCTGTTTGGGTGGAATCGGTGGGTGGTTTGCAGCTTATCAACAACTTCAGCAGCCACTGGCACGGCTGAATCTGGTTACACCGGTATTCGTACTGGACCGGGCCAAATTGATTCGATCAATTCCGCCCAACGCCAGCCAAGACCAAATGACCAAGATCGTCGATGACTGGCAAAGCCAGGCCAAAAAGCTCAGTGACGCGGGCTATCTGGTGATCGATTCTACGGCGGTGGTTACGGCACCTGACGATGTTTATGTCCGTCAAACCCAAAGGTGATGCGATGGACAAACCCATTACGATACGTCAAACATCCCACAGAAAGCCTATCGGCAAGTTCCTACTCAAGGCCTTGCCGATATTACTCTTCGTCTTGGCCGTCGAACGTTACGTTGGCCAACGCTTTCTAATCGGTGGCGATGATCAGGTTGATCGTTGTTTACCAGACAAATGGATCTATCTGATCGACACCTACAACAAGGACATCTGGCGCGGCGATCTGATGGCGTTTCGTGCCGAGCGCATGTCGCCGTATTTCAAGGACGGTCAGATCATCGTCAAAATTGCAGCGGGTGTAACCGGCGATCATGTTCAGGTCGACAGTCATCAAACCACGGTCAACGGTTCCTTGATCATCGAGGGTTTGCCGTTAGCGGAAAAACTCAAGAAACCCGCGTCGAGTTTCAAACGTGACGAAACCATCCCACCCGCCGCCTATTGGTTGACCGGCAAAACGGATAAGAGTTTTGACTCGCGGTATTGGGGCTATGTCTATGACCACCAAGTGATTGGGCGAGCTTATGCGCTATTTTGAATCCCTGTCCAATCGCCCGTGTCAGGTCGTGTTCTTTTGCTTGGCAAACGTATTACTGGTGGCCTCGGTGAATGCGGAAGAGGAATGGTTATCCAGATCGCAACGAATTCTGAATGCCTTGGATGGTCAAGCTAAGCCTGCGTGGCTGAATGGCAATCCTTATCAGTTGGAAGCAAACCGGCAAGCCCTGGAGGTGATACAGAACTCGAATGCCATGCAATCAATTTCAGCATCCTCAAACCCACTCGACAAAACGGTAACACCTCATCCTGGCAAACCGCTCAAAGTGGTGTTCGTTTCGTTTTCGCTCGGCGATACCGCATTGAAAGGCATATTCGAAGAGGCATCGGGACAGGACGATATGTTGTTGGTGTTTCGAGGCCCAAAACCCGGTCAAAAACTACCAGGTCTGTTTGCCGATCTGAAACGACTTCTGAAAGATATTGATCCCGTACCCAACATCGTCATCGATCCAGTTCGTTTTCAAAAATGGGCGGTAACGTCTGTGCCGGCCATCGTCGTCGAATCGCATGACAAGGCATTGCTGCAGGTGAAAGGTGTCAGCAGTTTGACCTGGCTAAACGACAAGTTCAAAGCCGGTACTAGCGGCGATTTAGGCCGATTGGGCGATGTCTACGACATCGCCGAAATCGATCTGCTCGAAGAAATCAAACGTCGGATGGCTGCGATCGATTGGCGGCAAAAGCAGCAACAGGCCATTGCCCGTTTCTGGGATCAGCAAAAATTCGAAGTGTTGCCAGTCGCGTTGGAAGATCGTGAGCGAGTAATCGATATGACGATCACCGCGCCGCGCAATCTGACTGCGCCGAATGGTCAGCTCATTGTCCGGGCCGGACAAACTGTCAATCCATTGGACAAAATGTCGTTCGGCTTATGCCTGATTGTGTTTGACGCCACCGAAACCGCTCAAGTCCAATGGGTTCGCCAATTGTCATGCCAGGACAAAAAAGCCCGCGTGATGTATCTGGCCACGTCTATGTCGCGTCAGGATGGTTGGGACGGCTTGAAAGCATTGGAAACATCGCTGAATACATCGGTGTACTTGTTGACGCCAGACGTGCGTAGCCGATTTCAATTACAACACGTACCGAGTCTGGTCGAGCAGACCGGCAATCGTCTTGTGGTTCGCGAACGAAAACTGCCGGCTTCGGTGGGAGAACGGTCATGAATTGCCTGATTTTCCCTTGGGCTTTTTGGCTGCTTATGGCACTGGTGACCAACCTTCATGCCGACACAACAACCAACGCCACCGATCCGCTGTGTGCCGATGCCGAGCTTTGGTCTGGCAAGCTGGTCACGGATATTTGCTGGAGCTGTCTGTTTCCAATTCGTGCGGCCGGTGCTTCGTTGGGTGGCGGTAATGTACCCAGTATCGCCACCGATGAGAAATTTTGCTTCTGCACCGATCCGATGGGCATACCACAATTGGGCATGACGGTGGGCTTGTGGAATCCTGCTCGGCTGATTGAGATCGTGCGCAATCCCTGGTGTTCGCCGGCACTGGGCGGACATAAAATCAGTGCCTCAAATGTACGACTGATCGCCACCACCGGCAAGGCGGATTTCGATGCCAGCGAAATGTCGTTTTTCAATTACCACTACTTCGCCTTTCCGCTGACCATCATGCTGGACCTGTTCTGGGATGGCCGTTGCAATAGCGACGGCTATCGGGACTTTGATTTGCTATATGTCTCGGAACTCGACCCAACCTGGAATAGCGATTTGTTGGCATTCTTTACCAGTCCGGAAACGGCGTTGTTCGCCAACCCGGTGGCGATATCGGCCTGTGTCGCCGATGCCGCAGCCGCCGCGACTGGAAATCCCCTGGATGCCTTGTTCTGGTGTGCCGGCGCTTGGGGCCATATGTATCCACTCTCAGGTATTTCTCCTACCAGCTACGGCACCGACCCGCGGATTACCAGTTTGCTGGCCACCCGTGCCACTGCGGCTTTGCATCGCCGGGGGCTGGCCTGGAAAACCTCAGGCAACGACGCCTTGTGCGGTGGGACAATTTATCCATTCATTCCCAAGTCGCAATACCGGCTGAGCATGTTTTATCCGGTCGCGGAAACTGAGTCCAATCATGTCATCGGCGAAACCACTTTCAAATGGGGTGCCGGCCGCACCTTTCCGGGGCCGGGCGAGGATCATCTCTACATCCTGTGGCGCTGGCAGGACTGTTGCGTGGGGTTGTGATGAGTTTCTGGGCATTATTCGAACCGCAGCGCCGGTTTACGCAGACACTGTCTGCGATTTTGTGCGTGGCGATGGCCTGGACGCCGTTTGGAGTGTCTTGGGCGGATGCCATGCAAAATTCAGCTAGCGAGGGTCAGCAGACCGGACAACAGCTTGTTGGCGGCTTTCAATTTCCGCTCGATACCGGCAGCGGGACGCTGACGTTGAACCCAGGCACTTCACAGGAAAGCGCCATTTCGATCGGCACACTGTTTCCGGACACAAACAGCGCCAATACATCGACCAGCGACTTTGCCAATCTCTATGGCAACAATCCCGGTACGCTCGCAGCGGGGCTAAATGCCCAAACCACCTTGAACGGCGAAAGCAGTTTCACCGGCGAAGCCTATCGGACCTTGATCGACAATGCCCACCAGTCGCATCCGGATTTACACAACGATACAGTCTGGAATGCCGGCGATCAGGTTTTTGCCAATTTCACGCCCTGGGCGCAGTCGTTTTCGGACTGTACCACGGTGACCACGCAAACCGAGACCAGTCATTCGGTCCGTATCCCCGACTATCAATTGTGTCTGCGCCAACCGACGGTGCCGCAAAGTTGTACGGCGACGCATCAAGTCAACGTAGAGACCCTACTCCGCTTTGTCTCCGGTAACGGTGGCATGTCTAGTTGTGGATCCGGCTGCATGGATTTGTATGTTGGCCGCGTTGGAGACAACTACTGGTCAGCCGGTTGCGGCGTATTCAATTGGGAAGTGACTTATAACGTCCTGCATCCGGAAGCCATCATCAGCGCCACACTGGAAGACGTCGAGTTCGATGATCATGCTCGCGTGTATTATGGCGGCAATCTAATTTACACCGGTTCGACCGGTTGGGGCGGCGCTTGCGAACTGAGTAATAGCTGGGTCGATCATCCCAATCGTGATGTCACCTATGCCTTCAACAGCACGGGCAACAAAGTCTTTAAACAGGAAACCATGGTCGGTGGTAATGGTGAAGGTTATTCCAGGATACGACTCCGATATGATTTGTCGAAACTGATCACCCAGGATCAATGGAGCTGGAGCGGTCCGAATTGCCAGAATTTGGCCAATGCCATTACCGACGGCATCTGCCAGGCTGGTAGTCAGTTGAGTTGTAGCAATGACCCGGCCAATGCCACCGGTTGTTATGTCGACTCGACTTCGCAAGTCATGGTCTGTGGTTCCGATTTAGCCCAAGCACCCGTGGCCAGTTCGACCGGAATTCGCAACACTTGCATGCGTATCGATGCCGCCGGGCAATGTGATTTGAACCAATACGGTCAATGCTGGACCGACACGGCCGGCACGCATTGCTTGGAGCCACCTGCCAACGGTATTCCCGCCAGGAGTTGTGACACTTTTGAGACTCAAGGCTGTTCATTCATCAAAAGCCAATGCCTGGATGTGTTGGCCTCCGGTACCTGCTGGGATAGCATTGATACCTATGACTGCGGCCAATCGGTTGGCATTCCCGGCATCCAAAGCAATACCCAGCAGCAATGCGCCGGACCGGTGCGCTGTATGGGTGAAGACTGCATCACGGTGAATCGCACTCAGAGTCAGGATTTCAGCAAAGCCGTCGCATTACTGAATAGTGCGCAGCAAATGGCCATGGATTTGCATTGCGACTACGCCAACGCCGATCTGCAACAGAAAGATCCCACCACTTGCCAAGTGTTCCAAGGAAAACCCGCCAGTTGCAAAATGGTCGGCGGCGCGCTCAGCTTGGTGGATTGCTGCGAAACGCCTGAGGGTGCTATGGGCTTAGGACGCTATATCGATTTACTGTTGGCCACCAGTCAATTGGATAATGCCGTCATGACCATGGACAGCACCTCCATCGTCCGTGGCGCCTGGGAAACCATGCGCACGCCGTTTACCCTGGCCGGCGATGCCTGGAATAGTTTTCAGGCGGATTTTGCCTCGGGCGTAAATGACTTGGTCGGTACCGATATGCTGAGTACATCCGACGTCGCCTCACAAGGCTTGCTGGACTCGCTGAAAGGCGAACTGATGAAATCGGTCGCGGAATGGATCGGTAATATCTTTGGCGAGGCTGCGGGTAATGCCTTGTTCAGTGCCGGCGGGCAAGCGGCTTTCGATTCGGCCGGCAATTTAACGCCGGCTGCTGAATCCGGCGGCGTTGAATTGGGTGGCGGCGCAGCCGTGGCAGGTGAAATGCTCAGTACCTTGATGACGGCTTATACCGTGGTCATGATCATCATCATGATTATCCAGATCGTATACGCCTGCGAACAAGAAGAGTACGAACTGGCGGCGAAAAAGCAGCTTAAAGTCTGTACCGACTTGGGTACTGTATGTGAAAGCAAGGTGGCAGGGCTTTGTCTGGTAAGAAAGGAAAGTTACTGCTGCTACAACTCACCGCTGGCCCGTATCCTCAACGAGCAAATCAAACCACAATTGGGGATGGATTTTGGTACACCTGAAAGTCCTGTCTGTACAGGGATTAAAGTCTCGGATCTGGATCGGGTCGATTGGACTCAAGTCAATCTGGACGAGTGGTTGGGCATTCTGGCTCAGACCGGGCATTTACCGACCGCCGCCAATGCTGCGTCCATGCTGAATCTCGATCAACTGACCGGTACCGGCAGCAGACTCAATCCACAAAAATACGGCGCCACCACGACCACGCGCCAAGATACGTTGACCCGCACACAAGGCCGCATGACCGATTTGGACGTCCCAACAGTCAAACGGCAGTCTGAATTGGAAGGCTGGGGCATGGGGCCGCAATAAATACGGCCGAGAACTTACTGAACGGCGTCTTTCAAGCCTTTGCCGGCTTTGAACGATGGCAGTTTGGCGGCGGCTATCGTGATTGCTTCGCCGGTTTGGGGATTACGACCTGTACGTTCGGCGCGCTCTTTCACTTCAAAAGTACCAAAGCCCACCAGTGCTACTGAATCACCCGATTTGAGAGCTGATTGTATAGATTGGGTAATGCCATCCAATGCGCGGCCGGCATCGGCTTTGGTTAGGTTGGCGTGGCTGGAGATGGCGTCGATGAGGTCGGATTTGTTCATTTTGGTATTCCTTGAGGTTAAAAAAACGTGTAATGATTTAATCTTATTTAATGGTATCGGTAAACATGAGCCCCTTCTACTTTAATCTGCTGGCGGTCTGTTTAATCTCATGACAACAACCTAGCCAACTGCGGATCGTTTCGCAGCAACACGCACCACTTGGCAACCGACGACAGCTCGGCATCGGGCCTGGTCATATCTCTTACTTGGAGAAGACAACTTTTGGCTTTCTCTTTTGCGACGGGGTTGCCACCGTTACCGCATTGTGATTTGGCTTTTTGGTACTGCTCGATCAAACGTGAAGCCTTAGTCCAAACCTTTCTACGCGCTTCCGTCAAAGGCTCATGCTCGTTTAACTTTAACCGGTTGACCGTTTCGGCCACACGCAATTTTTCCCACTCGGATGTTCCTGGTGCGGCGATAGCCTTGCCTTCCTCATCAAACGCCAGCAAGTTGACGTCACCGCAATCAATCGGATCCAGCAAATATTGAATTTCGGATTCTTCACACCGATTATCAAACGACGAACAAAGAGATCCGTCATTCAGCGGAAACCAACCGCCCTTTTTGCGATTCCCTACATTGCCGCAAGCCCGAAAATTCATGTAATCAAACGCCAGCCACCAATATCCGTCTCTGTCTTCACCGTCCGCGGATTTAGCTGCTTTTTTCGGGCGAAAATGCTCCACATCCAGATGTGAATAAACATCCCGAGCTTCGGAAAACCAGCACTTGCCACCGGACAACGCCAATAGCCAGGGTTTAAGCTTGCCCCAGTGCTGACTGTTGTCATCGATCAACATGTTTCGATCTTGCAAGTTTCCTGCACCATGATGCGCGGCCATCTCCGCGACCAGCCGATTAGACTCTGCAAGCCATTCCTGCCATTTTTGTTCTGACCATGGTGTCCAATCGGGGATATTGGCATCGGTCGGCAATCGATTTTCCAGATCGATAAATATCATTGCTCATCGTCCTCTTTGAGAATGGCGTTGATGATTTCATCGGCAATCACATCCTGTTCGGCTTGCTCCTCGGGTGACAATGCCGGTTTATGAAAACGGGTGTGCTGCGCCATCTTTCGTACAAACATTGCGTAATAAGGGTCTTTAAAATCAGCATTGGAAAACCCCAAATCGGCTAGTTCGGCGCTCAGGCGAGTGAGTTCGTCATTTTCTTCCTGCGTTCGCAGCGCATCCAGGGAAAATAAATAATTGCGCCGATGCAAACGCCGTTCGGTTTCCGCATCCAGTGTCGACGACAAGCCGAACAGGTCGCTTTTTAGCAAACCCGTTACGCCCATGCCTTGCGGATCGACATCCGGTGTATCGACCACCGTCTTGTTGCCTTGCTTACGCAGGATATGGACTTGCTCGCGTTTCAGGCTGCCGACCATCATGGGATCGTGAGTGGTAATAATGATTTGCGACTCGCCTTGACCAGCAATGCCGTTTACCGGCTTAAGTACACTTTCGATGTCATCGAAATAGCGCAATTTCCAGATGGGGTTCAGGTGGGTATCCGGCTCATCAAGCAGAAACAGACTTTCGCTACCTTGGGTAATCCGCATCAAACCTAGCACGGTCAAAATTTGCAATTCACCTTCGGAAAGCTGGGTAAAGCTAACCTTGCCGCCATGTTCGTCGCGTTTCTTGACCGTGATACGCACTTCCTCGATCAAATCGCCGATATAAGCGCCTTCGGCATAGCGGAAGAAGCTATCGGAACCACCGATCAGATTACCCAGCTCTTTAAGTTTGTCATTGCTGGGCACGAACAGGTAAAGCTGCTTTTGACGCTCCCGCCGGCCACGGAAATCGATCAGTTTAGTTTCCTCATGCTCGATGGGCGCCCAGGCCACTTGCCACAACTTGTCGAGGAACTCGCTAACGACATTGCCTCGCGCATACCAAAAGCGCGGATCGCCTTCCAAAATATCGTCGTCCTTTAACTCTCCGCGCAAGCGATGCGGCTGTTTCAATACGAACAAGGCCGACTCCAGCGATTCGATGTGCAGGTTATTCATCACCTTGGTAAACACCGGATCGTCCGACAGCAAACATGCCAACAACACCAACTGGCTATGGCCGCCCCGGCAATAAAACAGCCGGCGCAGCTTATCGTCGCCAAACTGCCTTAAGGTTTTGCTGTCCTCGCGCTTGCGCAGCTGCTCAATAACCCGGATATCCGACTCACTGGCGGTGAAATTGCGCAACAACTGTTCCGGCAACACTTCCTCGGCGGTAATCTCCTGGCGGCGATTGAATCGGCGTTGATGCTCCTGAAACAACGCCTCCAAACGTTCGTTGCGGCCCGAATAATAGGCAAAGATATGCGAAGGCAACAGTTCCTTGTGCTCCAGCAAATAACCTTGCGATTCCTTTTTGCCGTCCACCCAGACAAAAGGCCGTTTCTGTTTCGCCAAATCGGCTTGCAGCTGCACCTGAATCCCGCGAATGCTGTAATCCAGCTCGTAATCAAAACCGGCTTCACGGTCCAAATCCACATCCCTAAACAGAGTGATGATGGCTTCGATCAAGTTGGATTTGCCGGTACCGTTCTGACCGATCACGGCATGACTGCGAATGGTTTTTTCGCTTTCCCCGTTAGCTGATTGGAAAACCTCGCTGAAGGCGATTTCCACATCCTTCAGGTTTTTGAAGCTGCCGATCTTGATTCTTTGCAAGTGCATGGCTTATTCCATTCGCCTCGTATTCAGGCTGTCTCCAGCTGGCGCATATTGGCCATTTCCGGTTCCTGTATCCAGCCTTTGTCGACTTCCAATTTCAACTGGGCATAAAAGGCATCGATCTCGCCGCCGAAGCGTTGCCATAAATCCTTGGCGGCCATCTCGCCGTTTTGATGAGCGAGTATCGCGGCCAGTGGCGCTTGTTCCTTGGTGCTGGGCGGCGTACCCAGGCGCAATGGGGCGATCAGTTCGGTTTTGGGGGCTTTCAAGGGATGTTCCTCTTCTTCGGTGCGAATACCTGAAATCGCTGAAACACTTGCAGCAGCAAATAGCTCAGCAATCTTTGATGAATTCTCGATCTTCTCAAGCAATTGGTCGCAAATTATTCCATAGTGTTTTAATTGCCTGACGATTTCTTCGAGCACATCCGGTGGCGGTACTGGCACCGGAACACTTGCAACTTGGGATAGGTTGAGGCCTGGTTTGTCACCATAGATATATCGAGACAAAAACTTTCGCCCACCGTAACTATTCGTCATCCAGAAATGAATGAATTCACTTTGCTCAGGCTTTTTGATGCGAATTAGGGCTACATGCTGACTAACGTATGCATTAAAACCAAGAGCCGGCACACGAGCACATTTGCCGACATTCCCACCTGTGATAGTTAGCAATAAATCACCTTGTTGTACCAGTGAACGCTTACCTTCTGCTTTCTCCGGCAATGAAACAAAAGCTGGATTTTCAAAAATTAGAGCATCGTGTTTGATGTCTTGCGAACGGATGAATGCGTCGCCTGATGTTGATATATATCCCTTCCATCCTCTGGAACCACTGGTGATGTACTCTGCAAGTTCGCCAAGCGTCTGCCAATCCCATCCAACGGGAAGTAGCGGCAGCTCATCCTCTGACTTGGTGTCATTAATTGTTGAATTTGGCAGAAGCCACCCTCGTAGCGCCAAATCAAAAATGGCATCTCGAAGAGCCGCGACATCCTGCGGCGCTTGTAAAAGCTGACCGAAGTTGTCGGCAAGACGTGTCCAGTTGGTTTGCAGCTCACGCGGGTTGGTGGATGCGGCGACAGCTTGCAGGATGGATAGCCTTAGATTGTTTTGCAGGCTGCGGCGCTGTTGCTGCTGGAGTTCCAGCTCGTCGCACAAGGCCATCAGCTCATCGACCTTAGCGACGATGCGAGGAATCTCTTCCTTTGGTGGTAACGCAATTAGGATATTAGAAATAGAATCTTGATTGAGAGTATTGCCTTTGATTGCAGCCTTATTACCTGCTGAAATATCAAACCCATTCAAACATTTGAAAAAAAACTCTTTTAGAACAGCTGCGAATGGCTCAATCGTAATTATTGCTTCGTTGTGGTATGCGTCTATTCCCAGGATACACAACTTGCCAATCGTCAGTTTAAAGCTCATTAGTAGTGATCCGGCTGGAATTGGCGCACTTTTAAAAACTTCAACTCGTGCTACTTCTGATAAGGTTTCGCTGGTGGTACTAACAATCTTGCCATGCTGAAGGTCTGCAATAGAGAACCATGGGTAATCCCCTGTATTCCAGTATTTATTTTCCTTGCGAGATGGTGTCCGACCTGCAGAAAAACTACAAAGTTCGCCGAACCGGCACCACAGCCAATTGGGTGGAATTTGCCACGGACTTATGAATTGTTCATTACGAATTTTTCGATTAGTTCGTATTTCGCCCTGTTTACCAAGCGCTTCTCGACGCAACTGGATTTCGGTTAGAAATTCAAGCGCATTTTCAGTATCTTGTTGGGCTGTTAGTAGGCCTGATACCGCCAGGTGCAATATTAGCTCCCGCAACCGCGCGACTCCCGCCGGCGCATTGGCAATATGCCCAAACTCAGCCAAAAACTGCTTGGCATCCATCAGTCCATCTCCTCGCTGCGGTTCTCCAACCGCTGCCGTGACTGAGCGATGGCTTGATGCAGCTTTTGTTGCAGAATTTCCTTAGGCGGCAGTTCGGTCAGATATTCGGCGACGTGGATGCCGGTCTGATCCAGCTCCAGCAGTTCGATTTGTTCCTGCTTCTTGCCGCTACAGAGAATGATGCCCAGCGGCGAGGCTTCGCCGGGCTCCTGTTCATATTTCGCCAACCAACGTAGGTATAGCTCCATCTGGCCCTTGTCGGCGGCTTTAAAATCGCCTAATTTCAGGTCGATGGCGACCAGGCGTTTCAAGCGGCGGTTGTAGAACAACAGGTCGATGTAAAAATCGTCGTTGTCGATCTGCAAGCGCTTTTGCCGAGCGACAAAGGTAAAACCGGCACCCAATTCCAGCAGGAAGTTTTCCAGTTCGCGCAGGATGGCGTCTTCCAGGTCTTTTTCCAGGTAGCGATCTTGCAGGCCCAGAAAGTCGAGCACATAAGGGTCTTTGAACAGCAGATTGGGCATGATTTCGCCGGTTTCGCGCAGCGCGGCCAATTCGGCGGTCAATACTTCATCGGGTTGGCGTGATAGCGCGGTGCGTTCGAACAGCATGGAGTCCAGCCGACCTTGTAGGGTACGGGTGCTCCAACGTTCGGCTCGGCACATTTCTATATAGAATTCGCGTTTCAGCGGGTCGTCGATGTAAATCAGGCTGCGCAGGTGGGTCCAGCTTAATTGTCTACTCAGTGCGTAGACAATCTCTTCGGTTGGAAACACCTCGGCAAAGCGCAGCATGTGGCGCAGGTTTTTGCTGGAAAAACCGCGCCCATAGTCGGTTTCCAGCTGCTTGGCCAAGGTAATAACGATTTGTTCGCCGTATTCGGCGCGCTCGCCTTTGAGCACTTCGCGCTGGATGCGCAGGCCGATGTGCCAGTACAGCAGGGTCAACGCGCTGTTGACGGCGGTAGCCAGCTGAGCGCGGCTTTGGCCTATCAGCTGGCGAATATCGGTCAGCAGGGCTTGCGAGTCCGCATGATCGATGGGTTTCATACTTCAGCCTCGGCGGTAAAGTGGTGCGCCAACGCGGCGGCCAGCTCGCTTTTTAAATGGTTTTCGGTTTCCTCGATTTCGCCGAGCAGAGTTTTATATTTGTCCAGCAGTACGTCGGGATCGTGGCTTTCTTCCGCTGCGGTATTGGGATTTTTCAAATCCAGATTGTAGATCGGCCAGTACAGACGATCGCCGGCGGCCTGGGCATCGCGTGCGGCCAGTCGCAAAGCGTCAGCTTGTTCGCGCAAGCCGGCCATTTGCTCTTCCACTTTTTTACGATAGTCGGCATCGTTGACGCCGGTCAGCGAGGTGCGCAAATCCCTGACTTGGTTTTCTAGCGCGGCGGCCTGATTATTCAAATCCTCGGCCTTGTCCCAATGCGGCTTGGCGGCCGCTTCGGCTTGCTGTTTCAAGGTTTTAAAGTCGACTTTCCAGGCCTGCTCGCTTTCTATCCGGTCGGCGAAGTCGTTGTCCGCCTTACCCCACCAGGCTTTTTCGGCCTCAAATTCTTCCAGGCGGATCGGCTTGGTTTTGGAATAGCTTTTGTAGCCAGTCGGATACGGATGTTCGTAAAACCAGATGGCTTCGGTCGGCTTGCCTTTGTTGAAAAACAGCAGATTGGTTTTGATGGTGGTGTACGGCGCAAACACGCCTTTGGGCAGGCGAATCACGGTATGCAGGTTGCATTCGCTCAGCAGCAGTTCTTTGAGTTTGCCCTTGATGCCATCGCCAAACATAAAGCCGTCCGGCAATACCACGGCAGCGCGGCCGTCTTCCTTCAACAGCTTTTTGATGATCAAGGCCATAAACATGTCGGCGGTTTCGCGGGTTTTCAGATCGCCGGGATAATCGGAACCCACGCCGTCGTCTTCGTAGCCGCCAAACGGCGGATTGGTGACCAGACAATCGACTTTTTCGTTGGCACTCCAGTCGTTCCAAGCCCTACCCAGGGTGTTGCGACGTTCAATTTGGCTGGGTACTTCAATACCATGCAGCAACATGTTGGTGGTACACAGCAGATGTGGCAGCTGCTTTTTTTCCATGCCCCGAATCAGTTCCTCGATAGCGCGTTTATCGTCGGAACCCGATTTATCGCTCAGTTGGCGCAGAAAGTGGTCGATGGCGGCGGATAAAAAGCCACCGGTGCCGCAGGCCGGATCGAGCACGGTTTCGCGCTTCGCCAGGTTGGGATTGAGCGTTTGCACCATGAACTGCGTGATGGCACGAGGCGTATAGAACTCACCGGCATTACCGGCGCCACGCAGGTCGCTGAGTAGTTGCTCGTAGACATCGCCCAAGTGGATACGGGCTTTGAAGTCGTGGAAATTGATGGCTTCTTCCAGCTTTTCAATCACGGCCAGCATTTGCGGGCCGGATTTCATGTAATTGTTGGAATCCTCGAAAACCTGCTTGATGACTTTTTGGGTAGGGCCGTCCGCCGCGTCTATTTCCTTTAGCGTGGGAAACAGTTGGTTGTTGACGAAAGCGATCAGTTCGCTGGCCTGGATTTGCGGTTTCTTCTTGCCCTGGTCATCGGTTTTATAGGCAGCCCAATTGCGCCAACGGAGATTTTCCGGCAACGGCGATTGGTAGTCGGCATTGTCGTCTTCCCATTCTTCTTCGCGTTGGTCGAATACTTTGAGAAACAGCATCCAGGTCAATTGGCCGATACGTTGCGCGTCGCCGTCGACGCCGTCGTCCTTGCGCATGATGTCCTGAATGGATTTGATGGTACTGCTTAGATTCATGTTTTAGTGCTTATGTTGAAATACGTCGGCGGCAATAGCTCAGGCCGACTTTTGTTGTGTGGCTTCTTGATACAGCGCATTTTCCAGTTCATGGACGGCAAGCGCAAAGTTTTCCGCGCTGCCGAATATGCCGCGGCGAATTTGGGTTTTGGTGCCGATTTGGTCGAATGGCGGCAGTTCCAGCACTTTGCTGTCTTCAATGTCTTGAATGCCGTGATCGGCGAATTTATCCAGCAAGGCATCGAGTACGGCACGGGCTTGATCGCCATACTTGGAAAACACATCGCGTTTTTTGACTTGATTGGCGCGTTCGCGGCGGGTCAATGGTTTTTGGTTAAACGCCACATGAGCAACCAAGTCGAAAGCATCCAGTTGTTCGCCATTCGCTACGGCCTGCTGCAAGACTTCCAGCGGGATACCGAGGTCTTTGAGTTCTTCCAGGATAGCCTGCTTGCGCTCGGCTTCCGACCAACGGCGCAGAAAATCGGTCAAGGAACCGAATTGTGCTTGCAGGGATTTTTTGATGTCTTCCTTCAGCAGAACACGATAGTCCTCCGTAATCAGTTTGCCGTCGGCGTCCAGGTACTGCGAACGTTCAACAGCTACCTGTACGTCGATGTCGTCCAGTACGTATTTGATGCGACCCTCGCCACCGGTTCCTCCGCCAACGCCGGGTTCTTCCTCGCCGGGCACATAGGTTGGTGGCGTCGGTTCGGTAATGGTGGGCGGTTGGTCGTCGGGTGGAACCACAGGCTCGTCGGGTTTGGGTTCGTAAATAACCACGGGATCACCATCGAAGTCCGGGTCGGCAAACAACCGAGTCGCACCCTTGAAGTCCATGATGGTGAAGTAGAGCTTGTGGTAATCCTCGCGCAGACGGGTGCCACGTCCGATGATCTGCTTGAACTCGGTCATGGAATTGATGGTTTGATCGATGGCGATCAATTTGCAGGTTTTGGCATCGACGCCGGTGGTCAATAGCTTGGAGGTGGTGGCAATGACCGGATAAGGCTCGTCGTTATCGATAAAATAAGACAGTTGCGCCTTGCCTTCATTGTCGTCACCGGTGATACGTACCACGTAGCGGCGGTTGCTGGCCGCGGCGGGAATCAGTTTGACCAGTTCCTGACGCATACGCTCGGCATGATCTTGATCGTCGCAGAAGACGATAGTCTTGGCTTTGGGGTCGGTATTTTTCAGGTATTCCCATATCCTGCCGGCAACCAATTTGGTACGTTTTTCCAGAATCAGATTGCGGTCGAAGTCCTTGGTGTTGTATTGGCGCTGTTCAACGACCTGTCCGTTTTTGTCAATTTTGCCTTTTTCCGGCGTGTAGCCCAGGGCATCGGCATCGGTAACGATACGGATGACTTTGTAGGGAGCAAGAAAACCGTCTTCTATGCCTTGCTTCAGCGAATAGGTGTAGATCGGTTCGCCGAAGTAATGAGTGTTGCTGACGTCCTTGGTTTCTTTCGGTGTGGCGGTCAAGCCTAGGTGAGTAGCGGCTGTGAAATAGTCCAGGACTTCGCGCCAAGCCGAGTCATCGGCCGCACTACCGCGATGGCATTCGTCGACGACAATCAGATCGAAAAAATCGGCCGGAAACTGCCGGTAAATTTGTTTCCATTCTTCCTTACCGGTAACGGCCTGATAGAGGGCGAGATAAATCTCGTAATTTTTCTTCACCTCCCGATTACCGATTTTGTGCATGTTTTCGCCAAAGGGAGCAAAGTCTTGCTGCATGGTCTGATCGACCAGAATATTGCGGTCGGCAAGAAACAGAATGCGCTTTTTGGATTTCGCCTTCCACAAGCGCCAGATAATTTGAAACGCGGTGTAGGTTTTGCCGGTGCCAGTGGCCATCACCAACAATGCTCGTTGCTGGCCTTTGGCTATAACTTCTATCGCCCGATTGATGGCAACGCGTTGGTAATAACGGGGTTCGCGGCCGCTGCCGTCACTGTGAAAGGGTTGTTCGATTAGTTTAACGGCGGCAGGATCGGTCAAGCCTTTCCACTGTTGGTGCACGGCCCATAGTTCATCCTGACTGGGAAACTGCTCCAGGGCTAATTCCCGCTCTACAGGCTGAGTGAGTCCCGTGCGATCATGGAGCAGAAACCCGTTGCCGTTACTGCTAATGGCAAACGGGGCATCCAGTAATTCGGCATAAGCCAGAGCCTGCTGCATGCCATGCCCTACTGAAAATTTAGCTTGTTTGGCTTCTACAACCGCTATGGGAAGATTGGGTTTTGCATACAGCACATAATCGGCTCGTTTTGGCCCACCCTTGACCTCGGGGTTTTTGATCCGAGCCGCGAGTTTGCCGCGCACCATGACGCGGCCATCGGTAAGTTGCACTTCTTCACGAAATTGATGCTGTTGCCAGCCTGCTTGCTGGATCGCGGGCGTGATGAATTTGGTGCAGATATCGCGTTCGCTGAGGGTTAGTTTGTCCAAGCGTCTTTCCTTAGATTTAAGCGACTCCACGATAATCGGTAATTTTGCCTATCGTCCATAACCATTTTGCCGCGGCTATAAAGCCAACAATCGTTGAATCAGACATGGCAAGTTCCAAGTGACTACGCTCAATACGGCATAAAACACCCCGGAAATTACCATTGCAATGTACAAGGTCTTCTTACGTTTATTGAGTAAACTGAGGAAATTATCCTCTTTGTCCTTTCTTGAGGTGTAGTTTTGCAGCGTATCCAACCACTTTTGACTTTCTCTATAGGTCAGACTGACATCACGCCAATGCATGATTAGTTGAAGTGCGCAGGATAGGATCAGGTATCCGGCTAAAAATTTAACCACCAGAGAGAGCTCATCACTGATCAATAGAGACGCTAAGTTTTTTTGATCGAATTTTCCAATAAACGAAAAGCCGATGAAAACCAGTATTCCCAATATATCCCTGGTAAGAGACGCGACTAGGTCGCGAACTTTAGCCGCAAACAAATCAGCCTGAGCTTTCATATCCTTCATCAGCTCGCGCATCTCTTTATGGTAGGCATCCTTTCGCTCTAAAATGACGAATGCGTAGCTATCGCGAGCCTGCTGCAATGCAACATCCAGATACTCTTGCATACAGAAAAGCAGCGTGTCCTCAGCTTGGCTATCGATCGACAACCGATCCATTACGAGCTTGAGTCTTGTTTCCGGCCTCTCCTGATAAACCCAAGCAACCGTTTCAACTAATTTGGCAAGCGTCTGAGATTGGATAATCTGCCCTGGTTTCTCCAAGGGCATGGAAACCCGTTTGGTACCACGCAATGTTGCTTCGTATCGGCCATCGACACGTTTTAATTCTTGAACCAAACAAGCCGATAGAACCAGGGCGCTCATCTTGAGCAAGGGACCGGCGGTGTTTTCATTAATGACACCCCATGTCAGCGCAAAGCCGCTGGGGCAAACTCGTATCGATCTGTCTGCGGCATTGACATGAATCAGACCATGTATTTCGGACATCGGCGGCATGCTGACGGACTTGGCTTCCGGCACAGGGGCAGCGACTGGCAGTACCCATAAGGATTCACTGCCATAGGCATGCTGCAATCCATTGACCCTTATCGTCGTGGGATTTACAAAATCGGGCTCTGGACTGACAGGATGAACGAAAGGATCAACGGTTTCTAACCACCTGTGAAATCCATTTAGCGAAAAAAACAACAAGGTATCTTCAACATCTCGGGCTGGTACTTTTTTTGCCAGCGCAGATTTAGCCAAGACGAACCGCCACGGCTCGTCATCATAGGATGCGTCTGACAAATCATCTGACCCAAGATTTTGCGTGTCGGAAACTCGAATCACGCCAGCGCCAGAACAGTCCTCCTGGCTCAAGATATCCAGCAGTCGAGCAAGTTTGTTTCGAATAGCCCCATTCAAAGATTGCCCTTCAATAGTCAATCGACGACTTTCCTCTGTGACTACTGCAGAGTCAACGGCTAAGTCTTCAATGATGCCAAGCAAATCGGGGATAGTCATGGGTTATCAGTCTTTAGTTTCCAAACGATTCGTCAAAATTTTGATGAGTTTTCTGCCGCCCTCAACATTTTCGATCGTTATGCCAACGGCTTCATTATCGCCTTCGTAAGTTATGACGACCCCTTCCGCAGTCTGATAGATTTGTTTGCGCGCTTTTTGCGGTAGAGAGTCGGGTTTTGGCTTGAATCGCTGTCCGACAACACCTGCTTCCGCTAACTGCTGACGCAAGTCATTAATGAGTTCAGACTTTCTCCGGTCATCGTCATCACGGACGACCGCGTTGAGATACGCCTCTGTATCGAAAATGTCATGATCATTCAAATAATTTAGTGAGCGACCGGCGTAAGTGTTTGCATCCTCCCCCGGCGGCAAATCATCTTTAGGCAATTTTTTAGCCCATTGACGGACAGCGCTATGAGCAGACCGCGTCAGAACCGAATCCTGTTGCCGCTCTGTTACTCCCAGGAAGCCGCGAAAGTAATCGCTAAGGCCAATTCGCTTGGTTCTGTCAAAGGCCAAAACATCCCAAGCAAAACGATCAGAAACATCAATCAAGGCACATTTCTGTATTGCCGATTTGGTTTCGTTTAGCGAGTTTTCGATTTCTTCTACAACCGCGACTCTCTTACCTTCAAGTTCTTTATAACTATAGGAAAAGGAAGGCCGTTTATCCATTTTCACCAAAAACACCAGTTTCTTCCAATCGTTTGCTGCAGCGAGATACTTTACGGTAGCAACGACAAATACACCGGCAGCCATCTGTCCTTTATGACGTTCAGCAAAGTCGGATGTAATGTGACGAGATAGTTCTGTAAAGCGACCAGATTGTTCCACCAACTGTTCGCACTTCTCTTTAAGATGTACGGAATCCGGTTTAAAAACGTACTGAGTGCCTTCCGCTACATCTCGTAAGCGGTCCAAAAAGAAGGTTTTTTGCTTGCTCTGTAACTGAACTTCATCCAGGAAAACAACCTCTTGGTTTCCATCGGCGTCAGGTTGGATGATATGGAAAATAAACTCCACGATCTCCAAACTCTCCCTTTGCGTGTCACTTAATACTCCCTCAATCGACGATGGCATACCATTAGCTCCTTATAAGCATATTTATCTGGCTAATGATAGGCGGCTGACTAGCCATTTGTCACCCTAGAACATGGCCAATCGCAACTTTTTATGCAAAAGCGATGGTGCCCATGGAGTATTTGCCTTCGTCAGCTTTAGAATTATTGTCATGTATAGTTAGCAATAATTCTTAATAAATGTCAGGTATACCTATTTTCTGACCTATTTATGATTTGTCAGCGTGGATTAAAGCCATTCTGTATCAAACTTTTCCTGACCTTCTCTGCGACATTCAGCATCCGATGAGCTTCACCATCATCGACAGCGTTACTCCGAAAATCCGAGTATCCAACTCGCTTTAAGAACTGCGCCAAATCCCAAGCTTCCTGATCGGATAACTGAATCATCAAGAATATTTCAGGCGGTTGGCTTGTCATGTGGAACGAGCCTCATCGGCTTGTTTAGCCGAATAGCTTTCATCCGCAACTGATTCGTCTTCGGAAATGGATTCCGGCTCATCCTGCAGTCCAGATTCTTGCCGCGCCAAGCGCACCTCTTCTCCATGCCCTTGCGCATAGGCCGCCCGATGCGCCTGCCGTTCTATCGTGACAATCCGGTTGGCCAAGCGCTGCAAGCGTTGCTGCCAATGGTATCGGGCTTCCACGCAGTGCTTATTGTCGATGACCTGGCAAAGCCACAAGGTATCCATGACGATCATCAGTTGATCCAGTAAGCGAATCAGCTCGACGAACTGGGCAATCTGCGGCGAGGCGATCTTAGCGACAAATTCGGTCGGATGAGTGTAGGTCGGTGTTTCGGTTATGCCGTTGTCGGCTTTGAGTTTTTCCAGTCGGGCTTTTTCCTGCTGAAGCTGCTCGGCACAATCGGCGATCATCTTGCTGACAATGGCCTCGATTTCATCAATGGCTTGTTCCTGGCCGACGATGCGCAAAATCACATCGATCGCATACAGCGACTTGATCAGCCGGTCATAACTTTTGCGAATGACTCGAATCGCTTGCTCGCTATTGATCTTGAATGTGCGTTCGAATACGGGCCGGCTTATTTCAAGTCGAGCCGGTTTTACTGGGGCAGAAGCTTCAGCCATTTGCATTCCTTGATGAGTGTGGGATGGACTCCGATAGTAATCGAAGATTTTTTCATCCCTTTTGCAGCTAATGGTGAATTCGACATTAGCTGCAAGCTCACACCAAAACATTTCTGCTTCAATGCAGCCAAGTGTTATTGGCCGCAGCCTACCTGGTCTTTCCGGGCATTCATTTTTTGCCAGCAACACTTTCCCACTCTTCATGCTGTCTTTCCAGATAGCTTGATCCGGTTTCGGCCGGCGTTCCGTTTTTAAGCGGCGTCGATGGTTTTCATCGACGTGTCAGGTGCGTCAAGCCTGATGTGTGTTCTTTTTAACCCTGTTCTGGGAAAGCTTATCCCCAGTCGGGGTAAGCCTGCGGGACTCTACCCATCACCGCGCAGGTGGGTTTATTTCTTTTTTGTCGGGCGCGGCCGATTGGAGGATTTCATCATGGCAAGTCGTGGTGTGAACAAAGTCATATTGCTGGGCCGTCTCGGCGCCGATCCGGATATTCGGTATTTACCCAATAACGGCGGCAAGGTGGTGGCTATACGGTTGGCCACCAGTGAAGTCTGGAAGGACCAAGCCAAAGCCAAACAGGAACACACCGAGTGGCATAGGTTGGTGTTTTTCAAAAAACTGGCCGATACCGCCGAGCAGTATCTGCGCAAAGGCAGCAAGATCTATGTGGAAGGCAGTCTTCGCACCCAGCAATGGGATAAAAACGGCGAAAAACGCTACCGCACGGAAGTGGTTGTCCGTGAGTTACAGATGCTGGACCGTGCCGATGAAAACGGGGCGCCTCGTCACTCCAGTCAATCCTCTACCCCGCCAACTGCGGCAAATGTGGACGGCTTGGATGAGGACTTCGATGACATTCCGTTTTTCTGATTAGCTGTTTGCCATTGTTATCCGCTATTCAGATTGATCTTTAATTTACCCGCCTGGCAGCATCCGCTGTTTAGGTGTTTCACCCGATGGGGACGTCACTCCCCGGCTGGGGCATTGCGTCCTCTATTTTTTTAAGGAGACACGCCATGAGCAATCAACCTCGCAATAATCCTGTAAAAACCCGCAATCTGCCAATGCCCATCGATGTCAATCAGGTCTATGGCATTTCGGAGCAGTCCTGGAAAGTCCTCACCGACGTGACGTTCCCAACCGCTAGAACCCCGGAAGCCATCATGATGGCGCTGGATTACTGCAAGGCCCGCAAACTGGATATATTCAAAAAACCAGTGCATGTGGTGCCGATGTGGAGTGCCGCCTTGGGCCGCAATGTCGAAACCGTCTGGCCGTCCATCATGGAAATCCAGACCACGGCATCCAGAACCGGCCTTTGGGCTGGCATGGATAGACCGGTTTGGGGTCCAGATGTGACCAAAACCTTCACCGGACGCTACAAGGACGACAACGACCAATGGCAGGAATCTAGCGTTACTGTGACGTTTCCCGAATGGGTGGCGGTCACCGTGTACCGGATTGTTGGCGGCAAACGCTGTGCATTCACCGAGGAAGTGTATTGGCAAGAAGCCTATAGCACCGCCGGCGGCAAAAACTCACAAGTGCCCACCGCCATGTGGATCAAACGACCCAAAGGTCAGCTGGCCAAATGCGGTAAAGCGGCTTCGCTACGAGCAGCCTTTCCGGAGGAATGTGGCTATGCCGCCGAAGAAATGGATGGCAAAAGCATCGACGACATGAATGACAGCAGCGTGATTAACGGCACTGCCAGTCGTATCGACGAAGCGGACGTTATCGATGATGCAATTATCGGCAGCGTGGAACCACCGCGGGTGATTGATTTATCCATGATACCGCCCAAGGTACAAAAAGCGGTCAGTGAACTGGTTAGACGCACAGCCCTTGCCGGTGCCTGGAAAGCCGCCTACGACTATGCCAATAACAAGTTTGCGGGACTGGATTTGACCTATGCCATTGCTGAACTGGACAAGGCATCAGCAGCTGCTAAGACAGCATCGACTAAGGGTGATGTCAATCATCAGCCCATAGACGCTTCAGGTATGCCACCCGCTCATGATCCGGCTTCAGAGGCTTTGAACAAGGCTCGCGAGACCTTGGGGTCGGCACGCCAGTCATAGCCGTTTTAACTATCAACCACCGGTAAACAGCCGGTGATTATTTTCAACCCTACCAGGGCGTGCTGAATCGCCCTTGGGGTGAGATTCATGCCGCCCTTTTTGTTTAAGAGGAGATGTCATGAATGCCATTGATCAATCATCCAACCGCATACCGTGTCATACCGACTGGCATCGCTACGATTCACCCACGGTGATTCGCCGGCATGGCCGTGGTTACTTGGAGCGTAACTGGAGTCCGGGCAATTCTGTCCATGAAGTCCAAGCACCTACCAAGCCAGAACTGCAAAGTCTGGTGGAAAGCTACGGCGGTTTGGTCATGCCGACCCCAGATCTCGTGTTGCTGCTGTTTGCAGACTATCACTGGGCTCGGCGTTGTGAAAGCCAACTCATAAAACGCGGAATGTCGACACTGCGCCTAGGCTGCCATATCCAATTGCAGGAGTATCGGTGATGAAAGTCATCAATGTCTCTCAGCGATCGCCGGAATGGCGGTTATGGCGTTCACAAGGGCTTAGTGCCAGTGAGGCGGCGATCATTATGAATCGTTCGCCGCACAAGACGCCCTGGCGGTTATGGGCGGAAAAGACGGGGCTCGTGCTGGAACAAAGCCTGGACAACAACCCTTTGGTCCGAATTGGTATCGAACAGGAACCCGAAGCCTTACGCCGCTTTGAAGAAAAGCACGATGTAATGCTGCTACCCCTCTGCGGCGAGTCTGATTGGTATTCGCTGATGCGGGCGTCCTTCGACGGTTTGTCAGAAAACAACGAACCGGTCGAAATCAAATGCCCGCATGAAACGACTTTTCTGGATGTGGTGCTAAACCGCGAACAGTCTGAAGCCTATCAACTTTACTGGTGCCAGGTGCAACAGCAAATGCTGGTGGCGGATGCGCAGCGCGGCTTTTTGTTCTTCTATCACCAGGGTCAGGATGTGGAGTTTGAGATCGAGCGGGATGAAGTCTTTTTAAACCGGCTCGTCGATACCGCCATGGAATTCTGGTCGAACGTCAAACAGCGACAGGAACCCGAAAAAAATCCTGACCGTGATCTTTATCTACCCAAAGGCCATGCCGAACTGCAATGGCAGCAATTGGCGGCGAACTATCGCAGCCAGGCGTTAAAGATCGATGACCTGAAAGCCCAAATCAATGCCTTGGAAGCCAATCAATTCGACATCGAGCAAACCTTGGTGATGTTGATGGGTGATTTCATGGCAGCCGAGCATTCAGGTTTACGTGTCAGTCGCTTTCAGACCCAAGGCAGTGTGGATTACAAAGCGGTGATGAAGGCGCTACTGCCGGATGTCACCGAAGCAATACTCGACACTTACCGAAAACAACCGGCTAACCGCGTTCGCATTACTTGTCGGGATGACTCCGGCAGGCTGGCGGAAGTGCCTTTCGATGCGGAGGCGTTGAAAGACATGGTCGGTGCTGATTTCTGGTTCTGATCTCGGGTTTTGACGTCAGTGAGGAAAATTTAGTTGGAAAACAGTTTGGCTGTTTCATTCGAAACACGCTGAATCCGGTGTGAACCGGCGTTCCGCTATTGAGGCGGCATGAAGGTGAAACACTTTCATGTGTCAGGTGCGTCAAGCCTGGTTTGCAGTCCCGTCGGGGTTCATCACCCTAGCGGGTCATGGTGGCCCCTTTTATCAACAAAGGAGGTTCGCTATGAATAAAGACTTTTGGAAAAGCCTGTTTTGCTGGCTGGAAACCGCCAGTGTTGACGAGATTAGGCATAAGCAATGCGTGGTTAGGCAGATGCTCGGTCAAACCCGAGATCCGGATTTCAAAGCTGACATTCGCCGGATTTTGCGCTTTATGGACGAGGAAAACCTCGCCCGCGCGGAATTGGCGAACCTGATGCGAATTTCGGTATCGATGCCTCGCTAAAGGTAGTTTTGACAACGCTTTAACCTTTTTTCGTTCAACGTACTAAACCCCTGGCTAGCCAGGAATTTATCTCAACCCGACGGGGATACACTACCCGTCAGGGAAATGGTGTGTCTCGTGTTGCGGGTTTAACCCAAACATAAGGAGTTCACCATGTATCAATCCTATTCGATTGCCGATACCTTCGGCATTCCTGCACCGGCCTCCATGAAAGTGGAAGGCTTTATCCCTGGACAAAACGCCTATGTACCGGCGCAAAAACCCTATGTGTTTCGTAAGGATCACTTGCGCGACGTGTTGGCGTTTTTAGGCGCTCACAATGGCGACGGCTTATACCTGACCGGCCCTACTGGTTCCGGTAAAACCTCGTTGTTAGAGCAAGTCGCGGCGCGTCTCAATTGGGGCGTACATTCAGTCACCGGCCACGGTCGACTGGAGCTCAACGATTTGTTGGGTCAGTACATGCTGGTCGACGGCGGCGCGATGAAGTGGATCGATGGTCCGTTGACCCTGGCGGTTCGCTTGGGCCATGTATTGTTGATCAACGAAATCGATGCCATTGATCCGGCCGAACTGATTGGCTTGAATGAAATCGTCGAGGGCAAACCGTTGACGATTCCGCAGACCGGCGCTGTGATTACACCGCATCCCAAGTTTCGTTTGGTGGCCACCGGCAATAGTGCCGGTTCTGGTGATCAGTCGGGCTTGTATCAAGGTGTATTGCGTCAGAACCTGGCGTTTTTAGACAGGTTTCGACTGATGGAAGTCGGCTATCCCGAACCTGAAGACGAAATGAAATTGTTGGCCGATGTGGTGCCGAGCATGCCGGAAACGGTGCGCGAAAGCATGATCAAGGTCGCCAACCAGATTCGTAAAGTCTTCATCGGCGGCGCGGATGGCGGCGGCATGTTATCGGTGACCTTATCGACGCGCGGTTTAGTGCGTTGGGCATCATTGGTGGCCACCTTCAAAAGTGCGCCCAATGCTTTGGCCTATTCGCTGGATCGAGCCTTGACCTTTCGAGCCGAACCTGCCGAGCGCGAAGCGATTCATCGCATCGCCAAGGATGTGTTCGGCGATGACTGGCAGGTGTAATCATGGCTGCCTGGAATCTCTATCGTCATCGTAACAGTGATGGCAGCACTAAAGACTGGGCAGTCAGGAGTAACTCGGATGGTTCGATCACCACGCGTTGGGGGAAAACGGCAGATAGTTTGCCGGGCGTCAGTAACCGTTACGGACTTAAACAGCTCGACATCGAACGACAAAAACAGGCCAAGGGCTATGTGTTGGTCGGCGCAGTTGATATTGATGTTAACGGCAATGTGGTGTTTCCGGGTAAGACTCCGGCAATCCAACCACAAAACCCAGATCCTGAGCTAGTGCCAACACCACCGGTCGAGGCGCTGTATTGGACTATCGATTGTCGGGCAAAACAGGCCGTTCGAGTGGAATTGGGTATCGAGGTCAGGCGACTGATCGGCGCTATTCAAGCCTTGTCGGATGGCCATGCTACGCCTGAACTGGAGTGGAATGGCTGGCAACAATTCATTGATGCCACCCTCAATGCCGAAACCTTTGAACTAAGCGGTCAGATCAAATCAGCGCATGGTGTTTTTCCTTGGCTGTTTTTACTGGCGCTGAAAGCAAAAGACTTCAAGCGCGTGGAGATTGATATTGCCACCGAAACTGCCCGAGACCTCTCGGTTGATCTGAAAGTTGAACAGGACGTGCTGGCATTTTTCGGCACTGATCTGGACAGCATCAGAGAAACCGCTGAAGTCTTAGGTTTGCTCAAACCCCGATTAAATCTGGCAGCGGCCATGTCCGACACGGACGACTGCTGGTTTTAACCGGTTTGTACTTTTCATTTAACCCGAAAGGGGCACATCAGCCCCAGCGGGATGGGTGTGCCTCTCATTTTAGGAGGTTCCCATGTCTCATGAAACAAAAGTGATCTTAGACCGCGTGGTCTTGGTGAAAGTGGACGCCAATATCTACGGCGCCCGCAAGAAACTGAAAAAAGAAGACCTGGTGCTGGCCGACGGTAGCAAACTGCCGCCGGAGGATTTAGCAAGCCTGGGTTCCAAGCGATTGCTCGATCCCGATAAGCTGACAGTCTTTAACCGCCTGAAGAAGGAAGCCGAACGCATTTGCTTGCGCGTCGGCACCCGCTTTCTGGGTGGTTTTGCCGTGCCGGTTGAATCGGCCGCCAATATTACCGCGGAACTCGAGCGTATCGGGCTGGATTTTGCAGCGGCTAAAACCGAGTTTATCGCCGGTTACGATGCAGCGGTGACTGACTGGGTGGTTCGCCATCCAGAATTTGCCGGCATCATCGAGCAAGCGGTGGATTCAGTGGAGTTTGTCTCGACGCGCTTGTCGTTTGATTTTTTGGTGGTCAGTGTCGGGTTACCCGAGAGCTTGCCGCCGGCGGACGTCGCGCGCCTGGAAAGCAAAATCGGTTCACTCAGTGAGCAGATGTTCTACGAAATTTCCGTGGAAGCCAATCAACTCATCGAGCAATCGTTGCTGGGCAAGGAGCAAGTGACACGTAATGCGTTACGGCCGATTCGCCGCATGCGCGACAAGCTCGATGGGCTGGGCTTTCTGGATCATCGGGTCGCACCGGTCGTCAGCACCATTGACGACCTATTGACAAGAATCCCCAACAAAGGCGCCATTGAAGGCTGCATTTTGCAGGAGATTCTGGCCACGGCCATGCTGTTGTCCGATCCGGATAAAACCCGGCGGCACGGTGAAGGACTGTTGGCGGGTCAACTCCCCGTTGTTGAAGAGGCAGAAGTTGATGAAATCATCGATCACGCGGATTCCGAGCCAACAACTGTACCAACAGCACTAACACCTGTCATTGTTGAAACCGTTCCAGACAGCCCCGATTTTACCGATCTGTTTGACGGCATCTTTGACGATGAACTCGAAGCGGAATCGGCATCGGATGACTGGGCGATTGAGGTGTTGCTGGATAAAAGCCAGACCGACACTGCCACGGATGCTGATGAAGCCATCCAACCGGATGTTCAATCCGATCTGGTGCTGGTCAATGCTGATGGCGATGACGAGGAAGCTGCGGAGCATTCTGACCAGGACTACTGGTTCTGAATGAGCTGACGACATTTAACAATTCACCCACAGGGGCAAATTCATGTCCCGCTGGGGACATGGTTTGCCCAGTATTTTGGAGCACACCATGAAAAATAGAACCTTACACAATGCATTCCCCATCGTTGCGGCCGCCATTGGCAATCGCTTTGGCATTAAAGTCTGTGTCGGCGGTGATCAAGCCGAAACCGATGGCCAAACCATTTGGCTGCCGGCCTATGAGGGCGATGATCCTGATTACCAGGATTATGCCTGGGGCCTGTTGGCGCATGAAGCGGCGCATATTCGTTATTCGGATTTTACGCTGCGCTACGGGAGTTCGGTATTACGCCGGCGCTTATGCAATGCGATTGAAGATGTCCGCATCGAGCACGAACTGGCCAAGGACTTTCCGGGTACACGTCTGACAATACGCACGGTGATTGAAAAGATGATTGCCAAAGGCGACTTTGTGGCCAACAGCATTGATGATCATCCGGCCAATATTCTCTACAGCTTCGTGTTGAAAAGTTTGCGTGCAAGGGTACTTGGGCAATCTGCCTTATTGCCTTTGGTCGAGCAAACCGAAGTGGCATTAAAAACGAAATATCCGAAAGGTGCCGTCACGCGACTGAAAGGCTTGTTGTCCGAAGTGCCGCTGGGTTTGCAATCCGAGTCCGATTGCCTGCAATTGACGGATCGTATCCTGACCATGATTGAGCAGGAATTCGAGCAACAACGGCAGCGCAATCAGGCACAGCAATCGGCAGATGAGGACACATCACCTGAAACGGATGATGCAGATCAAGATGCTGGCTCAGCCGATTCGGAGCTTTCGGATTCAACAGAACAAGATGAACGTTTACCGACCGACACTGACGACGATCAGTCTTCAGAATCTGATGGTAAAGATAAATCGAATCCGGAAAATCCTGGCGATGAACCGACAAGGCCATCCGACAGTTCTTCATCCAACCCGCAAGGGGATGATGAAGAACACACGGAGATCGCTGATCCCATGGGCGTCTTGCAAACCTTGTTGACCGCTGGTGACAGTGACATCGACCAAGACCTGTTTGAATCCCTTAAATCGGCATTATCGTTAGCCGCTGAAAACGTGTCGGAACTGCTGATGCCCAATGGCAACGAGCCACCTATGGACGATCGAGCCGGTGAGTTTTTGCTGCGTAAGGTGCAAAGCGAATCGGGAAAAATCCGTGCCGCTTTGCAAGGCCTGGTGCAATCGCAAACCATCAGCCGCTCGCAACACGCTTGTCGTGGACGGCGGATGGATGGCAAGCGCTTACACCGCTTGCCACTGGGCGAAACCAAGCTGTTTCAGCGCAAACAGACCAAACCAGCACCCAATACGGCGATTCATCTGTTACTCGATAAATCCGAAAGCATGGGTTATCAGGTAACCGATAGCCAAGGCCAGCCCATCGGATCGCGTATGCCGATTGCGTTGGAAGCGACTTTGGCACTGGCGATGGCCTTTGAAGGTATTCCGGGGGTTAATCCTGGCGTCACTGCGTTTCCAGGCCATCAAGATGACTCGGTGTTCCGATTACTTGAGCATGGCCAACGCGTGAATGCCCGAACCGGCGCCTTCTCGCTGGCAGCCACCGGCAGTACGCCGATGACCGAAGCGATTTGGTTTGGTGCTGCGTCGCTGTTGCGTTGCCGGGAACCGCGCAAGGTGTTGATGGTGATGACCGATGGTCAACCCAACGACACCCTGAGCACACTGGAACTTTTGCAGCGCTGTCGGGATAGCGGTATTGAAACGGTCGGTGTGGGTTTGGGACTGGATGTCAGTCATCTATTCCCGATTGCCATCACCATTAACGATCTATCAGAGCTGAGAGCGCAATTGTTCGAACTCTCGAAATCGTTGTTGTTGGCGGCGTAAATCGCAGTCTGTTATCCGTAGCCCAATCCTTGGCTCAATGCCTTGGATTGTGGCTATGAGTAGCTGATTGAATCCGCAGTTTGCCGAATGTACTTGTCACACAACGTGTCCATTCGACAAACAGACACTTCATGCGTTCTTTCCAGAATGCTGAATCCGACTTCGGTCGGCGTTCCGTCATTAGGCGGCGAGCAAGGTGTTTCCTTGATCGTGTTGGGTGCGTTAAGCCCGATGTGAACCGCAGTTTGCCT
Organism: Methylomonas sp. LL1; assembly: GCF_015711015.1. Classification (NCBI taxonomy): domain Bacteria; kingdom Pseudomonadati; phylum Pseudomonadota; class Gammaproteobacteria; order Methylococcales; family Methylococcaceae; genus Methylomonas; species Methylomonas sp. LL1. The sequence goes on from NZ_CP064653.1 coordinate 2,680,645, forward strand.
TGGCAAATTGTCTGCAATTCATCCCGCTTCGGGCGACCATCGCCCGGCTGGGTGCTGTTCATTCGAAGTGTTTTCTTAAATTTTACAAAGGAGAACTTCAATGAACTTTATCTTCGGCATCATCATTTTGGCGATGTTCATCCTCGCATTGCGGGTGATTTGGGCAACAGCGTTGCAACTGCTGGCGATGCTTAAATCAGGCAAGGCAGCTATCAATCGCTATCGTGTTCAACGATCCGCCAAACGTTCACTGCCGGCCATCATGCCGCGCATAAACCATGACGTGGATTGGCTAGCGATGTCGGATTCGGTGCGTCAGGAAATTCATAGTCGCAACGCACTTTCCAATCGGCAAGTTGATCGATTGGATGTGGAGTTGCAGGTGAAAACCAAAACCATGGAACTGATCAAGGCAGATATTCAAATCGCCAAGCTGCAGCTGGAATTGGAGAAAGTCAGGCCGGCGGTGGTGTTGCAAGACATTGATTCCGGTAAACGGACTAAACGCTCGAAAAAAGCAACATCACTGACAGAAGGCGATTTAAACAAATCGTCACATCCGGTGCGTCAATTACGAACCGCTCTCAAGTCTGGCAATGTGCAAATGATTCCGGCTAATGAGCTCGCCCGCCATTGAAAACCGACCACTGAGCACCCGTTTGTGTTTTGACGATACGAACGGGGCTTCTGTCGACTGGTGCCTCAAACTGAGTCGTCAACAAGTCTGACGGTATCAATGCAGAAAGGTCTTGTTGGCTCTCGCGCCTGAGTTGGCGAATACGGCTCAACAGCGTCCAAGCAGTTTCTGGATCGTCAATATCGTTCAAGACTTCCGTTTCGGCGGCATCCAGATCGGCAAATAATTTTTTGCAGATTGGGGTGGTTTGATCGTTGGAATCCAGCGGAATTGCCATCGGCTTTTTCGTTGGAGACGCCTCCTTGGTCTGACTCAGACTGAGGAAATCAAAAATGCGCAAAATATCGTCAAACATGGCTAATTCTCTGCTATTTAATGAGTTTTAGCCACCATATACCGATTTTTATGCGAATTCAACCCCGCTGCATGAGGCAATTTTAGGCAATATTCAGCGTTTTTAACCATGCGGGAACCTCATCCTGCCGGGTGGTCGTTCCTGCGTTTTTTTGGAGGAAATGACCATGTCATTAATCGCTCAATCAAGCGTTAGCGCAACCATGACGGAAACCGGCACGGTTCGCTATCTGAATCAGTACCGCTGCCCCTACTGCCAAACCGAATGGGAGGATGTATGGGATTGCGGCTGTAACGATCGCTGCCCGGACTGCAACAAGGAGATCGAGCCTTATGAAAGCGCATTGATCGATGGTGAGTCGGCGGAAACCGAATTGCCAGTCGAAGAACCCGCCTCAGCCAATGTCACGGCGGCGGGGGTGAATCGGCTCTTCGTAGTCTCCTACGAAATCGACTATGTGCATCGCGTGTCGGTTGGTATCACTGCGGACAGTCCCGAAGCGGCACAACAGATTGCCGAACAGGCATTCAATGAAGCCAGCATTTGGGATGACACCGCTGCCATGCCGTTATTGTCTGATGAATATCATGAATTGGAGGGTGAAAGCCTGGTCTGGGAATGCGTTGCGGTTGAAGAATGGCCAGAACCGGATCATTCGGTACGGCAATTGAAGAAAGATCAAGCGGCCATGCAGGTTTGCCGGGGATTGGTTGAAGCCTATCAACAAGGCGAAGCCAAAGGCGGCAGTATCGATTGGGACGACTTGGATCAGTTAATTCCTCTGGCCCTACAAGCCTTGGGAAAACCTGCGCTGGAAATCCGATCCTGAAAAATGCGCGCGGTATTTATGTGCGCAATTTGTAAAAGCCTGAGTTAGCCAAGTCATTCGATTCGGCGCTCATTTTTATCCACCCAAACGGGAATGTCCTATTCCCGCTAGGGATGCGTGATGTTTCCGTATTTTTTGAGGACAACATCATGAAACACATCTTTGAACACACCTTCAGTACGGGTCATTGCATCCAATATCAGCGTTTGCCGTCCGGCACCTGTTACCACGCCGACACACCGGAACCGGTGGTCGAACTTTTGGAACAGCTTCGTCACAACCGGCGCAAAATCCGGCTGTATTACGGCGACCCAACAACCGGGCAGTCCTGGCTCGATGAGCACGATGTCATCGGCTGGATTGGTCGCTCGATGGGCACGATCAAAGTGCCGTTATTGATCGAACTGGGTGACATCGGTGGTCCGGCATTATTGGACCACTGCATTGTCCGTATCGACAGTCCTCGCCAGGTGCTTTACCAACACGAATATTTTCGAGTTGGTGACGTGAAACTGGTTAGAGGTGAGCTTAAACGCTTGCCCTGGGAAATCTGGATCGACGGCAGCATGCATGCCCGGTTCAAGGCAAAAAATGAAGCCCGGCAGTATCAGGACTTCATACAAGGCAAACGGTTTGCGTTGATCTAACGCGCCGTTTTGATTTTGACACTCGGTTAAGCCGAGATTTTTTATTTTACCCCTGCGGGATGATTCTATCCCGCCAGGGATAAATCTGTCGTCAGGGGTCTTATCGGAGATCACCATGATAGACAATCATCAGTATTATCCAACGCCTGAGGCTTTGAGCATCAAGGCTTGGGAAACCTTCAAGAACAAGAATTTTGTTCGTGTATTGGAACCTTCTGCAGGTGAAGGTCATTTAATAAAACCCAGGCCTTACAACCACTGGCAGAAAATTCCGGTCGATTGTATTGAAATCGATATCAGCAAGCACCCGATCTTGCGTTCGCAAGGCTATTCGGTAGTGGGTATGGATTTTATGCAGTTCAAAAGCGGCAGCCTGTATTCCCATGTGTTGATGAATCCCCCGTTTGCCGACGGCGCACAGCATGTGCTGAAGGCGTGGGAGATTTTGTTCGACGGAGAAATCGTGGCCATTCTCAATGCCGAAACCTTGAAAAACCCGTTTTCCAAGGAGCGAAAGCATTTAGTCCGATTGATTGAGCAGTTTGGCGAAGTCGAATACTTGTCGGCGATGTTTGCCGGCCAGGATGCCGAGCGCAAAACGGATGTGGAAATCGCGCTGGTCTGGCTGAAGAAATCCTCAACGTTTGAAGAAGAGCTGTTAGGCAACATCCTCGACGACTTACGTCGCGATCAAGTGAGTGCTGAGAGTTTGGCCGGCGATGACCAGCCCGTTCATGAACTGGCTTTAGCTAATGCCTTTATCGACAATGCAGTGCTGATGTTCAATGCCGCCGTCGAAGCGGCCCGGCAATCGGCATTCAGTGAAGCGCGCGCTATGCGCTATCGCAAGATGCTGGGGCAAACGCTCGGTGAATTGAATGGCGATGCGGCGGTCAAATCCACGCATACCACGCTGGATTGGGTGAAGAATCAGCTTTATACCGATTACAGCGATCTGAAAGATCGTGCCTGGTCGGGTATTTTGCGTTCCACGCAAGTCACCTCGCGGTTGTCGTCGTCGGCGCAAAAACGGCTGGAGTCGGATTTCGAGACGATTAAATCACTGGAATTCACCGTACCTAATATCTACGGTTTTTTACAGGGCATTATTGATCAGCAAGGCGATATTCAGCTGAGTATGGTCTGCGATGTGTTCGACTTAATCACCCGCTACCACAGTGACAACACGGTGTTTTTCATGGGCTGGAAGTCCAACGATAAACATCGCACGCTGGGCATGCGCATCAAAACCACCCGTTTTGTCATTCCGGGTCATGCCACCGAATCGTATCAAAAAGATTTGTCGTGGGAGTCCCAACGGATGCTGGCGGATTTTGACAAAGTGTTTGCGATGCTGGATGGCAAGTATGAAGCGGCTATAGGCTTGGAATCGGTTTTCCGAAATCACTTCCATGCCCTGCGAACCGGGCAAAGGATTAGCGGCAGCTATTTTGATGTTCGCTACTATCCGGGCGTGGGCACGATTCATTTCTTCCCCAGCAATAAAACGCTGATTGATCGGATGAATCGTCTGGTTGGCAATCATCGCCGTTGGCTACCGCCAACGGAAACCAAAGCCGGTACCGGTTTTTGGCAGCAGTTCGACCAAGCGGAAAAACTCGATAAGGCCTTCCGTACCGAAGTCAGTAAACACTGTAAACGGGATGGCCGGCATTATCACTTTGATCCATTTTGGGCGATCAAATACGGTGGTGAATCGGAACGGGAACATGGTCACGCCATGCTGACCCAAGCCATGAGCACTATATTGGCGAATCATGGCATTGATCCCGATAGTTTGCTGGATAGCGATCAAGACTCTATCCGGCAATTGGATTGGGATGGCCTGTCTGACAACAATTTGGCCTTAGCTTCATAGTCAGGGCGCAACACCTAAAGCATTACTTTTACATAACCACTGGTCTAACCAGTATCACCCGCCTCGGGGAGATGAACGACTCTCCCCAAGGGGTTAGTCTGTTTCATGTCTTTGGGGCTTTTTTATACCTGGAGATAACACATGAACACACAAACCCACGAAGTCGCGATGAAAGTTAACCAAGCCAATTTGGTTAAAAGTCTACGCTTCAGCTTCACCAACAAAACCACGGTGCTCGGCGAGCTCATCCAAAATGCCCGCCGAGCTAATGCAGCCATGGTGGTGATTAACTTTTGCCCTGAAACCAAAACGCTACAGGTTTTGGATGATGGCTGCGGCATCGACTCGATTGCAACACTACTGACAGTCGCCGAATCCGGTTGGGACGCAGACGTGGTTGCCCATGAGCATCCGTTTGGAATCGGAGTGCGACGTGAAGTCGTATAAGTAACTGTTTCGGCCGCTTCGGCGGCAATGAAACCTGCCATTCCCTTGGCAGTAGCCTACCGCCACATGCGGCCCTGGTAACAGGACGGTGTGAAGCTGGCGGGACAATGTAACCCATCCTCAATATGAGGTAAACCAAACCCGCGAGGGGGAAGTGTATCTGCGAGCACAACGCGGAAGGGGGCTAGGCTTGGTGGTACGGTTAACATATGTGAACTGTTGATAAACTCCGTGACGAACATAAGCCAAATGTGCTGACAGGCTTTAAACCAAAATGGTATGTGGCTGGCTGATCTGCTTCCGAGTCGGATCACAGGGGCATTAAAGCCACCGGAGAAAAGACAGAACCTAACCCACTGTTGTTATTTATGCGGAACACGGTAAACCCGATCCTTTGCCAGCGATGGCAAGCCGACCGCAAGGAAGGCCGATGGAGGGCGGGCATAGGATGGCGGAAAAAGCGAATGCTGCTCTGTAATGGGGTAGATAGGGATTGAAACATCATCCCGACTGGTAACGGTGCAGACTTCCGTTTGGTCTCTCGTCACGAGAGAGTTTGTAGAACCTTACCATAAAGGAGGAAAAGCAAATGAACGTCGTTACATCAGCGTGTGCAGCCTCCGGCTTTGAAGTGGACTGGCACAGTATCAATTGGGGCCAATGCCATCAACAAGTCAGAAGGCTGTAAGCGCGTATCGTGAAGGCAATACAGGAAGGCCGCTGGGGCAAGGTGAAAGCTTTGCAATGGTTGCTGATCCACTCGTTCAGCGGCAAGGCCATTGCCGTCAAGCGGGTGACTGAAAACAAAGGTAAGAAAACTTCGGGTGTGGATGGAAAAACCTGGTCAACTCCGAAGGCCAAATCTCAGGCGATGTTATCTCTCAGAAGACGGGGTTACCAACCGCTTCCACTGAGACGGGTCTATATTCCAAAGAGTAACGGGAAAGAAAGGCCACTGGGTATCCCGACGATGAAAGACCGGGCAATGCAAGCGCTATATCGGCTTGCACTGGAACCCGTATCGGAAACCACAGCGGATCCGAACTCTTATGGCTTCAGGCCCGAAAGATCCACGGTAGATGCAAGAGAGCAATGCTTCACGGTATTGAGTCGTGCGTATGCGCCGCAATGGATTTTAGAGGGTGACATTAAAGGCTGTTTTGACAATATCAGTCACCAATGGATGCTTGAAAATATCCCCATGGATAAATCGATACTCCAAAAGTGGTTGAAGGCCGGATACGTCTACCAAAACAAGCTCTTCCCAACGGAAGCGGGTACCCCGCAAGGCGGTATTATTTCGCCGACGTTGTCCAACATGACTCTGGATGGACTAGAAACCTTGTTAATGAACAGATTCGCCTTATCGAATAGAACCGGGCGGTTTAGTCATGGTATGGCAGCAAGGCATCAGGTCAACTTGGTTCGGTATGCAGATGATTTTATCATCACCAGTAGATCGAAAGAATTACTGGAAAGTGAAATCAGACCCATGGTTGAAAACTTCCTGCATGAGCGCGGCTTGCTGCTCTCGGCGGAGAAAACCAAGATCACGCATATCGACGAAGGCTTTGATTTTCTCGGATGGAATGTACGCAAGTACAAAGGGAAATTACTCATCAAGCCGGCTAAGAAGAATGTGAAGGCTTTTCTGGATGAAATCCGAGCAACGGTAAAGGCTAACAATCAAGCAAAGCAGACAAACCTGATAAGACTCCTTAATCCAAAAATCAGAGGATGGGCGAATTATCACAAAGCTGCGGTCGCTAAGGTTACTGCTCTTAAAGAAACTATTGCCATAACATGCTCATGCAAATAGTCAAGGAATTGAGCTTTAGGCGAAGTCTTATGACATTACATACTTAAAGAGCAGTATCTTTTCCAAGGTAGACAATGAGATTTGGAAATTGTTATGGCGATGGGCAGTGCGCAGGCATCCGAAAAAGAGTGGTTTATGGATTAGGCGAAAATATTTCAGTCCAAACGGCAGTCGCGGCTGGGGGTTTAATGCAGCCTTCTTGACATCAGACGGAAAACCGAGGCGAATGACACTGGTTAAGGCCACTGATACCGCTATTCGGCGACACGACAAAATCAAGAAGGACGCCAATCCCTATGATCCGAAATGGGAACCCTATTTTGAAGGCCGACTTGGTCTAAAGATGAGAGGTAGCCCGAAAGGTAAACGGCAATTGCTGATAATGTGGCTGGAACAGGCGGGAAAATGTTCGATTTGTAGCCAGCGTATTACGAAGGAAACGGGATGGCGAATCCATCACATCCTCTCAAAATCCAAAGGCGGCAAGGACAATCTATCCAATCTGACCCTAATTCACCCCAATTGTCTGTATAAAACCAAACCTAACACCGATAAGTAAGTTGTGTCACCGGTTTCCGCAAGGAAGCTTTGTAGAGGCTTGAGCCGGATGAAGGGAAACTGTCATGTCCGGTTCTTAGGGGAGGAAGCAGCAGCAATGCTGTTTCCTTACCCGACTTTTTATCGGCACTGTTTGCCTGTCGGCAAATCAGCGTCATGAGCAAAAGTGGTTCGATCGATATCGAAACCGGCCACATTTTGGCATTTAAGCCGGTGACGATCACGCCAGTCCAAGACTGGAATGGCATCACTAGCATTACCTTGCAGGATGTGGATATGGAAATGGGTCAAATTGCCACGACGCTGAAACGGTTGGCGCGCGGTTTCCCCATTCCAGTGCTGTTCAACGATCAATTGCTTGAACGTTCATGCGCACTGGATTGCGGGTTGGCCTTTGTCGACACCGAGATTGGCGCGATTTATCTGCATGGCATGGATCAACCCTATGGGGCGCAATATGAGTTCGATGTCTATCTGCAAGGTTTGCCCATTTATACCTCACACAGCTACACATCACATCGCCATATCATTCATCTGGATTCTTTCCGCTTTCATGCCCGCTTGCCGGATCGTGACAAGCTGGTGGATGAAGCCGATGTCATCAAACGCGTTAAAACCGTACTGGCGCAAACCATAGAACAGCGGTTTATCCAGATGAAAGCCACTCAGTCTGCCGAGGATTTCGTAGGTTTTTATGAAATGCTGCGGCATTGGGAGCTTCTGAAGTTACTCAATGATGTACCAGTAGTACCGCCCGAGGCTTTGCGCGAAATCATTGCGTATCCGGTTTGCGATACCGAAGTTTTTGATAACTTCGAGCAGCGGCCGGAAAAAGCCATGACCCGTGCAGAAATTATGGCCCGTGGCATCGTCTCGATTGATGATGACATCAAGCAGGACGGCGCCGGGCGTTTTATGTTTGCCTGGAGCCGAGACCATTTGCTCTATTACGGCACGTTGGATAGCGGGCATTGGCTCCATGCATTGGTTCGGCATCTTAATGATGAAGAACTGGTGATTGAACCGATCAATGAAAGCCATCAGGCTCAATTCCTAGGTGATTGGTGTTGGGTTCCCGTGCGTTTTTGCGAGGCTTACCGAATCCGGCTTGGGCAGGATGTTGTTGAGATCACGGATGAGGCTTGTTATCAAGGCCAGGAAAACGCCGATGACATCATTGTGCCCAAGGGTGATTGCTCAGCACAGGCATTGCAGCAAATGGCCAGCTTCAGAAGCGAATATGATGAATTTCAGGAATCGACCTTTGAAAGTGATTCGGATGCCTTCATCGCTTTTGTGGTGGCCAATACCGCCAGCGATCCGGTCAATGCCATGCAACGCTTGTTGCCGAATTTTTGCGGCTGTCCGGCGTTGTACGGCAAAGCCTTCGTGGTGGAGTTGGATCAGCAAGGCAAACCGGCTTCGGTGATGGCATATCCGACTGAATCGGGCCAAAAGCAAATCTTTCAAACCAGCATGGATAGTTAAAACTTGATGTGTGAGCGCATTATCCAGCCGGATAATGTGCTCATTTTCATTACCGAAAACAAGCTACCGATCCTTGTCTCCCTAAAAACATTGAGATGCACCTTCGAAATGCTATCTATCTACCAGTAGCCGCCCGCAACGCGTGATTCGGTCGAAACTAAACACATGCTCTCTTGGGCTTTCATAACATCGCCCAACCAATCTTCGCCGGTAATCCGGCTCGCCTTTTTCGAGATAAATAGTGGCGCCACATATTGGGCATACCGCCGAATACCGAACCAAGCGAACCACTCTTAAATCTCCATCTCGTAGCAGTTCGAACTGTGCAGACTGTTCATAAAAATTTGTGAATAGTTCATGGGCTACAACAATTCGATCATCCAACAATAATATCCAAGGCTTGATGATAGTGACCCAGGAACCATAAGGAATCACAAAAATACTTACCAGTAATGTCAAATCTTGCGTTGTCACCGGCCTGGGCACGGATAACGATAGCCATCCGGCATAAGCAATTAACACCGCGAACCCAGCTATGATTGCTAGCCAACCCAATATAACCCATACATGCCATTGTCTTAATTCGATTTGTCCATGCCGAAATAGCCAACTCGCGATCCAACTGGGTTTGACTTCACCCAGTTCAGTCATTTGGTAGTTGGCTTTCAACTCGGCTGCGTTGCTGCCAACCCGAACCGCCTCAATTGCTTGGGCTTCTTCCGTAATTTCCGGAACCGGCTCCGCCTTGATATAGAACGTCGTGAGTCGCCCCGGACCGCCCTTTGTGCTTTTTCGTTCCGGCTTCGGGTAATGCTGTAGCCCGCGTTTACGAGCAAACTCTACAATTTGCCCCTCGCGAGTTTCGCAATATTTCTTTAATGAGCCCGGCCAGTCGATCCATTTTTTAGGTTCGGCACTTTCTAAAGTTTCACCAACAGCGGCGACGATTTCTTCGGCTGTGAACCGTCGCTTCGACTCATCGAAATCCGCTTTCTTTAACGATTCCTGGGCTAACGCGCGCAATATGCGGTGGCCTTTTTCATCGCTTTTCTCACTATCCAGCCAGTCAATCAAGCATTGAATTACCTCGCGCATAAACCACCCCAAACCAGGTAACCGACAGTAACGGACTGGTTAGCGAATAGCCGATTCATAACAATGTCCTCCATAACAAATTCGAGATGAGCGATATAAAAATGATTTTGGAATGCACTTATTCAGGTCAAACACCAATTATGGCTCCATTTGTTGTAGGCAAAGCCTCTGATAAGCAGGACGAGATTAGAAGAATTTCAGGATCATTCAATCCATCAGGCCGAACAAATAGCCTGGCGTTATCAAAGTGGCCATCCATCACACGCCGAAAGAGGCATCACCAACTCAATAGGACAATTATTTTCAACAAAGCCAAATCATATCTATCGGGGGTTCCGGAGCTTTGTGACCCAAAACAGGTCACTTTGCGACCGGGACATTTGCGTGTTGTCTTCTTAGCATATCGACAACAGTCGTTAATCAACTCAGAGGTGTTTATGTCAACACTGGATGAAGATCTTGCCCGGTTAAATTTCGAATATCTCATGCTCGCAAGGGAATGCGCACGCAGTAATCCGGCGGAAACGGCCTGGCGCTTTGGATTAGATCGGGTTGGCATAGACCGTCTCGCCGGCATGACACAGGAGCAACTTCGTGAACGGGCCGAAAGTAGTCGTGCAGTGATTCAGTTATTGCCTGTCTATGCCCCAAGCAACTTGCCCATGGTTGCCTATGTGGATCTGCTCCAACCCAATATCACTGGAACCGCGGATGAAACCAATGCCCTTTAAAAACAGGCCAAACATTGGGGCAGACTTGCTATTGGCGGAAAAACTAATCCAACTCGGCGCCCGTCCTCCAATTGTCAGCCAACTCTGCCATTTAACTCGAAAGCAAAGCATCGCATTTTTTAAGACGGTACAAGGGCAAGCACCCAAACAAGGCATGCTGCCACACGATCATCAATGGGCCATTCGCTCGGCGTTCAACAACATTCATGCCTCGCTATTTTTAAGCATGATTGAAGACATCAGACACCGGCTTTCTACCCCGAACCTGGATGCGACCTTACTGGTTGCGGCCTATGAGATCTACAGCAACGTTGCTTCAAGAATGTTAGCTGATCGGCAATTTATCCAACCTAACTCCAGCCAACATTATCCGTTAGACATCAACCGGGCTTGGTATTTAATTACCCTGCTCTCTACGGGTGATTTGGTATTCATTCTTTGTGGACGTTGCCACGCCCGTTACCTGGGCATGATTCATCCTGATACCGCATTTAGTCAATGCCCTATCTGCGACGTGTGGACTGATCGCTCAGGTCGACGGCGTTGGGTTTCCGCAAAATCAAAAAACCACGCCTTGAACAAACCAAGCGCTCGCTAGAGACGATCCATCAGCTACTAAGGAGAAGTCGCATGCATATCGTTGTCGTTACAGCCACCCATTCCCAAATACCCCAGGCAATCCATGGCAAAAATCTCGCGCGACTGGCTCGCGAGTGCTTTGCCAATCAGCAATCGTTGACGATTGATTTTAAGGACGTCAAAACCATCACGCAGGGGTTTTTTCAGGAATTGTATTTTCCGCTGGTCGCCGAATTCGGATCCGATTATCTGAAATCTAAACTGAAAATAGTCAATATGGCGGGGTACATCGACAACATGATGCAGTTAGCATTCAAAAATCTCGAGGTCTACTTTGACAAACTGACGGCGATTGATCAAGTGGGTTGCGATGAAGAAATTTATGCCATGAATCAAGCCTGGCTCATCAAAGCCAGAGAAATCGCACGGGAGAATCCTGTGCTGACCGAATTAATCTTGGGGATTACCGATGAGGCCATGCGCTTGGCAGTTGGGCGTTTATCTTTAGAAGACATTGACTTCATTGCCCGCTCCAACTGGCTATGTTTTACCCCCCGATTTTCGAGTCAGTTTATACAAAACATCAACAGAGAATCGCCACAGATGGTGGAAGCCATGCTCGGATTAAGCGGCACTATTGATTAAGGGAGGCGGCGAATGCTCAAGAAATATCAACAACAAACCTTGGCAATAGAGCTGCTCAATCTCCACGCCAAGGTAAAAATTGTGCATCAGGCAACAGGCATTCCGATCAAGTTGTTGCGACAGACCTACCGACAATTACATGGCCGTTCGCCCAGTCGTGGATCCATCAAATTTTCCACCCGTGGCCTGACTGGAAGCCGGCGGAAATACAAGGACGTAACGCTGTTTGCCGTGTGCTTTCAGGCTGCTTCAAACAAATCGGCTGACAGTCAAATTCAAACACTGATAAGCGCTTTTGACGCCTACAAGCGTTCCTATCCTTCCGGGCAACTCGACTTTTCGGCTGCTTGGGTGGTGGCCCAGGACATCAAAGATAAAAAAGTTCAGATTTCGACATGCAAGAATTGTCGAGCCTGGGTTTTATTGAATGCTAGGGAAGATCTATCTGAGCGTTGCGGTGTGTGTAACAGCTCTTTGCAATTAGGTTGATCCTGTGAATACTGAAAGCGAACAAAAAACGACAGAAATTGCCAAAGAAAAAGAGTTCTTAAAAATCAGTGATATGTTGGAGAAATTAGGTGTGACTCGCACTCAATTTTGGCGAATGAGGAAGGCTGGCGAAGTACCACCACCGGTAATTAAGAATCCTCAAATGTGGCTAGCAAGCAAAGTAAACGCTTTCTATGAAAATAGGGCAAACAAAGAGAGTGACAGTTCGCTTTAGGTAGCGACTGCAATGCTTCTAGATCTTAATTCCAAACGTTACTATGACTTTGGCGAAAACACTTGCTTATGTGACGTACGTTTTTCAGATGGTAAACCGAAAAATTTTCGGTTTTAAGAGAAAAACAAAGTGACCATAAAAGTGACCACGCATAAAAAAAGGGCTTAGGTATTTATACCTAAGCCCTTGATTTATTTGGCTCCCCCGGACGGGCTCGAACCGCCGACCTAGTGATTAACAGTCACCCGCTCTACCGACTGAGCTACAGGGGATTAATATTTATTAACTTCTCAAAATGGCGCGCCCGGAGAGATTCGAACTCCCGACCGCTCGGTTCGTAGCCGAGTACTCTATCCAGCTGAGCTACGGGCGCCTATTTGATCCGCCTATTATGATTTTTTTTACTACTTATGTCAACTACTTTTTATCGATTTTTAAAGTGGCGGAGAGAGAGGGATTCGAACCCTCGATGCGCTTTTGGCACATACTCCCTTAGCAGGGGAGCGCCTTCGGCCTCTCGGCCATCTCTCCTAATCTTTGTTAAATCTCAGAGGCCTTGGATTCAGACTGCTCTTTCTTAATCCTCTCGTAGATTTCTTCCCTATGAACAGAGACATCCTTCGGAGCATTAACGCCGATCCGAACTTGATTCCCTTTTACGCCGAGAACGGTGACGGTGACTTCATCACCAATCATCAAGGTCTCCCCCACTCTACGTGTCAAGATAAGCATACCATCTCCCTACATGTCCAAAGCACTTTGTTTGCGAAACAAACTGAGCTGACAATTTTATTATCTTTTATCAAAAAAGGAAAGTTTATTTGAACTTTCTTTATCGGACTAAACGCTCTCATCACTGTAAAATGAAATTTGTATCAATAAAAACGAGAACTTGACATGCTGATTCAGTGGTACCCAGGTCATATGCATAAGGCCAGCAAGGAAATTAAACATGCCTTGCCGAATATCGACCTGCTCATCGAAATACTCGACGCCCGCATCCCCTATAGCAGTCAAAACCCGATGCTCGCCCAATTACGTGGCGATAAACCCACGATACGCGTGCTCAGCAAGACCGACCTTGCCGACCAAGAGCTGACTCGCCAATGGCAAACCCATTTGGAACTGGAGCAAGGCGTTAAAACGCTTACGACCACCACCCAGCAACCGGAAAGAATTAAACAGATCATCGATCTGTGCGGAAAAATGCTGCCGGAAAAAACCGAGGCCAACAAGGTAATCCGCACCATGATCATGGGCATACCCAATGTCGGCAAGTCGACCATTATCAATATACTGGCCGGCCGCACCATTGCAAAAACCGGCAACGAACCGGCGGTAACCAAACAGCAACAACGCATCAACCTGCCCAACAACATCGTGTTGTCGGACACACCGGGCGTGCTGTGGCCGAATGTAGAAAACCGCAATAGCGGCTATCGCCTGGCGGTTTCGGGCGCTATCAAGGATACCGCGTTTCAGCACGACGATATTGCCTTATTTGCACTGGAATATCTGCTAAAAGCCTATCCAGCTTTACTGCAAAACCGCTATCGGTTCGGCAGTCTCCCTGAAGATGCATTGGGTGCATTGCAGGCTATCGGCAAAAAAAGAGGTTGTTTGCGCGCGGGCCAACAAGTCGATCTGGATAAGGCCGCCAAACTGTTTTTGACCGAACTGAGAGCCGGCACCCTAGGCCAAATCAGCCTGGAAACGCCCGAGATGATCGCGGCCGAAATGATTGAACTGGCCGCGATCCGGGAAGAAAAGGCCGCTAAAAAAGCCGCCAGAAGACGCAAATAATCAGGACGCCAGCAGCATATTGTCCAGTGCCTTCTTCGCCAGTGCCGCTTGCTCGGCCGGCACGGACACCTGATTCACCACATGGCCGGCCGCCAGATTTTCCAGCACCCAAGCCAGATGTTGCGGATCGGTGCGGAACATGGTCGAACACATGCTCAAGGTCGGCGCCATGAAATGCACGTCCTTGCCCTGCTCCTTGCAATCCTGAGCCAGACGGTTGACCAGATTTAGTTCGGTTGCCACCAGCCAGCGGGTGTTGGGTTCGGCCTCGCGGACGATTTTCAAGATCATTTCGGTGGAGCCGATGTAATCGGATTTTTGGCAGACCTCGAAACAGGCCTCCGGGTGCGAAATCACGATGGTATCCGGATATCTTTCCTTGAACGCATCGATCTGCTCGGGTTGAAACGCTTGATGCACCGAACAATAACCTTTCCATAAAATCATCTTGGCATCGCGAATTTGTTGCTCGCTCAAGCCGCCCTGGGGCTTGTTAAAATCCCAAGTCACCATCTGTTCCAACGGTATACCCATCCGATAACCGGTGTTGCGCCCCAAGTGCTGATCGGGGAAAAACAATACTTTTTCGCGTTTTGCGAAGCTCCAATTCAGAATTTTTTCGGCATTCGACGAGGTGCAGACGATGCCTTCATGCTGGCCGCAAAAGGCTTTCAAATCGGCGGCTGAGTTAATGTAGGTCACAGGGGTGACGGTATTTTCCACATCAATGACAGTCGCCAGTTCGTCCCAGCACTGCTGAACCTTGAGCTTGTTGGCCATGTCGGCCATCGAACAACCGGCCGCCATATCAGGCAGAATCGCGATCTGTTCCGGCCGTGACAGAATGTCCGCGACCTCGGCCATGAAATGCACGCCGCAAAATACGATGTATTCGGCTTCAGATTGCGCGGCCTCGCGCGACAGCTTCAGCGAATCACCGAAAATGTCGGCATGTTTAAACACTTCATCGCGTTGATAATGATGCCCCAAGACAATGCAACGATTACCAAGCTTGGCCTTGGCTGCCTTGATGCGTTCATCGCACTCAGGGTCATCGAGTAGCGCATAGCCATGTATGGGAAGAGCGGTATCAGACATAAGTGTAACCAAAATCAATGTAAGGCACGCATCGCGCGCCATTTATCAAAACCCAAGAGGTACGCGACGTACTTCTACAAGACCATTAAACAACGCATCAATACAACGCATTTTGCAACAAATTCATGGCCGCCGGACCGCTTTGACCTTGTATGTATTGCAATACCACCGGCACGAACTGGCCGATCATGTTGGCGTCCATACCCAACGTTTGAAACGAGCCCGCTAGCACCGCCAAACTCCCCAGACCATTGGTTTGCTCCCCCATTAATCCGGCCGCTAAACCAAACAATGAGTTGGACGAGGTAGATTGGGGTACGGCGGACAAATATTGATCCATATCCGGCACATAACTACTCAGGCGCATAAAATCACTGGGGTTCATGCGCTGCTGGGCCAGCGAAAAAATCGATCCCACGCCGCCCATGGCTTGCCGAGAATTGACACCCAACTGTCCAGTCAAAACATCCACCAATTCCGGCTCCGGTGCCTGATACCCGGCTTGCCGCGCCCCCGAAGTTTGCCCCCCAGCCGAAGCAAACGTCTGCCCGCTAAATGGTTGCTCGGACGCACATCCCGCGACCAATAAGACCGTACAAACCACTGAAAGCGACATCCAATGAGTCATCTAGTAAACTCCAAAAACTAACTGTAACAACGGAAGACCGTGAATTGGGCCAGCAATTCAAACGATACAAATGAAAGCATCCGGCATAAGCCGCGCTAGCCATCGCTAACGCGGCCCGACAGACCTAGTCAACCTGTTTTTCATCCTTACCGGCGGGCTTACGTAAGCGGATACCCAGTTCCTTCAACTGCTCATCACTGACTAACGCAGGCGCGTTGAACAGCGGGCAAGCGGCGGTCTGGGTTTTTGGGAAAGCGATGACGTCGCGGATCGAACTGGCGCCGGTCATCAGCATCACCAGACGATCGAGACCGAAGGCGATGCCGCCATGCGGCGGCGCGCCATATTTCAACGCGTCGAGCAGGAAGCCGAATTTTTCGCGGGCTTCTTCGTGGCCGATGCCTAGAATCGCGAACACGATTTGTTGCATCTCGGTGCGGTTGATCCGGATCGAGCCGCCGCCGACTTCGGTGCCGTTCAGCACCAAATCGTAGGCGCGCGACAAGGCTTTACCGGGATCGGCTTTCAGTTCTTCGACCGAGCAGCTCGGCGCAGTGAAAGGATGATGAATCGCGGTGAAGCGTTGGGCTTTATCGTCCCAGGCGAACATCGGGAAGTCCACGACCCACAAGGGTTTCCACGGACCAGTCAGCAGGTTGCGGTCCAGACCCAGCTTGACCCGCAAGGCACCCATGGCTTCGTTGACGATATGAGCCTTGTCAGCGCCGAAGAAAATCAGGTCGCCGTTTTGGGCGCCGACTTTTTCCATGACCTTGGCCCAAACCTCATCCGGTGCGAACTTGATGATGGGCGATTGCAGGCCTTCGACGCCGGCGACCAGGTCGTTGACCTTGATATAGGCCAGCCCTTTGGCGCCGTAGATGCCGACGAACTTGGTCAACTCGTCGATCGTACTGCGGCTCATGTCGCCGCCTTTCGGCAGACGCATGGCTACTACGCGGCCGTGCGGATCGTTGGCCGGACCCGAGAAGACCTTGAAATCGACTTCGCGCATTTCGTCGGCGATGTCGACCAGTTCCAATTCAATACGCAGGTCGGGGCGATCGGAGCCGTAGCGGCTCATGGCTTCGGCATAGCTCATCACCGGGAATTTATCACCGAGATCGACGTTGATGATGTCCTTGAACAAACGGCGAATCATTTCCTCCATCACCGCCATGATCTGCTGTTCGCTCATAAACGAAGTTTCGATATCCAGCTGGGTAAACTCGGGCTGGCGGTCGGCGCGCAGGTCTTCGTCGCGGAAGCAGCGCACGACTTGATAGTAGCGCTCCATGCCGGCGATCATCAGCAATTGTTTGTAAAGTTGCGGCGATTGCGGCAAAGCGAAGAACGAATTCGGATGGGTGCGGCTAGGCACGATATAGTCGCGGGCACCTTCCGGGGTTGCCTTGGTCAGATACGGGGTTTCGATTTCAAAAAATTCGTTATCGTCCAAGAACTGGCGCAAATGACGAGTCACGTCGCGGCGCACCTTCATGCGCTGTTGCATCACGGTACGGCGCAAATCGATATAGCGATAGCGCAAACGAGTTTCCTCGTTGACTTCGATGTCGCTTTCCAGCGGGAACGGCGGGGTTTCCGATTCGTTCAACACTTCGATGTGCTTGCCCAGTACCTCAATTTGACCGGTGAACATGTTGGGATTATGCGTGCCTTCGGGACGGTCGCGGACGATACCTTCGATGCGCAGCACGTATTCGCTGCGCACGCTTTCGGCTATCGCAAAGCTTTCGGCCATATCGGGATCGAACACCACTTGCACCAAACCGGCTCGGTCTCGCAGGTCGATAAAGATAACGCCGCCATGGTCGCGGCGGCGGTGTACCCAGCCACATAAAGCGACGGTTTGACCTAGATGTTGGGTGTTCAATTCTCCACACTTGTGGCTACGCATATTGGTTCTCGGGTTAATCAAAAATTAGGTGCAAGGGACAAGATGAAAGATGAATGGCAAAGTTCTGCTTTTTTGCAGCTTTAGCCTTGAGTCTTTCGCCTATTTTATTAATGGCAAGCGCAGCTACCGCCGCAACCACCGCCGGTGGAGCCACTGCTTGAACTGGAACTTTCGCCGGCAACATTTTTCTTATTGCCGCTTTTAAAATCGGTTTCATACCAACCGCTGCCTTTCAAACGAAAGCCTGCGGCGGAAATTTTCTTTTTCAACTCTGCTTCATTGCAGGCCGGACAAACAAGCAACGGCTCGGCACCCAATTTTTGCAGGGCTTCATGCTGATGACCGCAGGCATTGCATTCATATTCGTAAATGGGCATAGCGACTCCAAAAAAAATCAAGAACAGGTTATGAATAGGGCTGACGCTTGAATTTTTCAAGGCCCGTGATGTTAGAATTAGGCCCATTTTAATCGAACTCGAATGAAGATGGCGCAAAAATGGATAAATTGATCGACAAATTGACAATTGCCCTCCCGGACGACTGGCATTTGCATGTTCGAACCGGCTCGATATTAAAAACAGTGATTAGGCATAGCGCGCGCCAATTCGGCCGCGCCATTATCATGCCGAACTTGAAGCCCCCCATCACCAGCGTCGAACAAGCCTTGCTCTATAGAAACGAAATCCTGGCGGCACTGCCGGCGGATTCGGCATTCCAGCCCTTGATGACGCTATACCTGACCGGTAACACCAGCAGCGAGGAAATCCAAAAAGTCGCCGAATCCGAACATGTCCACGCCTTTAAATTGTATCCGGCCGGCGCCACCACCAACTCCGACGCCGGTGTTGGCAATATCGAGGCCGTCTACCCGCTTTTCGCGGCGATGGAAAAACACGGCGTGCCCTTGCTGATTCACGGCGAAGTGACGAATGCCGAATACGACATCTTCGACCGGGAAAAAATCTTTATTGACTCCCAACTAAGCCAAATCACACAACAATTTCCGGCCTTGCGTATCGTCGCCGAGCATTTAACCACGCTGGAAGCCGTCCAATTTGTCGAAGCGGCTAATGACAATGTCGGCGCCACCATCACACCGCAACATTTATTGTATAACCGCAACGCGATCCTGGCCGGCGGCATTCGCCCACATTTCTACTGCCTCCCCATATTGAAACGCGAGCATCATCGCCAGGCCCTACTAAAAGCCGCCACCAGCGGCAATCCCAAATTTTTTCTTGGCACCGACAGCGCGCCGCATCCGACATCCCTAAAAGAAAACGCCTGCGGCTGCGCCGGTTGCTATAGCGCCCATGCCGCATTGGAATTGTATGCGGAAGCCTTCGAACAAGCCGGCGCGCTGGACAAACTGGAAGGCTTTGCCAGCTTTCACGGCGCGGACTTTTATCGCCTACCCAGAAACACCGGCACCATTACTCTGGAAAAAAACAGCTGGTCAGTCCCCGCCCAATACGAAGATACCGACAATCGGATCACCCCACTAAAAGCCGGCGAGCAACTGCATTGGCAACTAACCGCTGCCTGTAACGGTTGATTGCAACCCGGCTCGGCGCATATCAACCAACATTCGCTGACGAGCGACATAGCAAGATACTATGGTTTTTGCCTCCGCCATCCCCATTGACACTCCAAACTGTCAAAATAACTTAAAATAAATGTGTTTATAATAAATCATCCTCCTCTTTCCCCCAATCCGGCAAGGGTCACCCAAAGACAACCATAAATACGGCACATAATTTGCTATAATTTTGGACGTTTTAAACACCTAATTTCACCCCTTCCCGACTTAAATTACCACCTCATTTCATTCCCGCCATGCCATCCGTCTCTAAAGACCTTATTTACCGCTGGGGCGTTTTCCCTCTTTGGCTGTTACTCACCACCACAATTTTTTTCCGCAACCCGCTTCCGATCGATGAAACCCGCTACCTCAGCGTGGCTTGGGAAATGTGGCAACGCGGCGATTTTCTGGTGCCCTATCTAAATGGCCACACCTACAGCCATAAACCCCCATTATTGTTTTGGCTATTCGAGAGCGGCTGGAACTTATTTGGCGTCAACGAATGGTGGCCGCGCCTGATCGGCCCCCTTTGCGCCTTGTTGAATCTGATTTTGATTCGCCGTCTCGCCGGCAGACTTTGGCCCGATACCCCACTGATCGCCCTAAAAGCACCCTGGGTATTGATTGCCACATTACTGTGGACACTGTTTGCCAGCTCGACCATGTTCGATACATTGCTGACCTGCTGCGTGCTGCTGGGCATGATAGGCTTTTACGAGGCTGCCCATGCTTCATTCAACAAAGGCTGGGGCTATTTCACCTTGGCGATTGGCTTGGGCTTGCTGGCCAAAGGCCCGGTAATATTTCTACATTTACTGCCGACCGGCCTGTTGGTATTCTTATGGACCGAGCACGGCAGCATCAACAAGAAATCCTGGTACGTCTATCTGATATTGGCAATACTGGCCGGCTGCGCCATAGCACTCAGTTGGGCCATTCCCGCCGCCTCGGCCGGCGGCGAAGCCTATGCCGGCGAAATACTTTGGCATCAAACCGCCGACAGGACTATCAACACCAAAATACACGCCCGTTCCTTCTTCTGGTATTTGCCCTTCGTCCCCTTACTCGCATTTCCCTGGATTACCTGGCCTCGTCTTTGGCGGAACGTGCGCCTGACTAGCATTTCCAAGGATGCCGGCCTGAGATTCTGCCTAATCTGGCTACTGGCCGGACTATTGATTTTCTCTAGCCTGCCCAGCAAGCAATTACATTATTTAGTTCCGCTATTACCCGCCTTTGCATTAATGTGCGCCCGGATATTGAGCCTGCGGGATGCCCAACGCAAGCTACTCCAGGAGCTGCTACCTGCATTGTTCATGAGTTTGATAGGTTTATTTCTGATCATGCTCCCGCATGTTCCCGGCCTATCGAAACTCAAATGGGTACAACTGGTTCAACCTTACTGGGGCTTGAGCGTAATTACCATCGCCCTAACCCTGGCGGTACTCGTGGTGCATTTTCGAAAACTCTCGATCCTTTCCTTATCCACCGGCTTGGTCGCTACGATTTTTATCGGCTTTATTTTCTTCTTCGAATATACCGGCCTACAATATAACCTCAGGCCGGCCGCTTTAATGATTAAAGACTATCAAGACAAACAAATCCCAACGGCTTTTGTCGGCGACTACCAGGGCCAGTTTAATTTTCTAGGCCGCATGACCCAACCACTAACGGTGATAGCCCAGGAACAAGTTTCGGATTGGGCGCTGCAACATCCCAACGGCTATTTAATTTATCTGGAAAAGGACAAACCGGAACAAGCGGCTTATTCGCAACCTCATCGGGAACATTGGCTAATCTTCAGGACCACGGAGCAGGTCCTGTCGGCGAACCACTCTTAAACCTTGCTCAAAACACAGGTTTATTTTGGGTTAAAATACAAATCTTTAAACCTTTTACACCATTACAGGTCAAATTTGAGCACGCTCCTCTCCCACTGCAGAAGACAGGCCGAAGGGGATAAAAAACTGAATTTTGACCTGCAATAACTAATTAACTTAATGCTTATTTATTCATGAAAATTTCGGTCGTGGTTCCGGTTCATAATGAAACCGACAATGTGGAGACGTTAATTGCGGAGATTCATCAATCCTTGAACACTCAGGATGCTTACGAAATGATTTTTGTCGATGACGGCAGCACGGACGACACCCTGCTGAAATTGAATCGAGCCATGCAAACCTACCCGGCTCTGCGTGTTCTGCATCATCAAGACAGTTGCGGACAAAGCCGCGCCATTCACAGCGGCGTGACGGCGGCGCAATATGACTGGATCGCCACCCTGGATGGCGATGGCCAAAACGACCCGGCCGACATTCCCGAGCTAATTAATGCATGGTCCGCGCATGAATCCGACAAACTCTGGATGCTGGCGGGCTTTAGACACCGCCGCAACGACACCGGATGGCGCCGTTTTTCATCAAAATTCGCCAACGCTATCAGACAAGCCATCTTGCACGACCACACTCCCGATACCGGCTGCGGTTTGAAATTATTCCGCCGGGATAAATTTCTGGCTCTGCCCTATTTCGACCATATCCATCGTTTCATGCCAGCCTTGGTACAGATGAGCGGCGGCGAAGTGATTTCGGTCAAAGTCAATCACCGCGCCAGACATCACGGCCAATCCAAATACGGCACCCTGGACAGGCTGATGGCGGGCATCGTCGATTTATTAGGTGTTATCTGGCTGAAGAAGCGCCACAGCCTGCCGGTTGTCAGCGAGGTAAACCATGGACAATAACACCATTTGGCTAATTGTCGGCTTTGTCGGTCAAGCATTATTTTCCGCTCGTTTTCTGGTGCAATGGCTGGCCAGCGAACGGCAAAAGAAGAGCGTAATCCCGGTGATGTTCTGGTATTTCAGTATTTTGGGCGGCTCCACCCTACTGGTCTATTCGATCCATAAGGAAGATCCCGTTTTCATTCTGGGCCAAGCCGGCGGTTTATTGATTTATGCGCGCAATCTGTATTTTGTGGTCAGACACGCCAAGCAAGAGCAAACGGCGGGAACTTCCGAATAAGCGATTACGAAAACTAATTCAGGCACATTGTTGCGATTTAGTCCCGACATTTCTACACTTAGCCGATGTCGTCCTTCACTTCCAGCCGGGAGATTTACGATGCGCGGATTAATCTTTATATTAATGCTGATTTCGGCGACGGTCGAGGCCGAAGTATTTAAATGTACCGAGAAATTCGGCAAGACCATTTATCAAGCCAGCCCCTGCAAAACGGCCGCCAAGGAACAACAGCTCGACATCAAATCCAATCCCGCCAAGAACACGGAAGCCGAAGCGAAACTGGAAGCCATCCAGAACGAATACGAAAGCCGAAAAATCGCCCAGGAACAAAAGGACAAGGAACTGGAACAACAACGCATGGAAGCGGCGTCATTGGAAATTGCCAGACGCAATGCCATTGCCCAGCAGGAACAAGCCGAAGCCCAAAAAAGACAGGCCGAAGCCCTGGAAAGGCGAAATCAATATAACGACCGCCCAATCTACATCCTGCCCTCGACCATTCCCAACTCCCCGCCATTGCACCGGCATCCCGGATCGGCTACCGATTTCCCCAGAGCCGAACCGAGACTGCGGAATGATAGTCGAGACCGCCTGAACTCCGTCCGCCATGATGAAGCGATGACGGACCACCGGCGCGGGATGGACTAACTCAATCGCCCATCAGCAACCTCGCCGCCGCTATGGCTTTACGGACCTGTTCCGGCGCGGTACCACCAATATGGTTACGCGCGGCAACCGAACCTTCCAATTTCAAAATATCGAAGACATCGACGGCAATCGACGGCGCAAAGCCTTGTAGCTCCTCCAGACTCAGTTCGGACAAATCGCGCTGTGTTTCCAGCCCCAGGCGCACCGCCAGCCCCACCACTTCGTGCGCATCGCGGAACGCCATGCCCTTGCGCACCAGATAATCGGCCAGATCGGTCGCGGTAGCGAAACCGCGCTTGGCCGAGTGATACATATTTTCACGCTTGGCCTTGACGTGCGGCATCATGTCGGCAAAGGCGCGCAGACAATTGATCAAGGTGTCGGCGGTATCGAACAAGGGCTCCTTGTCCTCCTGATTGTCCTTGTTATAAGCCAAGGGCTGGCTTTTCATCAGCATCAGCAAGCCTACCAAATGTCCGGTCACGCGGCCGGATTTACCGCGCACCAACTCCGGCACGTCGGGATTTTTCTTTTGCGGCATGATCGATGATCCGGTACAGAACGCATCCGGAATATCGATAAAATCGAATTGAGCGCTGGCCCACAACACCAATTCCTCGGAAAAGCGCGATAAATGCATCATGATCAAACTGCCGGCCGCGGCAAATTCGATCGCAAAATCGCGGTCGCTGACCGAATCCAACGAGTTATAAGACGGCCGCGAAAAGCCTAGCAGTTCCGCCGTCATGAACCTGTCGATCGGATAACTGGTACCGGCCAGCGCCGCCGCGCCCAGAGGCATGATATTGATCCGTTTCTGGCAGTCTCGCAGCCTTTCCTGGTCGCGGCACAACATCTCGAACCAAGCCATCAGATGATGGCCGAAGGTGACCGGCTGCGCGACCTGTAAATGGGTAAAACCCGGCATGATGGTATCGGCCTCCTGCTCGGCCAGTTCCAGCAGCGCCATTTGCAGGCGCCGCAATTGAACCAAAATGGTGTCGATCTCGTCGCGCATATACAGGCGAATGTCGGTCGCCACTTGGTCGTTGCGCGAGCGGCCGGTGTGCAGCTTTTTACCGGCAATACCGATCAAATCGGTTAGCCTCGCCTCGATGTTCATATGCACATCTTCCTGCTTGATTGACCAGACAAATTCGCCGCGCTCGATTTCGCCGCCGATTTGCGCCAAACCGCGCTGAATGTCGGCCAACTCCTGTTCGGACAGAATACCGATTTTGTTTAGCATGGCTGCATGAGCCAGCGAGCCTTGAATATCCTGCCGTGCCATGCGCTGGTCGAAACCGACCGAAGCGGTAAATTCCTCGACGAAGGCGTCGGTAGCCTGGGCGAAACGAGCGCTGGAAAGTTTTTCGGTATTAACGGTGGTCATATCAAATCGAACCAAGAGACAAAAGAAAGGGCAATTATACCGTCCTTAACTTATTCGCCCGCCGTGGTGCATGATATTTTTTCAACATCTAAAATCCGCGCGCCGAATAGTTAGGATCATTGTTGGCCGATACAAAAAAACCGGCCACGACTGAAAGCCGGGCCGGTTTTTTAACCGGGATTCGAAAGCCTTGAATCAGGGCATGTACATGCCGCCGTTGACATGCAAGGTTTCGCCGGTAATGTAGCTTGCTTGTTCCGAAGCCAGGAAAGATACCGCATGGGCAATTTCTTCCGGTTGTCCCAGACGGCCCAGCGCGATTGAGCCCAAGAGCGCGTTCTTGATGTCTTCCGACAATTCCTTGGTCATATCGGTATCGATAAAGCCCGGCGCCACGGTATTGACGGTGATGCCGCGCGAGCCGACTTCTTTCGCCATCGATTTGGCAAAACCGACCATGCCGGCCTTGGCCGCCGCATAGTTGGCTTGGCCGGCGTTGCCGGTGGAACCGACCACTGATGAAATATTGATGATGCGGCCGTAACGGGCCTTCATCATGCCGCGCAGCACGGCTTTGCTCATCCGGAACACCGAGGTCAGGTTGGTGTTGATGATGTCATCCCATTCCTCGTCCTTCATCCGCATCAACAGGTTGTCGCGGGTGATGCCGGCATTGTTGACCAACACCGCCGGCGTGCCGTAGGAGTCACCGGATACTTTGATGAAATTTTCAATGTCGGCGGCATCGGCAACATTCAATTTAAAACCCTTGCCGTTTTCGCCCAGATAACTGGAAATCGCCTCCGCGCCGCTGTCGGAGGTGGCGGTACCGATCACGTAAAAGCCATCGGCAAGCAGTTTTTCGGCGATAGCGCGCCCGATACCACGACTGGCGCCGGTAACGATGGCAACTTTTTTATCCATGTAAGTGCTCCAACACGTTGTTTAATGATTCGGGATCGAACATGGTCATATGTATCGCATCCGGGGCGATGCGTTTGTTAAGCCCCATCAACACCTTGCCGGGACCACATTCGATAAAACCAGCCACACCTTGTTCGTGCATGAATTTAACGCTTTCCACCCAGCGCACCGGTTTGAACAATTGTTCTTTTAGCGCATAACGGATCACTTCCGGCGAACCGTGCGACTTAACATCGGCATTGTGGATCAATGTCACGTTCGGCATTTCGACATTGATTGCCTGCAAAATATCATTAAGTTTGTCGGATGCAGCTTCCATCAGCGCGCAATGCGACGGCACGCTGACCGGTAATTTCAACACCCGTTTGGCGCCCAATTCCTTCAATGCCAGCATGGCTCTGTCAACCGCGGCGGTTTCGCCGGCGATGACCACCTGCCCAGGCGCGTTAAAATTGGCGGCGGCGACAATTCCGCCGTTCGCCACGTCCATGCAGGCATTGACCACTTGGTGATCTTGCAAGCCTAAAATCGCCGCCATCGCGCCGACACCCACCGGCACGGCTTCCTGCATCAAGCGGCCGCGTTCGGCCACCAGTTTGATGGCATCCTCAAAAGCAATTGATTCGGAACAAACCAGCGCGGTGTATTCGCCTAGGCTATGACCCGCCATCCAGGCCGGACGGATCGGAGTTTTTTCGCACCAGACTCGCCACATCGCCACGCCGGCGGCCAACATGGCTGGTTGAGTATTTTGGGTTTGATTCAAATCGGCTTCGGGGCCGTTTTCCACCAGATTCCACAGATCAAAACCCAGCACATCGGACGCTTGTTCGAAGGTCTGTTTAACCCGAGGATAGGCGGCGGCTAACTGGGACACCATGCCAACCGATTGCGAACCCTGGCCCGGAAATACGAAAGCTAAATTATAGTTTTGTTCGTTCATAGACTTTGCCTAGTATTTAATTAGGGCCGAACCCCAGGTAAAACCCGCACCAAAGGCTTCCATCAACACCAACTGGCCTTTCTTGATCCGGCCATCACGAATTCCTTCGTTAAATGCCAACAACACGGATGCGGAGGAAGTATTGCCTTGATTCTCCAGCGTCAAAATCACCTGATCCATCGCCATGCCAAGTTTTTTGGCGGTAGCGGCAATAATCCGGGTATTGGCCTGATGCGGTACCAACCAGTCAATATCGCTCTGCTTTAGTCCGCTGGCATCCAGAGTTTCATCGACAATCCGGCCCAGGGTGTTGACGGCAACCTTGAATACTTCGTTGCCGCGCATGTTGATATAACCCGCTTCATCTTGCTTGGAAAACACCGCCACTTGCGGATTGGGGCAATACAACAAATCCTCGTAACCGCCATCCGAATGGATGTGGGTCGACAAAATACCGGGCTGATCCGATGCTGTCAGCAGGATGGCACCGGCGCCATCGCCGAACAGGATGCAAGTGCCTCTGTCGGTCCAATCAACGATACGAGAGCACACTTCGGAGCCAACTACCAACACATTTTTACTAAATCCGGACTTGATATATTGATCGGCGATACTGAGCGCGAAAACCGATCCGGAACAGGCCGCCTGCACATCAAAGCCGACACATTGGCTAATACCCAGGCGCTGCTGCAATAAACAGGCGGTGCTGGGATACACCCGATCAGGCGTACCGGTGGCGACGATAATCAAATCAATATTTTGTGCATCGATTCCCGCCATTTCGATGGCTTGCCGGGAGGCGATTTCGGCCATGCTGGACGCGGTTTCTTCCGAGCCGGCAATCCGCCGGCTCTTAATCCCGGTACGTTCGTAAATCCAACTATCAGAGGTATCCACCATGGTGGAAATATCATCATTGGTGCGGATGGTCTCGGGCAAATAGCCACCCGTGCCAATCACATTACTCCAATAGGTCATGCTGTATCCTTCTGGGCCAGAGCGATTTCAAGTTTTTCGCTGATTTTACGAATGACATCTTTCTCAACCTCTACTTGCGCCAGGTGAATGGCCGTTTCGAATGCCAACTCATCGGCACCTCCATGGCTTTTAATCACCAAACCACGCAAACCGATGAAACTGGCTCCATTATATAATCGCGGATCAATACTATCTTTGAATAATTTCAGTACCGGGTAGGCTACCAAGCCCGCCAACTTTGTGAACATGTTGCGGGAAAAGGTTTCCTTCAATTTCACGGCGATCATTTTTGCCGCGCCTTCTATCGATTTGAGCGCAACATTACCGACAAAACCATCGGTTACGATCAGATCGACTTTGACATGGCCGGCGTTGATGGAATTACCTTCCACATAGCCTATGTAGTTCAGTCCGGAGCTTTCCAACAATTTGGCGGCGGCTTTGACTTGTTCATTACCCTTCATATCTTCTTCGCCGATATTCAGCAAACCGACACGAGGCCGTTCGATATTTTCAACCGCCTTGACCACTTCCTCGCCCATTACGGCGAATTGGTACAGGTGTTCGGCGCTGGAATCGACATTACCGCCCAAATCCAGCACATGGGTGTGGCCAAAGGTCGACGGCAAGGCTGACATGATGGCTGGACGCTCGATGCCGGGAATCATTTTTAAAACAAAACGCGCGGTCGCCATCAAGGCCCCGGTATTACCGGCGCTGACACAGGCATCCGCCCGACCTTCCTTTACCAGATTGATGGCCACTCGCATCGATGAGTCTTTCTTGTTTTTCAGCGCCTTTTGCGGCGGCTCGTCCATTTCGACGACTTGCGAAGCATGCTGTACACTGAGCCGGTCTTTGAACTCAACGAGCGCATCGGACAACATGCCGTTCAATAACGCTTGATCGCCAACCATAATCAATTTTAATTGGGGATTTTTTCTTAAACTGGCCAGTGACGCGGGAACCGTCACTTGGGGACCGAAATCCCCGCCCATAGCATCAATCGATAGAGTTGAGCTCACGCTTTGGACCTAACCCTTGAAGTTGTAAAGGAGGAGACACATCGTTGATAACGTGCCATTTTTGATAGTTAACAAGCTCGATACTCTGTTAGAAACCGCAAACGATTCAAATGAGCCCGAATCAGCAAAAGCAAGCGACTGGTTTTCGCTGATTAGGCTTGTAAATGACCTCGGCGGCTACTAACAGCCGTCGGATTTTTACTCTTCGTCGATATTGCTAGCGATGATTTGACGACCTTTGAAAAATCCATCGGGAGTCATGTGATGACGCAAATGCATCTCACCGGTCAATGGATCTTGCGCCAGGGTTTTGGCGGTTAATGCATCGTGTGAACGACGTTGACCGCGTCTCGCGCGCGATACTTTACTCTTTTGTACTGCCATTTTTACTCTCCAGTTTTTTTAAGTTTGGCTAAAACAGAAAAAGGGTTATTGGTTTTGGTCCGGCTCTCGCCGTCAAATTCCGCGTCCGTGGAACTACGCCGCGGAATGCAGTCATATCCATGCTTTGGATAATCGGGCAGCGCCAGCAATATCTCGTCTTCGATCAACTCGTTAAGGGATACTTTTTCGCCGTCGAACAACAACGGCTCGCAATCGACCTCAAGCTTTTCGGCTTCTTGAAGCGAAGACACGACACCCAACTTGAACGACAAATCAATCGGCCAGGACAAAGCTTGCAAACAGGATTGACACTCCAGCACCAACGTAGCCTTAATGCTTCCGGATATTAGAGCCTGTTTACCCTGCTTGGCAAACAACACCTCGACTTTGACCTCGCCATCGTCGGCCAGAACCAAGTCCGACAAACGCCCGAGCGCGGCTACTTTTATCGCGCCGGATAAAATACTCCGCCTTTCGGCGAATAACAAAGGATCAATTAGGTCGGGAAGTTTGTCTGACATAACTGTACAATCATACAGATTACTCTTTGTTGCGTCAATCGGACAACCCCTTAACTTTCTCACGATATGCAAACACTTGTTCTGGCCTCAAGCTCAACATACCGCCACGACCTGCTGAAAAAATTACAGCTGGATTTCATCGCCTGCAGCAGCGCCATTGATGAAACCCCGCTAGCGGGCGAATCGGCCCATGCCCTGGCACTGCGATTATCGATAGCCAAGGCCCAAGCTATTGCCGATAAATTTCCGAACCACTTGATCATCGGCTCGGATCAAGTCGCGTGCCATGGCGACATGCTACTGGGCAAGCCCGGCAATCGGGAAAAGGCCTTTCAACAACTGAAAGCCCAATCGGGCCGGATCATCCGCTTTTACACCGGCCTTTGCCTGCTGAATAGCGCTAACAATGCCTGCCTGACAGACATTGACGTCTGCAATGTACACTTCAGACAGCTGAGCGATCGGCAAATTCAACGCTACCTCACGATTGAACAGCCCTTCGATTGCGCCGGCAGCTTCAAATCGGAAGGCTACGGAATCGTATTGTTTAACAAGATCGAGACTGAAGATCCCAATGCGCTGGTCGGCCTGCCGTTGATTAAACTGGTCGGATTGTTGGCTCAATGCGGCTTGGCAATTCCCTGAGACGGGTTTTTATCCGGCATCAGTTGCTCGAACATTTGCAGAAACTCACTATCAGCCCGCCGCATCACGTCCTCAACCTGATCCCGGCTCAGCCGCACAAAAGCCAAGGTTTGATCCGATATATCGACCAGCGTATGCTCGGTCGACCAACCGCCGCTTCTATCATCGACCAGCCGGCTGGCCAAACTGAGTAAATAGGCATCCAGTTTATAAACCAGCGCCGAATCCGGATTACGGTAACACCCTATCACTTCATACAACGATTCAGGCAGCCCCCATGCCTTGAGCAGCTCCCGCCCGACATCGGCATGGGTAAAACCGATAATCTGCTGCTCGAAACGGGGTAGCAAACGGCGGTCATGATCGATAGTCACCAACACTCTCAAGGCCTGCTCGGGCATCACCTGGTACAGCACCAACGAACCTATGTCATGCAACAATCCCGCCAGGAACAAACGCTCCGCATTCAGGACCGCGCTGCTCTTGGCCAATAACTTCATCACCACGGCACAATGCACGCTACGCATCCAAAATGCCGTCATATCCACCAAACCCGACGGAATTTTGGCGAACCGATCCACCACGCAAGTCGCCACTACCAGATTATAGAGATCATCGACGCCCACGACCGCGATGGCCCTGGAAATGCTGTCGATTTTGGATTGAAAGCCGTAAAAGGAACTGTTTACCAATCGCAACAAGCGGGCGGACAAGGCCGGATCCCTTGAAATGACCCCCCCCATATCCACCATCGAAAACCGGGGGTCGCGTATCATTTCGTTCAACTGAAAATAAATATCCGGCATCGAGAATAAATCCTTAGCCTCGGCGACCACGGCCTGTGCGGTTTCAAATTTCACGCTTAACTTTTCCCGTAGAGCCTTAACACATGCTGCACATAATTTTGGGTTTCGGGGTACGGCGGAACCGTATTGTTGTATTTCATCACCGCCCCCTCCCCCGCGTTATAACCGGCCACGGCCAGTTTCAGATTGGAATTAAACATGGCCAGCAAATCTTTTAGATAGCGGGTTCCGCCATCGACGTTTTGCTCGGCGTCGCGGCGATCGGTCACCCCATAGCGCCGCGCCGTATCAGGCATCAATTGCATCAAGCCGACGGCGCCCGCCGATGAAACCGCCAGCGGATTATAGGCCGACTCGGCCTGGATTACCGCATGCAGCAACTTGGGATCCATTTGATGCTTGGCCGCCGCCTTGGCCACTAAATCGTTGAACTTGAGTTTGTTACCGGCCATGAATTTAACATCCCTGGCATAAGTTTTAGGCCGGGTGCGGATAATCAGCCTGTAATTGAAGCCTTTCTTGGGCTGATCCGTGTAATAGACCCGCCCATCCGGGGCAACGTATTTAAAAATATCGGCGGATACTGGCGATGAAATAGATAACAGTAAAATAACGATCCGTAGCAATTTCATCCGCTTCACCACCTCGATAGACTCAACTCGCCGCGCTAATGGAGATCAGACTGGCCGCTTCGACGGCTTTTGCCCTCGCATCGGCCACATTATCGGCGGTAGCCAGCGCCACGCCCATGCGCCGGGACACAAAGGCCTCGGGCTTTCCGAACAGCCGTATCTCGCTATCAGCTACAGCCAGCGCCCGCCGCAAGCCCTGATAAACCACGGCCTCGGCATCGATACCGCCCAGAATCACCGCGCTAGCGCCGGTTTTATCCAGCTCGGTGTTAACCGGCAACCCCAAGATAGCCCGCGCATGCAGATCAAACTCGCTTTGGCGCTGACTGACCATGGTCACCATGCCAGTATCGTGCGGACGCGGACTGACTTCGCTAAACCAGACCCGGTCAGCCTTGACGAACAATTCCACCCCAAACAACCCCAAGCCTCCCAACGCCTCGGTGACTTTGCCGGCTATCTGTTGCGACAAGGCGATGGCGTTACCGCTCATGGACTGAGGTTGCCAGCTTTCGCGGTAATCGCCGTTTTCCTGGCGATGACCGATGGGCTGGCAAAAATAGGTCGCGATCCGGCCCTCGGTATCCAAGGCTCTAACGGTCAGCAAGGTAATCTCGAAATCAAACTCGATTTTGGCCTCGACGATGACTTTTCCGGTGTCGGCACGACCGGCGGCTTTGGCATAATCCCAGGCGGCTTGCAATTGCTCTGGACTTTTGACCATGGTCTGACCCTTGCCGGAAGACGACATGGTGGGCTTGATGAAACAAGGGTAGCCAATGCCCGCATCAACCGCCGCCCGCAATTGCTCGAATGTCTCGGCGAACGCGTATTTCGAAGTTGGCAACCCCAGTTGCTCGGCGGCCAGTTGCCGAATGCCTTCCCGGTTCATGGTCAATTGAATGGCTCTGGCATTCGGCACGATATTCACGCCGCCCTCGGCTTCGATCTCGGCCAAGGCGTCGGTGGCGATGGCTTCCAGTTCCGGCACGATAAAGTCCGGTTTTTCGGCGGCGATCACGGCTTTCACCGCCACGGGGTCGGTCATGTCGATCACATGGCTGCGATGCGCCACTTGCATGGCCGGCGCATGGCCGTAGCGATCGACCGCTATCACCTCGACGCCGTAGCG
This sequence comes from Methylomonas sp. LL1, assembly GCF_015711015.1. Taxonomy (NCBI): domain Bacteria; kingdom Pseudomonadati; phylum Pseudomonadota; class Gammaproteobacteria; order Methylococcales; family Methylococcaceae; genus Methylomonas; species Methylomonas sp. LL1. Next base: position 2,713,161 of record NZ_CP064653.1, read on the forward strand.
TTGCAGGGAAATAGCGACTTCTTTTCCCAGTTCGCCACTACCCAGCAAGAGAGCCTTGGTGGCGGTTGGACTGTTGGGGGTGCCTATTTTCATGTCGATTTGGCCAGATAATTTTCGATGTCTTGTTTGGAAAAACCGATTTTCTTCGCCACCCGGTCGGCATGACTGACCCTCGAAATGCCGGGAATCAGTTTGAACGTGGGCAACTCGTCGGCAAACTCAACTTGCATCGGCGTCGCCGTGCCTCGTTTGACGAACACATCGACCAATTGATGGTTATGGGTAATCAAAATGGTACTGTTGCCTTTGCGGTAAAAACCGTCCAGCACGTCAATGGACGACTGCATTTTCTCTTCAAAGGTAGTGCCTTCCGCCATTTCGTCAAGCACCAGCAAACTTTTAGCCGTGGTGGCCAGGAATATATCGCGAGTACGCTTCAGCTCGGTACCGAAGCGGCCTTCGCCGTCGTCCAGATGACTGATCTCCGGTGCCTGATAAAAAATCCGGTCCGCCACCGCCAGCAGCGCCGACTTGGCCGGCACATAACAGCCTATTTGCGCCAATAATTGTATTTGGGTGATGGTCTTGCAAAATGCGGTTTTCCCGCCACTGTTAGGACCTGTCACGCACAGCAGACGTTCCCGATCCATTGCAAAATCGTTGCCGACATAAGCGGGATTTTTATGGCCCAATACCGGATTTTTGGCATCTTCCAGCTTGATGGCGTGCCGATCGGCCGCGTGCATTTCAGGCAAGGCCATTTCGCTGCCATAATCTTCGGCGTATTTGATAAAGGCCAGCAACTCGTCCAGTTGCCCCAAGCCATCCAGCAACTCACCCAGCGCCGGGGAGTTTTTGTACCTCGCGCGGAGCGGTATGATGCAATTATCCCTGTCATAGCCGCCGATCACAGGAATATAAGCCAACATCAACGGCAGGAAAAACACCGAAGCGATCGAAATACCATCCTTGGAAAACTGAAACATGTCGCTCGGAAAAACCTGCACCAAGCCCCAGATGGCGGCCAGCACCATGCCGATCAACAACGGCTTGAACAAGGTCGGCCGGAATATGGTGGCCGGCGAAAACGCGTTTTTGCGTTCTTCCTTGCTTTGTATGCCTTTTTCGCTGTTGTAGACCGGCCCCACCATCAGCGAATAATCATTGCTTTCGGCAAAGTTGCCGATTTTATTGTATACGCTTTGCAGATAAGGGCTTTGCGGCGTGCCGGAGTTTTGAATGGCGCCGACCAGATTCAATACGAAGCGCACGCCGCGGTTGTATTGCTTGTAGCCGTAACCCTCTATTTGATTGTCTTCGCGCGCGGTACCGAAACTGCCCAGAAACTCGCCGAACAACAACACGTACAAGCGCTTTTCGCCGGCCGCGGCGTTGGCGACGATGTTCTCGACATTAGCCCGCACATCCGGATTGTCGCGTATCTCCCTCACGGCTTCCTGCTTGGCGGCTATCGCGTCAAGTTGGTCCAAGGGTTGCGTCAACGAACGGTACAACACGGTCTGGCCGGCGATAGTGCTGGCGTAGTTGACGTAGTCGAACAGTTCGTCGACCTCTATGGTATTAAAGGCGCCTTGATCAATCACCCCTTCCCCGGTCGGCAGCGGCTTGCTGGATCGAACCACCGGCCATTCATCGTTCCAACTTTGTAAGACGTTCTGTTGCATGCTGCCTCCCCCGGTTTTATGGTCCGCGCGTTACGCGGATTTTATTAATTCGGCCATGACTTCGACATGCGCGTCGCTGTCGTTCAGGGCCGGAATGTAGCGATAACTGTTGCCGCCAGCCTCGATGAAGATTTCCTTGTTGGCGATGGCGATTTCTTCCAGCGTTTCCAGACAATCGACCGCGAATCCGGGACAAACCACATCCACCTGCCGGATGTCCTGTTGCGGCAAGTCCCGCAAAACCTCGACACAATAAGGTTTCAGCCATTCGGCCCGGCCGAAACGGGACTGAAACACCAACTGCCATTGCTTATCCCGCAAACCCAGTTCATCGGCCAACAAGCGCGCCGTGGCCTGACAATGGTAAAAATAAGGGTCGCCCCATTCGGTCAACTTGGCCGGCAAGCCGTGAAACGACATCAGCAGCAGCGCGGCCTGGCCGTGACTTTGCCAGTGAGATCGAATCGAATCGGCCAAGGCTTTGATGTAAACAGGGCTTTGATAATAATCACTGATAAAACGCAACGACGGCATGTGTCGCCAACCGACAAACTCGTCGGCCACCACGTCGAAAATCGAAGCCGTGGTGGTTGAGGAATATTGCGGATACAGCGGCAGGATGACAATGTCCTCCACCCCCTGTTTGTTGAATTCCCGCAATTTCAGCCGCAAGGCCGGCTTGCCGTAACGCATCGCGCAATCGATCTGCAGCTTATCGTCAGCCAAGCGCTTTGCCAGTTTATCGCTCAATTGCCGGGTAAACACTACCAGCGGCGAGCCCTTATCGGTCCAGATCGAGCGATAGGCATGGGCGGATTTACGCGGCCGAAACGGCAATATAAAAAAATTTAATATCATCCACCACAGCGGCCTGGGCAAGTTGACCACCCGAGGATCGCCAAGAAACTCGCGTAGAAAAGCCCGAACATCGGAGGTGCTAGTTGTCGCCGGCGAACCGAGATTGACCAGCAATACCCCGGTTTTTTTTGCGCGCGCGTCGCTCATCACAGCTTATTTACGGTTGATCAAATTCAAGAATTCGGAGCGGGTGCTGATCTCTTCACGGAAAATGCCCAACATGACCGACGTCGTCATCACCGAATTTTGTTTTTCCACGCCGCGCATCATCATGCATAAATGCTTGGCCTCGATCACCACCGCCACCCCGCGCGCGTCGATCGCGGTTTCCACCGCCGTGGCGATTTGCCGAGTCAATTGCTCCTGAATCTGCAGGCGGCGGCCGTACATATCGACGATACGCGCCAGCTTGGACAGTCCCAGCACCTTGCCTTGCGGCAGATAACCAATATGGCATTTGCCGATAAACGGCAACAAATGATGTTCGCACAAGGAATACAATTCGATGTCCTTGACGATCACCATATCCTCGGTATCGGCCTGAAATATCGCTCCATTCAGCACCTCATCCAAGGTTTTTTCATAACCGTTATTCAGAAATTTGAAGGCCTTGGCCGCCCTTGCCGGCGTATCGCGCAAACCTTCCCGATTCACGTCTTCGCCAATTGCTTGAATAATTTTGGAGAAATATTCTTCCATCACCGCCCCCAGGTAAAAAAATGTTGTGAGTATACAGCATCAATTCGTAAACTCTAAGGCACGCAACAGCACGCCCTCGTCCGCACCGTTCTTATTGGCATTCTCGCTGATATGCCGGCGCCAGGCCCGCGCGCCATCCACGCCATGAAACAAGCCCAGCAAATGGCGGGCGATACAGTTCAACCGGACACCTTGCCGCAACTGCCCTTGAATATAAGGAATCATCGCCAATATCACTTCTTGCCTGGATTTAATTGGGTAGTCATCGCCGAACAAGCGGCTATCCACTTGACTGAGCAAATAGGGATTGTGATAAATCTCCCGCCCCAGCATCACCCCATCGACCCTGTCCAGCAGTTCCAGCGAGGCTTCCAGGCTGTTAATACCGCCGTTGATGATAATTTCCAGCCGTGGAAAATCCTGTTTCAACTGAAAAACCATCTCATAACGTAGCGGAGGAATATCGCGGTTCTGCTTGGGTGAAAGCCCGGAAAGCCAAGCCTTGCGGGCATGGACGATAAAGCTTTCACAACCGCCCGCCGCCGCCACCGATATAAACCGGGTTAACTCCGGGTAAGAATCCATATCATCGATACCGATACGCGATTTGATCGTGACCGGAATCGACGCTGCTTGCCGCATCGCCGTCACGCATTCGGCAACCAATTCCGGCTCGGCCATCAGACAGGCGCCAAAACGGCCGTTTTGCACCCGATCGCTAGGGCAACCGACGTTCAGATTGATTTCATCGTAGCCATAGTCTTCGGCAATTTTGGCGCACAGTGCCAGATCACCTGGATCACTGCCTCCCAACTGTAAAGCCAACGGATGCTCTTCCGGATTAAACCCTAAATGCCGCTGCCGGTTACCCTGCAAGATAGCCCCGGTCGTCACCATTTCGCTGTAGAGCAAGGCATGTCGCGACATCAAGCGATAAAAATACCGGCTATGCCTATCGGTCCAATCCAGCATCGGGGCAACCGAAAAACGTCTGTTGATTTTTGTGCTAACCATTCAAATTCTAAAACTGCTTAAATCGATATTCTGACAACATCGACGCCCGCCATCAAATTTAACCCTATTCCCAAGACCAGCCGCTATTGCATTGGGCTGCGGCCATTGACTTTCAACCTATCCCGCTTTATATCCGATCAAGCCGATTTTCCCGCATCGGAATACAATAAGTTCAAAAACCGGACCGAATAATATACAGCTTATGCATCAAGGCCGTTGTTGACTCGGCCATGCGCGTTTCAGGGAAGAAGAAACTCGATCCGCCTTTTTCCCGTTCCAGCCGCTTATGAAACTGTTTAATGTCGACTATGTTTAATCGCTCTTGGCCCATCCGGGTTTGGTTTTTGCTGCTGACGCTTAGCTGCTTGCCCATGGCGGCCTTGTCGGCTCCGGCCGCCCAACCCCATCTGGAAAAAGTCCTCCTGCAACTGAAATGGTTTCACCAGTTTCAGTTTGCCGGCTATTACGCGGCGATCGAGCAGGGTTATTTCGCCGAAGAGGGTTTAGAGGTCGAGATTATCGAGCGCGACCTTGAAAAAAGCGTGGTCAAGCAGGTGGTCAACGGTCAAGCCGACTATGGCGTCGGCGATTCGGGCTTGCTGGCCGAATACGCCGGCGGGGAACCGATTATTGCATTGGCGGCGATTTTTCAGCACAACCCGCTGGTGTTTATCTCCCGCCAGGACTCCGGCATCATCAGCCCCTATGAAATGGTCGGCAAGCGTATAATGCTGGACACCCTGAGCAGCAACGAAGCTCCGCTGAAAGCCCTACTGGCGGACGCCGACATCAGCAGCGCGGATTACACCCCGGTCAAGCAAAACGTTGATTACAGCCTGTTGAGCCAGGGCAAGGTCGACGTCATTTCGGGCTACATTACCGACCAGCCATACTATTTCAAACAACAAGGGGTCAAGGTCAACATCATCAACCCGCAGAATTACGGCATCGATTTCTATGGCGATATTCTGTTCACCAGCCACAATGAACTGTCCCGGCATCCGGGCCGGGCCGATCGTTTTCTGAGAGCCGCGTTGAAGGGCTGGAAATATGCGCTGGATCATCCCGATCGATTGATAGCGCTGATTCATTCCCAATATCATGGCCGGCTGCCGCTGAGTCATTTGCAATTCGAGGCCCAGGAAACCCAAAAACTGATTTTGCCCAATCGGGTTCCCCTGGGCCAGATCGATCCGCGCCGGCTGAAAATCGTCGCCGAGCATTACGCCAAGGCCGGACTCAAAACCAAGCTTTCGGAAGCGGAACTGGCGGCCTTCATTTATCGGCAAATACCGGGCGATTTGGAACTGACGGAAGCTGAAAAAGCCTGGCTTGCCACGCATCCGGTTATCCGGGTTGGCATAGACCGCGACTTTCCGCCCTACGAATGGATAGATCAAAATGGCAATTATGTCGGCATGGCCGCCGACTATATCAAGTTGCTCGAAACCAAACTGGGGATACGCTTCGAAATCATCGGCGATCGAAGCTGGATGGAAATCATGGACATGGCCAGGCGCGGCCAACTGGATATGTTGTCGGCGGCCGTCAAGACCCCCGAACGCGCCCAATACCTGACCTTCACTCAACCCTTCAAGGCTGGACCGGTCGTGATCATCGACAATGGCCAGGGCGGTTATATCGGCAGCCTGGACAATTTATCGGGCAAGCGAGTAGCCGTGGAAAAAGGCTACTTCATGCAGGAGTTACTGGAAAGACATCATCCGCAAATACAGCTGGTACTAGCCGACACCATCAAACAGGCGTTAAACCTGGTGATTGACGGCAAGGCCGATGCCTATGTCGGCGACGCCGGCTCCACCAACTATGCGATAAAAAAAGAAGGCCTACTCAGCCTGCGATTTTCGGGTCAAACCGAGTATCGCAGCCAGCACAGCCTGGCCATCAGCAAGTCCCAGCCTGAATTGTTTTCCATCATCAACAAAGCGATGCTGACTATCCCGGCCGAAACCAGCGATGCCATTTTTAACCGCTGGCTAGGCCTCCGCATCGAACAAGGCATCAAACTCGGCACCGTATTGACCTATGCCGCCGCGGTTCTGGGGTTTTTCCTGATTTTTGCCTATTGGTTGATTCGCCTGCAACGCGAAATCGGCAAACGCCAAGCCTTGCAGGAACGCGAACAGCACCGTACCAGGGTCATGCAATTACTCACCGAACAAAACCCATTACCAGAGGTGCTGGATAGCATCGCCCGCGATGTGGAAAACCTAAATCCCGGCATGCTTTGCAGCATTCTGCTGCTGGATGCCGACGGCCGGCACCTGCGCCAAGGCGCCGCGCCCAGCCTACCAGCCTTTTACAACCAAGGCATCGATGGAATTGCCATCGGCCCAAATGCCGGCTCCTGCGGTACCGCGGCATTTACCGGAAAGCGCGTGATCGTGTCCGATATAGAAAGTCATCCTTATTGGGCGGCTTATCTCGGCCTGGCCCACCGGGCGAAACTGGGCGCCTGCTGGTCGCAACCGATACTGTCGACCCAAGGCAAAGTGCTGGGTACATTCGCTATTTATCACCGCCAACCTCACCAACCAAGCGCCGACGATCTGCAACTGATCGAGGACGAAGCCCGCCTGGCCGCCGTGGCCATCGAGAAAACCGAGGCCAAATCCCGCTTGCAGTTGGCCGCCAGCGTTTTCACCCATGCGCGCGAAGGCATCATGATCACCGATCATGCCGGACTGATGATCGATGTTAACGAAACCTTCAGCCAGATCACCGGCTATCCGCGCGAAGAAGCCCTGGGCCGCAATCCACACATCCTGCAATCCGGGCGCCATGGAGCGGAATTTTACCAGGTGATGTGGCGGGAATTGCTTGAGTTCGGCTATTGGAGCGGCGAAATCTGGAATCGGCGAAAGAACGGCGAAATCTATGCCGAAATGCTGACCATCAGCGCGGTACGGGATGACAACGGCACTACCCGCAACTACGTTGCCTTGTTCACCGACATCACCGACATCAAGCAACACCAACAACAATTGGAACATATCGCCCACTATGACGCCTTGACCGGCCTGCCGAATCGGGTGCTGTTGGCCGACCGCCTGAAACAATCGATGATCCAATGCCAACGGCACCACTGTTCCTGCGCGGTGGTTTATATGGATCTGGACGGCTTCAAGGCGGTTAACGACAGTCACGGTCACGATGTGGGCGACGAATTACTGGTCAATATTGCTACCCAAATGAAATTGGCGCTACGCGAAGGCGATACCTTGGCCCGCATCGGCGGTGACGAATTCATAGCGGTTCTGGCCGGCCTGGAACAACCTCGGGATTGGCGGCCGGTGCTGGCGCGCCTATTGGCCGCCTCATCCAATCCGGTCAAGGTGCGCGGCATGTTATTGAATGTATCGGCCAGCATCGGCGTCACCCTTTACCCGCAAGACCAGGCCGATGCCGACCTTTTGTTGCGTCATGCCGATCAGGCCATGTATACCGCCAAACAAGCCGGCAAAAACCGTTTCCATTTATTCGATGTCGATCATGATACGGCAGTCCTCGCCCAACGCGAAAACCTACAATACATTCAAGAAGCCTTGGACCGAGGCGAGTTCGTCATGCACTACCAACCCAAGGTCAACATGAAAACCGGCGAAGTCATAGGCGCCGAAGCCCTGATCCGTTGGCAACACCCCCAACGCGGCCTATTGCCGCCGGCCGAATTTCTACCGATTATCGAAACCCATCCGCTCAGCGTGGAACTGGGAGAGTGGGTGATCGAAACCGTACTGACGCAAATGAGCCAGTGGCATGCCGCCAACCTGGCCATTCCGGTCAGCATCAATGTCAGCGCCCGTCAGTTGCAACAGGAAAATTTCATCGCCCGGTTGAAAGAACTGATAGCCGCGCATCCCGAGATTCCGCCCTCGCATATAGAACTGGAAGTGCTGGAAACCAGTGCGTTGGAGGACATCGCGCAAGTTTCGGAAGTCATGCATGCTTGTCAACAGATGGGGGTAGGTTTTGCATTGGACGATTTCGGCACCGGTTATTCCTCGCTGACCTATCTGAAACGGTTACCGGCCGGTTTGCTTAAAATCGACCGGAGTTTCGTGCGCGACATGCTGGACGATCATGAAGATCTCGCCATCGTCGAGGGCGTCATCGGCCTGGCCACCGCTTTCCGCCGGCGGGTGATTGCCGAAGGCGTGGAAACCGTCACTCATGGCGAACTTTTGTTACCGCTGGGTTGCGAACTGGCGCAAGGCTTCGGCATCGCCCGTCCAATGCCGGCCGCCGAACTGCCTGCTTGGATCGCCGATTGGCGCCCGCACCGGATCTGGCAATCCTGGCGCGATCGTCCGACCAACCGGGACGATGTGGTGTTGGTATTTACCGATGTCGAACATCGGCATTGGTTACGTTCGATAGAAAACCAGTTGACGGATAATATGACGATGCGGATGCCGCTGAATGCGCATGACTGCCATTTCGGCCGTTGGCAACAAGTCGAGGGCCTGCAACGCTATAAACATCACCCCGAAGTTCAACAGGTGATCCGCCTACATCATCAGTTGCATAGGAGCGGACAGGAATTGATTGACGCGCACGGACGAGGCGAAAGCATCGATTTTCCGGCCCGGCTGGAACAACTAAACCTTCTTCAGCGTGAATTGACCCTGCTCTTACGCAAATTGATTAATGGCGAGGTGCATCCGGCGAACGAGGACTGACCGTTACCCGGCATTCGTCAGAGGTAATTTATGGCAAAAATTTCCCTGAATTCATGTAGGGGCGATTTTAATCGCCCTGGGCGAATGAATTCGCCCACAGGACATTCGAATATCGGGAACTTATTTTTGACAGAATCCTAAGCTTTCAGCATGGCTTCGAATTGTTCGATCGAGACCGGTTTACCCAGCAAAAACCCTTGGTAATTCAGACAGCCCAGGCTCTCGAGAAAATCCTTCTGAAAACAGGTTTCAACGCCTTCGGCGATGACTTCCAGCTTGATACTCTCGGCCAGCGCGATGATCATCTTGGCGATGGCGGCATCGTTGGCGTTGATCAAAATCTCCCTGACAAAACTTTGATCGATTTTTAATTGATCCAGCGGCAACTGCTTCAAATAGTACAGCGAAGAATAGCCGGTACCGAAGTCGTCCAACGCAAAAGTCACGCCCTTGTTCTTCAGCTCGGTCATTTTGACGATAATGTCTTCCACATCGGTTGCCAATAAACTTTCGGTCAGTTCCAGTTTGAGCTTTTCCGGAGCCGCGCCCGATTCGGCCAATACGGCGAATACCTGATGAGCAAAGTCCGGCTGGCGGAACTGGCGTATGCTAACATTGACGGCGATGGTCAAATGCGAAAACGCCGGCCGCGAGGACCATTCCACCAATTGCGCGCAAGCTGTTTCCAACACCCAGCGCCCCAACGGCAGGATTAGCCCCGTTTCTTCCGCCAGCGGAATAAACTCGCTCGGCGACACCATCCCGCGCAACGGATGCCGCCAGCGCAGCAGGGCCTCCGCCCCCTTGATTCGGCCTTGATCGTCCACCTGAGGCTGATAATACAGATGGAACTGCTTTTCCCGCAGGCCATCGTGCAAGGCCTTTTCCAGGTCGGCGCGGGCTAAAATAGACTTCTGCATGGTCGGGTCGAAAAAACGCAGCGTGTTACGGCCCGCCGCCTTGGCTTGGTACATCGCAATGTCGGCCTGTTTTAGCAGCTCGTCTATCGAAGTTTCCTGGTTAACAAATAATGTCGCCCCTATGCTGGGCGTGCTGTGGTGCTCATAGCCATCCAACTGATAGGTCTTGTTCAGTTGGGCCAGGATTTTCTCGCCGACAATTTCGGTCTGAACCGCCGCTTCGGAGACATTCTGGCTGAGATCTTCCAGCATGATGACGAATTCGTCTCCCCCCAGGCGCGCCACGGTGTCGCATTCGCGCACGCTGGCAACCAGCCGCATGGCGACCTGTTGCAACAGCCTGTCGCCCTTATCATGGCCCAGGCTATCGTTCAGAGTCTTGAAATTATCCAGGTCCAGAAACAACAAAGCCCCAACCATTTTGCTGCGGGCATGAGTCACCAGCATTTGATGCATCCGGTCCCGCAACAAACGCCGATTGGGCAATTTGGTCAAGGGATCATAAAAAGCCAGACTTTTGATCTCATCCTCGGCCGCCTTGCGATCGCTGATGTCGATGTGGGTGCCGACGTAGTGCGTCACCATTCCGGTGTCGTCCTTGACCGCGGTGATGGTCAACCACTTGGGATAAATCTGGCCGTTTTTGCGTTTATCCCAGATTTCCCCTTGCCAGGTTCCGTAGCGATTCAGGCTTTCCCACATCGCGGCATAAAAACTGTCATCGTGCCGTCCGGATTTCAGGATGTTCATTTTTTGGCCGACCGCTTCCTCCGCCGAATAGCCGGTGGAGTCGGTGAAGGTTTTATTGACGCGCAAGATCACCGCATTGGCATCGGTAATCACCATGGCCTCCTGCGATTCAAAAGCTGTCGCCGCAATCCTGAACTCGGCCTCGGCCTGTTTGCGCTCGGTAATATCGATAGCCGATCCCACGTAACCGCCGAATTCGCCGTTTTCGTCGTGAATCGGCACGCCCTGATCGAGTATCCAGCGCCAATCGCCTTGAGCCCGCCGCATCCGGTATTCGGTCATGATCGGCTTATGGTCGAAAATATTCTTGTAATATTCGGAAAACACGCTGGCCCTGTCATCCGGATGTATCAGATTAGTCCAGCCGTCGTGGGTAATGGCTTGCTCGATGCCAAGACCGGTGAAATTCAGCCAGGTTTGATTGACGAAGGACGGATTGCCGTTGACATCGGTAATCCAAATCATGGCCGGCGACACATCGGACATGCGCCGGAATCGCTCCTCGCTGGCGCGCAAGGCATCTTCCATTTTTTTCCGTTGGGTAATGTCGCGCAAGGCGCTGGCAAAGAACAAGCCTTGCTCGGTCCGAATCGGACTCAGACTAATCTCCACATCGAATTCGGTGTTATCTTTTTTTAAGGCCACCACCGTCCGCCCGCTTCCCATCTCCCTGGTCATCGGCGTGACGGCAAACTGCTCGCGCAAGGCCGGATGAGCCGCGCGATAGCGCTCCGGCACCAACAGCTCTATCGTCTGTCCGACCAGCTCATCGGCGGAATAGCCTAGCAACAGCTCGCATTGATGGTTGATCATGGTAATAACGCCTTGTTGATTGCTGATCAACATCGCGTCGGGCGTGGCGTTGAATATCGCGCGCATATAAGTTTCGCTGGTTTTCAATGCCTTGGGACTTGGCAATTGCAGCAATTCCGGAATCAGCGGCCAAATCAGTATCGCGGTGACTATCGAAACCAGCGCGGTAACCAGCTTGATCGATCCATCCAGCCAATAAGCCGGATGCCAAATCGTCCAAATACTCATCAAATGCGTGGTGCCGCACAACAGAATAAAAGCGCCGAACAACACGAATACCCAGCGATAAACCAGATCGGTGCGCTTATAAACGAAATACAACAAGGCAAAAGGAATAGAATAATAGGCCAGCACAATCAGGCTATCGCTGATCACGTGCAACCATAAAACGGATGGCTGCCACAGATAACAAGCACCGTGCGGCATAAAACTGTTTGAGCCGTTGAATAAATCGAGTAACCAATCAAACATTATTCTCTCCTAATTTGTATGGGAGTTTAATGACAGAACAGCCGCTTGTCGAACCTTATACGAGCCGTGTTGGTCAAGGAATTTGACAGCGATACGCCGCTATACGCAGAATGCCGGAGCAGCCGTATATCAACGACACCGGCCTTCGAATCACGATCAACGGATGAAAAAACGTGCATGACTCACTATAAATTAGCGGCAACGGCTTTTCTGATTCTGGCGGGGACGGCCGGAACCACCCTCTACCTGCGCAACGGCAAATCCGAAGCCTCCACGCTGACACTTTACGGCAATATCGACATCCGCCAAGTGGAACTCAGCTTTCACGATCCCGAGCATATCGCGCAAATTTTGGTCAAGGAAGGCGAGCGGGTCAGCCAAGGCCAGTTATTGGCGGTACAAGCGTTGGAACGTTTTGGATATGCCCGCGACCAGGCCGCCGCCCGACTGGAAGTGCAGCAGCATGTACTCGACAAACTGTTACATGGATCAAGGCCGCAGGAAATCGGCAAGGCCGGCAGCGATGTCAAGGGCGCGCAAGCGGCGGTGACCCTGGCCCAAAAGGAACTGGGCCGTTTGCAACATCTGGCCGAGCGCAAACTAACCTCCGCCGAGTCGGTGGACAAGGCCAAGGCCCAATACGACGGCGCGCGGGAAAATCTGCAAGCCCTGAAGGAGCAATACGCCTTGACCAGCATCGGCCCGCGCCGAGAGGACATTCAGGCCGCCCAGGCCCAACTGAAAGCCGACCAAGCCGCTTTGCAACTGGCAAACCAATCCTGGCAAGATGCGCATCTCCATGCACCGCGAGACGGCATCATACAAAACCGCATTCTGGAGCCGGGCGACATGGCCAACGCCCAAACCCCGGTATTGACGCTGGCGCTGACCGATCCGGTCTGGGTCAGAACCTATGTCCCCGAAACCGAACTGGGCAAACTGCGCCAAGGCATGCCGGCCGTCATCAACAGCGACAGTTTTCCCGGCAAGACCTATCATGGTTGGGTGGGCTATCTCTCGCCCACCGCCGAATTCACCCCCAAATCGGTGGAAACCAGCGAATTGCGCACCAGTCTGGTCTATCAAGCGCGGATCTACGCCTGCAATGCCGATGAGCAATTGCGCCTGGGGATGCCGGTAACGGTACGCATCGACACCCTGCAAGCCCCGTCTAACCCTCCGGCCTGTCCCGGCGTATCGTGAACCAAGCAACCGAGCTCGCATTAAAGTTCGAAGCGGTCGGCAAATCCTTCAAAACAGGCCGCCGCCAGGTCCAAGCCCTGCGGGACTTAAACCTGTGCCTGCAAGGCGGCGGAGTTACGGCGCTGGTTGGTCCGGATGGCGCCGGCAAAACCACGCTGTTGCGGTTGGCCGCCGGCTTGCTGTTGCCGGATAGCGGCCGGGTCGAAAGTTTTGGTTTGAACACAATCGAGGCCGGCCCGCGCCTGCATCTGCAAACCGGTTACATGCCGCAACGTTTCGGCCTGTACGAAGACCTCAGCGTACTGGAAAACCTGAATCTGTATGCCGACCTGTACGGCATCTCCGAAATCGATAGGCAAACCCGCTTCGCCGAATTAATGCGGCTGACCGGGCTGGCCAAATTCAATGACCGCCTGTCCGGCCGTCTGTCCGGCGGCATGAAGCAGAAACTGGGATTGGCCTGCACGCTGGTCAACCGGCCTCGCCTATTGCTGCTGGACGAACCGTCGGTCGGAGTCGATCCGCTGTCGCGCCGCGAACTATGGCACATCATCAGCAGCTTGGTGGCCGACTTCGGCGCCACGGTGCTGCTCAGCACGGCTTACATGGACGAGGCCGAACGTTGCGACCATGTGGTGTTGCTGGATCAAGGCAGAATCCTAAAACAAGGCGCGCCCGCCGACTTCCATCGATTGGCCGCCGGTTGTAGCTACAAGGTGTCCAGCCCTATTCTGAACAACCGCCAAATCCGCCAGCGGATGGCGGAGCTTGCCGATGTGATCGACGCCGTGGTGCAAGGCGAAGGAGTGCGCGTGGTGTTGCGATCGGCCGTCAAAATCCATTGGCAAAACTATTTCAGCCCCGCCGACGAGGTAATCGGCGTTCCGTTACCGCCGCGTCTGGAGGATGCGTTTATCGGCATTTTACGGGAACACAACGGTGAAAAAATGCTCCCGGAACATGTTTGCCCCATCCCGGACAGCGAGAAAACGCAAACCAGGCCTGTGATCGAAGTCGATGCGGTGGAGCGCTGGTTCGGTGATTTTCAGGCGGTCAAAAAACTAACTTTTCAAGTGCAACATGGCGAGATTTTCGGCCTCCTGGGCGCCAACGGCGCCGGCAAGACCACCACCTTCAGAATGCTGTGCGGTTTACTGCCGGCCAGCAACGGCAAGCTGAAAGTCGCCGGCGTGGACTTTAGCCAAGCCCCGGCCCAAGCACGCGCTCGATTGGGCTATATGTCGCAAAAATTCTCCTTGTACGGCCAGCTTTCGGTGCGGCAGAACCTGGAGTTTTTCAGCCATGCCTACGGCTTGCGCAAGCGCTGGCGGCAAGAAAGGATAGCCTGGGCTCTGCAACAGTTCGATTTGCAGCCCTTTGCCGACAACGACAGTTCGGATTTACCACTGGGTTACAAACAACGGCTGGCGCTGGCTTGCGCCTTGATGCACGAACCGCAAATCCTGTTTTTGGACGAACCTACTTCCGGCATCGATCCGTTGGCCCGCCGTGAATTTTGGACCCGCATCAATCAGTTGGCGGCCCAAGGCGTCACCATTTTAGTGACCACCCATTTCATGGAAGAAGCCGAATATTGCGACCGTTTGTTGATCATGCGCGAAGGCGACATCCTGGCCGCAGGCACCCCGGCGCAAATCAAACAACGCAGCCAGGGCGATGCCAGTCAAGCTCCGGTCGACAGCATGGAGGAAGCCTTCATCCGGCTGGTCGAATCCAGTGGAGCGTCTGACTGATGCGGGTTACCCACCAACGCCTGCGGGGACTGATACGCAAGGAATTTTTACAGGTACTGCGCGACCCCAGCAGCCTGGCAATCGCCTTTGCGATGCCGGTATTTTTATTGCTGCTGTTCGGTTACGGCGTCTCCCTGGATGCCAAGCATATGCCGCTGGGCTTGGTGGTGGAAAAACCGACGGCGGAGACCCGCGAGTTTACCGGCGGCTTCGAGCAGTCCGAGTATTTCGAGAGTTATTATTTTAGCGACATGCCGACGGCCAGCCGCGCACTGGAAATGCGGCAAATCAACGCCATCATCCACTTACAAGCCGATTTCGAGCGGCGCCTGTACCAGCGGGAACCGGCGCCGATTCAGGTCATCGTCGACGGTGTCGACGCCAACACCGCCCGTCTGCTCAGCGGCTACATTCAGGGCGTTTGGGACAAATGGATCAACCGGCGAGGCGAAATTCGCGGCCTAAGATCCATGCGGGCGGTACGACTGGAAACACGGGTCTGGTACAACAGCGCCTTGCGCAGCCGGAATTTTCTGGTACCCGGCCTAATCGCGGTGATCATGACACTAATAGGCGCCTTGCTGACCGCGCTAGTGGTGGCGCGGGAATGGGAACGAGGCACCATGGAGGCGCTGATCGCAACGCCGGTCAGCGTGCGCCAAGTCTTGCTGGGCAAGTTGGTTCCGTATTACTTGCTGGGCATGGGGGGCATGTTGCTATCGATCGCAATGGCGGTATGGTTGTTCGAAGTGCCTTTGCTGGGTTCGCTGTGGGTATTGCTGGTTTGCGGCTCGCTGTTTTTACTGGTGGCGCTGGGCATGGGTCTATTGATCTCGATTGCGGCCAAGAATCAATTCGTCGCCGGCCAGATCGCCATCACCGTCACCTTTCTACCGGCATTTTTGCTGTCCGGCTTTATTTTCAATATCGACAGCATGCCGGCGGCGGTACAACTGTTTACCCATCTGGTCGCCGCCCGCTACTTCGTGGCGATTTTGCAAACCGTGTTCCTGGCCGGTAATGTCTGGGAAGTGATCATCCCCAATGCGCTGGCTCTGAGCTTGATGGCCGCGATATTCCTGGCGCTGGCTCTCTGGCACGCGCCGCGCCGGCTGGAATAAATTATGTGGTTGCGCATCCATGCCTTGTTAATCAAGGAATTCCTAAATCTGGTCAAGGACAAGAAAAGCCGCTTCGTGCTGATCGTACCGCCCATGGTGCAGTTGTTCGTGTTCGGCTATGCGGCGACTTTCGATCTTAATCAAGTACCGATCGCGATTTATAACCAAGACGCCGGCATCGCCTCGCGCGATTTGATCGCCCGCTTCAATGGCGCGCCAGCCTTCCGAGAAGTGCTGCGCATCGGGCACCAGGCCCAAATCGCCGAAGCCTTGGACAGTAAACAAGTCTTACTGGTGCTGCATATCGACCGGCATTTCAGCCGCGATCTATTGAGCGGGCGCCAGCCGGCGATGGTGCAAATCCTGCTGGACGGCAGGGACTCCAATACCGCGCAGATCGCGCTGGGTTATGCGCAATCGGTACTGAGCGACTTCAATATGAACTGGGCGAGGGAAAGGCACATCCCGCTAGCGCCGGCGACATTGCAAACCCGCGCCTGGTTCAATCCGAACCTGGAAAGCCGCTGGTTCATCGTGCCCGGCATCGTCGGACTGATGACGCTGGTGGTAACCATGATCGTCACCGCGCTATCGGTGGCACGCGAGCGCGAGCAAGGCACCTTCGATCAATTGCTGGTAACTCCGTTTACGCCAACCGAAATCCTGATCGGCAAGGCGATACCCGGTCTTATCATCGGCGTGCTCGAAGCCACGTTCGGTATCGTCATGGCGCTATTCTGGTTTCAGGTACCCTTGCTCGGCAGTCTGGCGGCCTTGTATCTGGGCATCGTGCTATACGTGTTCTCGGTAATCGGCGTGGGGCTGATGATCTCGTCCATGTCGGTCACCCAGCAGCAAGGCTTGCTCGGCGGTTTTCTGGTGATAGTGCCGGCGGTGATTCTGTCGGGCTACGCTACCCCCATCGCCAACATGCCGGAATTTGTGCAAACCCTAACCCTGATCAACCCCTTACGTTACTTCCTGGTCATCATCCGAGGCGTATTCCTGCAAGGCCTGGACAGCGCCGCGCTCTTCGACCAGTATTGGCCGCTGCTGATCATCGGCGTGCTATCGCTCGGTTGCGCGGGCTGGTTGTTCCGCCGGCGCTTGTATTGACTGGGCCGGGAAATCGGACAAGCTCTAACTCGGCGGCAAGGGTTTGATATTGCTCCGCTCCAGCCTCCCACCACAGCCGCATCAAAACGGCTCACTCGGGCGGATTTCATCGGCTTCGTCGAGCAATTTCAATATTTTCTGGTAGTCGAAATAATCGGCAAGGCGCGATAACGCACAACCCAATGTTGAGTCTGTCTCCTCGATTTGGGCGATAACTTTCGCGATGCGTTTGCAATCCAGGCTTACCGAGGCGTTACGCAGCTCTTGACGCAGCGTGGCGGGCAATGCGGCCAGATCCGCCGGCATCACTGGGAGGCTGGCGCCAGCAGGTGCGTCGCCTTGGTAGATGTATTTCAAGCCCAGCTGCCGGGCCAAACAGTCATAGATTTCGTCGAAGCGGTAAGGTTTACTGACAAAATCGTCCATGCCGGCATCGAGCATTTCCTGTTGTTGTTCCTTAAAGGCCGAGGCGGTAACGGCGACAATCTTGACCGTCTGTCCCTCAGGCAATCGCCGCAGGCGCCGAGTCGCTTCGATACCGTCCATCAGCGGCATTTGCCTGTCCATCCAGATCAAATCGGGACGCCAGCCTTGGAACAGTGTTAGGCATTGTTCGCCGTTACCGGCGATTTTGACCTCCAAGCCGAGGTCGGTCATCAGCCGGCTAAGCAGCAACTGATTCTCCCGCTGGTCCTCGACTATCATGATCCTATACCGGGGCTGGCCTGGGGCCAGTCCCGCCACTTCGCCTGGTTTGCCGGTCTCGCGTCCGAGAATGTCGACAGAACTTGCCGCTTCCACCGGCAGATCGATCCGAAACAAAGAACCCTTGCCTAACCGGCTTTCGACGGCAATGTTGCCGCCCATCATCTGCACGAATTGGCGGCTGATGGTCAACCCCAGGCCAGTGCCTCGTCGAACGTCTGTATTCCCGAGTTGCACGAAGGGTTCGAACATGCGGGGCTGGTCTTCCAAGGCAATGCCGGGGCCGGAGTCTTCGATTTCGACCAGTAAATGGCGTCGGGCATTATCCTTGACACCCAATCGCACGGTGATTTCGCCCTGTTCGGTGAACTTCACCGCGTTGTTGATCAGATTGATCAGGATTTGCCGTATTCGAGACTTGTCACTCCTGATATAGCGTGGGAATTCCGCCGACTGCTCTAGCCGCAACTGCAAGCCTTTTTCCTGGGCGCGGATTTTCATCATCTCGGTAACCTCCTGTACCAGGCCGCCCAAATCGAATGGCGTAATTTCCAGTTGCATTCGCCCAGCTTCGATCTTGGCCATTTCCAACACGTCGTTGATCAGATTCAGCAGGTGTTCGCCGCTACGGTTGATGATGTCCAGATTCTCGCGCTGGTTTAGAGTCAATTGCGGGTCGCGGCGCATCATGGCCGAGAAACCGAGAATGGCATTCATCGGAGTCCGCAGTTCGTGGCTCATGTTGGCCAGGAACACACTTTTGGCCTTGTTGGCCGCTTCGGCGGCATCGCGGGCCTGCAGCAACTCTCGGCCGCGCCGCGCCAGTTGCCGTCTATCTTCCTGAAACTGCTCGACGGCATGCGCCATTTCGTCGATCTCGTCGTCATTCGCTCGCGGCACGATAGCAGCGCCGTTACCCTCCCGCAGGTTGCGGCTGACATACTGGAGACGGGTCAAAACATGCCGCCCAAGAAATGTCTGAGCAACCAGCCATGCCAGCAGTAAACTGCCGGCCAGCAATATCTCCACCCAACGTTCGTTTCTTCGCGAAGCGTCCGCCAGTTCTCGCACGACTCTACGATACGCCACGCTGAATTGGGAATTCAGCACCTGCGCCGAAAGCACCATCGCGCTGGCCTGGCGGCTAAGTTCGTCGTCAAACGCCCGTTCCAACACTTGCCGCCCGGATGAGGTGCGTTGGCCGGCGGACGGCAAGGACGCTTCGGCCTGCAATCCGCTCTCCCGCAATTGCGCCACGACGTTGGCCGTATTGCGAAACAATTGGCTAGCCTGATGCAATTCGAGTATCACCGCATCGTTGCCGGCGGCGGCGAGCCGCTCCACCAGGTCGTCGAATAGATCCATCTGTTCGACGATGCCGGCATAGCTTGCGCGCATCCTGGCTAGCGAATCGGCGCTCGCCAGTTGATAGGACTCGCGTTCGATCAGCAAGGTGCGTTGAACCAAATCCTGTGCTTCCTGCATGCGGACCAGACGGTCTTCGGCCAGTAGCCGGACGCTGGCGGCCGAGGTCCGCAGTGCGTAAACCGCTGTCAGCCCACCGGCCAATATCAACAATGCCAATACGCCCGCCGCGATCAGGAACTGCCAGCGCAAGGACCTCGGCCATAAGCGGCGGTGAGTTGTCATGTTTTTCAGCGCTTCCAAATTTGCCGGTAAATATCCCGATAACCATTATCGGGATCGTAGCTCATCCGGGGTCCGCCGTCGAAGGCAATATTCCCCGCCGTCACCAAATGAACCGGAATGACATAGCCCGTGACGGCTTCGCCCGCCATCAGCCGATTCAATTCGTCGACCAATTGCCAGCCCTGGAGATTTAGAGGTTCGGCGACGGTCGCGGTTTGAAAGGTTCCGGCCCGGATGCGCAGAAAGGCGGCGGGACTACCGTCACCCGCGGAAAGCAGGCTGATGCTCCCGCTCGGCCTGCCCGCCTTGATCAACTCGGGCACCGCGTAGTCGAAGTAGATGTCATTGATCGCCAAGGCGTGCGTCCAGCGCATGCCGTAACCTGTCAGCAACTCTCGCGTGACCTCGGGCATTGCATCGGCGGCCCGCGAAATCGCCACATCCCGGATTTCCAACAAGGTGCACGTCGCGCACGCCCGCACGATCGCCGCCATCGCATTGGCCTTGGCCATGGCGATCTCGAAATTGCTGTCGGTGAGAATCACAACCCCAGCGGGGTCCCGAGCTTCGGCAATAGCCGCCAGCGCCGTGATGCGCGCGACCTCCAGCGGATCGGTGGACACATTGATCGCGACGGGGCCGTCCGCAATCACCCCAGCCGTCGGGGCGACATGCCAACCGACCATGGCAATACCTCGCTGAGCGAGCCCCGCCAGCCGCGTGCTCAGGCTATGAACATCGGCGCCGACGATGATCATGCCGTCCGGCCGCGATGCCGATGCGGCTTCGATTGCCTTGCCGCGCCCATCGGGCGTCCCGCCCGCATCGTAAACTCGAGTACTCCAGCCGATTACCTCGGCGGCTTCCCGGATACCCAGAGTAACGCCGAGAACGCCGCCGTTGCGCAAGTCCTCGCTGACAATCGCCACCCTCGCGCCGGCCCGTGCCGACGGTCCCGAACGTGGGCCGCCCCAGGGTAAACCGTGTTCTTGAAAACTGGCGAGAATTTGCTGTATCTGTGCCGGGGAGGTGGATACCGATATGCTCTCGACTCCATCCGCATAGCCAGAAACAGCGCGGAACAGGCATAAACAACCTACCGAGACTACTTGAAGAATGCGCGAAAACATGACTGATATTCCTCCGTTATCCGTCTTGCAACGGTTTACCGTTGCCGGCCCGGTCGAGCGCCATCAGGATCGCCGGATAGTCAAAATTCCCGAGTAAAGGGAAAGAGCATCACCCGGCATATTATCGATCAGCCCGGCTTAGCGTATCGTATTCGCCAATACGATGACTGTCCAGCCTCGGCCTACCCAACGTATCCTTGTGGTCGTAGCGGCGAATGGAACTTTGGGCGGGAATAGAATTTGCGCTTTATCCGCCGAGGCAGTGATCGCTATGATCTTTACGGCCTATCAGCGTAAGCGCCGAGCCGTTTCGATGCCGTCTATCACCGGCATACGCTTGTCCACCTGGATAAAATTGGGACGCCAGTTATGGAATAGTTTCAGACCTTTCGAGCCAATCCCGCCGATTCAAATCATATAGTTGCCTGGCTGATCAGTACGGGCCATCGAGAACTAATTTAACAATCAGCTTATGCTCCATCTATTCAACAACAAATCTTTTCAAACTTGCCGTGAAAGTCATGGCCACACGGCTTTCATTTGCCGGGGTGGCGCGGTGATTTCAGAATCGTTAGGTCTTAATTCAACCCTAATCAAATACTAATAATACCCTAACTTTTGAAAGGTAATCTGGGGGTGCTTCACTTCACTATCCCACGGCGACTGGAACTTGCATCCAGGTGCATAACTGGTCAGTTAATTCCATGCATCGGGAAAACTCGCCCTAACGATAGCCACCTTTCCAAGGAGACCATTAAATGACTGTCACAAACATACTTTATTTTAATAAGGAGCCACTTCCTGGCTCAAATGCACGACCGACCCAAATCCATAAGGGTGTAATGCTTGCGTTGTTGATCGGCGGTAGCGCCTTCTCCGTCGGTACAGTGTCGGCTGCCGGGGCGGGGGCAGAATGGACGACCGCTGGTGGTACGCCTGAAGGTACTCGTTATAGCGAACTGGCCGAAATTACCCCCGCCAATGCTGCTCAACTCAAGGAAGAGTTCTCGTTTAAAACCGGCGCCCATGGCAGCCACATGGGCGAACCGCTGGTGGTCGGTAATACCCTGTACGTCGTTACCCCTTTCCCCAACAAACTCATCGCTTATGACCTCACCAAGGGTCAGACCAAATGGACCTATGCCCCGCAAGTGAGTGAATACGCCAAGGGCGCCAATTGCTGCGGCGGGATCAATCGCGGCGCGGCTTATGCGGATGGCAAGATTGTTTTCAACCTTCTCGACAATACCACAGTGGCTGTCGATGCGATCACCGGCAAGGAAGTCTGGCGCAATCACATGGCTGATCCTCATACCGGCGTGACGATGACAGTTGCGCCGGTCATTGCCAAGGACAAGGTCATTACGGCCTCTTCCAGCGGCGAGATGGGGGTTCGTGGATGGATTCAGGCGTTAGATCTGAAGACAGGCAAATCACTATGGCGTGCTTATAACACGGGGCCCGACAAGGATGTATTGATCGGCCAGAATTTCCGGGATAACTCGGTTTACTACAAAGACCAAGTCGATCAAGGTGCGAGCAGTTGGCCGAATCAGCGGGCTTACTTACTGGGTGGCAGTGCTGCCTGGGGTTACCTGACTTACGACCCGGAACTGGATTTACTGTTCTACGGCACCAGCCAGCCCGGTGTTTGGAACGCGGAAATGCGTTGTGAAAAATCCGAATATGAGAAAAACCCGCGCAAGTGCGACAACAAATGGGGCGCCTCGATCTTTGCCAGAAAACCCGACACCGGCGAGGCGATCTGGGCCTATCAGTTCGTTCCGCATGACAGTTGGGACTACGACGCAGCCAGCGAGAATATCGCCGTCAATCAAACAATCACCGTAAGAGGCGTTACCCACGACAAACTGCTGGTCCATTTCAACAAAAATGGTTTTGCTTATACCTTCGACCGAGCGACCGGCGAAGTGTTGTTGGCGCCTCAGTTTGTCGAGGATGTGAATTGGGCCAATGGCGTCGATCTGACTACCGGATTACCTGATGTCAACGATGACATGCGTGTCCACCAGGGTGAATTGACCGAAAACATCTGTCCGTCAGTACTGGGCGGAAAAGGTTGGGAACCTGCCTCCTTCTCACCGAAGACCGGTTTGTTCTATGCGCCAACATTCAACCTGTGCAGTAACCTGGAAGCGCTAAAGGCCGAATTCATTTCCGGTTCTCCATACATGGGCACCGACTACAGCATCGGCGCGGCGAAGGATAAGAGTTATGCCAGCGAATTGATCGCTTGGGATGCCGCTAATGGCAAGAAAAAATGGGGCGTCAAGGAAAGCGCCTGGATCTACGCCGGCACACTGACGACGGCCGGTGGGGTGGTTTTCTACTCAACCAAGGAACCTTTGTTGAAGGCAGTTGATGCCAACACCGGCGAGCCTGTGTTTAGCACCAAACTGGAATGCAATACCGTTGGTAATCCGATTAGTTTCGCCGGTCCCGACGGTAAACAACGCATCGCCGTATTCAGTGATGATAAGTGTGCCGCCAACGCAGGCAGTGGTGACGACGATCACCAGTCTGGTAACGGCGGCTGGGTTCACGTCTACAAATTACCCTAATTGCCATGTTATTCACAGGTACGGAGCAGGGCCACATCTCCCAACGACCTCAGCTTTTGTCAGGCAGGACGCGCGCTTTACTCGCCGCTGTTTTATTGTCATGCGCGACCGCGGTGACGGCAAAAGACGAGCTCCGAGTTTGCGCGGATCCAGACAATTTGCCGTTCTCTAATCAGAAGCAGGAAGGCTTCGAGAATAAGATCGCCAAGTTGTTGGCCGCCGATATGCACGCGAAGCTGAATTTTTACTGGCAAAAGCAACGGCAAGGTTACATCCGTGAAACGCTTGGGGCGAAATATTGCGACGTGGTGATGGGGGTACCCTACGGTTACGAACGAGTGCTCTCTACCCGCCCTTATTACCGTTCCGGCTATGCCTTCGTCACGGCGAAGAACCGCAATCTGGCGTTCAAATCTTTTGACGATCCACGCTTGCGCGATCTGAAAATAGGCCTGCATGCTATCGGCAACGATGGTTCGAATTCGCCGCCGGCGAATGCTCTGGCTCGTCGAGGCATTGTCGAGAATATCGCCGGCTACTCCATGTGGGGCGAGGAATCAATAACAAATCCTCAAGCTCAAATCGTGGATGCTGTCGCCAAGGGAGATATCGATGTGGCCGTGGTATGGGGACCGATCGGGGGCTTTTTTGCCAAACCATACGGTAAGACCCTGGTAGTAACCCCCGTGCCCGCCGACGAGCAGATGCCTTCTCTGCCTTTCGCCTTCGATATATCTCTGGGCGTTAGAAAAGACGATCAAGCTTTTGCGGCGAAACTGGAAAAGAGCCTGGCGCGGAAGCAGCGTCAGATTCTGAACATTTTGACTGCTTACAAAGTACCACTTATCAAACCACTCAGGGGTTCCACTTCATCCCAACCAGACCCGGATCAGGTGGCCCTTCAAAATCAAAACACGAGGTAAATCAATCATGAGAGTTCTACCGAATATAGTTTATATCGCCTTAGGGCTAATCTTGTTCGCGGGCGGAATGAGCACCGCCAATGCGGACAGACCGAAATCAGAAAAGTCTTCAACATGGTCGACATCGGATTCAAAAAGCTCTAAGGGTACGAAAGGGACAGCCGGTACAACAATAACCACAACCCCTAATTGCATCACTCCTACCCAGGATGCCGCAGGGGAGGGTCGCCGAGCCTTTATGCGAATGAATTGCTATAGCTGTCATGGCATGGGCGCCCATGGGGGTAGCATGGGACCCAGCCTGGTTGGCGAAGCCGATGAAACCTCCGAGGCGGTTCTCAACGGGGAGGGCGAGGGGATGCCCTCTTACAAAAACAATCTGTGCCCCAATGATATTGCCAACCTGACGGCTTATCTACAATTGCTCGGCACGGGTACAGAACCGACTTTTGTGAGATGGTGGGAACCCAATCCAACCAGATAGGCATCCAGTGGATACGGGCGGCTAACTGACTAGTTGCCCGGTCCTTTAACCAGAGTGTCGAGCTATACTGCTACCAACAAGCCGCATAGTCGCGACAATAAGCCACCAACCTAAACAAAATCAATTTTTTATGAGGTATTTCGATATGAAATGGGAAAAACCGACCTACACCGACCTACGTTTTGGTTTCGAAGTTACGATGTATATCTACAACCGCTAACTAGCGGTTGATTCCTTGAACGTGGCTCGACAACGATGTGGGGCCACGTCTTTCCGCCCAAACTAAGTCATATCAGATAATCGATCGTGCTTATCCGGCTCTAGCATGGCTTGCATCCGCATGTGTTGCATCGTTAGTCCAGTCTGAATTTAGAGTGTTAGAGTGAGTGGCGGCGGAATCACGCGTTCATGTTCTTGTCTCAAAAAACGATCTTGCGGCGGGCGGACAGATGGTGATCCGAATAACTCTCGTGCTGATCCAAGCCAACGATCTCGCAATGGCCACCGTTGTGGTTGTACTCCCCCGCGAAGTGGTGGATGAACTCCATCACCGTGTGGTCGATTAAATCGGTCTCGCTAAGGTCGAAATACACGGTTTTGCGTTGAGGGAAATCCGCCAACAAGCTTTTCAGGGTGATGATGTTGGAGAACACCGCCGCGCCCGATACTTCGATGTGATAGGTATCGTCATCGGTCTGATCAATCTGGTAAGCCATCGAAAACGCATTGCGCAATTTCAGGCCGCGGCTAACGTGAATTGCCAGTTCGACCACGATGCCGATCGCCACCCCGATCAACAAATCGGTAGCCAACACGCCAAGTATGGTGATCACGAATACCGCGAAATGGTCGAGACCAACAGCCAGCATCTTGGCAAACTCCCTGGGCGAAGCCAGACGAAAACCGGTGAACACCAATAGGGCCGCCAAGGCGGACAACGGAATTTCATGGATCAGTTTCGGAAACAACGCCACGAAAATCAACAGGAACACGCCGTGAAAGAAGTTGGCCCACGCGGTTTTGGCACCGTTGTTGATGTTGGCCGAGCTACGGACGATTTCCGCAATCATCGGCAAGCCGCCGACCATGCCTGAAACCAGATTACCTATACCAACCGCGGTCAGATCGCGATTCAAGTTGGAATTGCGTTTATAAGGATCGAGCTTGTCCACCGCGGACGCGCTCAACAAGCTTTCCAAGCTACCGACCAGCCAGATGGTGATGACCGAAATCCAAAACTCGACGGTGGCGATTTTGGAGAAGTCGGGAAAATAAAAACCGGCCATGAAATTTTCCGGCACCGCAACCAGGAATGATGGGCCGACGGTAAATTGATGATGCGGCAGAATTTCCGCGTCCGGCAGAAATAGGTATTGGTGGATATGGTCCAGATCAAAAAACTGGCCCAATACCAGTCCCATCAACACCACCAACAGCGGCGCCGGAATCATTTTTAAGGTGGGATGCTTGATCACCGACCAGAGAATCAACAACAGCAAGCCCAACAAACCGATCACCGATACCTCGGGGTTCATCTCCATCAGGGAATGCGGAACCTCGGCAATAGTGCCGAACAAGGACTTGGCTTCCGGTTTAACGCCAAGCAAGGTATGAATCTGCTTGGCCATGATGATGATGCCGATCGCCGCCAACATCCCGTGTACCACGGACGATGGAAAAAACGCACTGAGTTTGCCGGCCTTGAAAATACCCATCAACACTTGCAAAACGCTGGCTACAACGATGGCCGCCAAGGTGTAACGGTAACCTGCCATCGCATCGCCCTGGCCGAGCGATTGCACCGCATCGACGATCACCACGATCAATCCGGCGGCGGGACCGTTGATGGTCATGTAAGAACCGTTGATTCGCGACACCACGACGCCGCCGATAATCGCGGAAATGATGCCGGACATCGGCGGGAAGCCCGATGCCATCGCGATACCCAGGCATAGCGGCAACGCGATCAAAAATACAAGAAAACCGGATAGCAAATCGCTACGCCAGTTCTCAATCAAACCGGGTATTCCCAGCCGTGGAACCGCAACACTGGAGGAAGTCAACATGGCTATTCTCTCAAACGCAGGAAAACCTTAGTAAAGCGAAAAATGTGCCAGCCTTTGATTTCCTACTCTTAGTCTTGAAATAGCAGGGATTTTTTAACGAATAGCGCGAATAGATATTCGGTCTAAACACTACCACAAGGGAACCATAGTCTAATTCAACCGGTTGTTCCTGGTTTATTCGCACCATTCATCAAGACCTAGGTTACTCTTGGAAAAAAGCATTGCGGCAAATCAGGGCATTTTTAGAGTTGGCACGTGCCATGCCGGATAAACGGAGAAGCATTAAGGTGATTTTGAGAAAGTTTGTATCCATTGTCGATGCCAAATATGTCCTTCGCTGAGCAGACTTGTGCCGAGCAAAGCCGAAGTCGTTGAAGCGAACTGTGGACTTCGGCTACGCTCAGTCAACGACAAATGACTTGGCTTAGTCAACGGCAAATTGCTTGGATTGGTCCAGTTATCGCCACAAATCGCCTAACACCCTGTTTGATTAGCGAGGTTTTGCTCCAAATGTCTATTTCCCTAGATGATATTGCTCACAACGATAGTTTCGCCCCCAATGCCGTCATAGCTCATATCGCCCATTGGCTACCCAGTCAGGGACCAATCAAGGATTTCATCCACCACAACACCTTGCATGCCGTGCAGGATCGTTTGTTTCACGAAGGCTTGGCGCTGGCGGCCAAGGTTTTCGGCGCCAAACGCCGGAGTCGATGCGTTATTGTTTTTCAGTGGTATCATCCCATCATGGATACTAGGCCTATGAGCGTTGGCCCTGTTTCTGAGTTTCTTGGGGGCTGGTCGGTTTTCCGGTCACGCCGGCGTTTCTGGGCGAAGACTTGCTGCTTGTGCCATGTAAGCTTTTTGAGCCGCGGTAGGTGGCCCCCCATCAATGGGACATATTTTCGCGGGAAATTGCCTTAGGACATAACCCTGGAGCGGGCATGAATTCATCCAAATTGTCGGTTTCCAATGTATTAAACAGCTTAGGGATAGATTTGCCAATAGCCACGAGATCGGAGGATAGCCAGGAGCGGTTATATCCGGAGAAGGCCCGAAACAGTCCGGATCGTTTAGCTCGTCAACACACCGTGGTCGGCCGAATTGAATCCGCGCAAGGGCCGGTGGTCGATGTCCGTTGTGACTATCTTCCCCCGATAGGCCAGGCCCTGGATGTAATCAATGGCGATGGGCAATATGTGCTGGTGGTGTTTCAGCACTTGGAGCCGACACTGATTCGGGCGATTGCATTGCATTCGGTGTCCGGACTGTATCGTGGCATGCCCGTTTACGATCGAGGCGGCGCGCTTCATGTGCCGGTCGATCCGTCCTGTTTGGGGCGCATGCTAAACGTTTTTGGCGATCCGCTCGATGGTGGTGCGCCACTGCCGTCCACGGCTTTTCGCGACATTCTATCCGCCCCGCCACTGCTGTCGGAGACCCTGCCGGCCTCGCAAATCCTCGAAACCGGCATCAAGGTGATCGATTTGTTGTGCCCGTTTGTACGCGGCGGCAAAACCGGCCTGTTTGGCGGTGCCGGTGTCGGCAAGACCGTGTTGATGATGGAGTTCATGCACGCAGTCAGTTCCGCAATGCAGGGTGTTTCCGTCTACGCCGGCGTCGGCGAACGCATGCGCGAAGGCCACGAACTCTGGCATGAAATGGCCGATGCCGAGGTATTGCCCAAGGCGTTGCTGGTCTACGGGCAAATGGACGAATCGCCCGGCGTGCGCTTTCATGTCGGCTATACCGCGCTGGCCTATGCCGAATACCTGCGGGATACCTTGGATACCGAAGTGCTGTTTTTAATGGACAACATCTTCCGCTTCGTGCAGGCCGGTAGCGAAATTTCCGGCTTGCTGGGGCGGATGCCGGCCACGGTCGGCTATCAGCCAACCTTACTGACTGAAGTGGCCTCGCTGGAAGAACGTATCGTTTCCACCAAGACCGGCTCGATTACTTCGGTGCAGGCCGTTTACGTGCCGGCCGACGACATGTCCGATCCGGCGGTGGCAACCATTCTCGGCCACCTGGATAGCGTGGTAATTCTGTCCCGCCAACAGGCCGCCAAAGGCATATATCCCGCCATCGATCCGTTGCGCTCCGGCAGCCGAATCATGGATCACCATATTGTTGGCGAACGTCATTATCAGGTGGCGCGAGCAGTGCGCGAGCACCTATCGCGTTATCGCGAATTGGAGGACATTATTGCCATGCTCGGCATCGAGGAGTTGTCG